>JASBVL010000021.1 GCA_029961075.1 Sphaerobacter sp.
GGCGCGGTGGAGGAACTGCTCAAACGCTTCGACCTGGGTGAGGCGCTCCAGCAGGGCGCGCTTCTGCTCGGCGGTGAGGGGCGTGGCGTAGCGGCCCGACTCGATCGCCTCCTGGAGCCACTCGCGCTCCTCGGAGACCTGCACGTGATCGATGTCGTAGCCGATCGTCCCGCAGTAGATACGGCGGAGGTTGGCGATGGCTTCGGCGGCGTTGCGTGCGCCCCGCGCGGCCGGGCCGCTGACGACGGCGGCGGGCAGGGCCTCGAGGTCGGCCTCGGTCAAGCCGTGGAACGCCGGGTCGAGCGATGCATCACCGGGCGGCTCGCTGCCCAGGGGGTCGAGGCGGGCCGCGCGGTGGCCGTGCCGGCGGATACTCTGCGCGAGGTTGGCCGCGGCGACGACCTTGACGACGTCAACAGCGGCTGCCCCCGGCGCCACCGCAACGCCCGTGCCGTCCGGCTCTGGCGTCCAGCGCGCGAAGATGGCGCGGGTCTCTGGATCGACCGACTCTGGATCCCTCAGGTAGCGGTCGTATAACTCCAGGACGTAGCCGGCATTCGGGCCA
The DNA here is from genome assembly GCA_029961075.1 of Sphaerobacter sp. Classification (GTDB taxonomy): domain Bacteria; phylum Chloroflexota; class Chloroflexia; order Thermomicrobiales; family Thermomicrobiaceae; genus Sphaerobacter. The sequence goes on from JASBVL010000021.1 coordinate 566, forward strand.
TGAAAACGGCTCATGACACTCATATGGCGCTACCACCCATCTTCCCCGCAACGCTCCTCTGTCGCGACCGATGCCACGCCAGGCCCTCGCGCGCGCCGCGCCATCCGCCGCGGCCGATCGGGCGACTGGCATGATACGCGAGCCTGCACGATTCGCCCCCCTGCCGTTCGGTGAGGCCCGTGCCGCGCGGTCAATCTCCCGCGCAGCCGATCGCGCCGCGCGCGGGTGCGGGCGTCACCGTCGTGACACAGTTAATGGTACACCAATCGGCGCGCCAGCGGGCGCCCCCGCCACACCGGTCGAATTCCGAATCATGCGCGCGAGACGTGGCGGGGCTGCGCATGGCGCGACCGCGGCCGGCCGGCGGGCGCCGGCCCCGTGGAGCGCCGCCGTCCTCGGCGGCTCCCAGCCCCGTGGCACGTCGTCGCCCGCCGACCACCACCACGGCACCGCATGCCCTCAGCCGGCTGCAGCCGGCTTCGCTGGTCAGCCCGGGGCTGAAACGCTTGGTGTGCGTTACCAGTCGACCAGGTCCGCCACGGCCAGGAGGGGTCGCCCCCGGTGCTGGTTCAGCCAGCAGCAGCGGTTACGCAGCGCCACCTTGGCCGCCAGCCGCGCCTGGAAGCCGCTCGCGCGCCAGCCCGACGGCGTCAAGCAGGCGGCCCTGCACCGTCTCCACGATCTGGCGGTAGCCGCCCAGCGGGGCCACCAGGGTGACCCCGTAGGTGGCGGCCAGGTGCGCCGCGTAGGGCCCGGCCGGCGAAGCCGCTGTCGGCCAGATAGGGAGCGACCGGGGCGCCCCGGTCGGCAGGCGGGGATCGGGTCGCTGGCGCCCGGCGATGATCGTCTCGGCCAGGGGGGGCCGCTCGTTGGTGCTGGCCGGGGCGACGCCCCAGCCGGTGACCACCCCCGTGAGGGTGACGGCGGTCAGCACGGTGCAGCCCTCGTACCAGCCGAGCCGCAGGCTGCGGCCGACGTCGGCCAGCCCGGCCAGCCAGCCTCGCCCGGCGGTGCCTGCGCTGCCGCGCGATCCAGTCGCCACCACGGGCGGCTCCGTGCGGCACACAGCCCTCCCCGACCGCACACGCCCGGCCAGACCACTGCCGATGCCGGTGACGGCATCATCCTGCGCGGAGCCCGCCGTCAGGCGGGCGGCTCCGTCCGCGTCGAAGGATCGCTGCGACGCAGTGCCGCAGTATCGGGGAGATCCTTCGCTGCGCTCAGGATGACAGGGGGGACCACGCCGGAGCACACAGAGGCGCCGGACGGGAGTCGGCACGGCTCCGTGCGGCACCAGGCCTTCCCCTACCCCGGTTCTCGGGCTGCGCCTTCCCGGGGGCACGGGGCGGTCGGGCGGACGGGAGCCGGCCGGGCTCCGTGCGAGGCCGGCGCTCCACGGGGCCGACGCGCTACGGGGCCCGCGGCACGGTGCCCTGGTAGGGGTGGGGCGTGTCGAACGGAGCACCGCCCGGGATTGCGCGGGAGGCGCCGTGCGGCACACGGCCCCCCGACCGCGCACGCGCGACGCGGTCCCCCGGTAGGGGCGGGCCTTGTGCCCTCCCGCCTGCGGGCGGGGACAAGCCCCGCCCCTACCGAGGAACGCCGAACGGTGGCCGGCGATGCTCCGTGCGAGGCCGGCGCTCCACGGGAGGGCACAAGGCCCGCCCCTACCGGACAGGGCGCGGGGGTGTCGCCCCCGGAGTACTGCCGGCAACGAGAACGCCGCCGGGGGAATTCCCCCGGCGGCGGCTGATCGGCCAGCCTTGGCGCTCGCGGGCTAGCGCTGTGGGTAGCGCACGGCGAGGATCTGGGCGCCGACGCGGCCGAGCATCACGTCGAACCGCTCGGGCCACTCGCCCGGGTGCCACTCGAAACGCTGCCGCTCGAAGTACTGCACGGTGTACTCGACGCCGGTGTCCGGGTTGACCTCGCGGAACTCCTCACTGATCGGCATGCCGTAGACCGCCAGGCCGCCGTACGCCTGCCAGTAGCTGAGGAAGCCGCCGCAGAGGTTGTGGCCGGTCGCCGGGAAGTAGACGCAGCCGGGCTTGTCCTGCGCCCGCTGGAAGGGCGTCTCGCTGCGGCGGTCGGCGGTCACGTCGTTGCCGAGCAGGCCGAGCAGCACGTCGAAGCGCTCCGGCCAGGAGCCGGGGTGCCACTCGAAGCGGGCCCGCTCGAAGTACTGCGTCGTCACGCCGTTCTCGACGAACTCCTCGGTCAGCGGGTAGCCGTAGACCGCCAGCCCGCCGAACCGCTCCCAATAGCTCAGGAAGCCGCCGCAGAGGTTGTGCTGCGTCTGCGGGAAGTAGACGCAGCCGGGCTTGGGCGAGGCCGCCTGCCCCGGAGTGAAGGGCGGCCGCGGGGTTCGCCAGGTGATGGTCAGGCTGACCGCCGGCTCCCCGGTGTCCTGCACGCCGTTGCCGTTGAAGTCGGCGTAGGCCGAGACCGTGTCCGTCCCGGCGTTGGCGCCGGTGTAGGTGAAGACGGCCGTGCCGGCGATGTCGCTGGCCCGCACGAAGCTCTGGGCGTGGACCCCGCTGACCGAGAAGCGGACCGGCACGCCGGCGACCGCGCCGGCCGAGTCGGTCAGGGTCGCGGTGATCGCGACCGCCTGGCCGCTCTCCGGGGACGCGTCGGAGGCGGCCAGGCTCAGCGTCGCCGGGCGCACCCAGGTGATGGTGGCCAGGGTGGACGGCTCGCTGGTGTTGAGGCTCCCGTTGGCGTTGAGGTCGGCGTAGGCGCTGAGGATGTCGATGCCGAGGTTCTGGCCGGTGTAGGTGATCGTCGCCACGCCCGCGTTGTTGGTCTTGATCGTCCAGGTGCCCGGGTTCGCCCCGGTAATGGTGAAGCGGACGGTGATGTTGGGGAGCGGGGCGCCGGTCGCGTCGGTGAGGGTGGCGGTCAGCGGTTGGGACTGGCCGAGTGCCAGCGTGTTCTCGGACGGCGACAGCGTCAGCTCGCCCCTGCCGGCCCAGGTGATGGTGGCGGTCGTCTGCGGCTCGTCAGGGGAGTCGCGGTCACCGTCGAGGTTGAGGTCGACGTAGGCCGTCACCGTGTCGGTGCCGGTGCGGGTGCTGGTGTAGGTGAAGGTCGCCTCACCATCGGCGTCGGTCGTGACATCCTTGCTGACCTGGTTCTGGCCGGTCACCGTGAAGCGCACCGTCGCCCCGGCCACCTCATTGCCCAACCCGTCCGTGACCGTGGCCGTCAGCGTGTGCGGCAGGGCGAGCGTGCCGGTGCTGGTCTTGGGCGAGAGGGTGATCTTCACCGGGCCGCGCAGCCACACCACCTGCGCGGTGGCCTTCTTGCCCGAGGTGCCGGCGGTCGTGACCTCCACCGTGTCGGTCCCGGTCGTGGAGCTGCCTGTGTAGGTGAAGGTCGCCTTGCCGTCCTCGTCGGTGGGGACGGTGGTGATGGTCTGGCTCTTGTTCGGCCCGGCGGTGACCTGGGATTTCAGATCCACCCCCACGAGCGCCTTGTCGGTGCTGTCAAGCGCCGTCGCCGTGAGCGTGACCGACTTGCCGGCAATGCCGAACGACTTCGCTGGGGTGACGGTCAGCTCGTCCACCTTGACCCAGGTGACGGTGACGGTGAAGGCGACGGCCTCCGTCATACCTTCCTTCGTAGCCTTGAACTCGACCTTGTCGGTCCCGGGGCTCGCTCCACTCCAGTCAGTGGTGAGCGTGGCCTTTCCGTCCGCTCCGGTCGTGGCACTCCCGGTCCTTTTGGTATTCGGCCCGTCAGTGACCGTGTAGCTTACCGTGGCGCCTTCCACTGGCTTGGGGGTGGTTGAATTGGTGACGTCCGTCACGCTCGCGGTGAAGGTCGCTTTCCGACCGATTTCGAGGGTTTGGCTCTCCGGGGTGACCGTCACCTTCAGCGTCGGCGTTGGCGTTGGCGTCGCGTCGTTGGCGCTCGCGGCTGGCGGCAGCGCTGCCATGGCGAGCAGCAGCAGCGCCGCGAGCAGTCGTGCCAGGCGGGTGGGTCCGCCAGCGGACGAACGGACATCACGGCGTGGTCCGCTCATCAGCTCCTCTCCTTCGTCTCATGACCGATCGCTCGACGGACGTGCCGGGACGCGAGCGCTGCGCTAGCGGCTGGCCGCGCTCGCCCGGCGCCGTTCCGCTGCGGCGCGCGGACCGCCCCGTGGTCCGGCGGGTGCGGCGTGTGCCCTCAGGTACCGCAGGGGCAGGGACCGCACGCCGGCTGCGTACGTACACACCCTCCATTCTGGGCGCACCCGCGGATCATGTCAAGCGTGCAACTGGGGAGAGACTGCGCTTGCGGGTCGTCCTCACCATCTGTCATGATGATCTTCCAGCCATCCTCTTGCCTCGGGTGGTGCATCACCGGGGGTTGCCCGGCGGGATGCCGGTGTGGTCTGGTCCCGTCGAGGCCGCGGCGGCCCGGGAGGCGCGATCGGTGCGGCGTGGCCACCGGCGCCGGCCGGGCGCTGGCGGCGCGCAGCCGCCGCGCGGCGCGCGCGGGTGGGGGGTGCTGGCCCGCCTCTGGCCGCTCTGGTATCGTTCACCCGTAAGAGCAGCGTCGCCGTCCTGCGGGGACGGTGCGGGGCAAGAAACGCGGGGAGCCAGCCGTGTCTGAGGAACCGGGATACCGGGAGCACTCGGAGGACGACGAGGACCTCTTCGAAGACATCCGACGATTCCTCGCCGAGCAGGCGGGCGATGAGGTCTACGAAGACATCCGGGCGGCCTTCCAGGGGGCGCGCAGCTTCATCAACCGCGAGCTCCGCTCGATGGAGGAGTACGCGCGGATGATCCGCACCCTGGAGCGCCTGGTGGAGGAAGAGTTCCCCGGCGAGTTCAGCGGACCGGTGCGCGCGCGCCTCGCCGAGATGCTCTACGCCTACGGGCTGGCCCACTACTCGCTCCTGCAGCAGCAGGGCCCCATCGAGGTCGAGGTCGAGCCGGAGCCCGAAGAGGAGAGCGCGGCCAACCGGCCGCTGGTGATCTACGACCTCTGGTTCCCCCAGGACATCGCGATCGAGCACGCCGAGGACGGCTACTATCTGCACCTGAGCGACGGCCGGATCGACCTCTCCCTCTACCTGGGCGCCGACCCGAACGAGCGCGGGGCGCTGGTCGATCTGGTCGACCACTGGGGCTACGCCTCCGCCAACACCCCGCCGGGCGAGTACCAGCCGCCGGGCGAGCGCATCACCCCGGTCCTCACCGTCGAGCTGGACTACGAGGGCTCGGAGCTGGTCGACGCCGACGACCACGTCGACATCCTCTTCTTCGACCACAACGGCGAGCCGATCGTGCGCATGCATGCGCGCGCCGGCGAGCTGCGCGCCATCATCGACGAGCTGCAGACCATCGGCAACGACGGCGCGCTGTGAGCGGCAGACGTCATGCGTGATGCGTCATACGTGCTCCGTGTTGCGTACTCCGTATTGCGTGTTGCGTATTCCGTACTCCGTGACCTCTCACCCCCGGCCCCTCTCCCAATCCTGGGAGAGGGGAGAAGCGTCCAACACGCCCCACGCCCCACCCATGACGGTTGACGCAGCACGCCATACGCAATACGCAGTACACAACACGCATCACGAAACACGTAATACGTAATACGCAACACGCAGTACGCATGACGCGTGACGCATGACGCTCAGAGCGCCTCGTCGGTGAGGGCGGCGCCGGACGCGGCCAGCCGCTCGCCGAGGGTCAGCAGCGCGGGGTCGACCGGGATGGCGCGCTCCACCCCGGCCCGGGCGAAGACGAAGACGACCTCCTTGACCGGCAGGCCGGTGATGCGCGCGATGGCGAAGGCGTAGACCGCCGCCTGGTTGCGGTAGACCGCCAGCCGTGCGTCGATGTGCTCCGGGGCGACCGCGTCGGTCTTGTAGTCGGCGAGGACCAGTCCGTCCGGCTCGCGGAAGAGCAGGTCGACCCGCCCCTCGACGAAGCCGTCGCCGACGGCCAGGGTGAAGGGCACCTCGCGCGCGGCACGGTCCGCGGCGCGGGCGCGCTGCACCACATCGCTGGCGAGGCAGGCGCGCGCCAGCGCCGCCACCTCGGCCGCGCGGTCGGGCACGCCCGCCTCGGCGGCCATGGCCTTGGCGGTGGCCTCGATGGTACCGTCGCCGCTCAGGTCGAGCGTCTCCATCACCGCGTGGAGGGCGGTGCCCACCGCGAGCGCCGCCGCGCGCGGCAGGTGCTCGCGCGGCTCCTCGCCGTTGGGCGCGTCGTGCTGGCCCCAGGCTTCGACGCTGCTGGCGGTGGTGACCCGGAGACCGGCTCCGGCCCGCGCCAGCAGCGCCGCGCGCTCCTCCTGCCACTGCGTGCGGGCGCTCAGCAGGGTCTCGACATCCCCGGCAGGGGGTGGTGAGGCCGGCTCCGGAGCGGCGCGGACGGACGCCGGCACGCCCGCGAGCAGGTGGCAGCCGTCGACATCGGCGCCCGCGGCCGGGTGGCCGTCCTGGGGCGCCGGCAGGTGCGGGGCCAGGCGGGCGAGCATCCCCTTCGGCTTGTGCTCCTTCTCGCGGGCGCCGCACCCGAGGATGACCGGGAGGATAAGGTGGTCGCGGGCGCGCGTCGCGGCCACGTAGAGGAGGCGGTCATGCTCGGCCGCGTCGTGCTGCTGCTCGCGCTCGGCCGCCTCGGCGAAGCCGGGGGTCTCGAAGTAGCCGCCCTGCTTGCCGACCCGCAGGTGCAGCCGCCGGGCGGCGTAGTCGGGGATCGCGGGGCGCGACTTCGGGGAGCGCCCCTGGAGGTTGACCAGCGCGACGATGGGGAACTCCAGCCCCTTGGCGGCGTGGATGGTGAGCAGGCGCACCACGTCGTCGCCCGCCTCGGCCACGTCGGCGTCCGCCTCCTGGCTGTCGCGCTCCTCGTCGCTGACGCTGGCGAGCCAGCGCACGAAGGCGCGCAGCCCCCCGCCGCGCGCGGCGGCGAAGGCGCGCGCCTGGTCGACCACCTTGAGCAGGTTGGCGGCCGCCTGCTCCCCCTGCGGCAGCGTCAGGGCGTACTCCACCAGCCGGGTCTCGTCCAGCACGGCCCGCACCAGCTCCGGCAGCGGCAGCCGCGGGCGCAGCGCGGCGAGCGCCCGCAGCGTGCGCAGCCCGTCGGCCACGGCCGCGTGCCCCGCCGGCGGCTCGACCCGGTAGTCGAGCTGGCCGCGCAGGGCGTCGGCCGCCAGGAAGATCTCCTCGTCCGAGCAGCCGAAGGCGCCCGAGCGCAGCGCCGCCACCAGCGACAGCCGGTCGCCCGGGTCGTCGATGGCGCGCAGGCAGTGGATCAGCTCCCGCACCTCCTGCCGCCGGAAGAAGGCGCGGCCGCCCTCGTGGCGGTAGGGGATGCCCGCCTCGGCCAGCACCTCCTCGTACCGCTCGATGCCCGAGCGACTGGGGGTGAGCACGGCGATGTCGCGCCAGCGGGCCGGGCGCACCGCCCCCGTGCCCGGGTCGCGCACCGGCCAGCCCTGCGCGCCGTCCACCGCCTGCTGGATCAGCGCGACCAGCGCCGCCGCCTCGTGCCGGCGGACGTCGTCCGCCGAGCCGACCACCTGGTCGTGGACCACCACGACCGGGGCGCGCGGCAGGTCGAGCCGCGCCTGCGGCCAGGCGTGCAGCGCGACGTAGCCGGCCTGCACGCCGTCGAGCGGGGTGATGACCTGCGCGAAGACCGCGTTGACCCAGTCGATCACGCCCGCGAGCGAGCGGAAGTTCTGCGTGATGGTGCAGAGAGCGTCCGGCAGGACGTGCCGCTTGACCCAGTCGTAGACGCTGAGGTCGGCGCGGCGGAAGCGGTAGATCGACTGCTTCGGGTCGCCGACCAGGAAGAGCCGGCCCGGCTCGGGGCGCAGCGCGCGCCAGTCCGCGCCGTCCGCCCCGGCCGGCGGCTCGCCGCAGAGGTACAGCAGGATCTCCACCTGGAGCGGGTCGGTGTCCTGAAACTCGTCGACCAGAATGCAGCGGAAGCGCTCGCGGAAGTAGCGCCGCACCTCCGGCCGGTCGCGCAGCAGGTCGCGCGCCCAGATCAGCAGGTCGTCGAACTCCGCCCGCCCGGTGGCGCGGCGCCGCGCAGCGTAGTCGCGCACGAACGCCTCGGCCAGCGGCACCAGCCCCGCGACCGCGTCCGCGCGGAGCGCCTGCTTGAGGTCGTCCAGCGCCGCGTTCAGCTCGGCGCAGATCTCCTTCTGCCGGTCGCAGTCCGCCGGGTCGGCCCAGTTCCCCCGCGCCCCCTTCTGGGCGATCTTCGGCAGGTGGAGGATGACGCGCTCCAGCGCGTCGGGGTCGTCGCGTGCCGCCCGGAGCTCGTCGCGCCGCGCCAGGAGCGCGCGGATCTGCCGGGCGCCGTGGTCGTCGGGGTTGCGGCAGCGGCCGAGCAGCGCCTCCAGCTCGGCCACGTCCTGCTCGAAGCGGTCGAGGAACCCGGCGACGTCGGGCGCCGCGGCCGCGTCGGGGGCGAGCGGGAGCAGGCTGCGGTGCTGGTGGACGTGCTCGACGATCTCGCGCAGGTGCTTCAGCTCCAGCCCGCGGTTGAGCGCGCGCCAGACCGGCTCCGGCCGCCCCTGGAGGAGCTGGCCCAGCCACTCCTGGTAGGCCTCGTCGAACGCGAGCGACGCGCTCAGCTCGTCCAGCTCCTCGAAGCCGGGGTCGAGCCCGGCCTCGACCGGCCGCTCCCGCAGCAGGCCCGCGGCGAAGGCGTGGATCGTCTCGATGCGGGCGCGGGGGAGGGCGGCCAGCGCCTCGTCCAGGCGCGCGCGCTCCTCCCCCGTCGCGGCGTCCGCGCGGGCCGCTTCCAGGCGCTCCCGGATGCGGGTGGCCAGCTCGGCCGCGGCCAGTCGGGTGAAGGTGATGACGACCAGCTCGTCGACGGTGGCGTAGCCGGAGCGCAGGATGGCGACGATGCGGTCGACCAGCACCGTCGTCTTGCCGGTGCCGGCGCCGGCCTCGACGAAGAAGTTGCGGTCGAGCACGCCGCGGATGGCGTCGCGGGTCGCCTGGTCGACCGGCCGGTGGTCCACGCTACGTCACCTCCCCCAGGCGGGCGAAGGCGGTCGCCCGCGGGTCGCCGGCCTTGCGCTCGGCCAGGCGGGCGATGCGGCTGTCGCAGACCGTGCGGTAGTCACAGTGCCGGCAGTGCGCCTGCTCCTGGCCGGGCACCGCGTGGAAGTCGCCACTGGCGATGCCCTGGGTCAGGCCTTTGAGGAGGTCGAGGAACGCCTCCCAGCGCTCGCGCAGCGTCGCCCCGTCGAAGCGCACGCGCTTGAACTCACCGCGCCGGCTGGCATAGAAGTACTCGGCCTCGCCTCGCTCCCACGGGATGCCCAGCACCTGCGACGCGGCCAGCAGGTAGATCGGCAACTGCAGCGCCCGCCCACCGGCGAGCGAGCCGTCCCGATGGTGGTCGGGGACCGCGCCGGTCTTGTAGTCGACCACCCGGAAGCGGTCGCGCCCGGGGGACCAGTCGACCCGGTCGATCCGCCCCTGGAACCGGAGCGTCAGCCCGTCGGCCTGGAGCGGCACCGGCTCGTCGATCGAGAGCGGGCTGTCCGCCCGGTCGTGCGTCCACCTGGGCCCGAAGCGCACCTCGAAGGCGCCGGGGCGCAGGCCGTCGTCGCGCTCCGCCACCTCCCGGTCGTACCAGATGACGAGATCCTCCAGGATCGCCTTGCGGTCCACCTGCCAGAGGAGGGGATAGCCCACCAGCCCCCGCCGCTCGCGCTCGGCGCACTCCTCCTCGGCGATGGCGCGCAGGCGCGCCAGGTGTGCCTCCCGCCGCGCGGCCGCGGGCGGGTCATCCTCCCCGCACTCGCTGAGGAAGCGCTGGAGCACGTCGTGGATGAGCGCGCCCCGCTCCAGCGCCTCGATGCGCTCCAGCAGGTCCGGCTCCTCCACCGGCTCCAGCCGGAGCACGTAGGCCAGGAAAAAGCGGTGGGGGCAGGTGGCGTAGGTCTCCAGCCGGCTGGGCGAGATCGGGCGGCGCAGCCCGGCGCGCCAGGCGATGGCCTCCCGCGCCGCCGCTCCGAGCACGCCGTCGTAGACCGTCAGCTCGGGGCGGCGCCAGCGGGCCGTCCAGGCCGCCCGCGCCCGCGCGAACGGCGGGTGGAGCTGCTCCAGGCAGGCGATGCCCTGCCCCGGCGCGAGCGCCAGCAGGGTCCGGTCGTACTCCCGCGCGCTCAGCGCCTCCGCGGGCGTCGCGGCGCCGAAGCGGCTCGCCGGCACCCGGGTGTAGAGCTCCCGCGGCAGGGCGTCGACCTCCTCGACCCCCACGCGCCGGCCGATCAGCGCCTCGGCCGCGGCGCGGAAGAAGTGCGAGGGGAGCTGCGGCCGCCCGTCCCCGCCCGTGCGCGGGTAGCTGAGCAGCAGGCGCTCGTCCGCCGCGGCGACCGCCAGCGCGAACAGCAGCGGCTCGATGTCCGCGCCCGTGGCCCGCAGGGGGATCTCCCAGCCGCCCACCGCGCTGAGCCGGGCGCGCTCCCGGTCGAGCAGCAGCGCGTCCTGCCGCGGCGGGGCCGGGAACGAGCGCTCCGCCAGCCCCAGCAGCGCGACGGCGCGCACCCGCAGGAAGCGGAGGGAGTGGACATCCAGGACCATGACCCCCTGCCGGCCGAAGCGCCCGTTGGGCGGCACCACGTCCGGCCCAAGCACCTCCCCCGCGTCGGCCCGCTCCAGCCGCAGGCGCACGGCGCGCTGGAAGCGCGCGAAGGGCACCTCCGGCACCAGCGCGTCGAGCCGGGCCAGCGGCGCCAGCAGGTCGAGCAGCGGCTGGGCGCCGTCGATGTAGGTCGTGGCCAGGTCGCGCAGGTAGTCGAGATGCACCTGCCACGCGGCGCGCTCCGGCCGCGCGGCCAATCGCTCGGCGAAGTCGCGGATGAAGGCCGCCAGGTGCGCGATCGCCTCCAGCTCGGCCCGCAGCCGCTCGTCGATCCGCTCCGGGTCCGCCTGCTCCTCGCCGAGCGCGGCCCGCCGCTTCGCCTGCGCCAGCAGGTGCAGCCGGTCGAGCCACTGGTCGCGCCCCTCGACGATCCCCGCCTCGCGCGACAGCGCGTCCCAGGTGGCCGGCTCGACCGCGCCGTAGCGGCGGGCCGTCGCGGGCGGCAGCGTCGTCTCGGTGACGAACTCCATCACGGCGGCGCGCCGGAGCGGCGATCCCGCCAGGTCGAGCAGCGCCAGCAGGCGCCGCCCCTGGGGGTGCTCGGCCAGCGGCCGGCCGCCGTGCAGGTAGACCGGGATCCCGGCCTCGCGGAAGACCTCGTCGATCAGGGCCCGGTAGGGATCGTCGCGGCGGTAGGCCACCGCCATCTCATGGAAGGGGATCCCCTCCGCCGCCCAGGCGAGGCAGGCCCGGGCCGCCTCGCGCACCTCGCGCGTCGGGTCCGGCGCCGCGACCAGCCGCACCGTGCCGTCCGGCGCGACGCCGCCGGCCGGGCGGAACAGGTAGGCGCGCAGGTGATCGAGCGCGGTCGGCTCGCGATCCGGCACCGGCTCCGGGACGCGCTCCTCGCTGGCGCCCAGCCGGCTCAGCCAGGCGACGACGTCGCGCTGGGCCCGATCGGCCTCGGGGACGGTGCTGGGGAGGAAGACCGTGACCGGGACGACCTCGATCAGCCGCTCGAGCAGGGCGCGCAGCACGCCCGACGGCTGCGACAGGCCGTAGACGAGCACGGCGGGCGCGTTGAGCCGCGCCGGGTCGGCGACCGCGTAGGCGTCGAGCGCGTCGTAGAAGCCGCGCCGCCGTGCCGCGTAGGCGGCGTACAGCCCGGCCAGGGCGCCGCACTTCTCCCGGTCGACCTCCGCCTGCGCGACCGCCGCCCGGAACCCCTCCGGCTCGACCCCGGCCTCGCGCAGCTCGCGGAACAGCCGCCCGAGCGCCTGAGCGAACCCGGGTGCCTGCCGCACGGGCGCGAAGTAGCCGCCCGCCCCGAGCGCCACCTCCTCCTCCAGGAGGCGCGTGCCCCCGGCCGGGAGCGGCGCCCGCCCCGCGTCCAGCAGCGCCGGCTCGCCCAACTGGAGGGCGAGCTGCCCGGGGGTACGCACCGGCAGGTTGACGTGCCCGCCGACCAGGCGCGCGAGGCGGCGGCGCAGGTAGACGCCGATCTGCCCATCGCCGACCAGCAGCAGCGGCGGGGCGAGCGGATCGACCGCCGTCCAGCGGCGCAGCTCCTCGCCCAGCGCCGCCTCGATGGCGGCGAGGCTGCCCACGACCAAGCGCGGCCGATGCATCCGGGATGTCCCTTCCCCCCTCGGGGCCGAAGGCGTAGGCCTGGCCCGGCTTCATCCTAGTCATCCCGGTGCAGTGAGTCAACGTCGTGCAGGAGTGCGGGTTATTGCGGACATGCGAGTGCGGTCGGGTGGCGCACCGCCCCCGTCGTCGCGTGGAGCGCCGGCTTCCAGCCGCTCCCTGCATGCAGGGGAGAGCGGCGCGGCCCCGCGCGCCACATCCCCCGCCCACGACCGCCGCCCTGCCGTATCATGTGCGGCAGGAATCGACCGCGGGCCACGGACCACGGACTACGCATCACGAAACACGGATCACGAAGGGGCAGGTACGCGCACGATGACCACCAGGCAGTCCTATTCCCCCGACCACGCGGTGAGCCTCCGCATTGCCGCCGATCCCCAGGTCTCCCCCGACGGACGCTGGGTCGCCTTCACCGTCGCGCCCATCGGCCACCCCGAGACGACGCCGACCTCGGCCATCTGGCTGGCGCCGGTCGACGGCGGCCAGCCCGCGCGGCCGATCACGACCGGCCTGGCCGAGGACAAGATGGCCCGCTGGTCGCCCGACGGCCGCATCCTGGCCTTCCTCGCCGACCGCGCCGAGCGGCGCGCGCACCAGATCCACCTCCTTCCCCTGGACGGTGGGGAGGCGCGTCCCCTGACGAGCGTCCCCAAGGGGCTGGACCTCCTGGCCTGGGCGCCCGACGGCCGCTCCCTCACCGCGACGGCGGACCGGCGCGCCCTGGCGGGAGAAACCACGCCGGCCTCGGAGGTGCGGGTCGCCAGCCAGGCCGCCCGGCCGCGCGTGATCGTCCAGGTCCCGCTCGCGGGGGGACCGCCGCGCGTCATCGGCCCCGCCGACGGGCACGTCTGGGCCTATGCCTGGAGCCCGGACGGCCGCCAGATCGCCGCGCTGACCACGCCGGGCAACGGGCTGGACGAGCCGCCGCGGGGGCTGCGGCTGGTGGTGGTCGATGTTGACACCCGTGCCGAGCGCGCCATCGCCACGCTCGACGACCTCCCGACGGCCTTCCAGTGGTCGCCGGACGGCGCCTGGCTGGTGGCCGTGGCGGACCTCCCGGGGAGCGCCGACGACACGCGCGTGTTCCTCATCGACCCGCGCAGCGGCGCGATCGAGGCGCTGGAGGCCGGCGCCACGACGCCGCTCTGGGCCGGCTGGCTGCCGGGGGCGGCGCCGCGCCTGCTCACGCTGGCCGAGGAGGGGCTGTTCAACCGCATCGACCTGGTCGAGGTCGGCACCCGTGCGGCGCGGCGCCTCGAACCCCTCCCGCGGGGCGGGCTGGCGCAGGCGCCGCTCAGCGTGAGCGCCGACGGCCGCACCCTCGCCTGCGTCCGAGCGCACCCGGCCGGCCCGCCGGAGGTCTGGGCCGGGCCGATCGACGGCGAGCTGCGCTGCCTGACCCACCTCAACCCGCAGCTCGACGACGTCGCCATCGCGCCGATGGAGCCGGTCGAGTGGACCGCGAGCGACGGGCTGACGATCCAGGGCTGGCTGCTCCGCCCGCCCGGCGCCGCGCCCGGGCAGCGCCTGCCGCTCATCGTCCAGGTCCACGGCGGCCCGACCAGCCGCTGGGGCGCGACCTTCCACGGCACCTGGCACGACTGGGGCCAGGTCCTCGCCGCCGCCGGCTACGCCGTGCTCCTGCCCAACCCGCGCGGCAGCACCGGCCGCGGCGCCGACTTCACCGCCTCCAATCGCGGCGACCTGGGCGGCATGGACTTCGACGACGTCATGCGGGGCGTCGACTGGGCCATCGCCCAGGGGATCGCCGACCCCGACCGCCTCGGCATCGCCGGCTGGAGCTACGGCGGCTTCCTCACCGCCTGGGCCGTCGGCCACACCGACCGCTTCAAGGCCGCCGTGGCCGGCGCGGCCGTGACCGACTGGCCGAGTAAGGTCGGCACCACCGACATCCGCCCCTACAACGAGGCCCGCTTCCCCGGCCCGCTCCACGCATCGCCCGACGCCTTCTGGGAGCGCTCCCCCATCCGCTACCTGGGCCGGATCACGACCCCGACGCTGGTGGTCCACGGCGAGGCCGACGTGCGGGTCCCGCCGGAGCAGGGCATGGAGCTGTACCTGGGGCTGCGCGCGGCGGGCGTGCCGACCGACTTCATCACCTACCCGCGCCAGGGCCACCCCTTCCACGAGCGCGCCTTCCAGCGCGACCTGCTCCAGCGCCTCGTGGCCTGGTTCGACCGCTGGCTGCGGTAGCCGACCACCGGGGGTGTGGCATCCCGCGCGGGGCGCCGCGGTGTGGCGCTCCGCGCGGTCACCCCCCTCGGCCCGCGCGGCGCCCGCTGCCAGGCGGGCGCCGCGCAGGAGCACCACGACTGCATCGGTCCTCCGCTCGGGGCGGGGCGTGTCGAACGGAGCACCGCCCGATGTGAACGCGGGAGGCTCCGTCCGGCACACGGTCCTCCACTACCGCCCCACACCAGCCACCGCTCGGGGCGGGGCTTGTCGAACGGAGTACCGCCCGATGTGAACGCGGGAGGCTCCGTCCGGCACAAGGCCCTCCCCTACCACACCGAGGCCGCGCTGACGCTCGGGTCGGGGGCCGGCGATACTCCGTTCGACGCCGGCGCTCCACGGGGCCGGCGGGCCGCCGTCCGACGCCGGCGAACCACGCGGTGCGAGGGCACCCCGCCCTCCCGACCAGGACGAGGGTCGCCCAGGGCGTGAGGGCCGCCGTGCCGTCGTGTAGACTCCCCTCGAGCGAGGGAGATCGATCAGCCACCAGGCGGCGAGCCGGGGAGGGAGACGAGCGATGAGCGGGCAGGCGCTGGCGGGCGTGCGGGTGGTGGACCTGACGCGGGTCATGACCGGTCCCTACTGCACCATGCTGCTCGGCGACATGGGTGCCGACGTGGTCAAGATCGAGCAGCCGGGCAAGGGGGACGACACCCGCGCCTGGGGCCCGCCCTTCATCGGCGGCGAGAGCGCCTACTTCCTCAGCGTCAACCGCAACAAGCGCAGCATCACCGTCAACCTCAAGAGCGACGCCGGCCGGGCCATCGTCGAGCGCCTCATCGACGGCGCCGACGTGCTCGTCGAGAACTTCAGCCCCGGCACCGCCGACCGGCTCGGCCTGGGCTACGCCGCCGTCCGCGCCCGCAAGCCGGACATCATCTACTGCTCCATCTCCGGCTTCGGCCAGGAGGGGCCGGAGCGCGACCGCACCGCCTACGACCTGATCGTGCAGGGCATGTCCGGCCTCATGAGCGTCACCGGCTTCCCCGGCGGCGAACCGACCCGCTTCGGCGTGCCGATCGCCGACATCGCGGCCGGGATGTTCGCCGCCTACGCCATCGTCAGCGCGCTCTTCCACCGCGAGCGCACCGGCGAGGGGCAGTACATCGACACCTCGATGCTCGGCGGACAGGTGGCGCTCCTCACCTACCAGGCCGGGATCTACTTCGCCACCGGCGAGGCGCCGCAGCCCACCGGCAACGCCCACCCGATCGTCGCACCCTACCAGACCTTCCGCACGCGCGACGGCTACGTCAACATCGCCGCCGGCAACGACGCCATCTTCACCCGCTTCTGCCAGGCCATGGACCTGACGCACCTGCTGGAGGACCCGCGCTTCGCGGACAACGCCGGGCGGATCACCAACCTCCCGGCGCTGGTGGCGGAGATCGAGCGGGTGCTGACGCAGCACGACACGGCCGAGGTGGTCCGCCGGCTCGACGCGGCGGCCGTGCCCTGCGGGCCGATCAACACCGTGCCGCAGGTCTTCGCCGAGCCGCAGGCCGCGCACTACCGCCTGCGGCAGCGGGTGCCGCACCCCACCCTCGGCGAGGTGGATCAGGTGGGCTTCCCCTACGCCCTGAGCGCCACCCCCTGCGCCATCCGGCTGGCCCCGCCCACCCTCGGGCAGCACACCGACGAGGTGCTGGCCGAGCTCGGCTACGGCCCGGACGAGATCGCCGCCCTGCGTGAGCAGGGCGCGGTGTAAACGACGGAGGCGGCCCTCACCCCCTGACCCCCTCTCCCAACCTTGGGAGAGGGGAGGGGGTGAGGGCCACGCGGTGGGCGCCAGCCCGCGCAGCGGCCCGGCGCTCAGGAGGACCGCAACCCGGCTCGGGATAACACGGTAGGGTGACGCATCGTGCCTTCCGACGCCAGCGCGGCGGAAGTGCTCGCCGCATCGCGTACGAATGCTGTATGCTGCACATGATGCCGGTTCGGTCGACTTGTCGGTAGGCTCGCTGCGCTGGTATCTTACCATCCAAGTAGTCATAACATTTCTCTCTGGGCGCACGGAGATGCGCCGCGCGCAGCGTCGCTCTCCCGGAGGATACGATCGACATGCCGAACCCCGAAGAGATCGCCCGCGCCGACATCGACGCCGCCCTGGGGCAGGCGGGCTGGGCCGTGCAGGGTGGGGAGCCGTCGCCGGGCAGGCAAGAACGGGAAGCGATCGGAGCCAGCCGCCAGGGCGCTGCCGCTGTTCGAGGCGGGTGACACGTGAAGCTTGAAGAGTTGCTCCGATCGGTCGAGGGACCGGAGTTCGAGGCCAAGGCCGCGCAAGGCGGACTCCCCGGCGATCTCTGGGAGACGTACTCCGCATTCGCAAATTCCAGCGGCGGTGTGATTGTGCTCGGGCTCCGGGAAACGTCGGAAGGTTTCGTCCCCGTTGGTCTGAAATCACCCGCCAAGCTCCGTAAAGCCCTGTTCGACGGGCTCAACGATCGCTCGAAGGTGAGCGCCAACATCCTGGGCGAGAGCGACGTCCGTGAGGAGACCGTTGACGGAAAGCGGTTGCTCATCATCCGGGTGCCGAAGGCGCCGCGGAGCCTCCGACCCATCTTCATCAACGGGAATCCCATGCTCGGTACCTTCCGCCGGCTTGGGGGGGCCGACTACCGGTGCCCCGAGGAGGTGATACGCCGGATGTGGGCGGAGACCGCCGATGTCCGGGACGCGAAGATCCTCCACGGCTTTGACCTGAACGACCTCGACCGGGATTCGCTCGCAGCCTACCGCAACCTGTTCCGAACGGCAGCACCGGGTCATGTGTGGCAAGCACTGGATGACCATGAACTCCTCCGCAATCTTGGTGGATGGCGGCGGGATCGGGAATCGGGGGAAGAAGGGCTGACGCTGGCAGGTTTGCTCATGTTCGGCCGTCAACAGCCGATCCTCGATGCGCTGCCCCGCTTCCACGTGGACTACCGGGAGGTGGATGCGGCCGATTCCGAGGTGCGGTGGTCGTACCGCCATACCGTTGACGGGACGTGGTCTCCCAACTTGTTCGAGTACTACCGGCGCACGATCGCGCGGCTGACGCGTGATCTTGCGATCCCGTTCCGCCTTCAGAACCTCCAGCGCGTGGACGACAGCCACGTCGCGGAGGCGTTGCGCGAGGCGACGGTCAACGCGCTGATCCATGCCGACCACGAAGCCAGCGGCGGCATCGTCATCGTTCGTCAGCCGCACTTGATGCGCTTCGAGAATCCCGGTGACTTGAGAGTGCCGTTCGAGCAGGCGCTGGTAGGAGGGATCAGCGATTGCCGAAACCCATCGCTGCAGCGGATGTTCCGTATGGTGGGCTTGGGTGAGCAAGCTGGATCGGGCATTCCCAAGATGCAGCGTGCCTGGGCGGAGCAGATGTGGCGCGCGCCCGATCTCTGGGAAGATCCGGAGTCCTACCGCACGATCCTCTTACTTCCCACCGTGTCGCTGCTCCCTGAAGCATCGCTCCAGGAACTCCGCGCGCTCTATGGAGAAGATCGGTTTTCGTCCCTGTCGCAGGATCAGGTGCTCGCGGCAGTCACCGCGCACGTTGAGGGGCAGGTGACGCGGAATCGCCTGGCGACCATGACGCCGATGCATCCCGCGGATATCGCCGTCATGCTGAGAGAGATGACGCAGGACGGACTGCTCGAGCCCGTCCAGTCGCGGCGCGGAGTCTATCGCCTCCCGCGAGAGATACCGCAAAGCTCCTTACATTCCGCCGAAAGCTCCTCATATTCCGCCGAGAGCTCCTCACATTCTAGGACCAGCACCTCACATTCTGGAGTGCTAGGAGCGGGCAGTGTTGAGGAATGGGAACTGCTGCTTCGGATCGCGGAGCCGGCGAGGAAGCAGCGGTGGCTCCCGCGGGCGACCATGCGAGCCATTATCGTCGCTCTCTGCCGGGTTCGGGGTTTGCGCCTAGCCGAGCTCGCTGAACTGGTGGATCGAAAACCACAGTCGCTGCGGAATCAGTACCTGATCCCGTTGATGGAGGAGGGTCAACTTCGCTATCTCTACCCGGGCGAACCAACCCACCCACAGCAGGCGTACCTCGCTACTGGTGCCGAGAAGGCAGTGGAATCGAGGCAGGAGAGCGAGTCATGAGGGCGGCTGACAACCCCCCTGCACCCACAGGTACGCGTCCTCCAGTGTCGGCGCGACCGGGGTGGCGGGCAGGCCGGGCGGGAGGGGGCCGACGACCCGGACCCGCGCCTGCGCGCCGTGGAGCGTCATCTGGCTGACCTGGCAGGCGCCCAGGGTCGCCTCGACCGCGCCGGCCGGCACGGTCACCTCGTGCACCTGGCCCGCGGCGAGCGCGCGGATCGCCTCGACGCTCCCGCAGGCGCGGACCGTGCCGCGCTGGAGGATGAGCACCTGCGCCGCGCCCGCCTCGACATCGGTCGGGACATGGCTGCTCAGGATCACCACCCGCTCGCCCGGCGGCCCGGCGATCAGCCGGAGCACCCGGCCGCGCTCGGCGGCGTCGAGGCCGGTCAGCGGCTCGTCCAGGATCAAGAGGCGCGGGCGGCCGAGCAGCGCCTGGGCCAGGGCGGCCAGCCGCGCCTGCCCGCCGGAGAGCGTCTGGAGCCGCCGGTCGGCCACGGCGCCGAGGCCGAGGCGGTGGAGGAGCGCGTCCGCCTGCGGCTCGGGCGGGACCCCCTTCAGCCGCGCCACGTAGTGGAGCAGGGCGCGCGGGGTGAGGTGGCCCGGCAGGTCGATCTCCTGCGGCAGGTAGCCGATGCGGCGGCGCAGCGGGCGCGGGTCGGCGCCGTAGTCGCGCCCGGCGAAGCAGGCGCGCCCCGCGTCCGGCCGCAGCGCGGTCGCCAGGATGCGCAGCAGCGTCGTCTTGCCCGAGCCGTTCGGGCCGAGCACGGCGAGCACGCCCGGGCCGGCGCGCAGGGAGACCCCCCGCAGCGCCGGCACGTCGCCGTAGCGCTTGGTCAGCCCCGCCGCGATCAGCTCCACGCCGCCGTCTCCCGCCCGACGAGCCGCGTGCCCTGCCAGAGCAGCACCAGGCCGGCGACCAGCAGGACCAGGGTGGCGGCGAGCACGCCCGGCGCCTGGCTCAGATGCAGCAGGACCTCCTCCGGTTGGTGCGCCTGCGGCATGACCGGCGCGAGCACGCCCTGCCAGGCCAGCAGGACGAGCGTGCCCCAGGCGCCGAGCGGGGCGGTCAGCCCGGCGACCATGCCCCAGCGCGCCGCGGTGTAGAGCGCGCCGCCCGCCAGCCCGAGCATCGGCCCGAGCCAGAGGAGCACTAGGCGCCAGAGGACCAGCCGCGGCTCCTCGATCCAGACGACGGCCAGCAGCGCGAGGGCCAGCGTGAGGTTGCCGGCCAGCACCAGCCCGAGCCGGACGTAGAGCAGCTCGAGCGGCGTGACCGGGCTGATCCGCTCGATCTCCGCCAGCGTCCGCCCGGCGGGCCGGAAGGCGTAGGCCACCCCGGCCGCGGCCAGCACCGGCGCGCCGAGCGCGAAGGCCAGCGAGAGGAGGCCGCCCAGCCCGATCCCGGCGACGAGCAGGCCGAGGGCGAGCACCAGCGCCCCGGCCCAGAGGACGGCGTGGTCGACCAGCGCGAGCTGGGCGCGCGCCAGCGCCAGCCAGTGCCGGGCGCCCGTCACCGGGGCGTCGTCCCAGACGAGGTCGCCCTGCGGCTCGGCGCGCGCGGCCACCAGCGGCGCCAGCCGGGCGATGAGCCCGGCGGTGTCGGCCGGGTCCGGCTCCGGCGCGTCGTAGGCGGCGAGCCGCGCCGCCAGCGGGCCCAGGTCGCCCAGCGCGGCCCGCTCCTCAGGCGAGAGACCGGCGGCCAGATCGGACCGGCGCTGCCGGGTCATGGGCCATCCCTCCTTCCGGGTGCGTGGCGTGGCCTGGAGTGGGGTGCGCGGTGCCGTTTGGGGCGGTGTACTCCGTGGTGAGCCAGCCCTGCAGCCGCCGCAGGCCATGGAACAGGCGGCTCTTGACGGTGCCGACGGCGACGCCGGTCACCTCGGCGATCTCGGCCAGCGACAGGTCGTGGTAGAAGCGGAGCACGATGGCCTCCCGCTGGTGGGGCGGCAGCCGCTGCAGCGCTGCCGCCACCGCCCGACGGTCGTCGTCGCGCAGCACCAGGTCGAGCGCGCCGGGCGCCGGGTCCGGGATGTCGATGAGCGGGTCGTCATCCGGCGCCGCGGTGAGTGGGGCGATCGCCTGCCGTCGCGCGGTCACGCGCAGGTGGTCGAGCGCCAGGTTGCGGGCGATGGCGAAGGCCCAGGGGCGGAAGCGGTCCGGCGGCGCGCCGCGATAGGTGACCAGGCGGGTGAACGTCTCCTGCACCAGGTCCTCGGCCTGCTGGCGGTCGCCGGTCAGGCGGAAGAGGAAGGCGAGGAGCGGCGCGTGGTAGCGCGGCACCAGCGTCTCCAGCGCGCTGACGTCGCCCGCCAGCACGCGGCGGTAGAGCGCCTCGTCAGTGGTGGTGCTGTCGGTCGCTCGCGGCTCGCTCATCGCCATCTCCCCGGCCGCCGCGCGGCGAGGCACGCGTTCAGCGTCAGCGGGCCTGCGCCGGCCGCGGTCAGCAGCGCGCGGTTCCACCCGGCGTGGACGCCCTCGGCCGGGCGGCGGTGGTTGAAGAGATACAGCAGCCCGCTCACCTCGCGGCCGGCGAGGATCTCGAACCACCAGTACCCTACCACGGCGCCGGCCGCGATCCAGTAGCTCCCGGTCAGGTTGCCCAGGAGCAGCGCGATGCCGAGCAGGTAGACGGCCGGTGCCAGCGCCGGGCGCAGGGTGTCCCCCAGTGGGTAGGGGCCGAGCGCGAGCCGGAAGGCGAGCGCCCCCAGCAGCGCGGCCACCAGGACCAGCCCCGCCGCGCCGACGGTGCGCGCCAGCGGCAGGCGCCAGGGGGGTCCGGGCAGGTGCGCCGCAGCTCGGCGAACCCGGCCTCCCGCTCCACCCCCATCAGGTGGGCCGCCCCGAGCGTCGCGAGCGGCAGGACGTGCTCGAAGCCCCAGGTGATCCCGTCGAGGGCCGATATCCCGGCCCGGCCGCGCACCGCGCTCCAGACATGCAGCCCGTCGGCCGGCAGGAGGACGAGCGGCAGCGTCGCGGCGACGCCGAAGGCGACCTTCGCCTCGTACCAGGCAGCGCTGCTAGGGCGCACCGGCCACCTCCCGCACCCAGGCGGCCAGTTCATCCGGCTCCAGGCTCCGCAGCGTCTCCTCCTCGGCAATCATCCGGGCGATGACCTCCCGCAGGCCCGCCTCGCCGTGCCGAACATCGACCTCGCGCAGCGCTCTGGCCACCGGGGCTGCGTACGGCATACCAGACGCGGTCAGCTCTTGCTCGAACCGCTTCGGATCATCGCCGGCCACGTGCCGTGCCCAGAGGTAAAACTGCGCGCCGTCGAACACGGAGCTCCCGTCGGGATCGCCCCCGGCCAGAGACCACAGGTCCGCCGCCAGCGCGGTGCCGATGAAGTAGCGGCGATCGAAGGCGTAGCGCTTCACATCCTCGGGAGTGCTCTGGCTGATGACCACGAGCGGCTGGCACCCGGCCGGGGGCGTCTGATAGGGCATGCCGGGGGCCGGCAGGCTATCGAGGATGGCCAGCGTGAGCCCCTTGGGCGCGGGGCCGGGGAAGTAGCGCGCGAGATCGGCCAGCACCGCCTCGTACTCGGGTATGAGCGCCCGGGCCCTGGGCAGGAGCGCCTCCGGAGCCACGATCGTGCTCGCCCCAACCTGTTCAGTCCGCAGTCGCGGCGAGGCGAAGAGGACGACCCAGGTGGCCCGCTCGCTGGCGAAGGTCGTGTCGCCGGTCGCCGGCAGGTTCGAGAAGACGCCCCAGCCCTCCGGCACGGTCACGGCGAGGTGGAACGCCGCCGGTGGATGGGTAGGCTCGGACCAATCGGGTGGCGCCAGCATGCGGCCGGGCACCGGGTACCACCCGCCGGAGTGGGCCAGGCGCACGCCATCCGCCGCGGTGAAGGTGACTGGATACGGAGTTTGGTCGAAGCCGGCGATGAAGGCCCAGATCGGCCCGGCGTAGGCAAGACGCAGGTCGCGCGTCGCGCCCGGTGCCAGCGGCTCGGACAAGGTCAGCGTGAGCACGTCCCCGTCCCGCGCGTAGGGCAGGCTGGACATGGTGATCGCCAGATCCCGGTGCAGCGTCAGCGTCGCGGCCGTGATCGGCTCGCTTCCGGCGTTGCGCAGCGTAAAGCGCGCATCGAAGCGGGGTGATGCCGGGTCGGTGAGATCGACCGCGATCTCCCAGGCGTCGATCGTCTCCACCGCGGCGGTCGCGAGATCGCCGGGGCCTGGCAGCGGCCGGGGTTTGCCACGATCGACCGCCCGCGCCTCCCAGGCGCGCACCTGCTGGACGTAGGCGGTGGCACTCGCAGCGGCCACCACCAGCGCAGCCAGCGCCAGCGCGGCGGGGACCAGCGGCGCGCGCCGCCGTCGCCGCGCGGCGACGCGGGCGACGACCAGCGCCACGCCGAGCGCAGCCAGCCCGGCGTAGAAGAGGTTGAACCAGACCGGCAGCGCCCCCTCGAAGAGTCGCCCCCACAGCTCCTCGTAGCTCCCGGTGTCGCTGCGCATGAAGTCGAGCAGCTCTGCGCCGGGGATGCCCAGATTCCGCCGGCCGAGGAAGACCGGCAGCCCCAGGCAGCCGAGCCAGCCCCCGGCCAGCAGCGGGTAGACCCAGCGACGCGGGCCGAGCCAGGAGACCAGCAGCCAGCCGACCGCGGTGCAGAAGGCGACGGTGATGGTGGCCTCCAGCACGAACGTCGGCAGCCCTCGCCAGAGGGACGAGGCCGGCCCGGCCCGGCCGGCGATCGCGACCGCGGCGACCTGCGTCGGCAGCAGCGCCACGACCCCCGCCAGCCAGCGGCCGAGCAGCACCTCAGCTCCGGTCGGGTACGACTCCTCCAGCGAGGCGAAGCGCGTGCGCTGGCTCCGCCCGGCCCCGGCCGCGCCGAGCAGGAGCGCCGCCAGCGAGCTGATGCCGATGCTGAAGTGCCCGAGGTCCCGGTTCAGCGCCGCCTCGGGCGAGATCACGGCTTGGTCGCGGAAGACGTAGATCACGAACGCCGACCAGGCTGCCAGCAGCAGCGGGTAGGCCCAGTGGCGCACCAGCAGCCGCAGCTCCAGGCGCCAGGCCGCCAGGAAGCGGCGCGTCAGGTCACGCATCGTCCAGCCCCCTGTCTTCATCCCTCGTGGCCGCGTCCCTTCGGCACGCGGCCCGCCCCTCCCACCGGGCGCTTGCCGAACCGTCCGGCCTCCCGCCAGCCGGGGCGCCGGGCGGCCCACAGCGCGTTGAGCACCAGCAGCCCCACGCCGATCCCCACCAGCAGCGCGCGGTTCAGCCCGTCGCTGACGCCGTCGACCGGGTAGGTTCGGTTGAAGAGGAAGAGCGTGCCGGTCACCTCGCCGCGCGTGATCAGCTCGACGAACCAGTAGCCGAGCACGCCCCCGGCGGCGACCCAGTAGTTCCCGGTGACGTTCCCGAGCAGCAGCCCCAGCCCCAGCAGGAAGAGCGCCGGAGCCAGCGCCGGCAGCACCGTCTCACCCAGGTCGTACGACCCGTAGCTGAGCCGGAAGCAGAGCATGGTCAGCAGCAGCGGCAGCAGCAGGGTCGCGATCGCCCCGGCCGTGCGCAGCAGTGGCAGCCGCCAGGGCGACTCCGGGTAGGTCCGGCGCAGCTCGTGGAAACCCTCCTGCCGCTCGACCCCCATCAGGTGCGCCGCCCCCAGCCCGGCGGCCAGCCCCGTGGTCAGCTCGAAGACCCGGGTGATCTCCCACTCCGTGGCCGGCTCCAGCCGCTGGCTCCAGATGAACCACTGAAAGAGCGCCATCAGCGGCGGAATCAGCGCCGCCAGCGCCGCGGAGGCGCCGAAGACGACGCGTGCCTCGTACCAGGCGATGCTCCTAGCGCGCACCACCCGCCTCCTCGATCCAGGCGGCCAGCTCCGCCGGCGCCAGGCCCCGCAGCGTCTGCTGCTCGGCGATCATCCGGGCGATGACCTGCCGCACCCCGTCCTCGCCCCGTCGGGCCTCGATCTTCGCCAGCGCGACGACGGCAGGGTCAGCCTGGCCGCCACCGAGCGCGTCCGTCACCTCCCGCCGGAACCGCTCCGGGTCGCCGCCGGCCACGTGCCGTGCCCAGAGAGACTCCTGGACCACGTGGAACAGGAACGGCAGTTCCGGGGCGCCGCCGGCCAGGCCCCAGAGGTCCGCGGCCAGGGCATCCCCCATGACGTAGCGACGATTGAGGGGATACTTCTTGAGGTCGCGGGGTGTGGTCCCGCTCATGATCACCAGCGGCTGATCGCCGGCCGGCGGCGTATAGGCGGCCGTGCCGGGGAGGGTGTCGAGGACGGCGAACGTCAGCCCCTTGGGCGCGGGGCCGGGGAAGTAGCGCGCGAGATCGGCCAGCAGCGCCTCGTAGTCGGGGACGAGCGCCCGGGCCCTGGGCAGGAGCGCCTCCGGAGCCACGATCGTGCTCGCCCCAACCTGTTCAGTCCGCAGTCGCGGCGAGGCGAAGAGGACGACCCAGGTGGCCCGCTCGCTGGCGAAGGTCGTGTCGCCGGTCGCCGGCAGGTTCGAGAAGACGCCCCAGCCCTCCGGCACGGTCACGGCGAGGTGGAACGCCGCCGGTGGATGGGTAGGCTCGGACCAATCGGGTGGCGCCAGCATGCGGCCGGGCACCGGGTACCACCCGCCGGAGTGGGCCAGGCGCACGCCATCCGCCGCGGTGAAGGTGACTGGATACGGAGTTTGGTCGAAGCCGGCGATGAAGGCCCAGATCGGCCCGGCGTAGGCAAGACGCAGGTCGCGCGTCGCGCCCGGTGCCAGCGGCTCGGACAAGGTCAGCGTGAGCACGTCCCCGTCCCGCGCGTAGGGCAGGCTGGACATGGTGATCGCCAGATCCCGGTGCAGCGTCAGCGTCGCGGCCGTGATCGGCTCGCTTCCGGCGTTGCGCAGCGTAAAGCGCGCATCGAAGCGGGGTGATGCCGGGTCGGTGAGATCGACCGCGATCTCCCAGGCGTCGATCGTCTCCACCGCGGCGGTCGCGAGATCGCCGGGGCCTGGCAGCGGCCGGGGTTTGCCACGATCGACCGCCCGCGCCTCCCAGGCGCGCACCTGCTGGACGTAGGCGGTGGCACTCGCAGCGGCCACCACCAGCGCAGCCAGCGCCAGCGCGGCGGGGACCAGCGGCGCGCGCCGCCGTCGCCGCGCGGCGACGCGGGCGACGACCAGCGCCACGCCGAGCGCAGCCAGCCCGGCGTAGAAGAGGTTGAACCAGACCGGCAGCGCCCCCTCGAAGAGTCGCCCCCACAGCTCCTCGTAGCTCCCGGTGTCGCTGCGCATGAAGTCGAGCAGCTCTGCGCCGGGGATGCCCAGATTCCGCCGGCCGAGGAAGACCGGCAGCCCCAGGCAGCCGAGCCAGCCCCCGGCCAGCAGCGGGTAGACCCAGCGACGCGGGCCGAGCCAGGAGACCAGCAGCCAGCCGACCGCGGTGCAGAAGGCGACGGTGATGGTGGCCTCCAGCACGAACGTCGGCAGCCCTCGCCAGAGGGACGAGGCCGGCCCGGCCCGGCCGGCGATCGCGACCGCGGCGACCTGCGTCGGCAGCAGCGCCACGACCCCCGCCAGCCAGCGGCCGAGCAGCACCTCAGCTCCGGTCGGGTACGACTCCTCCAGCGAGGCGAAGCGCGTGCGCTGGCTCCGCCCGGCCCCGGCCGCGCCGAGCAGGAGCGCCGCCAGCGAGCTGATGCCGATGCTGAAGTGCCCGAGGTCCCGGTTCAGCGCCGCCTCGGGCGAGATCACGGCTTGGTCGCGGAAGACGTAGATCACGAACGCCGACCAGGCTGCCAGCAGCAGCGGGTAGGCCCAGTGGCGCACCAGCAGCCGCAGCTCCAGGCGCCAGGCGATCAGCGCGCGGGCGAGGAGGCTAGACATGAGTCAGCATCCCCTCCCGCAGCGTCGTGCCGCTGACCGCCAGGTAGCCGTCCTCCAGCCCCGGCTCGACCGGCACCCCCCGCCCCAAGGGGTTCTCGTCCGCCACCACCCGGAGCTGCAGGCGCCCGCCGACCGTCCGGCTCGACACCACCTGCACGCGCGCGGCGACGGCCTCCCACTCCCCCGGCTCGACCTCCAGCTGCCAGACCCGCCCCCGCGCCCGCTCGACCAGCTCCTCCGGCGTGCCCGCGAAGGCGATCCGGCCCTGTCGCAGTACCGCCAGCCCGGTACAGCTCGCCTCGACGTCGGCCACGATGTGGGTCGACAGCAGCACCGTCCGGCGGCCGGAGATGCGCACCAGCAGGTTCCGGAAGCGGATGCGCTCCTCCGGGTCCAGCCCGGCGGTCGGCTCATCCACCACCAGCAGGGCCGGGTCGCCCAGCAGCGCCTGCGCGATCCCGAGCCGCTGCTTCATCCCGCCGGAGTAGGTGCCGATCCGCCGCTTGGCGTCGGCCGTCAGGTTCACCTCCTCCAGCACCGCCTCCACCTGCCGCTTCCGCGCGCGGGGCGGGATGCGCTTCATCGTGCCGATGTAGTCGAGCATCTCGTAGGCGGTGAGGCTGCGGTAGAAGCCGAACTCCTGCGGGATGTAGCCCAGTATCTCGCGCACCCGCGCCGGCTCGCGCATCACGTCGATGCCGCCGACGGTCACCCGGCCGGACGTCGGCGCCAGCAGCGTCACCAGGATGCGCATCAGCGTCGTCTTCCCCGCGCCGTTCGGCCCCAGCAGGCCGAACATACCGCCGGGCACGTGCAGCGACACCCCGTCGAGCGCGCGCACCGCGCCGTAGTACTTGCGCAGGTCTTCGATCACGATCTCCATGCCGTCTCCCCTCGTGGTCGGTCGCGATGACGGACCCTCACCAGCAGAGACGGGACGACCGGCGTGGAGGTTTAACTGCGCCGCTGCTGGCGTCCTCCGGCCGCACTGCCCCGTGGAGCGCGGGCGTCGCCCGGAGCCTCGCCGGCTCTCGTCCCGCCGCCGCGCTCGAGGCGAGCCGTTTGCCCGCCGCACCTCCGCGCGGTGACGATATCCGGTCGGGGCGAGCCTGGTGCCGAACGGAGCCGCCCGTGGTGGGCGTGACAGCGAGCCGTAGACCACGCATCGCCGGGCGGTGCTCCGTGCGACAAGCCCCGCCCCGACCGGTGCACGGCGCCTGGCGTGGTATGGATGGTCGGGGAGGACCGTGTGCCGCACACCGTCACCCGCCGCATGGTGTCCATCGCCATCCGCCCCCATTCCGGTCATCCTGCGTGGGGGGCCGCGCGGCAGTGAGCCCAGGAGGTCAGGCGCACGTCAGGGGTTACGGCCGGGGCACCGTGGCCGAGCGGTCGCGGGATGCAGGCGTGCGACCGGTGGGGCAGTGCGCCCCGCCGGGGTAGCGTCGTCCGTGGTTGGCGAGTGTAGGGCCTAGGCGCGCGGGATCCGCGGGCCGATCCCGCTGCGGCGGAGGACCAGGTACAGCCCGCCGGCGAGCGCGGCCACCGCGATCAGGGCGGCGACCACATTCGAGTAGGTGCTGACCCACCGGCTCACCAACTCCCAGTTCTCGCCGAGCAGCTTCCCCGCCCAGATCAGGATCGAGTTCCACACCGTGGTCCCGGCAATGGTGAGGATGCTGAAGCGCAGGAGGGGCATCTGCGTCGTGCCCGCCGGGACCGAGACGACGCTGCGGGCGATGGGCACCACGCGCGCGACGAGCACGACCCAATCACCCCAGCGTGCGAACCAGCTATCGGCGCGCTCCAGGGCCTTCTCGTCGATGCGCAAGATGTAGCCGTAGCGCAGCACCAGCGGCCGGCCGCCCCACCGGCCGAGGGCGTAGAGGATGAGGGCGCCCGTGTAGGCGCCGGCGGTCGCCACGCCCACCGCGGCCCAGAGGTTCATCTGCCCGCGGCCGACCATGAAGCCCGCCAGGGGGAGCACCAGCTCCGAGGGGATCGGTGGGAAGACGTTCTCCAGGACGAGCACCAGCCCGAGTCCGAGGTAGCCCAGCGTCTCCAGGATGTTCAGCGTCCACTCGCTCATCCGGCTGTGTACCGTCCCTTCTGGTTGGCTTCCCCCGGGACCGCATCTGGTCGTCGTCGGACGTGGCACGTGTTGGCGTGGAGGCCGCTCCCGTCTGCTGGTCGGCGCATGCGCCAACACCGCGCCGGTGCTCGACGGAGGGAGCGAACGGCGCGGTTAGCAGCCTGGGTAGCATGACGACCGTCACACCGAGGAACAGGGTGTCAGCCTCGGCGTCGTCGGGAAGTGTACCCCCGACGGCGCCACCGGCAACGGTGTGCGGCTGTGGTGCTGGCGGGGGACGACGGATTTCCGGTGACGCGCGGGCTAGGTCCGGGCGCGCAAGCTGCCGAGCAGCGTGCTCAGGCTGTGTGCCAGGCTCTGGCGGGTATCCGGATCCAGCGACGCCACCGCGGCCTGGAGGCGCTCTTCCTGAAGCGGGTGCAGGCTGGCGATGACCCGCTCCCCCTCGGGCGTCAGGGCGTTGAGCACCACGCGGCGATCGCGCGGGTCATCGGTGCGGTAGGCCAGCCCCTGCCGCACCAGCCGGTCGAGGATGCCGGTCACGGTCGGGGTCGAGACCGCGAGCAGCCGGGCCAGGACCGAGACGCGCGTTGGCCCGGCCGTGTACAGGATGCGCAGCACCCGGAGTTGCTGCATCGTCAGGTTTGGCCAGTGGTTGGCGAGGCTCTCCGGGCCGGGCTGCAGATGCACCAACGTCCGGCGCAGCAGATCGATCAAGTCGTCGCTGTCTGCCGCCGCGCGCCCGCCATTTGTCAACGCCGTGGCACTCATCGCAATCCTCTTCCCTTCCTCGTGCCCGACAGGCGACCCCGGGCCACTGGCCTCCGCCTCGCCGTTCGCCACAGCCCCTGGATACGGTTGATCACCATGCCCCAACCGACCGCGTAGCTGTCGATTACCAGTATAGCAGTGGTGTTTTCTGCAGTGCTATCAGTCATCAGTCCTGAGCCAGTGAGGCGGTCAGCCCGCGACAGATAGTGCGTGCGTCTCGTGACTAATCTTTGCCTGGAACCGCGAGCTGCCTGGAGGCTATTTTCGCGCATGCGTGCGCGATTGTCTAGTCTAGGATGGGCAAGACGCAGTGCCTGCCGGTTTGCCACGTCGGGTGGTGAGTGCTACGCTAGACGCGCAGTCCGCAGTGCCGAGGAGCGCCGGATCGTGGAGGAGCCTGCGGTCGGTGCTACCAAGGAGGGAGCGTAACGGTGGCAGCGAATCCGCAACTGCGTGCACAACCGCGCACCGTGATTGGCAAGAAGGTGAAGCAGCTCCGCCGCGCGGGACTCCTGCCGGGCATCGTCTACGGCCCGGCGGTCGACACCCCCCGGCCCGTCTCCGTGCCGACCCACGAGTTCGATCGCCTGTACCGCCAGCTCGGCTCGACAACGCTGGTCGATCTTGCGATCGACGGCACGACACAGCCGGTCTTCATCCGCGAGGTGGAGCGGGACGCGCTCGGCAAGGAGCTGCAGCACGTCAACTTCTACGCCCCCAACCTCAACGAGCCGACCGTCGTGAATGTGCACGTTGCCCTCGTGGGGGAGCTCCCCGACGGGGTCGGCGTGCTGACCCACGGCCGGCAGGAGATCGAGATTCGCGCCCTGCCGGACAAGATCCCGCCGCAGATCGAGGTCGACATCTCCCAGTTGCGCGAGGTGGGCCAGGCGATCCTCGTGGCCGACCTCCCGGTGCCCGAGGGGTGCGAGATCCTGACGCCCGGGGACGAGATGGTCGTCCAGGTCGGGGCCGCCCAGGCCGAGATCCCAGCCCCGCAGCCGTCAGAGGTGCTGGCCGAGGAGCTGGGCGACCAGCCGGCTGCGCTGCGCGAGGGCGGCGAGCCGCTGAAGGAGGAGGAGTAGCCCCGGCCCCCCGCGCCGCCGCGGACGCCGGCGCGCCGCCCGGGGCGCCGTGCTAGCCTACCTGTGCCGGCCGAGCGCCTCGCGCACGGCCGGCGCGACCGCGGCGGCGAAGACCGCCGCCTGCTCGATCTGGTGCTGGCCGAGCGGCCAGAAGATGAACGTGTCGATGCGCTGCTCCCGCCAGAGCCACGTCAGGTGCGCGATCCAGCCGTCGACGGGGAGCACCAGCGTGCCGGCCCGGACCTCGTCGGCGCGGGCCGGGCGGCCAGGCAGGTCGATGACCCCCATCAGGTTGTAGCCGCGCCGGATCGCCGTGGGCGGCCGGCCCGCCGCGGCCGCGCCCTCATCCACCCAGCGGTTGAGCGTCGGCAGGCGCTCCGGGGGCACGTAGGGGTTGCTGACCAGGATCCCGTCGGCCAGCCGCCCGGCCAGCCGGAGCATCCGCGGCCGGGTGGCCCCGACCCAGATCCGGATCGGGTGCGCCGGGCGCGGGCCGAAGCGCGCGCCGCGCACGCGGAAGTGCTCCCCGTCGAGGGTGAAGGCGCCCTCGCTCTGCCACAGCCCGCGAATGATCCGGATGCACTCCTCGAACGCGGCGACGGCCGCCCCGCCCGGCGGCGGCGCCGCCCCGAAGGCGCGCAGCCCCACGGGGTAACCGCCCGCGCCGATCCCCAGCTCCACCCGGCCCCCGCTCAGGACATCCAGCGTGGCCGCGGCCTTGGCCAGCATCGCCGGCGGCCGGGCCGGCAGGGGCGAGACGTTGGTCCCGAGCCGGACCCGCGCGGTGGCGCCGGCGAGCGCCGTGAGCAGGGTCCAGGTGTCGAAGTGCGTCGCCAGGTACGGATGATCCTGAATCGTGATCAGGTCGAGCCCGGTCTCGTCGGCGAGCCGGGCGCGGCGGAAGGGATCCGCCGGATCCGCGGTGCCGGGGTCGATGTTGAGCCCGAATAGCGGCGGGAGCGGGTTGGTCACGGCTGCCCTCCTGTGGATAGGGCTGACGGGCCCGCATGCCCGTCACCACTCTGCAACGGGCATGCCGGTTCCCTGTATTCCGCCCCCGCACGCGCGCCGATGGTGGGATCGGAGCGCCGGGCTGCCCGCCTGGCCCCGGCAGCCGGCGCGATCGCGGCCGGAGGCTCCGTGCGGCACCATGCCCGCCCCTAGCGGGGGCTCCCGTGCCGCTGGATGAGGTGGAAGCGGTTACCGTCGGGGTCGTCGAACGCCACCTCCCAGTCACCCCACGCCTGCATGTCCGGCTCGCCGTCGAAGCGCACCCCGCGCTCGCGCAGGACCGCGTAGGTGCGCTGGATGTCGCCGGTGAGGAGCGTGAGGCCAGCGAGGGGCGGGTGCCCGTCGGCCCGGCGGACCAGCGCCAGCGCCGGCCCCGCCGCCGTCGGCGCCACCGCCACCCGGCGCGTGCCGTCCGGCAGCCGGCGATCCTCACGCACCGTGAAGCCGAGCGTATCCCGGTAGAAGGCGAGCGCGCGGTCGAGGTCCGCGACCGGTACGGGGACGCTCCCAAGGCCCGTGATCACCGCTGTCTCCTCTCTGCGGACCCGAGGTCGCGGCCCGCGCTCAGTCGGCGAGCGTCGGGGCTGGCTCCCCGGCTGCCGAAGCGGCGGGCCGCGCGAAGATCGGCCGGGGGCGGACGGCCAGGACGACCACGGCGGCCAACAGGCCGGCGGCGACGTTGGCCAGCAGTGATGTCGCGTACGTCCCGGTCAGGTCGCGCAGCTCCCCGGCCAGCGCCGAGCCGACCGCCGAGCCGATCGGCATGATCGCGAACATTAACCCGAAGATCGTCCCCAGCGCCCGCCGGCCGTAGATGTCGGCGCAGAGCGCGGAGGTCAGCGGCACCGTCGAGCTCCAGGAGAAGCCGATGACCGCCAGCGCCAGGAGCGTGGCCGCCATCCCGTTCCCCGCCACCATCAGGCCGGCGAAGCCCAGGCCGCGCAGCGCGTAGACCGTCGCCAGCGGCACGACGCCGCCGGCCCGGTCGGCCCACCAGCCGGTCGCCAGCGTCCCCAGGATGCTCGCCCCGCCCATGAGCGACAGGCCGAAGCCCGCCGTCTCCCGGCTGATCCCCTCGGCCAGCGCATAGTCGACGAAGTAGGTCGTGACCCAGGCCATGGTGAAGCCGCAGACGAAGAACCCGACGCTGAGCTGCCAGAACGAGCGGTGCGCCACGGCGCGCCGCAGGTCGCAGCCGGCCGCGGCGCCGGCGAGCTGGCCGTCACCCTCCCGCTCCCGGAGCAGCCACAGGATCAGCGGCGCGCCGATGAAGAACAGCGCCGCGCCGAGGAGCGCGTAGGCGTCGCGCCAGCCGGCCGCGACGACCAGCATCGTCAGCCCCGGGACGATGGCCAGTTGCCCCAGCGAGCCGCCGGCGTTCACGATTGAGAGCGCCGTCGCCCGCCGCTTGACGAACCAGCTCGCCACTAGCGGCGTGACCGTCACCGGCGAGACGGCCGCCAGCCCCAGCGCGACGAAGACGCAGTAGCCGAGCACGAGCTGCCAGATATTGCCCGCGCGCCCGGTGAGGACCAGCCCGATGGCCAGCAGGGCCAGCCCACCGGCGGCGACCAACCGCGCCGGCAGCCGGTCGACCAGCCAGCCGACAGCCGGCTGGCTGGCGCCCATGACCAGGATGCTGAGCGAGACGATCAGGCCGAGGTCGCCGTGCGAGAGGCCGAACCCCTCCCGCACCTGGTCGAACACGACGCCGATCAGGAAGCGGCCCCCGGCGGCAACGGCCAGGACCCCGGTCGCCGCCACGACGATGCCCCAGCGCAGCAGGCCGCTGTTCGCCCGAGCGGCGGCCCCCCGTCTCCCCATGCCGTGCCCCCGTCCGTCCTTGATCGGCAAGCCCTCTGTAGGTTGCGCGCCGCGGCTCGCGGGCGCGCTGCTGGGTCCTCTGCGCGCGTGTCGTGCTGTGGAGTATAGCCGATGCCAGGCTTGTTGTGTCGTCATGACAACGCCTGCCGCCCCCGGGGCGGCGCGCCCCGGGAGCGCCGGCGTCGCACGGAGCCTCGCCGGCTCTCGTCATCGCGTGGAGCGCCGCCGTCGGACGGAGCCTCGGCGGCTTCCGGTCGGCGTCGGCGGCACAATCGGCCGGCAGGGTGCCGCCGCCCGCGATTGACACCCGCCCGCCCGCGTGCGAAGGTGTCCGTCAACGGACCGGGAATCACGTGCACGCGACGTGCGGGGTCGTCCCCTCTTGGGAAACAGGTGCCCGGCAGCGCGGCCGGCTATCGACGAGGAGGGGGAGGGAGCGATGGCGTTTCCGCTGCGCTTTGGGATCGGCACCGGCAACCGGCGGCCGTTCCCCGAGCTTGCCCGCCAATGGCAACTCGTCGAGTCGCTGGGCTTCGACACCGTCTGGGTGGTCGACCACTTCATGGCCTCCGACGACGAGATGACCCCGTACCTCGAGGCCTGGACGGCCATCGCCGCCCTGGGCATGCTGACCCACCGCGTGCGCTTCGGCGTGATGGTGAGCGGGAACACCTATCGCAACCCGGCACTGCTGGCCAAGCAGGCGGTCACCATCGACCACGCCTCCAACGGGCGGCTCGAGCTGGGCATCGGGGCCGGCTGGATGGAGCGCGAGCATCGCGCCTACTCCTTCCCCTTCCCCCCGGTCGGTGAGCGGATCGCGATGCTCGAGGAGGCGCTCCAGGTCATCCGCAGCCTCATGACGCAGGAGCGCACCACGTTCCACGGCCGCTACTACCAATTGGAGAACGCGCCGTTCGAGCCCAAGCCGCTCCAGCGGCCGCACATCCCCATCGTCATCGGCGCCTTCAAGCCCCGGATGATGACCCTGGCCGCCCGCTATGCCGACATCTGGAACACGCGGCTCGAGCCGGAGGAGGCCGCGCCGGCGGTCGAGCGCTTCCGCCAGGCGGCGCGCCGCGTCGGACGCGACCCGGCCGAGGTCCGCCTCTCGGTCTACACCTGGCGCCACCCCTTCACCTCGGTCGACCACTTCCGCGACGTCGTGCTGGCCTACCGCCGCGCCGGGTTCACCGACTTCATCTTCCCGATGCCGCCCGACGAGCACCTCGAGACCATGCAGCGCTGCGCCCTGGAGGTCATCCCCGAGCTGCGGCAGTGCGGCTGACGGGACCCCCCGGCGGCCCGGCGAGGCGGCGCCCACCGCCTCGCCCGCTGCCGACCTTGCCCCGCCGCCTAGACTTAGGGGAGGGCAGGGCTGCGGGCTGCGCGGTCCGCCGGGAAGACGGAACCCCCCCCATGCGTTCCGCACTCGTGAGGGGAGCAGCCTCGCCCGCCCCCAGCGGGCACGACACGATCTGAGGAGCGAAGCATGTCGGCAGCCGAGCGCTGGCCCCAGGCCATGACCATCGACGAGTACATCGCCCGGATGCGCGAGAACCGCGAGCGGTTCCTTGAGAACATCGAGCGGACGGAGATCACCGAGTTCGACCGCGCCGTCTTCGGGCAGCAGCCGCTGCGCATCCTCGTGTTGACCGAGGACTGGTGTCGCGACTCGGCCCAGTTCGTCCCGGTCGTGGTGCGCCTGGCCCGCGAGGTGCCGACCGTCGAGGTGCGCGTGCTCCCCCGCGACCAGCACCGCGACCTGAACGCCCGCTACCCGCGCAAGGACGGCTACCTGGCCATCCCCGTCTTCATTCTCATGGACAAGAACCTCAACGAGATCGGCGTGCTGGTGGAGCGACCCGAGCGCGCCACCCGGGAGATCGCCGCCGAGACGCGCCGCTTCGCCGAGGCGCACCCCGAGCTGCCGGGGATCAACCGGATGGTCGATCACATGCCGGACGAGACCCGCGCCGCGGTGAAGGCGCACATCGCGGAGTGGCGCCTCGGGCAGCAGGACCGCTTCGCGCGCTACCTCCTGGAGGACCTGGCGGCCATCCTCCAGCGCGCCCGCGCCGAGCAGATGGCCTAGCGCCAGCCACGGCGCGCCTGCATCGTGGAGCGCCGGCGTCCTCGCCGGCGCTCGTTCGCGCGCTTACGGCTCGGTGTCGCGGAAGTCGGCAGGGATGCCAGCGTTCCCGTAGGCGCTGCTCCACGGCCACGCTGACGGGTCAGCCACCAGACCTGCCTTCACCGGATTGGCGTGAATATACGCTACAACCCGCTCATAATGGCCCGCATCCCGGATCGCGCGGTCGAAGTACTCCCGTTGCCAGAGCCGATCCGACCGCCCGAGCAGGAGATTGATCTCCCTCGCCGTGAACGACTTCCACGCCTGCACGATCGGCGAGACCCTGACCCCCGGAAATGGCTCGATCAGGGCGTGGACATGGTTGGGCATCACCACCCACGCGTGCAGACGGTAGCGTGACCCGTCGAAATATCGGAGAGCGGACTGAACGAGCGACGCGACGCGCGGATCGCGCAGGACACAAGTGCCATAGCCGGCATCGAGCCGCGGCTCCCACTCGCGCCGCCAGGTTGTCGACCCGCCCTGTCGCCGCGCATCGTCCAACTCAGCCACTACCTCGCGGGGGAGCGCATCCGCCAGCCGAAACGTGATGAACTGGACCAGGCCGGCTTGCTCCCAGTGCGGCAAGTAGTACCAGGAATACCAGCCTGAGCCGTCGACACGCATGTCCCTCTCCGATCGCGAGCGCCCTCGGGAGCGCCGCCGTCCTCGGCGGATTCCGTTCCCGTGCTTACGACTCGACACCACGCAAGCCGGCTAGAAGCCGGCGCTCCACGCGACGACGAGCGCGGGCGTCGCACGGCACCTCGTCGTCCACCGGTGAGCGTGTTGGTACCGCGAACGAGAGCCGGCGAGGACGCCGGCGCTCCACGCGGTGGGCCCCGCGGCCGGCTAGGCCCCGATCCCGGGCGGCGGGAGCGGCGCGCCGCACGACGGGCACCAGCTCGCGTCGGGGAAGGTGCGCGTGCCGCACTGGGGACAGAGCCGCAGCGGGGTCGCCACCCGCTCCCCGCAGTAGGCGCAGAACTCCGCCCCCGCCTGCAGCGGCTTGCCGCACGTCGGGCACGGCCCCGCCGCGCTCGGCAGCAGCCCCAGCTTCGCCTCCAGCTCCGCGATACGCTGCTGCCGCTCCAGCGCCCGCCGCGACCGGGCGGCGTGCGTGTCCCGCGCGGCGATGGCCAGGTAGGGGATCAACCAGAAGAAGAACAGGGGAAAGAACATCAGCGCGATCCCGATCGCGACGCAGCCCGGCGGCCGCTTCCGGCTGATCCGCCCGCGCAGGGTGAGGACGGCCGTGCCATCGAGCGCGACCGTGGCCGCGGCGACGGCGAACAAGAGGAGGATTGCGAGCCCCTCCAACAGGGCGTAGCCCGCGCTGATGCTCAGCCAGGCCAGCACGTAGGCCGCGATCAGCCCGCCGATCAGCCGGGGTGAGTAGTCGTAATAGCGGTCAGCCTGATCCTCGGCAGGCTCGACCTGCCGCGGCAGCGTGTTCACGTTCGTCGACCCCTCGTCCCTGCGTCGCGACCGCCATCTGGCGGCCCTGGGCATGCGCGGTTTTCACCATACGGGCCGACGCGCCGATGTGTCAAGCCGACGCCGTCGCCCCAGCCGCGCCGGCCGCGTGGAGTGCCGGCTCCCGTCAACCCCGCCGCACGACGAACGAAGGCCGGCGAGGACGCCGGCGCTCCACGATTCGCCAACCCGTGATAACATGACACCCAGGCGACGTTCCCTCACCGGCGAGACGATGACCGGCGGCCTGCCAGTCCGTCGTTGCGTCTCACCCTGGAGCACGGAATCGACATGGCACGGCGAAGCAAGAAGGCATCCCGGCCGCGCGCCGAGGTGCAGGACTACCGCCACGACGCGACCCGCAAGAACAACCCCCCGATCGGCCTGGCCAGCTACGAGCCGGCCGTGCGGGAGACCCCGACCCGCACCTACGTCTCCGACCCGCATCTCTCCCCGCAGCTCGTCTGGGCCGGCAAGCCAGGGCTGCGGGCCATCGAGGTCGAGGACGCGGCCGGGGTCGAGGTCGAGACGGTGCCGCTGCACATCCACGAGCGCGTCTCGGCGCGCGCGATCATCGACGCCGCCCGGCGGCCCGAGCCGAAGCAGCTCGGCCTCTTCGCCGACCCGCAGTTGCCGCTGGGCGAAGCGGTGCAGTTCTACCAGCACGACGTCGACTGGGCCAACCGGCTGATCCTGGGCGACAGTCTGGTGGTGATGAACTCGCTGCTGGAGCGGGAGCTGCTGGGCGGCAAGGTGCAGATGATCTACTTCGACCCGCCCTACGGCGTGAAGTACTCCTCGAACTTCCAGCCGTGGATCGACCGGCGCGACGTGGGGGAGGACGACGCCTCGCTCACGCGCGAGCCGGAGGTGATCAAGGCCTACCGCGACACCTGGACCCTCGGCATCCACTCCTACCTGACCTACCTGCGCGATCGGCTGCGCGTCGCCCGCGAGCTGCTGACCGAGAGCGGCAGCATCTTCGTCCAGATCGGCGACGAGAACGTCCACCTCGTCCGCTGCCTCATGGACGAGGTGTTCGGGCGTGAGAACTTCTGTGGCATCATCAGTTTCAAGAAGACCGGGGCGTTCAGCGGCAAGATACTGTCTTCGATATGCGACTACCTGATCTGGTACGCCCGCAACAAGTCAGTCGTAAAGTTCCATCACCTGTACGAAGAGAAGTCTCTTACCGATGGGTCTGGCGAGCGGTACTCGTCCGTGGAACTGTCCGATGGCGAAACGAGGCCGGCTACCCCTGATGAGATGGCAAATCCGGCTCTTCTTCCGTCAGGAGCCAAGCTGTTCTTGGGCGGGCCTCTGACATCCGACGGAGCTTCAAAGACTCCGCAGGACTTCGTTTTTGAGGGAAGAGTACTGAGACCCCCCGCCAATCAACACTGGAAGACGAATTCGACTGGACTGGCTAGGCTTGCGGCGGCGGGACGCATTTTCTCAACCAGGACGTTCGTCAATTTTAAGCTATATCACACTGACTTCTCATATGTCCCGTTGACTAATATCTGGATCGACACAATGGGGACCGCGGAACGGGACAAAGTCTATGTTGTGCAGACAGTCTCGAAAGTCGTCGCCCGCTGCCTGCTCATGACCACCGATCCCGGTGATCTCGTTCTCGACCCGACCTGCGGCAGCGGCACGACCGCCTACGTCGCCGAGCAGTGGGGTCGCCGCTGGATCACCATCGACACCAGCCGCGTCGCCCTCGCCCTTGCCCGCCAGCGCCTCCTCACCGCCACCTTCCCCTACTACAAGCTGGCCCACCCGGAGCAGGGCGTCTCCGGCGGCTTCGTCTACAAGACGGTGCCCCACATCACCTTGAAGTCGATCGCCCAGAACACCCGGATCGATCCGGTCGCCGAGCGCTACCAGCCCCAGATCGAGGCGGCCGAGGCCGCGGGCGACGCCGAGCTCCGGGGGACGCTGGACCCGGACCGGTTCGCGCAGATGACCGGGACGACGTCGTTCCCGTTCAAGCCGGGGCAGCACCGGCGGGTCGCGGTGAAGGTGATCGACCTGCGCGGCAACGAGGTGATGCGGGTCATCCGGATCTAAGGAGCGCCGGCGTCCTCGCCGGCTCGCGTTCGCGGTACAAGGGCGCTCACGGGAGAACGACCAGCCGCCCTTCGACGCCGGCGCTCCCGAAGGAAGTTGCAGCCATGTCGCTGACAGTCGATCAACCGATCTTGAACAATCCGTACCGTGAGCCGACGCGGTATTGGGTCTACGAGAACCGGCAGCCCACCATCTGGCCGGGCCGGCGACCGGCGGGTTACTACATCCGAAACTCGCACCGCCCGCTCGACGCGCCGCTCGCGATGGACAAGGACGAGCACTTCGTCGAGCTGGCCCTGGTCAACACGATCCGTAAGCGAGTGAGCGAGTGGCGCCAGCGGGGCTACCCCGGCGTCACCCCGGTGACCCGCAAGCTGCTGGCACACTGGACCCGCGAGGGGCGCGATCGGCAGCTCTTCTTCTGCCAGCTCGAAGCGGCCGA
The DNA here is from genome assembly GCA_029961075.1 of Sphaerobacter sp. Lineage (GTDB taxonomy): Bacteria > Chloroflexota > Chloroflexia > Thermomicrobiales > Thermomicrobiaceae > Sphaerobacter. The sequence goes on from JASBVL010000021.1 coordinate 39,863, forward strand.
GACGATCATCTGGCTCACCGAAACCGAAGCGGGCCGGGCGATGGCGCGCCAGGTCCCCCTCGACCTGCCCAACGGCGGCAAGGGTTACCCGCCACTGCGCCGCTTCGGCGCCAAGATGGCGACCGGCTCGGGCAAGACCGTCGTCATGGCGATGGTCATCGCCTGGTCGGTGCTGAACAAGGTGCAGGCGCCGCAGTCGCGCCGCTACTCCGACGCCGTGCTGGTCGTCTGCCCGAACCTGACGGTGAAGGAGCGACTCGGCGGCGCGCCGCGCGAGGTGGACGGGGTGGAGCAGGACCCGGCACGGCCGCTCATCCCCGGCGCGCGCGGCAACTACTACGAGGCGTTCGACCTGGTGCCGGCCGGCATGCGCGACCTGCTCGGCCGCGCCCGCGTCCATATCACCAACTGGCACGGTTTCATGCCCGAGGACGACAGCCGGCGGCGCGGCATCGTCCAGCGCGGCGCCGAGAGCGACGCCGCCTTCTGTGCCCGCGTGCTGCGCGACCTCGGCAGCCGGCGGAACATCCTGGTCATCAACGACGAGGCGCACCACGCCTACCGCCCGGCACCCCTCCCGGAGGACGATGATGCGCTCGCGGACTTGAGCCAGGAGGCACGGGCGGAGCGCGAGGAGGCGACCGTTTGGGTCTCCGGCTTGGACCGGATCAACGCCGTCCGCGGGATCAACTTCTGCTTCGACCTCTCGGCGACGCCCTTCTACATCCAGGGCAGCGGCTACCCCGAGGGGGAGCCGTTCCCGTGGCTCGTGTCCGACTTCGGCCTGGTGGACGCCATCGAGTCGGGGATCGTGAAGATCCCGCGCGTGCCGGTGGCGGACGACACCGGTCGGCCGGAGCCGAAGTATTTCAGCCTGTGGAAGACGATCATGCCGTCGCTCTCGCCGCGGGAGCGGGGCACCGCCCGACGCAAGCCGAAGCCGGAAGCGGTGCTGCGGGAGGCCGAAGGGGCGCTCCAGCAACTGGCCGGGGTCTGGAAGACGACCTATGAGGCGTTCCAGCGCGGCGACTACCCGGTGCCGCCCTGCATGATCGTGGTGTGCGACAACACCGACATCGCCAAACTGGTGCACGAGTACATCGCCGAGGACGGCCGCGTGCTGCCCGAGCTGCTGGGCAACGAGCCGGGGCGCGAGGTCACGATCCGGATCGACTCGAAGCTGCTGGCCCAGGCCGACCTGGGAGGGGAGGGCAGCCGCGCCGCTGCGGCCGAGCGCCTGCGCCGCATCGTCTCCACGGTCGGGAAGCCGGGGGAGCCGGGCGCGGAGGTGCGCTGTGTCGTCTCGGTCGGCATGCTCACCGAGGGCTGGGACGCCCAGAACGTGACGCAGATCCTCGGGCTACGCGCCTTCCAGTCGCAGCTCCTCTGCGAGCAGGTCATCGGCCGGGGGCTGCGGCGCCTGAGCTACGACTTCGATCTGGACGAGAACGGCATCCCGCAGAACGAGGAGTACGTCGACGTCTACGGCATTCCCTTCGAGGTGATCCCGGTCAAACGGCGGCCGACCACCGCGCCGGTGGCGCCGCGCGAGACGACGCTGGTGCAGGCCCTCAAGGAGCGGGAAACGGCCTACGGGATCGAGTTCCCGCGCGTGGAGGGCTACGTCTTCGCCGTCACCGACCGCATCGCCTGCGATGTCGCTGCCGTGCCGCAGCTCAAGATCGATCCAAACGTGGAGCCGACCGCGGCGATCGTGCGGGCCAAGGTCGGCTACGAGCTGGGCGCGCCGGGGTTGGCCGGGCCGGGCGAGACGCAGGTCCAGACCCGGGAGCAGTTCTACGCCTCGGTGCGCCTGCAGCAGATCGAGTACGAGATCGCCCGCCGGTTGACCAATGCGCTGCTCGACAAGGCGCAGTTCCAGTACCGGGCGCGGCACTTGCTCTTCCCGCAGGCGCTGGAGATCGTGCGCGCCTACCTCCGCCGCCGGGTCGACTACGGCACGGCCGACCCGCGCGAGATCGGCCTGGAAAAGTACGTGAGCGTGGTCGTCCAGCGTCTGGGCGCGGCGATCCGACCCGTCGACGCTGCCGGGGAGGCGAAGCTCCTGCCGCGGTTGGAGCGCTTCCGCCCGCGCGGCTCGACTCGCGAGGTGGTGTTTCGCACCGTGCGCCCCTGTCGCACGACGGTGAAGAGCCACATCAGCCACGTTGTCCTCGACACGCAGACCTGGGAGGCATCGGTCGCCTACCAGCTCGAGATGTCGCCGCTGGTGCAGGCGTACGCGCGCAACGACCACCTCGATCTCGCCATCCCGTACGAGTTCGCGGGCGCGCAGCACGACTTCCTGCCCGACTTCGTGGTCCGGCTGGTCGACGGGAGCCACCTCTTGCTGGAGGTGAAGGGGATGACGACGGAAGAGGACCGACAGAAGTACACGGCGGCGGAGCGCTGGTGCGAGGCGGTGACCAACTGGGGCGACATGGGACGCTGGATCTTCCGCGTGTGCGAGCGGCCCAGCGACGTGCCCCGGATCCTGGACGAGGTTGCGTCTGCCATCGGGCGCGCCGCCTGAGGGAACGGCTCAGGAGCGCCGATATCTTGCCGGCTCCCGTCAATTCCGCTGAACGACGAACGAAGGTCGGCGAGGCTCCGTCCGACCCCGCCGCCCCGCGCGGCCGGCGCCTCAGTGGCCGCCTTCCCGCTCGCTGCCGAAGGTCGCCTCCAGGCCGCGGATGAGGGCGGCCTGCTCCTCCGGGCTCAACCGTGCCTCCGGGTGGAGCGGCAGGTAGTACCACGGCGGCATCTCGCCCTCGCGCACCGTCTTGGCCGACTCGCCGGCCTCCTCGCGTGCCTCGGGCCGGTCCCACGCGGAGAAGTTCAGTTTGGCCCGGCCCTCCTCCACATCGCGCTGGACCAGCCACGAGACGGGCGCCACGTTGGTGTACCACGGCCACCTGGTTTCGTTGCTGTGACAATCGAAGCAGGCGCGTCGCGCGAGCTCTCGCGTCTGGGCACTGTCCCAGGCCGGCTCCTGCGTCACGGGTGGATTGCGGTGGTCCCGCCCGTAGGGCACGAACTGGATGGCCACCAGCAGTACCGCCAGCGTCCCAAGCCCATAGGTCAACACCTTGCGGATCATCGCTCGCCGCCTCACGTCCCCGTGCCGGGAGCAGTGCCCGGCCCATCATCACCCGGCCCGGCGTCTACCGTAATGATCGGGGTGTGTCAGGCGCGTCCGAGGCGGCGCGGGCAGTGCGACAATTCCGTGATGGGTGGGCCGCTACTCCACCAGCCCGGCGGCGCGGGCGAGGTCGAGCGTCGTCTGCGCCATGCGGATGCTGGCTGCGTCGATCATCCGCCCGTCGATGGCGATGGCGCCGCGCCCCTCGCGCGTGGCGGCCTCGTAGGCCGCGACCACCCGCTGCGCCCAGACGATCTCCGAAGGCGTGGGCGAGAAGACCTCGTTGACGATCGGGATCTGGCTCGGATGGATGCACCACTTGCCGTCGTAGCCCATCGCCCGGCTGAGCATCGCCGCGCGACGGCAGCCGTCCGGGTCGCGGAAGTCGGCGAAGGGGCCGTCGATGGCGCGCACCCCCGCCGCGCGCGCGGCCACGAGGATGCGGTGCAGGACGTACTGGTAGCGGTGGCCGGGGTAGACCGCGTCCCACTCGTCGGGCGCGCCGATGGCGGTCGCGGGCATGCGCACCGAGGCGCTGTAGTCGCCGGGGCCGTAGACGAGGGCGGTGATGCGCGGGCTGGCGGCGGCGATGCGCGCGCAGTTGAGCACCCCCTCGGCGCTCTCGATCTGGACCTCCAGCCCGATCCGGCGGGCGAGGCCCAGGCCGGCCTCGAGCTGGGTCAGCAGGATGTCGACGAAGGCCACGTCCTCGGGCCGGCCGACCTTGGGCACGATGATGCGGTCGATCCGGTCCCCCGCGGCCTCGACCACGTCCACCAGGTCGCGGTAGCAGAAGGGGGTGTCGAGCGCGTTGACGCGGAAGATGCGCGGCTTGCGCCCCCAGTCGAGCTCGGTCAGCGCGCGAATCACCGTCGCGCGGCCGGCCGCCTTGGCGTCCGGCGCGACGGCGTCCTCGAGGTCGAGGAAGATCGTGTCGGCGTCGGACGCGATGGCCTTCTCGATCATGCGCCAGTTGTTCCCCGGCACCGCCAGCACGCTCCGCTGGACCGCCATGCCGCACTCCCCTCCCACGCTGCGAGCCCCACACCCGCCCGTGCTCGGCCGGACGTCCGGCAGCATACCACGGCCCCGGGGCACTAGAATGCTGGTCGGGGCGGAGAGGGGTGGGATGCCGATGGATGAACAGCTCGCCCAGGGACAGCGGGATGCAGCGGAGCGGTTTGCCGCGCTCGTGGACGGCTGGAGCGGGGCCCCGCTCGACTTCTCGCCGGCCTCGCTGGCGACGCTGGATGCCCTGCTCCAGCAGTGGCGCGACCTGGCGGAGGTCTACGCCGGTGCGGGCGGCCCGGCGCTGGCGTCGCTGGCCGGGCCGGCGGCCGCCTATGTCGGCGAGGTGCTGATCCGGGCCTTCGGCGGCGGCTGGGTCGACCTCGACGCGCCCGACGCGCTGCTCGACGGCCGGGTGCGCGCTGCCGTGCTGCCAGCCGTCCAGGCGGTGCTGAGCGGCAGCGGGCGGCTGGCGGACTACTACCAGGCGGTCGCCGCGCAGGTGGCCGGCGCAGGGAAGGACGCGGCCTCGTGATTCCGTCTCCGGCCCGCGGCGTGGACCTGGTCGCCGATCGGCAGCGGCGACTCGAGGCGCACCAGGCGGCCATCCGCGCCTGCCGGCGGTGCGTGGTGGCCGGGCTCATCCCGGAGGCGCTCCCCGTCTTCCAGGGCCACGCCGGGCAGCGGATCATGGTGGTGGGGCAGGCACCGGCGCTGCGGCGCGACGAGCACCCGATCCCCTACTCGGGCGCCAGCGGTCGGACGCTGCGCCGCTGGCTGGCGCAGGCCGGCTTCCCGGACGGCGTGCTGCATGAGCGCTGCTACCTGACCTTGCTGACGAAGTGCTTCCCTGGCCCCAGCCGCTCGGGTAAGGGAGACCGCGCTCCCTCGGCCGCCGAGATCGCCCTCTGCCGGCCGCACCTGGAGGGGGAGCTCGCGCTGGTGCGGCCGGAGGTGATCCTGGCGCTGGGGCGGCTCGCGGCGCGCTCCTTCGTGGGCAACCGGCCGCTGGATCGGCTGGTGGGGGAAGCGTTCCCCTCCGGCGAGGCCGTGGTGCTGCCGCTGCCGCACCCCTCGGGCGTCAGCCGCTGGCTGAACGACCCGGCCCACCGCGCCCTGCTCGAACGCGCCCTCGCGCGGCTCGACGCCCTGCGGCGCGAGCGGGCCGTCGCCCTGCGCCTCGCCCGCGCGCTCGGCTGCCCGGTTGAGGAGCTGTTCCAGCTTCCCGGCGCGCTGGCCCGCGTGCGCGCCGACCTGGTCGGGGCCGACCCCGCGCCCGACGCGCAGCCGGCGGGCGGCCCGCTGCGGGTGCAGGTGGCCCGCGTCGGCGGGCGGGTGCTGGCGCGCCCCCTGAGCGGGGCGTCCGGTGTCCTGACCGCCGCCGACGGCCTGGCGCCGTCCCCGGCCGGGCGCGCCAGCGGGGCCGTCGGCGTCGACCTGCTCGTCGATCCGCGCGTCATCGAGAACACGGTCGTCGTGCTGGGGTGCGACCCGGCCCTCGCGCTGCTCGCCAGCCACCTGGCCCGGCGCTACCCCGCCCTGCGGCTGCTCTGGTCCCACGCCGGGAGCCTCGCCGCGCTCCGCGCGCTCGCCCGGGGCGAGGCGCACGCCGCCGGGAGCCACCTGCGCGACCCCGACACCGGCGAGTTCAACCTCCCCTTCGTGCGGCGCGAGCTGCCCGGCCGGCGGGTGCACGTCGTGACGCTGGCCCGGTGGCAGCAGGGGCTGATCGTGGCCCGCGGCAACCCGCGGGGCATCACCGGCCCGGCCGACCTCGCCCGGCCCGACGTCACCCTGGTCAACCGCGAGCCCGGCTCCGGCAGCCGCGCCCTGCTGGACGCGGCGCTGCGTGCCGCGGGGGTGGAGCCGGCCCAGGTGCGGGGCTACGCGCGCGAGGTGCCGACCCACCTGGCCGTGGCCGAGGCCGTGGCCAGCGGCGCCGCCGACGCCGGCCCCGGCATCATGGCCGCCGCTCGGGCGCTCGGCCTCGACTTCCTGCCGCTGCAGGAGGAGCGCTACGACCTGGTCATCCCGGCCGACTACCTGGAGACGCCCCCCGTCCAGGCGCTGCTGGAGACCGCCGTCAGCCCGGCCTATCGTGCCGAGGTGGAGGCGCTCGGCGGCTACGACGCCTCGCGTGCCGGGTCCGTCGTGGCGGCACTCGGCGCGTGACGATACTGGAGCACCACGATCTCAACGGTGGACGTGCTATTTGGGTTATGGAGCCGCTGTTCAGGACGGGCAGTGGGAGGGAGTGGGACGAGTGGGACAGCGGAGCGTGCGCTCGACCGCCGCGGGCAGCCGCGGCGCGCGCGGGCTGTCGGGGATCGCCGTCCTGGGCGCGGTCCTAGTGACGCTCATTTTGGCTGCCTGCGGGGCCGGCTCGTCCGAGCCAACCGAGGGGTCGACGCCAACCTCGGCAGCCGTCACCGCGACCGGGACCACCGCGGCCGCATCTGCCGCGGCATCGCCCACGAACGCGGCGACCGCGACGGCCGCATCCCCGGCGGCCTCGCCCGCGGCGGGGAACGTGACCGGCGAGCTCACCGTCTTCGCCGCCGCCTCGCTGACCGACGCGTTCCAGGAGATCGGGGCGCAGCTCGAGGCGGCGCACCCCGGCCTCCACATCGCCTTCAACTTCGCCGGCTCGCAGGCGCTGCGGGCGCAGCTCGCCCAGGGCGCGCGGGCCGACGTCTTCGCCGCCGCCGACGAGGTGACGATGCAGGGCGCGCAGGCGGAGGGTTCGATCGCCGATGCGCCGCGGATCTTCGCCGCGAACCGGCTGGTCGTCATCCTGCCCCCGGCCAACCCCGGGGGCGTGCAGACGCTGCGCGACCTGGCGAGGCCCGGGCTGAAGCTGGTCCTGGCCGACGAGCGCGTGCCCGTGGGGCGCTACGCGCGGCAGATGCTGCAGCAGATGGCGCAGGACCCGGCCTTCGGCGCCGGCTTCGCTGACCAGGTGCTGGGGAATGTCGTGTCCAACGAGGCGAACGTCAAGCAGGTCGTGGCCAAGGTGCAGCTCGGCGAGACCGACGCCGGCATCGTCTACGCCACCGACGTCACCCCGGCGCTGCGCGACGCGGTGACGGTCATCGAGATCCCGGCCGAGCACAACGTCGTCGCCCGCTACCCGATCGCGGTCGTGACCGACGCGCGCAACCCGGCGGCGGCGCGGGCCTTCATCGACGCCGTCACCTCCGCCGCCGGCCAGGCGATCCTCGCCCGCTTCGGCTTTCAGCCGGTCACGGCGGGTGGCCGCCCATGAGCGACCTGGCGGCGCGACCGGGGCCATGGGAGAAAGCGCCGGTCTCCGCCGGTGCTGGGCGCCGGTGCCCGCGCCTGGCGCCGCTGGCCGTGCCGGCCCTGCTGCTGGCCCTCTTCCTGGCGGTGCCGCTCCTCGCGCTCGTGTGGCGCACGCTGGGCGAGCCGGGCTTCCTGGCCGCGCTCCAGCGCCCGCTCGTCCTGCGCGCCCTGCGGCTCAGCGCCCTCACGACCCTCGTCACCCTCGCCGTCGCGGTCGTGACTGGTACACCGCTGGCCTACCTGCTCGCGCGGCGCGACTTCCGGGGCAAGCGGGTCGTCGAGTCCGTCATCGACCTGCCGCTGGTCCTCCCGCCGGTGGTGGCGGGCGTGGCGCTGCTGATGGCCTTCGGCCGCCGCGGCCTGCTCGGTGAGGCGCTCGGCAGCGTCGGCATCGAGCTGCCCTTCACCACGGCCGCCGTCGTCCTGGCGCAGATCTTCGTGTCGGTGCCGTTCTACGTCCGCGGGGCACGGGTCGGCTTCCAGGCGGTGCCCGTCGAGATCGAGGAGGCCGCCGCCATCGACGGCGCCGACGCCTGGCAGACGCTGCGGCGCGTCACCGTGCCGCTCGCGCTCCCCGGTCTCGCCTCCGGCCTCGTGCTCTGCTGGGCGCGGGCCCTCTCCGAGTTCGGCGCGACGCTCATGTTCGCCGGCAACTTCACCGGGCGGACGCAGACCATGCCGCTCGCCATCATGAGCGCGATGGAGACCGACCTCAGCGCCGCGCTGGCCCTCGCGGTGCTGCTGCTCGCCGTCGCCGCGACCGTCCTGCTCGTCTCCCGCCTGGTGGCCGGCTCGCGCCCTGGCCCGTAGCCCGGGGCACCGGGCTTGCGACGGACTCCCGCGGTCGCGGCGCGGGCCGCGGACAGGGAGACCAGCCTAGTCATGAGAGGGAAGTGCGATGCACGAGCAGGAACCCGGCCAGGAGCACGGCCATATGATGCCGAGCCCGGCCCAGGTGCAGAAGTTCCTGAGCGGGGTCGACTATCCCATTGACAAGAACGGCCTGATCGCGCGGGCGCGCGAGGCCGGGGCGAGCCAGGACGTGCTCAGCACGCTTCAGCGCCTGCCGGAGAAGCGCTTCAACAGCCCCACCGATGTCTCGGAGCAGATCGGCAAGCTGATGTAAGCCCGCGTTCCCACGCCGTGCCCCGCTCGATCAGCGGAGTGCAGGGCTCACGGGGCTGATGCGCCCCGCCCGGCGCTGAGATCAGCGCCGGGCGGGGGCGGGGCCGGCGTGGGCGCCGGCCCCGCCTCGCTCCCCGGATGGAAGCGCCCATCGCACCAGCCACCAGCCCCGACCCACCGCGCGCACCACATTGTCGCAACCTTGATACACCGCAGCCCCCCGCTGGCAGGCCCCTGCCAGTCCCGCTGGTCTATGCTCAATACCAGGCGGCATGCCGCCGCAGGCCCGGTTTGATGAGCCGGCTCGGGCCGCTCGCGAGTTCACTGGGAGCGTCAGTTGATGGGCGCGAGGGCCGTGGGAACCACGCACGATCGGCAAGCGAGCACGAATCGGGACGCCGCGGCACGGCGACGCGCACTGCTCATGCGGCTGGTGGAGGCCGCTGGCACGGCGCCGACAAGCCCGTGGGGGCGGTTTACGGCGGTGCGCGTGGGACTGGCCGGGGTGGTGATCTACCGCCCGGGGATCGAGCCGATCGTCGCGGCCGATATGGCCGACCTCGACGCGCTGGCGGCCGAGGGCTATCTGTCGCTGACCCGGACGCCGAGCGGTGCGCGGCTCTTCGACGTCACCCCGCGCGGCTACGCCTACCGCGACGCACTGCGGGACGCCGCTGACTCGTAGCCGCGCCGCCTACGCCTTGGCGGGCGTCCCCCCGAAGGGGGCGATCGGCAGCCGGACGGTGACCGTCGTCCCCTGGCCCGGCGTACTCTCCAGCGCGATCGTGCCGCCGTGCTCGCGCACGATGCGCTGCGTGATGTACAGCCCCAGCCCGGTGCCGCTCGCGAGCTGCCGGGCCCGCTCCGCCCGCGTGAACGGCTGGAAGAGCCGCGCCTGATCCGCCGGGGCGATCCCGATCCCCTGGTCGCTCACCGTCAGCTCCGCCTCGTCGCCGCTGCGCCCCAGCCGGAGGCGCACCTCGCCCCCGTCCGGCGAGTACTTCAGCGCGTTGGACACCAGGTTCGTCAGCACCTGCTCCAGCCGGTCGGGGTCCCAAATCCCGACGATCTGCTCGGGCGCCTCCAGCGCCAGCGTGTGGCGCGGCGTCCGCTCGGGCGCGTGCTCGAACCGCGCCAGCACGCGCCGGGCCAGCTCGTTGAGCACCACCGGCTCGGGCCGCAGGTCGATCCGCCCCTGCTGGATGCGCGAGGCGTCGAGCAGGTCGGCGATCAGCCCCTCGAAGCGGTCGACCTGCGCCTGCAGCTCGCTAACGAACTCGCGGATCGCCTCGCGGTCCAGCTCCGGCTGGCGCAGCGCGTCCACCAGCAGGTAGACCCAGCCCTTCACCGTCGTCAGCGGCGTCTTCAGCTCGTGGGAGGCGACCGACAGGAACTCCTCGCGCGCCAGCACCGCTTGCTGCGCCTCCCGGTAGAGCATGGCGTTGTCGACCGCGAGCGCGGCCCGGTCGGCCAGCTCCTGGAGCAAGACGAGGTCGTCCTCGGTGTACGGCGCGCCGGGCTCCTCGCGCCACACCATCAGCGCGCCGATGCTGCGGGCGCGCACCGACAGCGGCGCGATCAGCAGGCTCTCCACCGGGCAGCGCTCGCGGTCGGTGCGCTGCTCCGGCAGCAGGCTGGCGTCGAGCTCTGCCGGGTCGACGTGGGCGAGGTGCACCGGCCGGCCGTCGGCCATGACCGGCGCCAGCAGCCCGGCGTCGGTCCGCAGCGGAATGGGGGGGCGGGCCCGCAGCGCAGCCCGCTTGTCCGGGTCGGGGTGGTGGACGACGACCGGGTCGAGCCGCGCCTGGTCGGGGGCCAGCAGTCCGATGGCGCAGGGGCCCAGGATCTCCGCCACGTGGCCGCTGACCGTCTCCAGAATCGTCGGCAGGTCCAGGCTGGCCTCGGCGAAGTCCCGCGCCGCCTTGGCCAGCAGCGCCAGCCGCGCCGCCTGGCGCTCGGTCTGCTCCCGCGCCCGCTCGGCCTCGTAGTACAGGCGCGCATTGTCGACCGCGAGCGCGGCGCGCTGCGCGAGGTTCTCCACCAGCGGCAGGTCCGCTGCACTGTACCGCCGCCCCGACTCATGGAAGATGAGCGAGATCGCCCCGAGGCTGCGCCCGCGCGCGATGAGCGGGGCCACCAGCAGGGAGCTCACCCCGACCTGCCGCACGATGTCGAGCGTCTCGGGCCGGGTGATCGTGGGCAAGTCGTCCTCCGTAACCTCCGCCACGATCTCCGCCTGGCCGCGCTGCAGGACACGCCAGAGGGGCGTGCTGGCCGGCGGGGCGCCCGGGTAGCGGCGCACCATCGCGCGCAGCAGCGCCTCCCGCGCCGGGTCGCTGTGCGCTGCTGCGACCCGCGCCACGCTGCCGTCCTCGATCAGGTCGATGGTGCACCAGTCGGCCAGCACCGGCACGGCCAGCCGCGCCACGCTCGCCAGCGTCGTCTCGTAGTCGAGCGTGCTCGCCAGCAGCGCGCTCGCCTGCGCCAGGAAGGCGGCGCGCTGCTCGGCGGCCTCGGTCGCGGCGCGGGCCGCCCGCTCGGCCTCGTAGGCCCGCGCCCGGTCCACCGCCAGGGCGATGCGGTCGGCGACCCTTTGGAGCAGCTCGGCATCCCCCTCGGTGAAGGCCCGCGGGCGGGCCGTGCCGACCTGCACCACGCCGATGACGTGACCCTCGACGACCAGGGGTGCCCCGAGCAGCGCCCGGAGCCCGTCCTGCCACAGCCGCGGGTGGGCTTGGGCGAGCTCGGCGGGGTCGTCCGCGATCACGGCGCGCCGCTCGGCCGCCACCCGGCCGGCGAAGCCGGTGCCGAGCGGCACGCGCACCTCGTCCAGGTGAGGGTCCGTCAGCCCGCGCGCTGCCGCTGGCCGTAGCGTGCCGTCCGCCGGGTCGACCAGCATGATGATGGCCGTCTCGACGTCGAGCGCCTCGCGGATCCGATCGAGCGACTGGTCGAGGAGCGCGTCGAGCGAGAGGTGCGCCAGCGCGGTGTCGGTTACCGCCTGCAAGCGCCGGAGCCGGTCCGCCGCCTGCTCGGCCGCGCTGCGGGCGGCCTGCTCGCTCGCCAGCAGGCGCGCCCGCTCCGCCTCGGCCTGCTTGCGCTCGGTGATGTCGCGGATGATGCTGGTCACGAGCAGGCCGTGCTCGGTCTCCAGGGGGCTGAGGCTGATCTCGGCGGGGAACTCGCTGCCGTCGCGCCGCCGCGCGAAGAGCTCCAGCCCGATCCCCATCGGCCGCGTGCGGGGCGCGGCGTTGTAGGCACGCCGGTGCCGCCGGTGGACGGCACCGAACCGCTCGGGGATCAGGCACTCCACCGGCTGGCCGAGCAGCTCCTCCCGCGTGTAGCCGAAGAGCCGCTCGGCCTGCGCGTTGGCCAGCACGATCCGCCCGTCGCGGTCGACGATGACCATCGCGTCCGGTGCCGTCTCGAGCAGCGCCTCGTAGCCCCGCTCGGTGATCGCCAGGCCACCGAGCCGGCGCGATGGGGGCGTCACGACTCGTTTGCCTCCCCTCCTGCGGCCCGGTCTCCCGCGGGCGGCGTGGGGGGACCGCGTCCCAGGGCGTCGCGGCCACCGGGTGCCCACGGGGCCGCCAGACGGGACCCGGTCCCGCACCACACGGGCGGTGGCGGGCCGAGGCCCGCCCGTCGCCGCAATGCTACCAGACCAGCGTCATGACTTAGCGGCGGGGCTGCGGCCCCGCGCCGGCGCTGCTACGAGGCCGGAAGGCGCTGCAGGGCATGCACCTCGTGGCGCAGGATGCAGCGCGCGATCTGGGCGAGGTGGACGGCGTCGTGCGCTGCCATATGGGCCACCAACTGCTGGATGGTGATCTCGCCGACCTCCGCGTGGACCCCGGCGCGCTGCCACTCCTCGGGGGCCAGCGCCTCCAGGAGCGCGATCTGCTCCTCGCGCAGGCGACAGAACGCTTCGAGCGCCTGGGTCAGCGACTGGTCGCGATAGCGTCTGGCCTGGGCCAAGGCCGCCTGATCGTAGGCGGCCAGCGCCGGCCGCTCCTCATCGCGCATGCGCCGCACCCGCTCGATCACGCGCTCCTCGGCGTCGCGCAGGTGGCACACGATCTCCACGATCGACCACGGGTCCTCGTCCGGACCGGCGGCGCGCACCACCTCGTCCGGCAGCCCGCGCAGCAGCGCCCGCAGCGTCTGCGGCGTCGCGCGGTAGACGTCCAGCAGCTCCGCTCGCTCGTTGAACATCCCCTGGCCTCCTCCTCTCGCCGCCGGTGCCGGTCCCCGGCTTCCGCCTCACCATGCGGCAAACGGTGCCACCTCGTCAAGGGGCGGGGCGCCGTGGGGCGGAGCGGCGCCGGACCCGGTGGTGGAGTGCTGGACCAGGAGCTAAGCGGGGAAGCGCGGCACACCCGCCGCGGCGGCCGCCGCACGCAGGCGCTCATCCAACGACGCGAGCGGGAGCCCCTCCCGCGCGGCCAACTCCAGGTACGCCGCGTCGTAGGCGCTCAAGCCGTGGGCGCGCGCCAGGTCGAGCAGGCTCGTCACCCCGAGATCGAAAGACCGCACCTGGATGGTGATCGGCAGTGCCCGAAGCAGCTCAACGAAGCGGACACTGTCGGCGGGGTGGAGCCGCTCCCGGCGCTCGGCGACGAGGAGCGCGTTCGCGATCTCGAACGGCCAGATGGCGGGGACCAGGGCACTCGTGGTCCTCAGCGCGTCCAGTACCTCGTAGGGCGCTGACGTGGACTCGTCCGGAAAGCACCAGGCGAGCGCGATTGAGGCGTCAAGGACGAACGCCATCAGTAGCGTCGTCCTTCCTCGATCAACTCGCGGATGGTGAGGGGGCCGAGCGACTTGTCCCGACCAAATGCCTTGAGCGCGTCGATCGTCTCCTCGATCGTCCGCTGTCGCACGCCGGGCGCCGGCACGAGCTGCGCCACCGGTACCCCATGCCGGGTGATGGTGATCGTCTTGCCCCGCTCCACCTCGTCAAGCAGGCGCGCCAGGTGCGTCTTCGCTTCGTAGGCCCCGACCATCATCGCATGCGCTCCCGTCCTTGATACACTGGTCGACGACTAGTCTAATCGCCCGAGGCGACGAAGACAAGCAGCGCGGGCGCCGTCGCCGCCCCGCGCTCCTTGCCATGTCTGTCACGGATGCCAGGCGCAGGCACGACCGGGCCACCGCGCCCTGCTGGGTGACGATGATCGCTAACCCCCTTCTCGACCTTGGCTCGTGGGCGGGACAGTCGCGCCCGCGGTCCGCCTGCGTCGACGATCGTCGTGCTCGCTCCTGCTCACCCTCCGGGGTCCGGTGGTGCGCCTCACGCGCGCGGGAATTCGAGGCGATCGACGAGATCCCGCAGCGTCTCGCGATACGGGTCTGGCCCAGCCGTGTATACCGCTGGGAACTGATCCACGAGGCGCAGCGTTTCTTGAAGGATCGGATTCATCCAGCCGATCAGGCGGTCTCAACCGATCAACGCACCACCCGTTGGACAGGATGCTGACCGGAGGTGTGCGTGGGCTGCACGACGGAGCAGGAGGACGAGCTGTGGATCGGGTGGCGGCGGGGTGAGTCGAGCAGGCGCATCGGTCGTGCGCTTCGCCGCCACCCCTTGAGCGGGCGAGCGTTCCTCCCACGAAGCGGCGGCGCGCGCCCGCCCGATCGTTGCCGCTCCGCGCCCAGCCCCAACCCTCACCCGAGCCGCAAACGCAGGTCTTGACAGGACACCGTTTGGTGTCGTATCCTCGCTTTGGACACCAAATGGTGTCGCGGTCGGGGCCGGTCCGCAACGGTCTCGAATGCGCACCAGAGGTAGAGGGAGCGAGCTCCATGCGAGATGTCTACCGGGCGGTAGCCGATCCGACGCGCCGCCGGATGATCCGCATGCTGGCCGAGGCTGACGAGCTGCCCCTCCACGAGATCGCGGCCCAGTTCCGGATGGGCCGGACGGCCGTTTCCAAGCATTTGGCCGTGCTCAAGGAAGCCGGTCTTGTGATCGACCGCAAAGTTGGAAGGGAGACGCGCTACCGCCTGAACGCCGCTCCACTGCGCGAGATCCAAGAGTGGGTCTCGTTCTACGAGCGGTTCTGGGCTCAGCGGATCGATAGCCTCAAAGACCTCTTGGAGGAGGACAACGAATGAGCGAGACCGTCGTGCTGGAGACCGAGGTGAAGAGCCCCATCGAGCGGGTCTGGCACGCCCTGACCGATCCCGCTACGCTCTCCAAGTGGATGCTGTTCAAGTCGAACGACTTTCAGCCGGTCGTCGGGCACCGGTTTCAGTTCCGTGACGCGCCCGGCTGGGACGGCGTCGTCGAATGCGAAGTGATCGAAGTGGACAAGCCGCGCCGGCTCTCCTACACCTGGATGACCGAGGGGCAGGGCAACCTGCGGCACGCGACGGTGATCAACTGGACGCTGACGGAGGTCGAGGGCGGCGTCACGCGGCTGCGTCTGGAGCAGCGCGGTTTCCGGCCCGAGGCCACGCAGGAGATCGGCGGCGCCAAGTACAGCTGGACGGCGATGCTGGATCAGTTGCAGAGCCTCCTGGCCGCGGCGTAGCCGTCCGGCAGGCGGCACTGCGTCAGCCGCGATCGCGCGGGCAACGCGACCCGCCTCAACCAGCACCGCTGCGTTGCGGGACGATCGCACCGAGGTCACGCGGCTGGGATTCATTCGACGTACGGAGGCGATTCGCGATCGCTGAGGGGAGCCATGCAATGACCGACACGCGGAAGACCGCCGAGAGCACCGCCGCGTCCGGCACGGAGTCCCAGGCATTCACGGAGGAGGAGCGCGCCGCCATGCGGGAGCGCGCCCAGGAGCAGAAGGCGGCCGCGCGCCGCGGCTCGCGCGCCAGCAAGGCGGATGGCGAGCGCGACGTGCTCGCGAAGATCGCCGAGATGGCGGAGCCGGATCGCACCATGGCCGAGCGGCTCCATGCCATCATCAAAGCCAGCGCGCCGGACCTCTCGCCGCGAACCTGGTACGGGATGCCCGCGTACGCCAAGGACGGCAAGGTCGTCTGCTTCTTCCAGAGCGCGGGAAAGTTCAAGACGCGGTACGCGACGCTCGGCTTCAACGACTCGGCGCACCTCGACGAGGGCAACATGTGGCCCACCGCCTTCGCGCTGAAGGAGTTGACCGACGCTGAAGAGGAACGGATCAGCGCGCTCGTGCAGAAAGCGGTGAGTTGAGGGCTGAACTCGCCAGGGGGCCTGCCCTGGACGGGATCGGCGAACGGGGCGAGGCGTCCCCGCGGCCGCGCTGACGGACGAGAATCCAACGCAGCCCTCGAAGCTGGCTCGGATCGCGCCAGGCGACGACGGCGGAGCCCGCGACGGCGGCTCCGCCTAACCGATGGAGGCACGATGAGGCCCGCCACGAGGCCGGACACGCAGGTGCAGGTCGCCGACCGCCACGACGTCATCCGGGTGCGCGGCGCCCGCGAGAACAACCTCAAGAACGTCGACCTCGATATCCCGAAGCGCCGGCTAACGGTATTCACCGGCGTGTCCGGCTCGGGCAAGAGCTCGCTGGTGTTCGGCACGATCGCCTCGGAGTCGCAGCGGCTGATCAACGAGACGTACAGCGCCTTCGTGCAGGGCTTCATGCCGACGCTGCCGCGGCCGGAGGTCGACCTGCTGGAGGGGCTGACCGCGACGATCATCATCGACCAGGAGCGGATCGGCGCCAACCCCCGCTCCACCGTCGGCACCGTCACCGACGCCAACGCGCTGCTGCGCATCCTCTTCAGCCGCCTCGGGCAGCCGCACATCGGCCCGCCCAACGCGTTCTCGTTCAACGTCGCCTCGGTGCGGGCGAGCGGTGCGGTCACCGTCGAGCGCGGGCCCGGCAAGACGAAGACCGAGAAGGCGACCTTCACCCGGCTCGGCGGCATGTGTCCGCGGTGCGAGGGTATGGGCTCGGTCACCGACTTCGACCTGACCGCTCTCTACGATGCCAGCAAGTCGCTCAACGAGGGCGCGCTGACGATCCCCGGTTCCAGCATGGACGGCTGGTACGGCCGCATCTTCCGCGGCTGCGGCTTCTTCGACCCCGACAAGCCGATCGGCACGTTCACCAAGCGTGAGCTCCACGACCTGCTCTACAAGGAGCCGACCAAGATCAAGGTCGACGGCATCAACCTCACCTACGAGGGGCTGATCCCGCGGGTCCAGAAGTCGTTCCTCTCCAAGGACCCCGACGCGCTGCAGCCGCATATCCGGGCGTTCGTGGATCGCGCGGTCACCTTCACCACCTGTCCGGACTGCGGCGGCACGCGGCTCAACGCGGTGGCCCGGTCGTCGAAGATCAAGGGGCATCAACATCGCCGACGCCTGCGCGATGCAGGTCAGCGACCTGGCCGAATGGGTCCGCGACTTCGACGAGCCGTCGGTAGCGCCGCTGCTGGCGACGCTGCGGCGGACGCTTGACTCGTTCGTGGAGATCGGGCTGGGCTACCTCTCGCTCGACCGGCCGTCGGGTACGCTGTCGGGCGGCGAGGCGCAGCGCGTCAAGCTGGTCCGCCAGCTCGGCTTCGCGCTGACCGACGTCACCTACGTCTTCGACGAGCCCACCATCGGCCTGCACCCGCACGACATCCAGCGGATGAACGACCTGCTGCTGCGGCTGCGGGACAAGGGCAACACGGTGCTCGTCGTGGAGCACGCGCCGGAGACGATCGCGATCGCCGACCACGTCGTCGACCTCGGCCCCGGCGCCGGTGCGGCGGGCGGCGAGGTGGTCTTCGAGGGCACCGTCGAGGGGCTGCGGGCCAGCGGCACCCGTACCGGCCGCCATCTCGACTACCGGGCTGCCCTCAAGGAGACGGTGCGGACGCCCACCGGCAGGCTGGAGATCCGCGGCGCGACGACGCACAACCTGCGAGACGTCGACGTCGACATCCCGCTCGGGGTGCTTGTCGTCGTCACCGGCGTCGCCGGCTCCGGCAAGAGCTCGCTCGTGCACGGGTCGATCCCCGCCGGCGCGGGTGTGGTGTCGATCGACCAGGGCGCGATCCGCAGCTCGCGACGGAGCAACCCGGCGACGTACACCGGACTGCTCGACCCGATCCGTAAGGCGTTCGCGAAGGCCAACGGCGTGAAGCCTGGGCTGTTCAGCGCCAACTCCGAGGGCGCCTGCCCCAACTGCAACGGCGCCGGCGTCGTCTACACCGACCTGGCGATGATGGCCGGCGTCGCCACCACCTGCGAGGAGTGCGAGGGGAAGCGGTTCCAGGCATCGGTGCTGGACCACCACCTCGGCGGCCGCGACATCAGCGAGGTGCTCGCGATGTCGGTGACCGAGGCGGAGGAGTTCTTCGGCGCCGGCGAGGCGCGCACGCCGGCGGCCCACCGGATCCTGCAGCGGCTGGCCGACGTCGGGCTCGGCTACCTTAGCCTCGGCCAGCCGCTCACTACGCTGTCCGGCGGCGAGCGGCAGCGGCTCAAGCTGGCCACCCACATGGCCGAGAATGGCGGCGTCTACGTCCTCGACGAGCCGACCACCGGCCTCCACCTCGCCGACGTCGAGCAGCTGCTCGGCCTGCTCGACCGG
>JASBVL010000022.1 GCA_029961075.1 Sphaerobacter sp.
TTGGTGTGCGGCAGGGCGAAGCGGATCTGGTCGATGACCGGCTGGCTGGTGATCAGCGATCTCCCCAGGTCGCCGCGCAGGAGCCCGGCCAGGAACTCGACGTACTGCACGTAGATGGGCTTATTGAGGCCCATGCGTTCCCGGAGCGCCTCGACCGCCTCCTTGGAGGCGTAGTCGCCGAGCGCGGCCGTGGCCGGGTCCCCCGGGACCACCCGGACGATGATGAAGATAATCGTCAGCACCGCCAGCAGCGTGGGAACCGCCAGTAGGATGCGTCGGAGGGCGTACTTGAGCACGGGCGCTGTCCATCCCAGTGTGCCGGGCCCTCCCGGGGCCGCCGCGGCCCCGGGAGACCCCCGTCGAGGCTAGCTGGTGATCGTCGTCTGCTCGGTGATCTGCGGGTAGAGGGCCAGCGAGGCCTTCAGCTCGTGGCCGTAGTCCACCCGCTCCGAGCGCCCGTAGACCTGATTGATGAACAGGATGGGCAGCGCCGCCATGTCTTGCAGGATGCGCGTGTTGATCTGCTTCCAGAGCGCCACCTGCTGATCCGGGTCCGTCTCGGTCCGCGCCTGCTCAATCAGGTCGTCCACCTGGTCGTAGTGGGAGAAGTTCGTGTTGGGCTTGGGGCCGGTCACCACGATGGCGTCGGCGTGGAAGAACTGGCTGAAATAGGCGTCCGGGTTGGGTCGGAAGGCGACGTAGATCACGATCTGGTTGGCGTTCTCCCGGATCAGGCTGTGGTAGGTCGGGTGGTCGACCACGGTGAGGTTGACCTGGACGCCGATCTCGGCCAGCTCGGCCTGAAGCACCTCGTAGTTCCGGCGATAGCTGTCCATCTCCGACGTAACCAGGTCGAACGTGAGGTTGGTCACGCCGGCCTCCGCCAGGAGCTGCCGGGCCCGGTCCGGATCATAGTCGTAGGCGACGCCGGCCTGCGCCGCCTCCTCTCGCGTCAGCCCACCGACCATGAGGGCGGCCGGGGCGACCGAGTAGACGATCTGGGCCACGGGCTCGCCGAAGAGCGCCAGGTGTGCCTCACGGTTGATGGCGTAGGCCAGCGCCTGCCGCACCCGCACGTCGGTCAGCGGCTCCCGGCTCATGTCGAAGTTGACGAAGGTGACTTCGCCGACGCCGAAGACGTCGGCGCGCAGCCCGTCGATCCCGTTGATCTTGTCGACCCAGCGGGCCTCGGGGATGCCCGCCGCCACGTCCAGCTCACCCGACTGGAGGGCCAGCTCGCGGCTGGATGCGTCGGGCATGAAGCGCAGGGTGACCCCCGCCAGCTTCGGCGCCCCGCGGAAGTAGTTGTCCCAGGCCACCAGCTCGATGGCGTTCTGCGGCGTGTAGCTCCTGAACATGAACGGGCCGGTGCCGACCGGATGGGTCTTGATGCCGTCCGCGCCCATCGCCTCGACCGCCCGCTTGCTTACGATGAAGCCACCCGAGTAGTTGGCCACCTTCGGCAGGAACAGGATCGGCGAGAGCGGCGTGTCGAGCGTGATCCGGACGGTGTCGTCGTCGACCTTCTCCACCGTCATCCCGGCGTACTCCGCCGCGTAGGCCGAGGTATCCGCGTTGGCGGACTTCTGCAGCGAGAAGACGACGTCGTCGGCCGTCAGCTCGTACGACTCGGTCTGCGGGCCGGGGTGCCACATGACGCCCTGGCGCAGGGTGAAGGTCCAGACCTGCTTGCCGTCCACCATCTCCGGCTCAGGGATCGCGGTGGCGAGGTCCGGCTCGAACTGGCTGTTGTCCCCCGGCTTGTAGCGCACCAGGGCGTTGAACACCATGTCGACCACGGTGCGGTCGTTCGTGCTGCTGGCGAAGTGGGGATCGAGGTTGCCGAGGTCGCCCGCGTTGAGTCCGTAGCGGAGCACCGGACGGTCGGCGGGTGGGGTCGTGCCGGCTGGCGTCCCGCCGGGGGCGGTGGTGGGCGTCTCCCCGGCGGCCTCACCGCCGCCGCACGCCGCCAGCAGGGCGGCTATGGTCGGCGCGCTGAGCCCGAGTGCCAGGGCACGCCGCAGGATCTCACGCCGGCTGAGCTGCCCCTCCAGGGCGGTGGCCAGGAGCGCGGTGACGGCGCGGTCAGGTCGCTGGTGCATGGCCCTCACTCCTCCTTACGCAACGTGCCGCGCGGTTGCGCGGCGACGGTCCGTCCGCACGGTGCGGCCGGCGAGCCGGCGCGTGCAACCTGCAGCCCTTGGAAAGGTGCGTCACCGGCATCCGATGGGAAATCCGCAGATTGCGCGGGAGGCGTTGTCCTGCTTACGGCCACGCAACCATCATAGGTGGTGCCTTGTGTGCCGTCAAGCAAAGGCCGGCGCCGAGCTGTGGCGAATCGGTGAATCGTGGTGGTTTGACACATCAGAGGGAGACGGCGTACCGTAGCGCTTGCGACGCACTGTGAGAACGGTCCCGGCCGCGGCCGGGCACCCGCGCCGGGCGCGCGGTGGATGAGCCGGTGAGGAGGTGCGGGATGGCGAACATGGGCCGGACCATCGAGGTGGTCCCGGAGAGCTACAGCTACGTCTTCAGCCCCTACCGTGAGCCCGTGGCGCGGGTGCGCCCCGGCGACCGCGTCGTGATCTACTGCGACGACGCCTCTGGCAGCCGCATCCGCGCGAAGGACGACCTGCCGAGCAAGGCGCTGGCGGGGGTCCCCTCACCGGCTCCTCGCTGGTCGCCTCGGTCGAGAAGAAGCACCTGCGGCGGGGGCGGTAGCGGGTCCTAGATGAGCTCCCGCCCGCTCGGCTGCGCGTCGGGGAGGGGCGGCTCGGCCACGGCGCGTGCCAGCCGGGCGAGGTCGCGGGGCGAGATGCCCGGGTAGACCGGGAGATAGAGGACCTGGTCCATCACCCGCCGGGCCGCGCAGGGCTCCAGCTCGGGACGATCCGGGGGCGGGTCCACGACCGACATGCTGGAGGCTCCGCGCGTCGCGTCGAAGCCGTGGCGCCAGAGCTGCCGCATGAGGCGATCCGGTGCCGGCGCCTGCACCGGGAACACCCAGTGGCTGTGCTGCGCGGCCCGCGCGCCCGGGATGGCCAGCCCGGGCAGCGCCCCGATCGCTGCCTTGCCCACCTGCCTGCGCCGAGCGATCTGGTGCGGGTCAAACCGCGTTATGCGTCGCTCCATGAGGGCGAGGAGCGGGGTGGCAGGCTGCTGCCGGATCTTCGCCATCAACCCCGGGCCGGGGAACCCGCGCAGCGCGCCGCTGATGATGGCATCGTGCTCCCTCCCCAGCGCCCGGCACGCGGCCGTGAACGCCCGGTACGGCAGCGGCGCGGCCAGCAGCTTGAAGACCCCGAAGGTTCCGACCCGCTTCAAGTAGCGCCACCGGCTCTGCACCGGGTACGACGCCTGGATCTCCCGCATCCGCGTGAGGACCGCGCGGTCGCGCACGGTGACGATCCCGCCGCCGAGGGCGGTCGCCGTCTTGATCGGGCCGAAGCTGAAGAGGCAGGCGTCGCTCTCGGGGCACCCGCGATAGTCCCTGCCGGTGAACGCCTGGGCGCAGTCCTCGATCAGGAGGAGCCCATGCTGCCGGGCGAAGCGGGCGATGTCGTCCAGCGGCATGCGGCTGCCGAAGAGGTGGGCCACCAGGATCGCCCGGGTGCGCGGCGTCAGCGCGCGCTCCAGATGCGCGACCGGGACCGACAGCGTGGCCATGTCGAGGTCGACTGGCACCGGGACCAGGCCGTGGTGCTCGATGATGCGGGTCATATCCCGGATGGTGATGGCCGACACCAGGATCTCACTCCCGGCCGGGAGGCAGAGCGCCTGGAGCAGCAGGTCGAAGCCGCTGCGGACGGAGAGACAGGCCAGCGCGTCGTCCGCCGGGGACCAGGCATCCTCGACGCGCCGCTGCGCGGCCGCGCGGTCGCCCGGGCGCAGGCAGCGCCAGGCCGCGGCGACGAGATCCGTCCAGCCGATGTCCGGCTTCCCGCGAGGGAGCATCTTCACCTCCAGACGGGAGCGCGCCTCCCGAGGGCGTGGCGCGACAGACGGGCATGCCGGGCCGCGGGCGTATCGCGGCTCACCGGCACGCTACACTCGACGGGCCTCACGCGGCGCCAGTATCGACGAAGCGCGCGGCGACGTCGAGTGGAGCGGCCGCGCCTCCGTTGGCGCGCCCCGCGTTGACCCGCTCTGCGGGCGATGCCTATACTCAGACGGACGGAGCGCGGCGAAAGGGAGCGGCATGCGCATCGCATATCTCGGCCCGGAGGGCACGTTCAGCGAGGAGGCCGCGCTGGCGCAGGCGGCCCGCGATGGGGCAGAGCTTATCCCCTTTGCATCCTTCCCGGCCCTCGTCGCCGCCGTCGAGACTGGCATGGCCGAGCGGGCCATCCTGCCGATTGAGAACTCGCTCGAGGGCTCGGTCAGCGGGACGGTCGATCTGCTGATCCACGACACGGACCTGAAGCTCTGCGGCGAGCTGGTGCTGCCGGTGCGCCACTTCCTCATCGTCGTGCCGGGCACGGAGCTGCGCGATATCCGCACCGTCACGTCCCACCCGCAGGCGCTCGGGCAATGCCGGCGGTTCATCGAGCGGTGCCTGCCGGGGACGGAGCAGGTGGCGGCGCTGAGCACGGCGGCGGCCGTCGCCGAGGTGATGGCGGCCGGGGACCGGGCGCGGGCCGCGATCGGGACCCGGCGCGCGGCCGAGCTGTACGGCGCGGAGATCCTGGCGCACGATATTCAGGACTTGCACAACAACGTCACGCGCTTCGTGGTGCTGGCACGGGAGGATGTGCCGCCCACCGGCCGCGACAAGACCTCCCTCTGCTTCAGCGTGAAGGCCAACGTGCCCGGCGCGCTCTACGAAGTGCTCGGCGTCCTCGCGGCGGCCCGCATCCAGATGACCAAGGTCGAGAGCCGGCCCAAGAAGTCGAAGCTGGGCGACTACTACTTCCTGGTTGACATCGAAGGCCACCGCCAGGACCCGCACATCGCCGCTGCGCTGGAGCAGATGGCGGGAGTCGTCGCCGAGCTGAAGGTGTTCGGGTCCTATCCGGCCAGTCCGGTGCCCGCTACCGCGCGGCCGCTGGCCGGTGCCTAGCCGGCGGCCGCGGCGGGGAGGGGACGATGCGGATCATCGCCGGCACGATGAAGGGTCACCAGCTCAAGGTGCCGCGGAGCCGCCGGACCCGCCCGATGTCGCAGCGCATCCGCGAGGCGCTCTTTATGGTGCTCAGCACGCTGGGCGTGCAGCCGCGGCGCGTGCTCGACCTGTACGCCGGCAGCGGCGGGATCGGCATCGAAGCACTCTCCCGCGGGGCGGAGTGGTGCGACTTCGTGGAGCAGAACCCGGCGGCCTGTGCCGTGATCCGGGACAACCTGGCGAGCACGCGCTTTGCCGACCGGGCGGCGGTGCACCAGACAACGGTGCAGGCCTACCTGGCGCGGCCGCTGGAGCCGTACGACCTCGTGATCATGGATCCGCCCTACGCCGATCCGCACATCGTGGAGATGATGCGGCGGGTGGCGCAGTCGCGGGCGGTCCGAGTCGGGACGGTGCTTGCGCTGGGCCACTGGCCGCGGCTGGAGCTGCCGGAGCAGATCGGCCCGCTGCGGCGGCTGCGGCAGCGGTGCCACGGGGATAGCTGTTTCTCGATCTACGAAGTGGTCGAGCCGCCGGAGGCGGCCGGCGCGGCATCGACGGAGGGATGAGGTGGCCCACATCGCGCTCTACCCAGGCTCGTTCGACCCGATCACCAACGGGCACATCGATGTCGCGTGCCGCGCGGCGCGGCTGTTCGACGAGCTGATCGTCGCCATCTACGAGGGCGACGAGCTGCACGACAAGCGGGCGCTCTTCTCGCTCGAGGAGCGGGTGGCGCTGGCGCGGGCCGCGCTGGATGGGCTGGCGCCCAACCTGCGCGTTGACAGCTATCGCGGGCTGACCGTAGACTATGCCCGAGCCGTGGGGGCACAGATCATCGTTCGCGGTCTTCGCGCCGTCTCCGATTTTGAGTACGAATTCAAGCTTGCACACATGAACCGGCACCTGGCACCGGACGTGGACGTCGTCTGCTTGATGACGAGTTCGCAGCACTCGTTCGTCAGCTCCAGCTTCATCAAGCAGGTGGCCTCGCTCGGGGGTGACGTCCGAGGATTGGTTCCTGACCCCGTCGCGGAGGCGCTGGCGCGCAAGTTCGGTGCGGTCGTACGCGAGTGACGGCTAGGGATGGAAGCGTCGTGGTGGAAGACGGTCGTGGGGGCCACGCACAGAGCGGCCAGCGAACCGATATCATGGTGCTGATCGACCGGCTGGAGGACCTCATCAGTAATGGGATGCGGGTGCCGCTCAGCAGCCGGGTGATGGTCGAGGAGGAAGAGGCCCTCGCCATCATTGACCAGTTGCGCCTGGCGCTGCCGCAAGAGATCAAGCAGGCGCGCCGGGTGGTGCAGGAGCGCCAGAAGATCATCACCGACGCGCAGGCGGAGGCCGACAAGATTCTCACTGTCGCCAAGGAGCGCGCCGAGTACCTGATGCACGAGCAGGGGCTCGTCAATGAGGCCAAGGTGCGGGCCGAGGAGATCCTCCGCCAGGCAAAGGACAAGGCCGAGCGCTCGATCGGTGAGGTCGACGGCTACGCGCTCCGGCTCCTGTCCGAGCTGGAGGCCATCCTCGAGCAGGATCTCGAGCGCATCAAGCACGTCAAATCCGCGGTCGCAGCCCCGAAAGTGTGACCCCGCCCCGGCAGGTGCGGCCGTCCGGCACGGCCGGCGGGCCGCACCTGCCGGGGGGCCGCCTCCGGCTCCCCCGCGTTCGGCACCCGTCGCGCGGCCCGTCCCGGTCGGCGCCGCCGACCGGGACGGGCTGGATTCGCGGCCAGGCGAACCGGCGGACCTGGCGCGGCAGCGCTCACGAGCGGCAGCGTTTGCGAAGGTGGAACTGGCCCGCCCGGCTGGGGCGGGCGTGTGCCGGAGGGCCCGGGCTGCCCGCGCGGGCGGCCTGTCCGGGCGGTGGGAAAGGGGGCCCCCCATGAGTGGGTCCGCAGACCAGACGATCGACATCAGCTTCCCCGAAGGCGAGCACCAACTGCTGCTCCGGATCCGCGTCGGTGGCTGCCGGCTCCGGCTGCGCCCCGGCGGGGGCGACCGCTGGGTGACCGGCACCTACCACGACCCGACCGGCGCGCTGCCGTGCCGGGTGGTGCCGGACGGTCGGCGGCTGGAGATCACCCAGGGCCTCAATCTCTCCGGCTGGGCGGGCTCCCTCGGCGGTGTCCCGACCCTGGACCTGATGCTCGGCGACGCGCGTCCGTTCCAGCTCGTGCTGGAGGGCGGCGCGTCGGAGAGCACCCTCGATCTGGGCGGGGTCCCGCTGACCGACCTGGAGCTGCGCCAGGGCGCGGGGAAGTATGAGATCGACTTCTCTGCCCCAAACCCGGTCATGATGGACGAGCTGGACATCGGCGGCGGCGCGTTCCGGCTGGAGATGCGCAATCTGGCAAATGCCAACTTCCGGGAGATGGAGGTCGACGGTGGGGCCTCGGCCTACCGGTTCGACTTCGGCGGGAACCTGGTGCGCGACGCGCAGGTGAAGCTGTCGACCGGGGTCTCCGTGGTCGAGCTGTCGATCCCCTCCAGCATCGCAGCCAAGGTGCGCGTGGAGTCGACGCTCGGCTCGATCGACCTGGGCGATGGGTTCACCAAGCGCGAGGGAGCCTTCTGGAACGACGCCGCGGTGGCGGGCCGGACGCCGGTGCTGACGATCCGGGCCAACGTCGCGCTGGGCATGCTCCGGCTGCGGCAGTCGCCTCACACGCAACCGCTCCCGGCCGGGGACGCGGCGGCGCCGTAGCCCGGTCCCGCGGAGGGGGCGCGGCACCGGATCGTCGGCACCCACCGCCGGGGGGCGGATGGGGGAACCCTTGGACCCCGCTGCGCTCGGCTCAGGGCTCCGACCCGCGTGACGTGTGTCATCGTCACGGTGCCGCGTTGCCGGGGCATCCCGAGCGGCGCGACGGGTAACCCACCTCTGCTCGGGGCGGGCGCCCCGGCCCCGTGAGTCGTCGGATGGGCGACTCCGTTCGGCACCAGGGCCGCCCCGACCAGAGTCGCCCGTGGTGGTCGCCGTGCCGGGTCAGGCCGGGCTCCGTCCGGAACACACCCCGACCAGACCGGCCCGCCGGACCGATCACGGCAGCCCGAGCACGCAGGATGACACGCGCGGGCGCTGCGCGTCGCTCGGCGTGGCAGCGGTGAGGCTGGGTGGCGCGCCGGGCGGCAGCAACGCGCGGCGCCCGGCCCGGGACGTCGGCAGGCATCAGCGGCGCACGGATGACCAAGCCGGGGGGACACCCCCGGCTTGGTCGTGTTCTGGCGGAGCCGCGGATTCGGCGGACCGCGGGGGGCTGCGCCGTGGCGACGCCCCCGTGCTGCGCTGCCTCACAGCCGACGGCGGAGGCGGGGGTCGAGCAGGTCGCGAATGCCGTCGCCGACCAGGTTGAGGCTGAGGACCATCAGCGTCAGCGCCGTGCCGGGGAAGATCATCAAGAGCGGCGCCTCCCGGATGAACTGGCGCGCCTCGCCGAGCATGTTCCCCCAGCTCGGGATCGTCGGCGGCGGGCCGATGCCCAGGAAGCTGAGCGCGGCCTCGCCGAGCACGCCCTCGGCGAAGATGAAGGTCGCCTGGACGATCACCGGGGACCAGGTATTGGGCAGGATGTGCCGCACCAGGATGCGCCGGTCCGGCAGGCCCAGGGCGCGCGCCGACTCGACGAACTGGCGCTCGCGCAGGCCGAGCACGACGCTGCGGACCAGGCGCGCCACGCGCGGCATGTAGACGATACCCAGCGCGACGATCACGTTGACGAGGCTCTGGCCGAGCACGGCCATGATGCCGATGGCCAGCACGATGCCCGGGAAGGCCATGAGGGCGTCCATCAGGCGCATCAGCAGGCTGTCGACCCGGCGGTAGTACCCGGCGACGAGGCCGAAGGCGACGCCGGCGACGATCGCCACGAGGCTGACCCCGAACCCGACGATGAGCGAGACGCGGGTCCCGTACACGGTCCGGCTGAAGACGTCCCGCCCGAGGTTGTCGGTGCCGAAGAGGTGCCCGTCGACGCCGACGCCGAGCAGGCGGTTCGTGGCATCCGTCGCCGTCGGGCTGTGCGTCGCCAGGATCCCTGCCAGCAGGGCGACCAGCACGACCAGGAGGATCCCGACGGCCCCGATCACCCCGCTGACGTGGCGGGCGGCGAGGTAGCGGGCGTGCTGGGCGACGCTCCGCCTCGGGCGCTTCCCTACGCTGGCCAGTGCTCCCGTTTGTCCAACCACCATGAGCGCGAATCCTCTGCGGTGCGTTCGCGGGCCGTTCGCGGCGCCCGCCCGTCTAGCCGTACCGGATGCGTGGGTCGAGGAAGACGTACAGCACGTCGACGATCAGGTTGATGACGACGTACAGGAAGGCGATGGTCAGGACGATCCCCTGGACGAGCGGGAAGTCGCGGCGGAGCACCGCCTGTACCAGGAGCCGCCCGACGCCCGGGATATTGAACACCTGCTCGGTGATGACGGCGCCGCCCATGAGCACGGCGAAGGTCAGCCCGATGACGGTCACCAGCGGGATAAAGGCGTTGTGGAGCGCGTGCCGGAGGACGACGCGACGCTCGAGCACCCCTTTCGCCCGCGCGGTGCGGATGTAGTCCTCGCTCAGGACCTCGAGCATCATCGAGCGCGTCATGCGGGCCAGCAGCGCGGCTTGGGCCGCGCCGAGCGTGATCGAGGGGAGCAGGAGGTACTTGACGGTGCTGCCGAACCCCTCGGCGAGGGGCTGGTACCCCTGCGCCGGCAGCCAGCGCAGCGTCACCGCGAAGATCAGGATCAGATTCAGGCCGATCCAGAAGGTCGGCATCGAGATCCCGAGCATCGCTACCAGCATCGACCCCGTATCGACCAGCGAGCCGCGCCGCACGGCCGAGAGGATGCCGAGCGGGACGCCGATCAGGATGGCCACCAGCGAGGCGCCGAGCGTCAGCAAGAGCGTCGGCTCGGCGCGCTCGAGGATGGCCTCGGTGACCGGCTTGTTCAGGAAGATGCTCGTGCCCAGATCACCGCGGAGCAGGTCCCCAAACCAGTGAATGAGCTGGAGCGGCAGCGGCTCGTTCAGCCCCAGCGCCGCCCGCATCTGCTCGACCTGCTCGACCGTGGCATCCGGCCCGAGGAGCACGGCGACCGGGTCGCCCGGCGACATGTGCAGTAGGAAGAAGGTGGTCACTGCGACGAGCAGCATCACCGGGACCATGAGCAGGAGCCGACGGACGATGTACGCGGTCATCGGCGCCGGCTCCTCCTACTCCTCGAACCAGACGTTCCAGAAGAACCAGTCGGCCGGATCGACCCAGCCCTTCAGCCGCTTGCGGTAGCCGCGCAGGGTCGCCCCCTCGCATACCTTGATCATGGCGGCGTCTTCCCACCAGAGATGCTGCAACTGCGCGATGTACTCCATCTGCTTGTCCGGGTCCGGCTCCTCGATGATCTTGGTCATCAGCTCGTCCTTCTTCGGGTTGGACCAGAACCCGGGCCAGCTCTCGTTGAGGAACGGCTGCAGGATGGGGTGGCTGTAGCTCTCGTGGCCGGTGATGAAGATGTCCCAGGCGTCGCGCTGGCTGCGGGTGGCGACCAGCGTGGCCCAGTCCATCACCTGGAGGTCGATGACCGCGCCAGCCCGCTCCATCTGCTCCTTGAGCACGACGGCCATGTTGTAGTTGTAGGCGTACTCCTTGGTGGCGATCCAGCGGATCGGGCGGCCGTCGTAGCCGGCCGCCTGCAGCATCTGGCGCGCCTTCTCCGGGTCGTTGAGATCGTAGAACTCCTTGCCGGCATCGGTGTACCAGGCCGTTTCGGGCGCCGCGAACTCCGGGCCGAGCCGGTAGAACTCCGGCCGGCCGAAGCCGGCCGCCGCGACCGGCTCCATGTCGATCGCCGTGAGCAGCGCCATGCGGATGTCGCGGTTGCTCATGATGCTCTCTTGAGCCTTGTTGAAGTGCGCCCCGTAGAAGTAGTACGGCAGCACGATCTGGAGCTGGATGTCGGGCTCGGCGCTGAGCGAGTCGTAGTTGTCGGTGCTCAGGCCCTCGGCAAAGTCGAACTCGTCGGTGATGAGCCCGTCACCGCGGACGGCGGTCTCGGGCACCGGGATGAAGCGGATCTCGTCGAAGTAGGCGATCTTGGTGCCGCCGTAGCCGTCGGGGCCGCCCTCCAGCGGCAGGTAGTCCTCGAAGCGCACGAGGCTGATGTAGCGGTCCGGCAGCCGCTCCTTCATCTTGTACGGGCCGGTGCCGATGAAGTCGCTCATCTCGCCGTCGTGGGAGGCGTCGGCGATCTCCTTGGGGATGATGATGGCGTCGGTCTTCGCCAGGAAGACCGGCGCAATGCCCGTCGGCTCCTTGAAGGCGAGGCGGACCGTCAGGTCGTCGACCTTGTCCAGCCCCTCGACTCGCGCGAACAGCGTCTTGCCGCGCCCCGAGAGGACGCTGTAGCGCTCGAGCGAGGCGATGACGTCGTCGGCGCCCATCCTCTTGCCGTTGTGAAACTTGACGCCGTCGCGCAGCTTGAGGATGAAGACCTTGCCCTCGTCCTGGACCTCGTAGCTGTCGAGCAGCAGCTCCTTGGGCGAGAACGAGGCGTCGGGCGCCCAGAGCGTCTCGAAGACGTGCCAGGTCGTGTTCGCCGTCACCGTGGCCGTGGTGAAGGTCGGGTCGAAGGCGGGCGGTTCGCCAATAATGGCGACCCGCAGCAGACCGCCCCGCTTCCCCTGTTGGGTGACCTGGGTCTGGACGGGGCGGAACCCTTGACTCGTGGGGCTGGCGGCTGCCGGTGTGCCGCTGGCACCGCTCTGGCCACTCCCAGTGCTGGTGGGCGTGTCGCCGCTTCCTCCGCAGGCAGCCAGAAGACTGGCGAGCGCGCCACCACCCGCCACGGCCATCGAGCCACGCAGGAGCGCCCGACGATTCATCGGGTGTTGCAGCCAGCGTCGCAGCCGCAGGGGATCGACCGTGCCGGAACCAGACATACCGTCCCTCCTCAGACGTTGCGGGACGCCGTGAGGCGTGCCCCAACAGATGGGCGCCGTGTGGCGGGCCTGTCGAGCCCGCGATGGGGCCTGCCGGATGGCCGACAGCTCCCCGACGTGCCCGTGCGTACGATGGATCGGCAAGTAGCGAGCGGGAGTCTAGCATGGTGCGTCTTAAGGCGTCAACTCCAGCGCGATGCACCCGATGCCATCACGGTATGTGCGGCGCACAGATGTTCGCGCAGCGCACAGGGAACGGTGGCTGCCGTATCACATGCGCAGCACCATGTCGGCGGTGGCGCGGCAACCGGCGCCGCCCGGCCGACGCCTGCACGTGAGGAACCGCCCTCGGGCGACGCGCGCGTGCGACCCGACACCGCTTGACATTCGCCGGGTTCTCTGCTAGCCTGCGCCACAGACAACTGAAGAGCGGCAACGACGATGATCGGAACGAGTACGCGTCGAAGCGGGGCACAGAGAGTCGGCGGGTGGTGCGAGACCGACGTCAGCGCCGACGCGGAATGGATCCGGGAGTTGCGCTCCGAACGCCGCGGGTGATCGCCCGCGGCCAGTAGGCGGCGCCGGAGACTCCACCGTTACCTGGGAGCTGGGTATCGGATCAGCGCTGGGCTGGTCCCGTACTCGCAGAGTGGGGCGTTCGCGCGAGCGGCGCCCAACAAGGGTGGCACCACGGAGTTGCACGTTCAGCCTCCGTCCCTTCGGGGACGGAGGTTTTTTTGTTGGGCTCGCGCCGGCGACCGGCGGCGCGGGCGGAGGGTGAGGAACGATGCTCGATCTACGCCCGCATCCTAACGGAGCGACGGTCGGCCCCGGGCGGTATCGTCCGACGCTGGACGAGGTCGCCGCACTCGCGGAGCGCGCCAACATCATCCCGGTGTACCGGGAGATCATGGCCGACCTGGAGACGCCCGTCTCCGCCTATCTCAAGGTGGCCCAGGGTCCGTACTCCTTCCTCCTCGAGAGCGTGGAGGGCGGGGAGCGCCTGGCACGCTACTCCTTCATCGGCGCGGACCCGTACCTCACCCTGCGCCTGGCGGACGGGGTGGCGCACGCCACGCTCCAGGGCTACAAGCAGACCAGCCGCTTCGACGACCCGCTGGTGGCGCTGCGGGCCTACCTCGAGCCGTACCGCACCGTCGCGCTCCCCGGCCTGCCGCGCTTCCTCGGCGGTGCGGTCGGCTTCCTCAGCTACGAGGCGGTGCGCTACTTCGAGCGCCTGCCGGTCGCCCCGGCCGACCCGCTGGGCTTCCCCGACGCCTTCTTCATGTTCGTCGACACCATGCTCGTCTTCGACCACCTGGAGCGGACGATCAAGGTCGTCAGCCACGTCCATGTCGACGAGCACACCCCGCTGGCAGCGTCCTACGCCCAGGCGGTGGCGCGGATCGATCACCTGGTCGACCGGCTGCGCGGCGAGCCGGTGCAGCCGCTCGGGACCGCGCCGCTCGACCCCCAGCCCGTGTCGGAGCGCATCCGGCCCAACGTCGATCGCGACACGTACCTGGCGATGGTCGCGCGCGCCAAGGAGTACATCGCGGCCGGCGATGTGATCCAGGTCGTGCTCTCGCAGCGGCTGGCGATCCCCACCGCGGCACATCCGTTCACGATCTACCGCGCGCTGCGCACGGTCAACCCGTCACCCTACATGTACTACCTCCAGCTCGACGACGCGCAGATCGTGGGCGCCTCGCCGGAGATGCTGGTCCGGCTGGACGGGCAGACGCTCACGACGCACCCGATCGCCGGCACGCGGCCGCGCGGCGCCACCCCGGCGGAGGATGAGGCGCTGGCGATCGAGCTGGCAGGCGATGAGAAGGAGCGGGCCGAGCACATCATGCTGGTCGACCTCGGGCGCAACGACATCGGCCGGGTGGCGCGCCCGGGAACGGTGCGCGTGCCCCAGCTCATGCAGATCGAGCGCTACAGCCACGTGATGCACCTGGTCAGCCACGTCGAAGGAGAGATCGCCGACGGGCTGACCGGCGTCGACGCGCTGCGCTCCTGCTTCCCGGCCGGGACGGTCAGCGGCGCGCCGAAGATCCGGGCGATGGAGATCATCGCCGAGCTGGAGCCGGAGCGGCGCGGCCCATACTCGGGCGCGGTCGGCTACGTCAGCTTCAGCGGCAACCTCGACGCGGCCATCACGCTCCGCACGCTGGTGATGCGGGACGGCGTGGCCTACCTGCAGGCCGGCGGCGGCATCGTGGCCGACAGCACACCCGAGGGGGAGTACCGCGAGTCGCTGCAGAAGATGCAGGCGCTGGTGCGGGCCATCGAGCTGGCGGAGCAGATGGAGGGCAGCCTCCGGGAGGCGCGCCTGCCCCAGGAGGAGGGCGTCCGGTGATCCTGCTGATCGACAACTACGACTCGTTCACCTTCAACCTCTACCAGTACCTGTGTGAGCTGGGCGCCGATGTCCTCGTGCGTCGCAACGACGCGCTCACCGTCGCGGACGCGCGGTCGCTCGCGCCCGAGCGCATCGTCATCTCGCCTGGGCCCTGCACCCCGCGCGAGGCGGGGATCTCGGTGGACCTGATCCGCGCGCTGGCGGGCGAGGTCCCGATCCTCGGCGTCTGCCTGGGCCACCAGGCGATCGCGGCGGCCTTCGGTGGCGAGGTGGTCCGGGCGCCGCAGCTCATGCACGGCAAGACCTCACGGATCAGCCATGACGGCCGGGGCGTCTTCGCCGGCCTGCCGAACCCGTTCGTCGCCACGCGCTACCACTCCTTGATGGTCGAGGAGGCGAGCCTCCCGGCCGAGCTGGAGGTGACGGCGCGCAGCGAGGACGGGGTCATCATGGGCCTGCGCCACCGGCGCTTCCCGGTCGAGGGGGTGCAGTTCCATCCGGAGTCGATCCTCACCGAGGCCGGCAAGGACCTGCTTGCCAACTTCCTGGGCGTGGTGCCCGTGTCGACCGGCGCCGAGACGGCGGGGCGCGGAGTGGTAGGCGGAGGGCAGCGATGAACGTCAAAGAGGCGATCCAGAAGGTCGTCGAAGGGGAGACGTTGACGCGCGCCGAGGCAGCCGCGGCGATGGACGCAATCATGACCGGCGAGGCGACCGGTGCACAGATCGGGGCGCTGGTGACGGCGCTCCGCATGCGCGGCGAGACGGAGGAGGAGATTGCCGGCTTCGCCGAGGCGATGCGACGGCACGCCCTGCCGGTACCGCGCGTGACGGCCGACGCGCTGGTCGACACCTGCGGCACCGGGGGCGATGGGGCCAAGACCTTCAATATCTCGACCGCCGCGGCGTTCGTCGTGGCGGGCGCCGGGGTCCGGGTGGCCAAGCACGGCAACCGCGCCATGACCAGCCGCTGCGGCTCCGCCGACGTGCTGGAGGGGCTGGGGGTGCGCATCGACCTGCCGCCCGAGGCGGTTGCGCGCTGCATCGACGAGGTCGGCATCGGCTTCCTGTATGCCCCGCGCTTCCACCCGGCGATGCGCTTCGCCGGCCCGCCGCGACGGGAGATCGGCATCCGCACCGTGTTCAACCTGCTCGGCCCGCTGACCAACCCGGCCGCGGCGCAGCACCAGATCGTCGGCGTGGCCAACGCGGAGGTCGCCGAGAAGCTGGCGCGGGTGCTCGGCCTGCTCGGCACGTCCCACGCGCTGGTCGTCCACTCGCATGACGGGCTCGACGAGTTGAGCATCGCGGCGCCGACCGCCGTCAGCGAGGTGCGCGCCAACGGCGAGGTGACGCTGCGGCGGTACGAGATCGCCGCGGAGGAGGTCGGGCTGCCCCCCGCCTCGCTGGCGGAGGTGCGCGGCGGCGATGTCGAGGACAACGTGGCCATCATCCGCCACGTCCTGGGTGGGGGCAACGGCGCGCCGCGGGCGATCACGATCCTGAACGCAGCGGCGGCGCTCTACGCCGCCGACGTCGTCGGCTCGATCGCCGAGGGCGTGCAGGTCGCGGCGGAGTCGATCGACTCCGGCGCGGCTGCGGCGAAGCTGGCGGAGCTGGTGGCGCTGAGCAATCGGCTGGCGGAGGCGTGATGGGCGCGGAGACGGGCACGATTCTCGACCGCATCGCCGCGCGGACGCTGGCCGACCTGGACGCGCGGCGCGCGGCCCGGCCGCTGGCGGAGGTCGAGGCCGCCGCGCGGGCCATGCCGGCGCCGCTGCCGCTCGACGCGGCCCTGCGGGGGGACGGCATCCAGGTCATCGCCGAGGTGAAGCGGGCCTCGCCGTCGAAGGGGCCGATCGCTGCCGGCGCCGACGCGCGCGCCGTCGCGCGCGACTACCTGAGCGCGGGCGCGGCGGCCATCTCGGTGCTGACCGACGAGCCCTTCTTCCAGGGCAGCCTGGAGGACCTGGCCGCGGTGGCGGCGCTGGCACACGCCGACGCCCGGCCGCGGCCGGTGCTGCGCAAGGACTTCCTGCTCGATCCCTACCAGGTGGTTGAGGCGCGGGCGCACGGCGCCGACGCCGTGCTCCTGATCGTCGCGCTGCTGCGCGGGCCGGCGCTGGAGCGCATGCTGGACGCCGTGCGGGCCCAAGGGATGCAGGCGCTGGTCGAGGTCCACGACGAGGCGGAGCTGGAGGAGGCACTGGCGGCCGGCGCCCTCGTCATCGGGATCAACAACCGGGACCTGCGCACCTTCACCGTCGACCTGGGCACGACCGAGCGCCTGGCGCCGCGCATCCCGCGGGACCGGGTGATCGTGGCCGAGAGCGGCATTCATGGGCCGGACGACGTGCGGCGGCTGGCCGCGGCGGGGGCCGATGCGATCCTGGTCGGCGAGTCGCTGATGGTGGCCGCGGACCGGCGCGCGGCGCTGCGGGGGTTGCAGGGATGAACCAGGGCCTGGTCAAGATCTGCAGCCTGGGGCGGCCGGCGGATGCCCGCGCGGCCGTCGCCGCGGGCGCCGACCTCGTCGGGCTGATCTTCGCCCCGGCGCGTCGCCAGGTCACGCCGGAGGCGGCCGCCGCGATCCTCGCCGCGCTGCGCTCAGGGCCGGGCCCGGCCCCGCGCGCGGTCGGGGTCTTCGTGGATGAGGACCCGGCGCGGATCAATACGCTCGCCGCGCGGCTGGCGCTCGACCTGGTCCAGTTGAGCGGGGACGAGCCGCCGGCGACGCTCGCCGCCCTGGACCGCCCGGCGCTCAAGACGCTGCGCCTGCCCCCCGGCACCGACCGCGACGCGGCGCGGCGTCTGGCCGAGCGCTACCTGGCGGCGCCGGTGCCGCCGGTCGCGCTGATCGTCGAGGGCTGGGTGCGCGGCGCCGCGGGTGGCACCGGCCACCTGGCCGACTGGGACCTGGCCGCGGCGCTCGCCCGGGAGTACCCCGTCATCCTGGCGGGCGGGCTGCGGCCCGACAACGTGGCCGCGGCCATCCGCACGGTGCGGCCGCGGGGAGTGGACGTGTCCAGCGGCGTCGAGGTGCCCGGCGCCGTTGGCCGCAAGGATCCCGACCGTATCCGCGCCTTCGTCGCCGCCGCGCGGGCGGCGTTCGCGGCCGAGCGGCTGCCGCGCGTCCCGGGGAGCGGGGGCGAGGGCCTGGGGCGGTGCGACACCGCCATGACGACCGACCGGAGCAGCGGAATCGAGGAGCGACCATGACGAGCACGAGCACCGAGCGACCCCACGCGGCGGCGCTGCCCGACGAGCGGGGCCGGTTTGGGCAGTTCGGCGGCACCTACGCGCCGGTCACGCTCTTGCCGGCCATCGAGGAGCTGCGCGTGGCCTACGAGGCGGCCCGGCGCGACCCGTCGTTTCAGGCCGAGCTGGAGCACCTGTTGGCGACCTACGTCGGGCGCCCGACCCCGCTGTACTTCGCCGCGGCACTGACCCGCGAGGTCGGGGGCGCCCGCATCTACCTCAAGCGGGAGGACCTGGCGCATACCGGCGCGCACAAGATCAACAACGCGCTGGGGCAGGGCCTGCTGGCCAAGCGCATGGGCAAGCCGCGCGTCATCGCCGAGACCGGCGCCGGGCAGCACGGCGTGGCGACTGCCACCGTCTGCGCCATGCTCGGGCTGGAGTGCGTCGTCTACATGGGTGAGCTCGACATCGCGCGGCAGTCGCTCAACGTCTTCCGCATGAAGCTCCTCGGCGCCGAGGTGCGGCCGGTCGGCACCGGCAGCCGCACCCTCAAGGACGCCATGAACGAGGCGATCCGCGACTGGGTC
Organism: Sphaerobacter sp.; assembly: GCA_029961075.1. GTDB lineage: Bacteria > Chloroflexota > Chloroflexia > Thermomicrobiales > Thermomicrobiaceae > Sphaerobacter. The sequence goes on from JASBVL010000022.1 coordinate 18,184, forward strand.
ACCAACGTCGAGACCACCTACTACCTGATCGGCTCGGTGGCCGGGATGCACCCCTACCCGATGATGGTGCGCGACTTCCAGGCGGTCATCGGGCGGGAGACGCGGCGGCAGATCCTGGCGCAGGCGGGTCGCCTGCCCGACGCCGTGGTGGCCTGCGTCGGCGGGGGCTCGAACGCCATGGGGATCTTCCACGCCTTCGTGGACGACCCCGAGGTCGAGCTGCACGGCGCGGAGGCGGCCGGGCTGGGGATCGAGACCGGCAAGCATGCCGCGACCCTGAGCGCGGGGCGGGTGGGCGTGCTCCACGGCTCGCGCTCCTACGTCCTGCAGGACGACGACGGGCAGATCATCGAGGCCCACAGCATCGCCGCCGGCCTCGACTACCCCGGCGTCGGGCCGGAGCACAGCTACCTCAAGGACACCGGCCGTGCCACCTACCACCCGGTGACCGACGCCGAGGCGCTCGAGGGCTTCAAGCTGCTCTGCCGCACCGAGGGGATCATCCCGGCGCTGGAGTCGGCCCACGCGGTCGCGCTCGGCGCGCGGCTGGCGGCGGAGCGGCCGTCGGATGCGGTGGTGGTCATCAACCTGTCCGGGCGGGGCGACAAGGACATGCACACCGTCGCCGAGGCACTAGGAGTGGAGCTGTGACGGAGACGACGACGGGGAGCCGGATCGCCGCGACCTTCGCGCGGCTGCGCGCGGCCGGCGAGACGGGCATCATCCCCTATCTGACGGTTGGCTACCCGGAGCGGGACACCATCCTCCAGGTGGTGCCGGCGCTGGTGGAGGCTGGCGCCGCCATGGTCGAGCTGGGCATTCCCTTCTCCGACCCACTGGCCGACGGGGCCACCATCCAGCGCTCGAGCCAGGTGGCGCTGGCGAACGGGGTCACGGTGGCGTTTTGCCTGGAGACGGCTCGTGAGCTCCGTCACAAAGGCGTTGACGTGCCGTTGATCGCCATGGGATACTTCAATCCCCTGCTCAGCTACGGCCTGGAGCGGTTCGCTGCGGCGTGTGCTGAGGCAGGGATCGATGGGATCATCGTGCCGGACCTGCCGCCGCAGGAGAGCGGGGAGCTGCGGGAGGCGCTGCAGCGGCACGGGCGAGATCTGATCTTCATGCTGGCCCCGACCAGCACCGACGCGCACATGGCCGAGGTGGCGCGGCGCGCGAGCGGGTTCATCTACTGCGTCTCGCTCACGGGCGTGACCGGCGCCCGCAGCAGCCTGTCCCATCGGTTGCCAGACTTCATCGCCCGCGTGCGGCGGCACACGGATCTCCCGCTCGCCATCGGCTTCGGCATTTCGCGGCCAGAGCACGTGGCCGCGGCCGGCGAACTGGCCGAGGGCGTGGTGGTCGGGAGTGCGTTGATCGAACGGCTGGGCGCGACGCCGCGGGAGCGGCAGCCCAGCGAGCTCGCTGCGTTCATCCGGCTCCTCCGTGGCGTCTGACCGTCCTCCGGGTGTCCCCGGCGGCGGACAGGGGCGGCCGGGGGCAGCGGGTGGATAGTCGCGTGCGCGACGGGGGAGGAAGCAAGGGCATGATGCGGTGCCGGGCTATCCGCGGGGCGATCACCACCGAGCGCAATACGGCCGAGGACATCCTGGAGGCCACCCGGGAGTTGCTGGCCGCGATGATCGAGGCCAACGACCTGCGCGCAGAGGATGTCGCCAGTATCATCTTCACCACCACGCCGGATCTCAACGCCACCTTCCCGGCCATCGCCGCGCGCGACTACGGGTGGGATGCGGTGCCGCTCCTCTGCACGCACGAGATGAACGTGCCCGGCGCCCTCGATCATGTCATCCGTATCCTGATGCACGTCAACACCGAGAAGTCGCAGAGCGAGATCACGCATGTCTACCTGCGGCGCGCCCGGGAGCTACGGCCGGAGTGGGCCTTCGAGCCACGGGGGCGCGTAGGGTGATCGCGGGGCGCGCGGGGGGCGTGCCGGGCGGGTGCGGCGCGGCGCTGGGGTGCCGCACCCCAGGCAGACACGGGACCAGCGAGGGGCAGGGAGGCCGTCGATGCTCATCGTGATGAAGACCACGGCGACCGAGCGGGATGTGCAGGAGGTGATCGCGCGGGCCGAGCAGTTCGGCTTCGCCACCCGGCGCGTGGCCGGCGCCGAGCGCTCGACCGTCAGCGTGCTGGGCTCGCCGCTCCCCGATGCGCTGCGCGAGGCGCTGGAGCGGCTGCCGGGCGTGGAGGAGGTCATCCGCATCAGCAAGCGGTACAAGCTGGCGAGCCGTGAGTTCCACCCGGAGGACACGGTCATCCGCGTCGGCGATGTCGAGATCGGCGGCACCGAGGTCGTGATCATCGCGGGGCCCTGCTCGGTGGAGAGCGAGGAGCAGATCATCGAGACGGCGCGCGCGATGAAGGCGGCCGGCGCGAGCATGCTGCGCGGGGGCGCGTTCAAGCCGCGCACCTCGCCCTACGACTTCCGCGGCCTCGGGGTCGAGGGGCTGCAACTCCTCGCCAAGGCGCGGGCCGAGACGGGCCTGCCGATCGTGACCGAGGTCCTGAGCGTCGCGGACCTGGACGTGGTGGCCGAGTACGCCGACGTGCTCCAGATCGGCGCGCGCAACACCCAGAACTTCCTCCTCCTCGAGGCCGTGGGCAAGACTGACAAGCCGGTGCTGCTCAAGCGCGGCATGTCGACCCTGATCGAGGAGTGGCTGCTCGCGGCGGAGTACATCATGGCGCAGGGCAATGAGCGCGTCATCCTCTGCGAGCGCGGGATCCGCACGTTCGAGACGGCCACGCGCAACACGCTCGATCTGTCGGCGGTCCCGGTGGTCAAGCGGCTGAGCCATCTCCCGATCATCGTCGACCCGAGCCACGGGACCGGGAAGTGGTACCTCGTCCCCTCGATGATGCTGGCCGCGGTGGCCGCGGGCGCGGACGGGCTCATCGTGGAGGTCCACCCCAACCCGGATCAGGCGCTGTCCGACGGCGCCCAGTCGCTCACGTTCGAGAACTTCAGCGCTGCCATGCCCAAGCTGGCGCGTGTCGCCGAGGCCGTCGGCCGCACCGTGCGCACGCCGCTGGCCGAGCTGGCGGCGGACTAGAGCGAGCGCGTCGTCCACACCCCCGCCTGCCGTCCGCCGGCGCTCCACCGGGCGGGATGCCGCGGGCGGGGGTGACGGGATGCCCCGCGCCACCACGAGAGGCAGCCATGAACAACCCCTTCCCCGGCATCGATGGCGTGCGCTTTGACGAGCGCGGTCTGGTCCCCGCGCTCGTGCAGGATGCCCGCAGCGAGCGGGTGCGCATGCTCGGCTACATGAACCGCGAGGCGCTGGAGCGCACGATCGCGACGCGCCGGCTCCACTTCTGGAGCCGCAGCCGTGCCCGGCTGTGGATGAAGGGTGAGACCTCGGGCAACGTGCATGAGGTCGTTGAGATCCGGCCCGACTGCGACGGCGACGCGCTTCTGGTCCGGGTCATTCCCGCGGGGCCGACCTGCCACCAGGGCTCGGCCTCCTGCTTCGACCAGCCGCCCATCCTGGCCGCCGAGGCGGCGGCGCCGGCCACCAGTCGCGTGGTGGACGAGGTGGCCGGGGTGATCGCCGCGCGCCGGGCGTACCCGGTCGAGGGCTCCTACACGACCTATCTGCTGACGGCCGGGGTGGACAAGATCGGGAAGAAGATCGGTGAGGAGGCGGCCGAGGTCATCATCGCCGCCAAGAACGCCGACCCGGAGAACCTGGCCAACGAGGCGGCCGACCTGATCTACCACCTGTTGGTGCTCCTGGAGGCCAGCGGCGTGCCGCCGACGCGGGTGTGGGAGGTGCTCCGCACGCGGCGCGGGCGCCCGCTCCCCGATCAGCCCTCGTCGTAGTACCGCAGGGGGCGCACGGTCATGCAGCCGCGCTCGAGGTCGATGTCCAGGACGACGTCCCGCAGCGCGGGGATGAGCGTCTCGCGGCCGCCCTCGTCCCGCACGACGTAGACGTCGTTGGCGCCGGTCTCGATGATGTCGGTCACGGTCCCGAGCGGATTCCCGGCCTCATCCACCACCGTCAGGCCGAGCAACTGGTAGTGGTAGTAGTCGCCCTCCGCGAGCGGAGCGGCCTGGTCCCGGCTGATGCGCACGACGGTGCCGCGCAGGCGCTCGGCCTCGTCACGCGTCTCGACGCCCTCGATGCGGAGGATCGCGATCCCGCGGTGGAGGCGTGCGGCGAGGAGGCGGCGCGGCGTCTCCTCCTCGTTGAGGTAGATCGTGGTGATCTCCGGGATGTGCTCGGGGAAGTGCGTCCAGATCGACATGCGGACCTCGCCCCGCAGCCCCTGTGGCGCGGTGATCACGCCGACGGCGAGGCGGACCCGCTCGGGCGGGGTCTGCCAGGTTGGCTCACTCATGGATATTCAGGCTGGCGCGCAGGCCGCGGCGGGCCGCCGCGATCGTCAGGAGTGTGCGGATCGAGCGTGCGATGCGGCCCTGGCGGCCAATGACCTTGCCCATTTCCTCGCTGGGGATGTGCAGCTCGACGATCACGTTCGGGCCGCGGCGACGCGCCTGGACGCGGACCGCCTCGGGGTCGTCGACCAGGCCACGGGCGATGTACTCCACCAGTCGCTGCAGTTCATCCATCCCGTCCCCCCTCCTGCCCGGCCATGCGCAAACTGGCTACCGCGTCGCGGTAGCCAGCACCAGCGGGCCCGGCCACGTCCGGTGCGGTGGCCGGCGGCACGCTACTCGGTCGCGCCCGCCTCGCCCGTTGCACTCGCGCCGTACCCCGGGAGGACACCGCTGCGGACCAGCAGGCTGCGGACGGTCTCGGTCGGCTGCGCACCGTGGTCGAGCCAGTACTTCGCGCGCTCGGCATTCACCTTCACCGTCGCCGGGTTGGTCTTGGGGTTGTAGAAGCCGATGACCTCGATGAAGCGGCCGTCCCGGGGGGACCGCGCCTCTGCGGCCACAATCCGATAGCTCGGTTGCTTCTTGGCTCCCATACGCCGCAGCCGCAGCTTGATCACGCTTCGATGCTCCCTTTCCTGTGCCTGTTTCTCTCGTCTGCGAACGTTCGCCCGCGCGGCTCGCGCTCCCGCCGATCGCGGGCACACCCGATCAACCCGGGGCCAACCCCGGAAACTCCAGGGATCTTAGCATGCTCCCCGGGGCGCGTCAAACGTCGCGGGCGTCGTATCGCTCGGGTCTCATGGTGCGTTTTAACCTATCAGAGGGGTCGGGCGATCGGCGTGGCCCGCACCGATGGGCCATGTCGACGGATGGGAGGGAGCGCGCTCCATGCGGGGTTTGGTCTCGCTTGCCGTCGCGGCCGTCGTTGCACTGATCCTGTTGCCGCTGAGCAGCGCCCCGGTGAGCGCGGTATCCCTGCCGGTCCGCCAACTGGCATCCGTCGCCTATTTTCCCCCGACCGGTCACCACGTGCAGGGCGAGTTCCTCACCTTCTGGGCCACCCGTGGCGGGCTGGCCATCTTCGGCTTCCCCCTCACCGAGGAGTTCGAGGAGGGTGGCCTGCGCGTCCAGTACTTCGAGCGCGCACGCTTCGAGTTCCACCCCGAGAACCCGGCCCCCTTCCGGGTCCAGCTTGGGCTCCTCGGCCACACCGTGACCGCGGGACGCACCGGCGGTGCCTTCACCCCGATCCGCCTGAGCCAGCCGTATCCGAACAACGACGCGCACTGGTACGTCCCGGTCACCGGGCACTTCATCAGCTACGGCTTCAAGGACTTCTGGCTGTCCCACGGGGCGCTCGACATCTTCGGCTACCCCATCAGCGAGGAGTTCACCGAGAACGGCTACACCGTGCAGTACTTCGAGCGGGCGCGCTTCGAGTGGCACCCGGAGCACCGGGGGACGCCCTACGAGATCCAGCTCGGGCTGCTTGGCAGTCAGGTGGCGCGCGCCCGCGGGATCAATCTGGCCGGGGTCCCCCAGCGGCCAGGATCGGCCGTCTACCCGGAGATCAGCTTCCTGCCGGCCAAGTGGATCGAGGTTGACCTGTCGCTGCCGCAGCGGCTGACTGCCTGGGAGGGCGATCGGCCGGTCTTCTCGACGTCTATGTCGGGCGGGCTGGCACGCACGCCCACTCCCACCGGCGTGTTCAGCGTGCAGTGGAAGCTGCGCTACGACGACATGACCGGCGGCCGAGCCGGGACCAGTGACTACTACTATCTGCCTGATGTCCCCTACGTGATGTACTTCTACACCGGCGGCTACGCGATCCACGGCACGTACTGGCACAGCAGCTTTGGCTACCCGATGAGTCGCGGCTGCGTCAACCTCCCCATATCGGCCGCCGCCTGGCTCTGGGAGTGGGCACCGACGGGGACGCCGATCTGGATCCACGGCAGCCCGAACACCTGGCGCTGACGCGCTGCCCGCCGCGCCGGGTCAGAGCGGGCGCTTGGCCGGCAAGCCGGCGCGGCGGGGATAACTGGCCGGAACGGGCATCGTCTGCTCGACGACGACGATCGCGGTGCCGGCCAGCTCCTCCAGCGGGGCCGGGTCGACCGCCACCAGGCGGGCGTGCAGCGTGGCCAGCGCGGTGCGGGCCTCGGCGGCCTCGGCGGTCGCGTCCCGGCCCTTCGGGAACAGGCCCAGGCCGCCTGGCCGCAGCAGCGGCAGGCAGTACTCGAGCAGCGTTGGGAGGCGGGCCACGGCGCGGGCGGTCACTACGTCGAAGCGCCCCCGGTAGTCTGGGAGGTGGCCCAGCTCCTCGGCGCGGCCGTGGACGGCGCGAGCGTCGGCCAGCCCGAGCGCCGCGATGGCGGCGTCGAGGAAGGCGACCTTCTTCGCGGTGGCATCGACCAGGGTCACGTCGAGATCGGGCAGCGCGATCTTCAGCGGGATGCCGGGGAAACCACCCCCCGAGCCGACGTCGACCAGCCGCAGCGGGGTCGCCGGATTCGCCTCGCGGAAGCGGCGCAGATAGGGCACGAGCAGCAGCGAGTCAGCAAACAGCCGGAGCTCGACCTCGGTCGGATCGGTCACCCGGGTCAGGTTCACCCGCTGGTTCCAGTCGAGCAGCAGGTCGCGGTAGCGCGCGAAGCGGTCCAGCGCCGCGTCGTCGAGCGGCACCCCGAGCGCCTCGGCCAGCCGGGTGAGGGTCGGGAGTGCGGTCATGCGGTGGTCCTCCCGGGGATCCGCGAAGATGGATTCGTGGGCCGGCATGTGCGCGGGGCTAAAGCCGCCGCGCTGACAAGGCGAAGCCGGCTAAAACCGGCTGGGGGTTCCGTGCGCTCGGTGAAGCTACTGGCCGGCTCACCGGTATGGCCGGCCGGCGCGGGTGTATCCGGCGATCGATCGTCAGCCCGCTTCAGCGGGCTTCGTCTTGTCAGCCCGGAGGCTTTAGCCCCGGGCCCCTGCCGGGCGCGGATACCCTCGCGGGGCGCCCAGTACCAAGAGCCCCGGACTTCTCCGACGGCGTGATGCTTGTTCACCACGACCGCCCACCGCGCCTATGCACCACGACGCGACAGCGGAGCGGTGGCGGGCCGCACTCCCAGCAGCGCTGCGGCGCGCTCGGCGATCGTCTCGGCGTCCAGCCCGGCCTGCTTCCGGAGCGCGCTCTGCGAGGCGTGGTCGAAGAACCGATCCGGGATGCCGAGCGTGGCCACCGGCAGCCGCAGCCCCTCGCGGGCGAGCAGCTCCAGGACGGCGCTGCCGAAGCCACCGGCGCGCATCGACTCCTCGACCGTCAGCAGGTATCCCGTGCGCTGGGCGCTGGCGAGGAGCAGTCCTTCGTCCAGCGGCTTGACGAAGCGGGCGTTGATCACGGTCGCCTGGATCCCCTGCTGGGCCAGCAGGTCGGCTGCGCGCTCGGCGGCCAGCACCGTGGAGCCGAGCGCGACGATCGTCACGTCGCTGCCCTCCCGCAGCACCTCGCCCCGGCCGATCGGGAGCGGGTGCGGCTCGCCGGTGAGGGGCACGCCGACGCCCGCGCCGCGCGGGTAGCGGAGGGCGATCGGCCCGTCTTCGTAGAGGATGGCGGTCTTGAGCATGTGCCGCAGCTCGTCCTCGTCCTTGGGCGCCATCAGGACCATGTTCGGGAGGCATCGCAGGTAGGCGACGTCGAAGACGCCGTGGTGCGTGCGCCCGTCCTCGCCGGCAAAGCCCGCGCGATCGAGGGCGAAGACCACCGGCAGCCGCTGGATGCACACGTCATGCACCACCTGGTCGAAGGCGCGCTGCAGGAAGGTGGAGTAGATGGCCGCGACTGGGCGCAAGCCCTGGGTGGCGAGGCCGGCCGCGAAGGTGACAGCGTGCTGCTCGGCGATGCCGACGTCGAAGAAGCGCGTCGGATGCTCCTTGGCGAACGGCAGCAGGCCGGTGCCGTCCGGCATCGCGGCGGTGATGGCAACGATCCGCTCGTCCTCGCGCGCCAGCGCGGTCAGCGTCTCGCCGAAGACGTCCTGATACTTGGGCGGGCTGGGCGGGGCCCCGGGGACCTTGACTGAGGCGCTGTGGTGCTTGAACGGATCATTCTCGGCCGGTTGATACCCCTTGCCCTTGACCGTCACGGCGTGGACGAAGACCGGCCCGTCGATCTCCTTCACCTGCTGGAGCGTCTCGATCAGGTCGCGAATGTTGTGGCCGTCGATCGGCCCGACGTAGGTGAAGCCGAGCTCCTCCCAGATCATGGTGTGGTAGACGACCTCCTTGAGGCCGTCCTTCATGCGCTTCCCGATCTCGAGCAGGCGGTCGCCCTGCGGCATCCGGTGGAGCAGCCGCTCGACCTCGACCTTGGCCTGGGTGTACCGCTCGTCGGTGCGGATGCGGCTGAGGTACTTCGGCAGGGCGCCCACGTTCGGCGCGATCGACATCTCGTTGTCGTTCAGCACGACGATGAGCGGAACCTGCAGGCTGCCGGCGTTGTTGAGCGCCTCGTAGGCCATGCCGCCGGTGAGCGCGCCATCGCCGATCACCGCCACGGTATGGAAGCGCTCGCCCTTGAGGCGACCGGCGACGGCCATGCCGAGCGCCGCGGAGATCGAGGTGCTGGCGTGTCCCGCGCCGAAGTGGTCGTGCGGGCTCTCCTCGCGCTGGAGGAAGCCGCTCAGCCCGCCGGGCTGGCGAATGGTGGGGAAGCGGTCGCGCCGGCCAGTAATGAGCTTGTGCGGATAGGCCTGATGGCCGACATCCCATACGATCTTGTCATGCGGGGAGTCGAACACGTAATGCAGCGCGAGTGCCAGCTCGACCGAGCCGAGGTTGGACGCGAAGTGGCCCCCCGTCTGCCCGACGACGACGTCCACGATGGTCTGGCGGATCTCAGCGGCCAGTTGCTCCAGTTCCGGCAGTGACAGGGCTTTGAGATCCTCTGGGCCGTCGATACGTTCCAGCAACATGGGATTTCCTCCACCCGTGACGTGGGATCGCCCGCATCCGGGGCGAACGCTCGGGTCATCGTATCAGGGGCCGAAAGGCCGCGTCAAACGCGCCCGCGTCGCACACCCGGGCCGGGGCGCGATGCATGCCCGGCCACCACTCTTGACGACGCGCGGGCGATCACCATGTTACGGCCCGCTGCTGACACCCGTGCATTGCGGTGACCGGCGCCATGCCTGGTTGGCATGCGAACTGCGTTGAGAGGAGCACGATCCCGCCGCGCGTCGGCCGACACCGAGACCCGGCGTCTGAGGCGATCCGAGGATAAGCATGGCGGCCCCGCAACTGACCCAATCGATCTTGGTGGTGGAAGACGATCCGTCGATTGCTGAGCTGATCGCCTGGGCGCTGGACGACGCGGGCTTCGCGGTGCGCTCCGCCGCGAGCGTCGCCGAGGCGCTGCGGCTGTGCGACCAGGCCACGCCGGACCTGGTCGTGGTCGACTTCCTCCTGCCCGACGGGCTCGGCTCGGATCTCATCTGCGCGCTCCGCCAGCGCTGCCTCGCGCGGGTGCGCGCGGTCGTGATCTCGGCGCACCCCCGCGCCGCCGAACTGGCGCGGTCGATCGACGCGGATGCCTGCCTGCGCAAGCCGTTCGACCTGGACGACTTCTTCTCGACGGTGGAGCGCCTGCTCCTCCCGGTCAACGCGCCGCCGACGGGCATGCTCACCGACTGAGCGCGGTGGGCGCCCGCCGCGCCGGTGCCTTACGGGGTCGTCCCTGCGCCATCCGACCCGTACACCCGTTGGGCGACATCGTCACGCAGCGTCAGCGCGAACATCCGCGGCTCGGCGGGCACGCTCACCCGCCGGTCCATGAGAAACTCCGCGAAGTGGCGGACCTCTGACGGGTCCGTCATCCCCAGCAGCAGCGCTCCCCAGTCGGGCCGGGCAAAGCGCGGCGGCGTGGTTACCTCCAGCGCGTACGGCCGCATCACGTAGTCGGCGGTGTCCGCGCCCAGTGCCGGGATATGCTCCGGCAGGGCGATCACCACCTGCGGCGCGACCGGGCCGGTCACCGGCTGGCCCGCCGACACGATGCGCAGGTTGGGGAAGTCGCGCAGGTACCAGGCGAAGGGCTGCGCGATCTCCTCGTCGAGCACGATGGTCAGGCCATGACCGCCGGTCGGATCCCGCGTGTCCTGGGTGAAGGTCGTCAGGTCCGCGCTGACCTTTTCGATGCGGGCCAGCAGGTGGGTCACGTCGGGCGCGGTGCTGCCGATGAGGAGCGGCTCGCCGGGCCGGGTGACGTTGGTCGCGCCGAGCAGCACGCTGGTGCGCAGCGTCACCCCGGCCAGGATGAGCAGTCCGGCCAGGCCGACCAGCGGCGCGGCGCGTTGATCCAGCCGGCGGGTCAGCCACACCGCGGCCAGCGCGAGCGGCACGAGCACCAGTGCCACGAGGATCAGCAGCGTGATCAGCCAGGCGAGCCACTCGGTCGGAGCCGGCCGGCGGCCCAGCGTGTTGAACGTGCTGAACAGCGCGGCGAAGGTCAGGAAGACGGCCACCAGGAAGGCGACGCCCCGCGCGGACCAGACCTCGCGCCACCGGATCGCCTCGCTCAGGCTGCCCAGCCCCACGCCCGCGAGCAGGGCGAGCGGCAGGACGGCGAGGCTGTACTGCGCAACCCCGGGACCGCCCAGGACGGACGCCACGATGAGGGCGGCCGTGGTCCAGCCGAGCAGCCCGCGCGCCGTCCGGGCGGTGCCGAAGGGGAGGCTCCCCGGCGCGGTCAGCACCACCCAGGCACCGGCGACGGCGAGCACGAGGGCCAGCAGTTCGTCGGCGACCAGCACCAGCGGCGTCATCCACCAGGCCGCGCCCGCGGTGGCGAGGTGGTCGCGCCACAGCGCGCCGAGGCTCCCGCTCAGGAACGCGGCGAACCCCTCGGGCCGGGTGAAGAGGACGGTCGAGAGAGCGATGACCGTCAGCAGCACCCCCAGCAGGAGCCCGGAGAGGTCGCGGATCCGGGCACGCCGCCCGCCGGCGATGGCGGCGCCGGCTGCGGCGGTCAGCGGCAGGGCGAGCCAGCCGAGCGGGCCGGTCAGCAGGAGCAGGCCAGCCGCGACTCCAGTGGCGGCGGCGCTGGCGGTGGTCGGCTGGCTGCAATGCCGCAGCACGAGGACGAGCACCAGGAGCGATCCGGGCACCAGCAGCGCGGCGGAGCCGGCGATTCGCGCCGCGAAGGTGAGGGTCGGCGACAGGGCCAACAGGACCGCCGCCGCGAGCGCCGCGCTCCGGCCCACCCAATGCCGCAGCGGTCGGAGCAGCAGGAGCGCGCCGAGTCCCGCCACGGCCGGGACGAGGCGCACCACCGCGTCGCTGGGGCCGAAGAGGAACAGCGCCAGCGCCTCGGCCTCCACGACCAGCGGGTGTGTCCAGGCGCTCGGTGAGAGAGTGCCGCCGGTCGCGAGTGCCAGGCCGTCGGCGGCGATGCCTGCCTCCGTTGCCCCCAGGGGCCAGGTGGTCTGCTGAATCAGGCGGACCAGGGCTGCCACCAGCACGGCGGCGATCCAGCCGACGCCCTCCCACGACAGCGCGGTCAGGTGCACCCGCCGGTCCAGGGCCGGGGAGGGCGCATCGGCGTGATCGAAGGCAGATGGACTCTGCAGCACCGGTTCTCTCCTCACGTGCTGGATCGGGATCCCGGTCTGACCCGGGTCGTAGCCGTCCGACCGAGCGGTGGCGTCATCCTGCGCGGCGGCAGGTGGTCATGCCGGACCTCGGCTGACAGCACCCGCACCGAGGTTGGCGTCGGCACGCTCGCGGCCCCCTCCACACGACAGTCGCGCTCGTTAGTAGCGCATGGCGTTCAGGTACGGCACCAGGTCGTTGCGCACGTAGACGCGGAACGTATAGCTGCCGATGGTGGTCGGGAGCTCTCGGAACGCCACCAACCGCAGGACGTCCGCCTGCTGCTGTGGCTCGCGCAGCGACCACAGGCTCCGCCAGACGCTCCCGGCGACGTCGAGGAGGGAGAAGGGCGGCCGGCGTGCGTCCTGGTAGTTCTGGCGGGCCTCATCCTTCAGCTCCGGCGCGTAGGCGAAGCGCCGGTACGTCTCCTCCTCGGGGAACCACCACCGCATCGGGTACTGCTGGTAGGTGTAGTCCTTGAGCTGTCGTTCCAGCTCCGGCGAGTAGTTGTCCTGGGAGACGAGCACGACCGGCGCGGTCGGGGGCTCGGTCAGGCGCGTGCCGAAGTAGTGCCGGTTCGGGAAGTTGCGGAGATACCAGTTGAACGGCCACTGGGTGCCCGAGTCGTACCACACCTCCAGCCCCATGCCGCCGGTCAGCTCCTGCGAGAGCTGCTCCAGCTCCTGCGTGACGCGGGGGACGTAGGGCGAGGTCTGGACGTAGATGAGCATGTCGGTCGGGATGTCGCCGGAGCGGTAGGTCATGTGCCACCCGACATGCACCTGCGCCAACGCGAGGGCCAGGCTGCCGGTGAGGGCCAGGGTGGCGAGCATCTGTCGCGTGCCGAGCCGCACGGCCGCCGCCACCAGCAGGACGAGTAGCAGGAGCCAGGGGAGGTAGACGACCGCCCAGTGCTCGGCCGCCCACGGGCGCAGCGTGCGCTGGAGCTGCGTGCCGCGGGCGGTGGCCTGCTGCACGTAGGGGCCGGCGCTGGCCCAGGCCATGATCAGGAAGCCCGCAACGGCCAGTGCCCCGATGCCGCCCGCGACGGCCAGGACCGCCCGCCGGCGGGCGGGTGACCAGGCGCGCCACGCCCGCTCGATCCCCTCGGCCGCCTCGCCCAGGAGGGCTGCCGCGAGCAGCGTCAGGGGGAGCGCGATGTGGACCGTGAGCCAGGGCATCTTCTCCCCCGCCCAGGAGAGCACCCCGAGCATCACCGCCGCCCAGTAGATCAGGAAGGCGTGGACGAAGAGACGGCGCGAGAGCGGCGCGCCGGCACGGCGGGCATGGAGCCAGCGCCAGACGACGCGTACGACCGCGACGGGGAACAACACCACGGCGACGAACTCGTACTGGGGCATGAGCAGCAGGTAGTAGAACCACGGCTGCGCGCCACGCTGCACCCCCTGCTGCCCCAGCCAGTAGCCGAGGGCGCCGAAGGTCCCGCTGGCCAGCCCCATCAGGTTCGAGAAGAGACTGGTGTAGAGGACGACGAAGATCAGCGTGCCCAGCCCGGCGGCGATGAGCAGCCCGCGTCGCTCGGTCAGCAGGGCGCGGAGCGCCGCCGCGGTGGAGCCGACGGGCGCGTCGCCGAGGAGCCCGTCGATCCAGCCGTCATCCCCGCGGCGGCGGTCAAGCATCCAGACGGCGATGACGAGGGTCAGCAGCCCGATGCCGATAGCGGCGACGACGACCGGGTGCTGGAAGAGCGCGAGGGTGAAGCGCCAGATCCGCTCACCGGTCGGCTGGTCCCAGGGGATGCCGGGCAGTGGCCCGACACCGAGGCGACCCAGCAGCCGGGTCGTGACGCCGAAGGCGACCAGCGCCGCGGCGGCGAGGCCGAGCAGGGCCGGCGCCGCGCGGAGTGCCACCGCAAGGGCGAGGAAGGTGCCGAAGATGAAGAGGACGATGAAGCTGACCTCCTTGGTGGTGAAGAGGAAGCCGGTGGCGGCCCCACCGAGGATGGCCCAGCGCGGGCTCGGGCGCTCGACATAGCGCAGGATCGCGATGCCCAGCAGGAACGTGCCGAGCAGGCAGTACAGGTCGTGCCGGATGAAGCGGGAGTAGAACAGGATGGACGGCGACACCAGCAGGAGGCACGAGGCGACGAGGGCCCCCCAGCGGCCAAGCAGGTGCGGCCCGCGTAGCAGCCAGGGGAGCATGACCACGATCACCCCGGCGACCGCCGGCATCACGCGCGAGACGTAGTCGCTGGCGCCGAACAGGAGGTAGAGCAGGGCGTTGGCGTGGAAGAGGAACGGCCCGTGCATCAGCGGGTTATGCTGATAGCCGTACCCCTCCGCGTAGAGCCACGAGTAGTAAGTATGGAGCGACTCGTCGTGGTGCAGCGCGCGCGAGCCGAGATCCCAGAAGCGTGTGAGGATCGCACTGAGCAGGATGAGGCCGTAGAGGGCGGTCTCCAGCGTGACGGTGGCCGGCAGGATGCCCCCCGCCCGGCGCTCCCCGGTCTGCGCGGCGAGCGGCGCCGCTGTGAGCAGCCGCGCGCGCTGCGGCGCGGGTGCCGATCCCGAAGGAAGCTGCTCCATGTCCAACCGATCGTCCCGCCCGCTCAGGTCTCCAGCCTCACTCCATTACCGTCGCTCGCGCTGCCGATTCTACACCGCGCCCTTCGGCACCGGCTATCGCGCCCGGCGGCCGGGCTGTCCCGCCCTTGCGGCGCCCCCGCTCGTATGTTATCGGTGGGGGCCACCGTGCAGGCCGTCGCGGGTGACGGGCACGGCTCGGAAGGGCGGTAGGGCAGGGCCATGGAGCTGAACCAGCCGCGACGCTGTTTCATCTATGTGGTCTCCGACGGTGGCGGGGCCACCGCGGAGGCGGTCGTCGATGCGGTGACGGTCCAGTTCCCCGGCGTCGACTTCGCCATCGAGCGCCACCCGGGCGTGCGCACCCGCGAGCAGGTGCTGGCGGTCGTGCAGGAAGCAGCCCGGACCAACGGCATCATTGTGCACACCATCGTCATCACCGAGATCCGCCGCCTGCTCCTGCGCGAGTGCCGCCAGCGCGTCATCGACCATGTCGACCTCACCGGGCCGCTGCTGGGGCAGATCTCCCAGCACGTCGGCATGCGGCCGCTGTTGCGCCCCGGCGTGGCCCGCGGGCTGAGCGACGAGTACTTCCGCCGGATCGAGGCGATCCAGTTCACCGTCCGCCACGACGACGGGCAGGGGATCGATACCCTGCACGAGGCCGACATCGTGCTCGTCGGCGTGTCGCGCTCCTCCAAGACGCCTCTGAGCATCTATCTCTCGATGCTGGGCTGGAAGGTCGCCAACGTCCCGATCGTGCTCGGGGTCGAGCCGCCGGCCAAGCTGAACGAGATCGACCAGACCCGCATCGTCGCGCTGACAATCGACGAGGACGAGCTGGTGCGCATCCGCCAGCACCGCGTCCGCGCGCTCGGCGCCAGCGGGAGCGGCGAGTACGCCGACCCGGCGAAGGTGGCCGAGGAGCTGGCCTACTGCCGTCGCATCGTGCGGCGCGGTTACCCCTGGCCGATGGTGAACATCACCGGCAAGTCCATCGAGGAGTCCGCCAAGGAGGTCATCTCCCTGATCGAGAGCCAGCGCCTGCGGCAGACGCTCAGTGAGCGCCTCGGGCCGCTGGACGACCCCTGGACGGAGGGTGGCTGGGAGGACTAGGTGCCCGGCTCCGCCCCCGCGCGGTCCGGTGGGCGCTTCCGCCACCAGGCGGGGACCGCGTAGGGATCCTCCTCGCCGTACGCGTAACCGGCCCACTCGACCCGGCCGCTCCGCCGGAGCAGCGTCGGGATCACCTGCCCGTGGATGACCATCCGGGCGCGGTGCTCCCCCTCGGGCCAGCGGCGCACGGCCGCCTCGTACGCCTGGCGCGTCGGCTCATCGAGCTGCATGGCCTCGATGAACTCGACGGTGGTGAACTCGTCGACGTCGATGCGATCGATCAGGGGGACGATGTAGGGCCGGAGGAACTCGATCAGTTCCTCGATCAGGCCCTCGACCGGTTCCTGGCCGCGCTGACTCATGTGGGCCCCTTCGTCCTGGACTTTGCCGTCGGCAGCACCGCTCCCCGCCGGACCACGCCGGGCGATGCGCCCCAGGCCGGGCAAGGCCCGGGGCGCATCGGACCCAGGTCAGTCGCCGGTGCCTTGCGCCACCGTCTTCTTCGCCCCCACCTGGTCGAGGAACGGCGCGATCAGGTCGATCGGCACTGGGAACAGGATCGTGCTGTTCCGCTCCGACGCGATCTCCGTCAGCGTCTGGAGGAAGCGAAGCTGGAGCGCCGCCGGCTGGGCATTGAGGATCGCCGCCGCCGCGGCGAGCTGCTGCGAGGCGTCGAACTCGCCTTCGGCGTGGATGATCTTGGCGCGCTTCTCCCGTTCGGCCTCGGCCTGGCGGGCCATCGCTCGTTGCATGATGTCGGGGAGCTCGACGTCCTTCACCTCGACGATGCTGACCTTGATGCCCCACGGTTCGGTCTGCTCGTCGATGATGGTCTGCAGCGTCCGGTTGATCTTCTCCCGTTCGGCGAGGAGCTCGTCGAGCTCTGCCTGGCCGAGCACGCTCCGCAAGGTCGTCTGCGCGATCTGCGACGTGGCCCGAATGTAGTCGGCCACGTTGACGATGGCCGCGTTCGGGTCGATCACGCGAAAGTAGGCCACCGCGTTGACCCGAATCGTGACGTTGTCGCGGGTGATGACCTCCTGCACCGGGATGTCCATCGTCACCGTGCGCAGGTCGACCTTCGTCATCCGCTCCACGAACGGGATGAGAAGGATGATACCGGGGCCCCGCGCGCCGACGAGCCGGCCGAGGCGGAACACGACGCCGCGCTCGTACTCCTGCACGATCTTGATCGCCGAGGTCAGGACGGTGAGGACGAATAGCACGACGACCAGCGTGACAATGAACTGTGGGGTCATGCGCCTCTCCTTTGTACGGCTCGTTCGACCGGCCTCAGCCGGCATACCCATGCCGGCATCCCCGCAGCGGGACGCGGCGGCCGCTAGGCGCTTTGCTGGCTGGGCAGCGCCTGCTCCGCCTCGGCAGGCATGACCGTGAGCTCCAGCCCCTCGATCCCGATCACGCGCACCGCCGTGCCCGGCTCGAGCGGCCCTGCCGGGCTGGAGGCGCGCCACAGCTCACCCTCGACGAAGACGTATCCGTGCGGGGCGAGCGCCTCGCGGACCGTCCCGATCGCGCCGACCAGGCCCTCCCGGCCGGTCGTCGGGCGCCGCATCTGCGCCCGCGCCACGGAGCCGACGATGAACAGGAAGAACGCGGAAACGAGGATGGTCACGGTCGCGACGACCAGCTTGGAGATCTGCATCGCCGTGCCCGCGGTCGAGTTCATCAGCATGATTGAGCCGAGGGCGAAGGCGATGACACCGCCGATGGTGAGGACGCCGTGGCTCGGGACGTAGACATCGATGATGAAGAGCAGGAAGCCGAAGCCCATCAGCAGCACACCGGCCCAGTTCACGTCGAGCGTGCCGAGCGAGAAGAGGGCCAGCAGGACGAAGATGCCGCCGATCACCCCGGGGAGGATCGACCCGGGGTTCGCCAGCTCCAGGAAGAGCCCCAGCATGCCCAGGCTGAGCAGGATGTAGGCGATGCTCGGGTCACTGATCAGCTGGAAGAACTGCTCGCCGAGTCCCATGCCCGTGGTCCGGACCTCAGCGCCGCGGGTCTGCAGCGTCACGGTCCCCGCCGCCGTCTCGACCGTGCGGCCGTCGACGGCCTCGAGCAGCGTCGGCAGGTCCGGCGCGATCAGGTCGATGACGTTGAGTTCGAGCGCCTGCTGCGCCGTGATGTTCTCCGCCTCGCGCACGGCTCGCTCGGCCCAGTCGGCGTTGCGCCCGCGCGCCTCGGCGAAGCCACGAATCTTGGCGACGGCGTCGTTGACGACCTTCTTCGTCATCGCGTCATCGGCCTGCTGTGCCTGACCGCTCTCGTCGAGGAAGACCGGCGTGGCGGAGCCGATGTTGGTCGAGGGGGCCATGGCCGCGATGTGGGCGGCGTAGGTGATGTAGACCCCGGCCGAGCCGGCCCGCGCACCCGATGGCGCCACGTAGACGATGACCGGCACCGGGCTGCTGAAGATATCCGCGGTGATGTCATCCATGGCGCTGCTCAGCCCGCCGGGGGTGTCCATGCGCAAGACGACCGCCGCCGCGCCGGACCGCTCGGCGTCGCGCAGCCCGCGATCCACGTAGGTGGCCATGACCGGGGTGATCGGCCCGTCGATCTCGAGCACCCGCACGTGCGGCGTCTGGGCCGAGGCGCGCGGGGTGAGCAGCACCGCGAGCGCCAGCAACCACACCGCGACGAGGGCGGTGACCCGATGGCGTGAGCTGTGTCGCTGCATGGGGGCCATGATGTGAGCGCTCCTACTCACCATCATTATACGCAACTCTGCGAATCTCTGGCCGCCCTGCCCGGGCGTGGTTTAGGAGGAATGGGTCCCTCCCCGCGCGCGCCTCCCGCGCTAGGCTTGACCGTGCGGCGGCCGACGCGGCCGCGCAAGGCGCACGGGGTCAACGCAGAGGGCGACAGCGTGCTGCGCAGAGAGAGTGTCGCGCTGCTGCTGGGGGCGCTGCTGGTCGTCCTGGCGGGTCCGCTGCTCCCCGCCCGCGGGACGGAGCTCGGCAGCGAGGCGCTCCGGCAGGTCTGGGAGCGCACCGATCGGCCGGTCCGCGAGGGGCGCGTCAGCCGGGCGTGGGTCTGGGGACCGGCGCCGATCACCCCGCTGCTGCGTGAGCCCGGCGGTGCCGCGCCGGCGGCGGGCGCGGCGGGCGAGCGCTGGGTCCAGTACTTCGACAAGGGGCGCCTGGAGATCCCCGACCCGGCGAGCGGCGCCGACGCCCCGGGGGCCGTGACCGCCGGTTTGCTGGCGCTGGAGTTGATCACCGGCCAGGTCCAGCTCGGCTATCGCCAGCCCCACGCCGCGCCGCCCGCCGAGATCGCCATCGTCGGCGATGCGGACGACCCGGTGGTGCCCACCTACGCCACCCTCAACGCCCGCCTCCGGGACGCGCCGCTGCCGGTCGGCTCCCCGGTGCGCCAGGTGCTGGACCGCGCCGGCCGCGTCACCAGCGATCCGGCGCTGGGCGCGTTGGGGGTCACGGCGGCGGTGCATATCCCGGAGACCAACCACAGCATCGCCTCGGTCTTCTGGGAGTACCTGCACGCCTCCGGTCCGA
>JASBVL010000023.1 GCA_029961075.1 Sphaerobacter sp.
CGTGGGACGGTCGCACGCTGGAGTGGGCCATTCCCTCGCCACCGCCCGTCTACAACTTCGCGGAGGTGCCGGTGGTCCAGAGCCGGGACGACTACTGGGAGCAGAAGTACGGCAAGCGCCAGCCGGCGCGGGTGACGGGCGGCAGTGGCGCGGATGCGCGCGACATCCATCTGCCCCCGCCGTCCATCGTTCCGTTCGTGGCCGCCGTCGGCCTGGCGGTGGTCGGCGCCGCGATGACCTTCCATCAGTGGGTGTTGACCGGCGTCGGCCTGGCCATTCTGCTCGTCGCCATCATCGCGTGGTCGATCGAGCCGAACGAGTAGCGCGGTCGGGCTGAGTGAGGAAGGGTAAGAGGACGGTGAGTCACGCAAAGACGGCCGCGGCTCACGCGGATGCCCACCGGACATCGACCGGGCTATCGAACAACAAGCTCCTGATGTGGACGTTCCTGGCGTCGGACTGCATGTTCTTCGGCTCCCTCATCCTGACCTATATGGTCTACCGGGGCCGGAGCCTCACCGGTCCGTACCCGGAAGACGTCTTCAACATCCCGTTCACCTCGGTGAGCGCGGCGGTCCTGCTGCTCAGCAGTCTGACGATGGTGCTGGCGCTCGCGGCCCTGCAGCAGGGCAAGGTAAAGGTCTTCCGCGTCTGGATCCTCGCCACCGCGTTGCTCGGCATGCTGTTCCTCGGTGGACAGTACTTCGAGTTCACCGAGTTCGCCCACGAGGGACTCGGCTTGGGCACGAACGTCTTCGGCTCGAGCTTCTTCGTCCTGACGGGCATCCACGGGACGCACGTGGGGCTCGGCATCATCTGGCTGTTGACCCTCTTCGTGCTCTCGTTCCGGGGGCTGGTGCGGCAGGACAACGCCGAGAAGGTTGAGGTCGCCGGTCTCTACTGGCACTTCGTCGATATCGTCTGGATCGTGATCTTCACCTTCGTCTACCTGCTGCCCTACTAGGGGCGGCACGTGCGGCGGGGCGGACCGCCCCGCCGCCCCAGCACACCGGTCGGCCAGGCGGCCGAGTGGCCGACCACGAAGGGAGAGGCAGAGGAGCATGAGTCGTCAGGCGAGAGGCCCCGTCGAGCACGCGCACCCAGGGGCAGTCACCTACCTCAAAATCGCCGTCGTCCTCGCCATCCTCACGATCACTGAGGTAGCAACCTATTACATCCCGGCGATCCAGCCCATCATCGCGCCCGTTCTGATCGTGCTGTCGATCGCCAAGTTCCTGCTGGTGGTCATGTTCTACATGCACCTGAAGTTTGATTCCCCGTTGTTCAGGGGGATCTTTGCCTGGGGTATGTTCGTGGCAATCGCCATCGTCCTGGCGATGATGGCGCTCTACGCCGCTTTCTAATGCCCGGGTGACGCGGAGCGTCGGGTCGGGTACACTCCACGCATGCAACCGCCCCGGTGACGGACAGGGCGGTGCAGCGTGTCACGCGCAGCGCGGGCAGGTCGAGCCCGCGCGCCGCACGTTTAGGTGCCGATAGCCGAGCGCCGGCCCGCACGGAGTGGTGCGCCCGGGCCCCGGTCGCGCGCGGGCCCAGGCGCCACGAGTCGCCCGGGCCCGTTCCTGGTAGTGGGGGGAGATAGACGTCTGTGGATACCGTGACCATCGCGCTCACCATCGCGATCGTCGCCGGTCTCGCTGCCATCCTCTACGGCCTCTTCCTCGTGCAATGGGTGCTCCGGCAGCCCCGCGGGGAATCGCGCATGGTCGACATCGCCCAGGCGATTCAAGAGGGTGCCGAAGCCTACATGCGGCGCCAGTACACCCTCGTCGCGATCGTCGCAGCCGTCATCACAGTCCTGCTTGGCCTGCTGATCAACTGGTCGACCGCGATCGGCTTCCTCGTGGGTGCGGCCTCGTCGGCAGCCGCCGGCTTCATCGGCATGAGCGTCGCGGTGCGCTCCAATGTCCGCACCGCGCAGGCGGCGAAGCAGGGCCTCTCCTCGGCGCTCACTGTCGCCTTCCGCGGCGGGACCGTCACCGGGCTGTTCGTCGTGGGGCTGGGGCTGCTCGCGGTTACGATCTTCTACACCATCACCCGCGACGTGACCCCGCTCGTCGGGCTCGGCTTCGGCGGGAGCCTGATCTCCGTCTTCGCCCGCATCGGCGGCGGCATCTACACCAAGGCCGCTGACGTCGGGACCGACCTCGTCGGCAAGGTGGAGGCGGGCATCCCGGAGGACGATCCGCGCAATCCGGGCGTGATCGCCGACAACGTGGGCGACAACGTCGGCGACTGCGCCGGCATGGCGGCCGACCTGTTCGAGACCTACGCCGTGACCGCGGTGGCCGCGATGCTCCTCGGGAACCTGGTCTTCGACACCGAAGTGGCCGTCGTCTACCCGCTCGTCCTCGGCGCGGCCTCGATCTTCACCTCGATCATCGGCACCTTCTTCGTCCGCCTTGGGCGCGACAACTCGATCATGCGCGCGCTCTACCAGGGCGTCATCGCCGCCGTCATCCTGGCGGCCATCGCCTTCTTCCCGCTGACCGCGTGGCTGATGGGCGACAACCCGATCATCGGCGATCAGCCCGTCTCGCTCTTCGGGCTCACCTTCACGCTGTCGGCCACGGCCAAGCTGTTCCTGAGCGCGATCGTCGGCATCATCGTCACCCTGGGCGTCGTCATCATCACCGAGTACTACACCTCGGAGCGCTACGGCCCGGTCAAGCACATCGCCGAGGCGTCGGAGACCGGTCACGGCACCAACATCATTGCCGGCCTGGCGGTCTCCCTCCGCTCGACCGCGATGCCGATCATCCTCATCTCGCTGGCGATCTATGTCGCCTACCGCCTGACGTCGATCCCCGGCGACCTCACCGCCGGGCTGTACGGCATCGCCGTGGCGGCCATGGCCATGCTCTCCATGGCGGGGATCATCGTCGCTATCGACTCCTTCGGGCCGATCACCGACAACGCGGGTGGCATCGCCGAGATGGCCGAGCTGCCCGACAGCGTGCGCGACGTGACCGACCCGCTCGACGCAGTCGGCAACACCACCAAGGCGGTCACCAAGGCGTACGCCATCGGCTCGGCCGGGCTCGCCGCGCTGGTGCTCTTCGCCTCCTACTTCCTGGAGATCAGCGAGCGGGTCGCGTTCGACCTGTCGAACCCGAACGTGCTGATCGGCCTCTTCATCGGCGGCGCCCTCCCCTACTACTTCGGGGCCATCCTGATGGAGGCCGTGGGCAAGGCCGGGGGTGCCGTGGTCGAGGAGGTGCGGCGCCAGTTCCGGGAGATCCCGGGCCTGCTCGAGGGCCAGGCTCGGCCCGAGTACGGCCGCGCCGTCGACATCGTGACGCGCCAGGCACTGCGCGAGATGATGCTGCCGGCCCTCCTCCCGGTTGTGGTGCCCATCATCCTCGGCATCACGCTCGGCAAGGAGGCGGTGGGCGGCCTCCTGATCGGCTCGATCGTCACCGGCCTGTTCGTCGCCATCTCGATGACCACGGGCGGCGCGGCCTGGGACAACGCCAAGAAGGCCATCGAGGCCGGCGCGCACGGCGGCAAGGGGAGCTTCGCCCACCAGGCGGCCGTCACCGGCGACACGGTCGGCGACCCCTACAAGGACACGGCTGGGCCGGCCATCAACCCCATGATCAAGATTGTGAACATCGTCGCGCTGCTCCTGGTGGCCTTCATGGGCTGGTAGCCGACCAGCCGCGACACGGGAGCGGCAGCACAACGGGGGGCGGCAGGTGCCGCTCCCCCCGTTGCGTATACGCCGCGCATCAGCGGCACGGCGCCCGCATCGTCCTGATTCGCTGATCGGCGGCCGACGACCGGGATGGTGGCCGGTCAGGGCACCGACGGCGCCGTAGGCGCACCGGGCGATCCGCGCGGCGACGCCTAGCGCGCCTCGTCCCCGTCCGCGCCACGCCGGCGCCACCGCTGGAGCAACCCGTAGCGCAGCAGGAGCGTGCGGAGGCGCAGCCAGGCCGTTCGGGCGCGGTTCAACTCCTCCGGGCTGGCCGGCCGCCGCCCGTACCGCTCCCGGACGTAGAGGTCGGCCAGGAGGCGGATGTGCGGGCGCGCCGCCGGGAGGTGCCGTGCGACCACGGCGGCATACTCATAGGGCGTCTGCGCGGCCCTGGGCGGAAGCCCGCTCCAGCGCGCGCCGCGCTGTGCCTTGCTGAAGAGCTGGGTCGCGGGCGTCATGCCGCGCGTCCCCCGCAGCCAGAAGGACGAGACGACGGCAATGCCGAGGACCACCGCGACCACCACCCCGCGGAGCAGCCACTGGCCCCGGCTCGTCTCCTGCCGGGTCACGGTCGTCGTCGACCCGCTGAAGCCGACATCATTCAACTCCGCCAGCAACTGCGCTTCCCGGTCCGACGGCAGGTTGTCGCCTCCCAGCACGCCGGTCCCACCGCCGGACGCCGCCGGCGTCGGCGGTGCACCGCGCTGAATCGCTGGGCGCGCCGCGGTCGGCTCAAAGGGAATCCAGCCGTACTGCGGGAAGTAGACCTCCACCCAGGCATGCGCGTGCCGCTGCCGGTACAGGTAGCCGCCCAGGTTCGCGTCGTACTCCGCCGGGTAGAAGCCCACGACCACCCGGGAGGGGATGCCGAGGATGCGGAGCATCTCCACCATCGCCGACGCGTAGTAGGTGCAGTACCCCTGCCGGAGGTCGAACAGGAAGTAGTCGACCAGGTCCCGGCCAGCGGGCGGGTTCGGCACGTTCTCGTTGTAGGCGATGTGCGTGCGCAGGTACTGCTCGATCGCCGCGGCGATGTCAAACGGGGTGCGCTGCCCCGCGGCCAACTCCTGGGCCAACTGCCGTGTCCGTGTCGAGTAGTGCGGCAGTTGCAGGTAGCGGTCCACGACCTCAGCGGGATAGTCGGTGCCCGCCGCCCGGAGCTGGTCGGGCGTAGCCTCGCTGACCAGCGCCGTGACCTGGTACGTATCCCCGGCGCGCACGCCGTGCTGCGCGAAGATGGCGTCCACATCGCGGAAGACCGGCAGCGGCCCGCTGAACGTCAGGGCATGGACCCGGAAGTCGGTCGGGTCGGGCTCAAAGCTGACCTCAATGCCCCGCTCCCGCAGGCGCCCAACTTCCTCCATGATTTCCGGCTGTTGCGCCGGGACGCCGAATGACGGGGGCGTCGGCGCCGCCACTACGGGCGTGGCAGCCCCCTCGGGAGACGCGCCCTCCATCGCGCTCGGCGATGGCTCTGGGGTCGGCTCGGGCGGGGTGTAATCGGCCTGCTGCAGCAGGCGCACGAGCGGCCAGAGCCAGGGAGCGGTCGATGCCTCGGTCGCTGCCTGCACGTCGACGGTCTCGTTGTGGAACAGCCGCCAGCCGACCTGGAGCCGGGTGGGGATGCTCACCCGCGCCGCGTCACCGGTCGAGAACACCACCCCGCCGGGCGGCTGCTGGATTTCGATGGTGTACTGCCGCTCGGTCCGCGCCGTCGTGGTGTCGGTGGGCAGCGGGTACGGCTGGTCCGCCTCGAACTCCAGGAGGGGGGAGTAGAGCCGCTCCACCGCGGACAGGTCGTCACGCCAGCGGCTGAGCGGCTCGGAGCGCCATGTCCGGCCGTCGAAGGTGTCGTAGCGGTGGGCGACCAAATAGGGCGCCTGGTTGCCCTTGAGCAGGAGGACCGGTTCGTCGCTCAGGCGCAGTGGGCCCCCCAGCTCGAACTGGTTGCTGAAGCTGGTGAACCCGCCGACACCCCGGCCACCAGGGCCCCGCAGCGACGCGAACCAGTTGTTGAACGTCGCCTCCACCCGCCGCCACGGGCCGTTCATCTCCTGCCAGGCAGCCTGGATCCGCTCGCTCTGGGTCGAGAGGGGTAGCATCCAGCCGGTCAGGATCACCACCAGGGCCAGGCAACTCCCCACCCACAGCCCGCGCCAGGGCAGGGTGTCGGGGTAGGGGACCGCCAGACGCTTCCACATCAGCTCCCGCTGCGCCACCGTGAAGCGCACCAGGAGCAGGATCGCCGCAAAGAGGTAGAGCACCACCAGGCCATGCGGCACGCGCTGGGAGTAACCCATGTTGAGCAGCAGGATGACGCCGGGCAGCACCAGGGCCAGCCACACCCAGTGGGAGCGGAACACGAACCAGACCGAGATGTAGCTCAGGATCCAGAGCAGCGCGGCCATCAACAGGATGAACAGGTACAGGTCGTCGGCCCGCTCACCACGCGACACCGCGGCGTACCACAGCTCCCAGCGGGTCCAGAGATACTCGAGCTTGGCGCGGCGGCCCCCCAGGGCATCGCTCAGGAAGCCGGTCATCTGGTAGAGGACGACCACGGCGCCCACGACCAGCGCCAGCAGGTGGGCCAGGATGGCCGGCACGCGGCGCAGGTTGGCGAGGACCAGCCCGACCACCAGGCCCGCGAGCGTGATGAGCGAGAGGATCTCCAGGCCGTCCGCCCAGTCGGCGAGCTGCACCGACCAGGTGGCGGTGAAGACCACCAGCGCGATCAGCAGGAAGGTGGTCCAGCCTTCGCGAAGGGCCAACCGATGCATCGCTCCCCCATCCCGGCCGCGGCGGGCAGCCCGCCCCGGCCGACACGGCTCAGCGCGAGCGCGGCATGATCATCGTCGCCTGCGACGCGAGCGCGCGCCCGATGTCGTCCCCGTACTTGATGAGGTAGGTGGGGATGCCCAGCGCCGCCAGATCGCTGACGACCAGCAGGCTGCTCTCCCCGCCCTTGAAGGTACTCCGCTCGATCATGATCGCCACCACGCCGACGTGGCGGGCGCTGAGGCTCATGACCGCCTGCGCCCAGCCCTCCTCCGTCGAGGGGGTCACCACAATAACGGTGGCGTTCCGCTGGAAGTTCCCGCCCTCGGCCAGCAGCGTCTCCGCCAACGGTCGCGTCCCATCGGCCCGGACCACCGCCAGCAACTCGAGAATCTTGACTAACTGCCGCCCGCCGCGGTCCGCCGGGAACGTGCTGGGCTGGCTGCTGTTGGTGATGAGCCCGACGTTGCGGTTCTGGTCGAGGAAATGGCGGGCCAGCGAGGCGGCCACCGTCACCGCATACTCCTCGGTCGAATCCAGCCAGAACTCCAGCGGGATCTCCTCGTGGGCGCCGCGGCGCTGCGCGGGGCCCGGGACGACGTCGGACAGCCGGCGGTCCGCGCGCACGTGGTGCCGCGCCTCCAGATCCAGCACGATCCAGACGTCCGCCGTCGGGTCGAGCTCGAACTCCTTCACCATCATCTGCCCGGTGCGCGCGGTGGCGGACCAGGCGATGCGATTGAAGGCATCCCCCGGCAGATACTGCCGCACGCCCGCCGCGTTCGGCGTCACGACCTGCGTGCGGCGTTGGATCGAGGTCCCACCCGGGAGATCGCCGACGGGCAGGCGAAAGCCGGAGAGGTCGACGGTCGCCGGATAGACCACCACCTCATGCACGAAGGGCACCACGCGGCTGACCGGGAAGAGCCCGAAGGGATCGCCCGACTGCAGGAGCATAGGCCCTACCCGAAAGCGGCCGCGGCGGGAGCACCAGGTCTCGACGCGCCACCGGCTCGAGTCCCGCGGCCCGAGGTGCACCACGCGGCTCATGCGATGGCCAGGGAGGTCGGAGCGGTCGATCAGCTCGACCCAGAGCTTGGCCAGCCGGCTCGTGTTCTGAATGCGCAGCCGCTCGACCAGGCGCTGGCCGACCTGGGCCCGATCCGCGGTGATCTCGCGCGTCACCGCCAGGCCGCGCAGGCTCACGCGGCTCCAGACGAAGGCCGCGATGAACAACCCGGCCAGGACGAAGAAGAGCTTCTCCAGCACATCCCAGCGGCTCAGCTCGGCCAGCGCGAGCACCACCAGGATGAGGATAGCCAGCTTGACCGCGTTCACGAGTTGGTCCCCGCGCCGCGCGCGCCCCGCCAGCCCATCGTGCGCTCCGAACGCGAGGCGACCGGGCGCGCCCCGGGGATCGGCAGGTTCATCACGATCTCGCGCACGATCGTGCGTCCATCCACGTTCTTCATGCGGGCCGAGGGGCTGACGATGATCCGGTGGGCCAGCGTCGGCTCGGCCAGCGCCTTGATGTCGTCCGGGATGACGTAGTCACGCCCCTGCATGGCGGCCCAGGCGCGCGCCGTGTTGTAGAGCGCCAACGAGCCGCGCGGCCCGGCGCCGAGGTAGACGTCGTCATGCTCCCGCGTGGCCCCGACGATGGCGACGATGTACTCCTTGAGCGCGTCATCCACGAAGCAGTGCTTCACCGCCTCCTGGCCGGCCAGCAACTCGTCGACGCCGACGACCTGCTCCAGCCGATCGAGCGGGTGGGCGAAGTGCTGCCGGTTGAGGATCTCGACCTCCCCGCGCGCTCCGGGATAGCCGAGCGACAGGCGGATGAGGAAGCGATCGAGCTGCGCCTCGGGCAGCGGGAACGTGCCCTCATACTCGATGGGGTTCTCCGTCGCCAGCACGATGAAGGGGTTAGGCAGGCGGTGGGTGATGCCGTCGACCGTCACCTGGCCCTCTTCCATGGCCTCGAGCAGCGCCGACTGCGTCTTGGGGGTGGCGCGGTTGATCTCGTCGGCCAGCACGATCTGCGCCACGACCGGCCCGGGGCGATACTCGAACTGCCCCGTGCGCTGATTGAAGATGCTCACGCCGGTGACGTCACTCGGGAGCAGGTCGGGCGTGAACTGGATGCGCTTGAAGGTGGAGCCGATGCTGCGGGCGATGGCCTTGGCCAGCACGGTCTTGCCAACGCCTGGCACGTCTTCGATGAGGACATGGCCGCGGCAGAGCAGGGCGACGAGGACCAACTGGACCTCGCGGCGCTTGCCGACGATGACCCGCTCGACGTTGTCGATGATCCGCTCCGCAAGTGCTTGCACCGACTCCATAGCGCTTCTTACCTCCCTGTGATCTGCGGCGGAGAGTGCGGCACGCGAGCGGACACGTGGACACGCCATGGTTGGGCAAACGCGCCATCTCGCGCGAATCGGTGGATCGTCCCATCGTCGAGTGCGACACCGGGGCACGACCGGCATGCACCACTGGTCCGAGCAAGTACGGAGCCATGCCTGCACGACGCCCTGGCATTATATCAATCGATCGCGGCCCGCACGGCGTCCCCTCGCCCAGCCCGTCGCGCTCCTCTCCGCGCGCGCCGGCCGGCACGGTCCCGTATAATCGGTGCTTGCGGAGAGGAGCCGAGGAGATGAAGTCCGCGCAGGATCCCCGGGGACGCACGCTCATGCTGGTGGATGGCCACGGGCTGGCCTACCGGGCGTTCCACGCCCTTCCCGACACGCTGGCCACGGCGTCCGGTGAGCCGACCAACGCCGTCTTCGGCTTCGTCTCCATGCTCCTCGAGGTGCTGCGCGCCTACCGGCCCGAATACGTCGTCGTCAGCTTCGATGTCGGGCGCACCTTTCGCCACGACGCGTTCGAGGCCTACAAGGCCCACCGCACGCCCATGCCGGACGACCTGCGGCGCCAGATGGAGCGCATCCATGAGGTGCTGGACGCGCTCAACATCCCGGTCTTCACCCGCGAGGGCTACGAGGCGGATGACGTGATCGCCACGCTCGCCCGGCTCGCGGCCGAGCGGCACATGCGCGTGCTGGTGGTGACCGGCGATAGCGACCTGCTCCAACTGGCCGACGGGGGTGTCCAGATTATCCTCCCCGGCCGGCAGCGCTTCGGCGACTACCGGGTCTTCGACCGGCAGGCGGTGATCGAGCGCTACGGCTTCCCACCCGAGCGGCTGCCCGAGTACAAGGCGCTGGTCGGCGAC
Source organism: Sphaerobacter sp. (assembly GCA_029961075.1). Classification (GTDB taxonomy): domain Bacteria; phylum Chloroflexota; class Chloroflexia; order Thermomicrobiales; family Thermomicrobiaceae; genus Sphaerobacter. Next base: position 9,738 of record JASBVL010000023.1, read on the forward strand.
GCATCCGACAACATCCCTGGCGTGCCCGGCATCGGCGCCAAGACCGCCACCGCCCTGGTCCAGAAGTACCCGAGCCTGGAGGCGATGCGCGAACATCTCGACGAGATCACGCCGCCCCGCGCCCGCACCGCGCTCGCCGAGCACTTCGACCAGGCGCTGTGGGGCCGCGAGCTCGCCACGGTCGTGCGGGACATCGACCTGGAGCTCGACCTCGACCGCTGCGTCCTGGGCGACTACGACCGCGAGCGGGTCCTCAAGGTGTTCCGCGAGCTCGAGTTCCGCACGCTGGTCAACCGGCTGCCCGAGCCGATCCGCCAGCCCGCGACCCCCGCGGCCCCCGCGCCGCAGTCCGAGCGAACCATCGTCCGCTTCGACCACCAGCTCAGCAGCCTGCTCGACGCGCTGCGCAGCGCCCAGGCGATCGCGCTCGACGTCGAGACGACCTCCACCGCCCCGATGCGGGCCCGGCTCGTCGGCATCGCCCTGGCGACCAACGGGCAGCGGAGCTTCTACGTGCCGCTGACCCATGCCAACGACCATGAGCAACTCGACGCCGACGAGGTGCGCGAGGCGCTCACACCGGTGCTGGCCGACCCGCGCACCGTCATCTACGCCCACCACGGCAAGTACGACGCGCTGGTGCTGGAGCGGGCCGGCTACCCGCGCCCACGGATCGCCTTCGATACCATGATCGCCGCCTACCTGCTGGGGGAGCACGCGATCGATCTCAAGTCGCTCGCCTTCCATCGCCTCGGCATGGAGATGACGGAGATCGGCGAGCTGATCGGGCGCGGGCGCAACCAGCTCACCATGGACCTGACGGCGGTCCAGCAGGCCGCGGACTACGCCTGCGCCGATGTCGAGGCCACCTATCGGCTGGTGGAAGTCCTCCGGCCGGAGTTGGCGGCCCAGGACCAGGAGCGCTTGCTCAACGAGATCGAGCTGCCGCTGATCGACGTCCTCATCGACATGGAGGAGGTGGGGATCGCGATCGACGTCGACTTCCTGCGCGAACTCTCGCGGCAGCTCACCGCGCAGCTCGCCGAGCTCGAGCGCGAGATTTACCGCCTGGCCAAGCACCCCTTCAACATCAACTCCACGCGCCAGCTCGGCACCGTGCTCTTCGATGAGCTCGGCCTGCCCACTGGGCGCCGCACCAAGACGGGCTACTCGGTCAGCCAGGAGGTCCTGGAGAACCTGCGGCACGCCCACCCGATCGTCGACTGCATCCTGGAGTACCGGCAACTGGGGAAGCTCAAGTCCACCTACGTGGACGCCCTGCCCGAGCAGGTCAACCCCGAGACCGGTCGCGTCCATACCTCCTTCAACCAGACGATCGCGGCCACCGGACGCCTCAGCTCCTCCGACCCGAACCTGCAGAACATCCCGGTGCGCACGGAGCTCGGCCGGCTGGTCCGCCGCGCCTTCATCGCCGACAACCGCCCCGGCTACCGCCCGTTCGACGAGGAGGCCGTGCTGCTCTCGGCCGACTACAGCCAGATCGAGTTGCGGCTCATGGCGCACCTGAGCGGCGACGAGCGTCTGGTCCGCGCCTTCCGCGAGGGGCAGGACATCCACGCCGCGACCGCGGCGGATGTCTTCGGCGTGCCGCTCCCGGCGGTGACGCCCGAGATGCGTCGCGTTGCCAAGACGGTGAACTTCGGCATCATGTACGGCATGCAGGCCTACGGGCTCGCCCGCGACACCGGGATGAGCCGACAGGAGGCGCAGCGCTTCATCGACCGCTACATGGCGCGCCTGCCGGGCGTGCGGCAGTTCCTGGAGCGCATCAAGCGCCAGGCCCTGGAGCAGGGCTATGTCGCCACCATGTTCGGCCGGCGCCGCTATGTCCCCGACATCGCCTCCTCCAACGTCAACCGCCGGCTCGCGGCGGAGCGGATCGCGATCAACATGCCGCTGCAAGGCTCGGCCGCCGACATCATGAAGATCGCGATGATCCGCCTCCGGAAGGAAATGCGGCAGCGCCAGATGCGGAGCCGGATGCTCCTTCAGGTCCACGACGAGCTGCTGTTCGAAGTGCCGCGATCCGAGGTGCGCGCGATGGCGGACCTGGCTACCGAGATCATGGAGAACGTCACCACCCTGAGCGTCCCGCTGGTGGTCGAGGTGGCGGTGGGCCCCAACTGGGACGAACTAGAGCCGATCTAACTCAACGTTGGTGATACTGGGTTGCTCTAGCGGCGCGATCGCGCTAGAATTCACGATGGCTTGATCAGAGCGGATCAGAGGAGGTCCGAGCGGGATGCCGATCTACGAGTATCTGTGTGGGACGTGCGGCCACTCCGGCGGCCGCGCTGCAGAACGCCCGGACCAACGGCCGCTTCACCAGCCGGGGGATCCAGAGCCTGTATGCCTATGCCGCGATGGTGGGCGTCGACGTCCCCTCGCCGACACCCAGCCCCACCGCGGAGCCGGAGGCGGAGCCCGAGACGACGCCGACCGTGCCGGCGGGCGGGGCGCCCACGCCGACGGCCGCGCCGCAGCCCGCGCCGGCCCCCGCCCCAACGCCCACCCCGGCGGTCGAGCCGACGCCGGCCGAGCCCTCGGAGGAGGGTGAGTGACGGACCTGGCCCGGGTGGTGCCGGTGCGGACCGTGGGGGCCGTGTGATATAGTACACAAGCGTGGAGTCGCGCCCGGTCGCCACCCGGAGAGGACGCGCGGGATGCTGCAAGGGTACGCGGTCATCGGCCTGATGCTCATCACGGCGATCGTGATGGGTTCGGTGCTGCTCCTGCTCGGGCGGCTCGTCCGCCCCTCCAGGCCCACCCCGGCGAAGCTCCAGCCTTACGAGAGCGGTATCCCCGACGTCAACCCGCCGCGCGCCCGCTACACGCCACGCTTCTACGTCGTGGCGATGCTCTTTGTGATCTTCGACATCGAGGCGATCTTCCTCTACCCGTGGGCCGTGTCGTTCGTGCCGCTCGGCGCCTACGGCTACGTGGCGGCGATCGTCTTCCTCAGCATCTTGCTGGCCGGCCTACTCTACGAGTGGAAGAAGGGGGCGCTCGAATGGGTGTGATCGAGAACCGATTCGAGCACAACATCCTGACCACCACCGTGGATGCGGTCTTCAACTGGGCGCGGCGGTCGAGCTTGTGGTGGCTGCAGTTCGGATTGGCGTGCTGTGCCATCGAGATGATCAGCGCGGCGATGCCGCGCTTCGACATGGCCGAACGCTTCGGCATGCTGTACCGGGCGTCGCCGCGCCAGGCCGACCTGATGATCGTGGCCGGCACGGTGACGAAGAAGATGGCGCCGGTCGTCCGCCAGCTCTACGACCAGATGGCCGATCCGAAGTGGGTCATCAGCATGGGGAGCTGCGCCAACGTGGGCGGGCCGTTCGACACCTATGCGGTGGTCCAGGGGGTGGATCAGGTCATCCCGGTCGATGTCTATGTGCCCGGCTGCCCTCCGCTCCCCGAGGCGCTCTACTACGGGGTGCTGGAGCTGCAGAACCGGGTGATCAAGTACGACACGATCGCCAAGAAGCAGGGCGTCGAGGCGGCCGAGGCGGACCGAGTCCGCGCGCGCGAAGAGGCGCAGGCCGCGCTGGGGGTCCGGCGCTAGCTTCCGCGGCGGAAGAGGTGCATACGTGTCTGACGAAAGGCAGATTGCCGCGATGCCGCGGCCGGAGCCCTGGCGCGACACGGGCTACTGGGGGCCGACCGACCCCGACGCACACCCAGCGGTCCGCGCGATCCGTGAGCAGTTCCCCGACGCCTACATCGACGCCTACTCCTTCCGCGACGAGATGACGGTGCGGGTGGAGCGCCCCCGCTACCGCGACGTGATCCAGTTCCTGCGGGATCACCCCGATCTCCAGTACACGATGCTGTCCGACGAGACCGCGGTCGATATGCTCCGGCTGCGGGACGATCCGCGCTTCGACGTCGTGGCGCAGCTCTACTCGCTGCGCCGCCGCCAGCGGCTGCGCGTCAAGACCGGGGTGAACGACGGGGAGCTGGTCCCCTCGCTGGTGCCGGTCTTCGCGGCGGCCGGGTGGCTGGAGCGCGAGATCTACGACATGTTCGGCATCGTGTTTGAGGGGCACCCGGACCTGCGCCGCATTCTCTTGCCGGAGGACTGGGACGAGGGCCACCCGCTGCGCAAGGACTACCCGCTGCGCGGCTACCGGGAGTATGTGCAGCCCGGCTTCGAGGCGCCCGCGCCGCGTGTCCGCTCGAGACTTCGGAGGCCGTAGCGTCATGTCGCTGGAGATCACCGAGCCAACCCCGGTCATTATCAGCGAAGAGCGGCAGGTGTCGGACACCCGGCGCGAGCTGGTGCTCAACATGGGGCCGCAGCACCCCAGCACCCACGGCGTGCTCCGCGTCCGGTTGACGCTGGAGGGGGAGACGATCACCGGCTGCGACCCGGTCATCGGCTATCTGCACCGCGGCGTCGAGAAGCTGGGGGAGTCGAAGCGCTACGCGCAGTTCGTCCCCTGGACCGACCGCACCGACTACGTCGCGGCGCCATCCAACAACCTGGGCTATGTGCTGACGGTCGAGAAGCTGCTCGGGATCGAGGCCCCGGAGCGGGCGCAGTACTGGCGCATGATCATGGCCGAGCTGGCCCGGCTCGCCTCGCACCTGGTCTGGCTGGGCACCCACGCGCTCGACATCGGCGCGCTCTCGATGTCGCTCTACTGCTTCCGCGAGCGCGAGATGATCCTCGACATCTTCGAGAAGTTCTGCGGCGCCCGGCTGACGACCAACATGATGGAGATCGGCGGCTTCTCGCGGCCCATCCCGCCCGACCTGCCGGACATGATCCGCGACTTCCTCGCCGTCTTCCCCAAGCGGCAGCGGGAGTATGAGGACATGCTCTCGGCCAACCCGATCTGGCTGGCGCGCACGCGCGGCGTCGGGGTCATCGAGCCGGACGTCGCCATCAACTACGGGCTCACCGGCGCCTGCCTGCGCGGCTCGGGCGTCAACTACGACGTGCGCAAGGCGCAGCCCTATCTCTTCTACGACCGCGTCGACTTCGAAGTGCCGCTCGGCACGCACGGGGACGTCTACGATCGCTACCTGGTGCGCATGGAAGAGATGCGCCAGTCGCTGAAGATCATCCAGCAGTGCCTGGACCAGGTGCCGACCGACGGCCCGCTGAAGCTGGCGGAGTCGAACTACGTCATCCCGCCCCACGACACGGTGCTGACGACCGCCGAGGACATGCAGCGGCACTTCATCTGGGTGATCAAGGGCTTCTCGCCCCCGAAGGGGGAGGTCTACCTCGCCATCGAGCACTCCAAGGGGGAGCTGGGCCACTACATCGTGAGCGACGGGTCACCGATCCCCTACCGGCTGCGCATTCGTACGCCGGACTTCGTCAATCTCCAGTCGCTCCCGTATATGGCCGAGGGAGCCATGCTGGCGGACGTGGTAGCGTTGATCGGCACGATCGACATCGTGCTGGGATCGGTGGACCGCTGACCGTGTGTGACTCGGCGCGGCCCGGTACGCGGCGCTGCGCCGGGCTTCGGTGTGCGCCGGAGTCTGGGGGCCGGCGCAGCCGGGGTGCGGGGGACGCTAGGGGGAGCTTGAGGCGGGTGCTGGCATGAACTGGGCGGCGTTCCTCAGCAACTACATCTTCGCGTTCATCGTGCTCAACGTCATGCTGGGCCTAATGGCCTACATGACCTACTTCGAGCGCAAGGTGCTGGCGGCGATGCAGGACCGGGTGGGACCGAAGCGCACCGGCCCGTTCGGCCTCCTTCAGCCCATCGCCGACGGGATCAAGCTCCTCGCCAAAGAGGACATCGTCCCCAAGAACGCCGACCGGCTGGTCTTCCTGGTCGCGCCGCTGCTCTCGTTCGTGCTGGCGCCGCTTTCCGCCGCGGTCATCCCCTTCGGGGGGACGGTCACCGTCTTCGGCCAGGAGGTGAACCTCTACGTCGCCGACATCAACGTCGCCGTGCTCTACGTCCTGGCCCTCGGCGGCATGGGTGTCTACGGGATCATCCTCGGCGGGTATGCGTCGGCCAACCGCTACTCGCTGCTGGGGGCGCTGCGCTCGGCGGCGCAGGTGATCAGCTACGAGATCGTCCTCGGCCTGTCGCTGGTGGGCGTCTTTATCCTGTCCGGCACGCTGAGCCTGGTGCAGATCCTGGAGGCGCAGCAGCAGCCGCTGTCCTTCGGCGGGGTGCAGGTGCCCAACTGGTACATTCTGAGCCAGCCGCTGGGCTTCGTGCTCTTCCTGATCGCGGCGGTGGCGGAGACCAACCGGGCGCCGTTCGACCTGCCGGAGGCCGAGTCGGAGCTGATCGGCGGCTTCCACACCGAGTACTCGGGCTTCCGCTTCTCGTTCTTCTTCCTCGCCGAGTACATCAACATGATCGCCGTCTCGCTCCTGGCCGCGACGCTCTTCCTCGGCGGCACCGACGGGCCGATCGCCGACGGGGTGTGGTGGCTGGCGGCCAAGGCGGCCCTCTTCCTCTTCTTCTACATCTGGCTGCGGACCACGCTGCCGCGCTTCCGCTACGACCAGTTGATGGGGCTCGCCTGGAAGGTGCTGCTGCCGCTGGCGTTGATCAATATCGCGCTGACCGGCTTGATCCGGTTGTGGGGGTTGGGTCTGCTCTAGGGGGTAGTGACGCGCGGCGCGCGCGACGAGGAGACGAGCAGCGTCATGTCGGCTGAGGTCCTGGTCTTCGACATCCTGGGAGCGATCGCGGTGCTGGCCGCGGCCGGCGTCGTGCTGGCCCGGAATCCGGTCCACAGTGCGCTGGCGCTGGTCGTCAGCTTCGTCAACGTGGCCGCGATCTACGTCATCCTGCGGGCCGAGTTCCTGGCGGCGGCGCAGATCATCGTCTACACCGGCGCCATCCTGGTGCTGGTCCTGTTCGTGATCATGCTCGTGGATCCGGACAACCTGCCCGAGTTCCACGGCGGCCGTCCGGTGCAGCGCCTGCTCGCCCTCATCCTCGGGCTGGCGCTGCTGGGCGAAGTGATGGCCGCGATCCTGACGCGCACCATCGTCGGGCAGCCGGGCCCGTGGTCGCCGCAGGCGGTCGCGGCCGTCGGGGGCAACACGCAGGCGCTGGGCCGGGTGCTCTACTCGGGCTACGTCCTGCCGATCCAGGTCACGGCGGTGCTGCTGCTGGCGGCCACGATCGGGGCCCTGGTGCTGGCCCGGCCGGATACCCCGCGGGTCCGCGCCCTCGTGCGCGACACCGCGACCATCTCGCTGGCGCACCCGCGCGGCAGCGAGATGGCCAACGGCGTCGAGCCGGCGCTGCCGGCCCTGGCCGCCGGCCAGCTCAAGCTGGAGGCCGGCGAGCGCACGCTGGTCATGGCGAAGTCCGGCGATGATTTCCTGGATCAGCCGGTCTGGGGGGAGCGGCACCAGTCATGAGCGAGTTGACCGCCACGCACTTTCTCACGCTCAGCGCGGCGCTCTTCATCATCGGCATGCTGGGGGTGCTGATCCGCCGCAACGTGCTGGTGATCTTCATGTGCATCGAGCTGATGTTCAACGCGGTGAACGTCAGCTTCATCGGGTTCGCCTGGGAGCAGCACTCGCTGGTTGGGCAGACCTTCGCCCTGTTCATCATCGCCGTCGCGGCAGCCGAGGCGGTGGTGGGCTTGGGGATCATCATGGCCCTGTCCCGGCGGCTCGACACGGTGGACATCGATCAGGTGCACGAGCTGCGGGAATGAGCGGGCGCGGGGCGTCGGGTGTGATCGGACTGCGCCAGCACGCGGAGGCTGGCGGGCCGGGGCGCAGCTAGGGGAGTAGCCGTCGAGATGGCCAACTGGATCTTTCTCATTCCACTGGCGCCGCTCATCGCCGCCGTCGTCAACTTCATCTTCGGGCGCTGGTACCTCCGGGATCGGGCACACTGGCTGGCGATCCTGGGCGTGGCCATCTCCTTCGGGGTGAGCGTCGCGGTCGTCGCGCAGGTCGCGCGCGACGAGGTCGCGCTGAGCCAACACCTGTACACCTGGATCCCGGCCGGTGACTTCCAGGTCCCGGTCACCCTGACGGTCGACCAGCTCACCGCGGTGATGCTGCTGGTCGTCACCGGGGTCAGCCTGCTCGTGCACATCTACTCCGTCGGCTACATGCACGGCGATCCCGGCTTCTACCGCTTCTTCGCCTACCTCCCGCTCTTCGTCTTCTCCATGCTCATGCTGGTGCTGGCCAACAACTACCTCCTCCTGTTCGTCTTCTGGGAGGCGGTTGGCCTCTGCTCCTACCTGCTGATCGGGTTCTGGTATCGCCGCCGCTCGGCGGCCCAGGCCGCCAAGAAGGCCTTCGTCGTCAACCGCGTCGGCGACTTCGGGTTTGGCCTGGGGGTGATGCTCATCTTCGTGCACCTGGGCACGCTGGAGTACACCGGCGTGTTCGCGCAGGTGGGCGCCCTGCCGCAGGGGACGATCACCGCCATCGCCCTGCTGCTCTTCACCGGCGCGATCGGCAAGTCGGCCCAGATCCCGCTCTTCGTCTGGTTGCCCGACGCGATGGAGGGCCCGACGCCGGTCTCGGCCCTCATCCACGCGGCGACGATGGTGACGGCCGGCATCTTCATGGTGGCCCGCTCGTGGCCGATCTTCGCCGCGTCGCCAGACGCCATGCTGGTGGTGGCCATCATCGGGGCGGCGACCGCCTTCGTGGCCGCGACGATCGGGCTCACCCAGTACGACATCAAGAAAGTGGTCGCCTACTCGACCGTGAGCCAGCTCGGGTACATGGCCTTCGCGCTCGGCTCCGGGGCATGGGTCGCGGCCATCTTCCACCTGACGACCCATGCCTTCTTCAAGGCCCTGCTCTTTCTCGGCGCCGGGAGCGTGATCCACGCCATGCACGACGAGCAGGACATGCGCCGCATGGGCGGCCTGAAGCGGCACCTGCCACTGACCTACTGGACCTTCCTGATCGGCTCGGCCGCCAACGCCGGGATCTTCCCGCTGGCGGGCTTCTGGAGCAAGGACGAGGTGATCGTGGGCGCCTGGGTCGGTGGCCGGCCCATCGTGGCGATCGTCGGGCTGGTCGCGGCGCTCTTCACCTCGCTCTACATGTTCCGGGTCGTCTTCCTCACATTCCACGGCCCCGAGCGCTTCGACGCGCACACGGTCCACCCGCACGAGTCGCCGCCCGTGATGGCGGTGCCGCTGCTGATCCTGTCGGTGGGGGCCGTCTTCGCCGGCTTCCTCGGGGTCCCGCCGGAGCGCGGCGTCTTCCACCGCTTCCTCGAGCCGGTCTTCAGCGGGCACGGCGCGGAGGTCCACCACGTCTCGACGGCGACCACGCTGACCTTCGGGCTCATCTCGACCGCCGTCGCCCTGGCGGGGCTGGGACTGGCCTACGCCGCCTACGTCCGTGGGGCGATCAAGCCCGCGGTCGTCGCGGCGCGGCTGGGCCCGCTCTATCAGCTCGCGTATCGGCGGTGGTACTTCGATGAGATCTACGAGGCCCTGATCGTGCATCCGCTGTATCGCCTGTCGGTCTGGCTGTGGCGGGTGGTGGACATCGGGATCATCGACGGGGCGGTCAACGGCGTGGCCGGGCTGGTCAACTTCACCGCCCAGCGCTGGCGCCGCGTGCAGACCGGGCTGGTGGCGAACTACGCGCTGGCCATCGCGCTCGGGACGGTGATCATCGTCGGGGTCTATCTGATCGTCGGCAGCACCCTGTTCCAGTAGGCGGTAGAGGAGCGCCCGTGGACGGTTTCCCGATACTGAGTGCGTTGACCTACGTGCCGCTGGTCGGCGCGGCGATCATCTTCTTCTGGCCCCGAGCTTCGGCGCGGGCGGCCCGCTGGATCGCGCTGGGGGCATCCCTGGTGTCGCTGGCGCTGTCGCTGGTCATGCTCGCCGGCTTCGACCGGGACGCCAGCGGCATGCAGTTCGTCGAGCACTACGACTGGCTGCCCGCGCTCGGCGTCTCCTATCACTTCGGCGTCGACGGGATCAGCGTCCTGCTGCTCGTGCTCACCACGCTCCTGACGACGCTGGCCATCGTCGCCTCCTGGGACCCCGTGCAGCACCGGGTGCGGGAGTACATGATCAGCATGCTCCTGCTCGAAACCGGGATGCTCGGGGTCTTCGTGAGCCTCGACCTCTTCCTGTTCTACATCTTCTGGGAGGTCATGCTGATCCCGATGGCGCTGCTGATTGGCGTCTGGGGCAGCGCCAACCGCATCTACGCGGCGGTCAAGTTCTTCCTCTACACTCTGGCGGGCAGCCTGCTGATGCTGGTCGGCATCATCGCGCTCTACCAGGCCTACTTCGAGCAGACCGGCATCCGCACGCTGAACGTGCTGGAGCTGCAGCAGGGGAACTACGGCCACAGCTTCCAGATGTGGGTCTTCGCCGCCTTCTTCATCGCGTTCGCCATCAAGATGCCGATGTGGCCGTTCCACACCTGGCTCCCCGACGCGCACGTCGAGGCGCCCACCGCCGGCTCGGTGCTGCTGGCCGGCGTGCTGCTGAAGATGGGCGGCTACGGCCTGCTCCGCTTCAACCTGCCGCTCTTCCCCGACGCGGCGCGGAGCTGGGCGCCCGCGATCATGGCGCTCTCGGTCATCGGCATCATCTACGGCGCGCTGGTGGCGCTGGTGCAGACGGACCTGAAGAAGCTCGTGGCCTACTCGTCGGTCAGCCACATGGGCTTCGTCACGCTGGGCATCTTCGCCTTCAATGCCCAAGGGCTGTACGGCGCCATGATCGTGATGCTCAGCCACGGGCTGGTGACCAGCGCCCTCTTCCTCTGCGTCGGCATCATCTACGAGCGCGGCCACACGCGCCTCATCAGCCGCTTCGGCGGTCTGGCGACGAACATGCCGATCTACGCCTCGTTTCTCGGGCTCTTCAGCCTCGCCTCGCTCGGGTTGCCCGGCCTCTCCGGCTTCGTCGGGGAGTTCCTGTCGATCCTCGGCGCCTTCCGAGCCGAGCGCGTGGCCGGGGTCATCGCCTTCGCGGTGGTGATCCTCTCTGCCTGGTACATGCTCTGGATGTACCAGCGCGTGGCGTGGCAGCGGGCCCCGAGTGAGCCGCCCGATCCGACCGATCCGGAGGCGAAGCAGGCGGGTGCGCCGCACCCGGTCATGGGCGGCGCCGAGGCGGACGCGGTGGACCCGCGGACGTTCCGGGATGTGACGTGGCGGGAGCTTGTGACCCTGGCGCCGCTGGCGGTGCTCACGCTCTGGATGGGCTGGGCGCCGCAGTGGTTCATGGACGTGCTACGACCGGCGCTGGAGCTGGTGGCCAGCCCGTTTGGCCGGATCGGCTTCTAGCGCCCGGTGCTTGCAGGGGCGGACGCGGCGCGGCGGGAGGTCCCGGCCGCGCCGCCTGGCGAAGGAGACACGGGGGTGCCAGTCGAACTCGTACGGCCGGAGTGGGGGCTGATCGTCCCCGAGCTGATCCTGCTGGGCACGATCGCGCTGGTGCTGGCCGGGGACCTGGCGCTGCCGCGGCGGCAGCACGGCGTGCTGACCTGGGTCGCCCTGGCCGGGTTGGCGCTCTCGCTGCTCTCCAACCTGACCATCGATTGGGCCGCCGGGCGGTCGACCTTCAACGGCATGTTCCAGGCCGACTACTTCAGCCTGTTCATCAACCTCGTCGTCGGCGTGGCCGGCATCCTGTCGGTGATGATCGCCTCGGCCTATGTCCCGGGCGGTGACGAGCCCGGGGACATGCCGCTCCCCGAGTACCTGGCGCTGCTCCTCCTCTCGATCCTCGGCACGATGCTGGTCGGGGCGGCCGGCGACCTGCTGATGATCTTCCTGGGCATCGAGATGGGCTCGATCGCCGTCTACGCGCTGACCGGGTTCGCCCGCCGGCGCGTCACCGCGCTCGAGGGCGCGCTCAAGTACTTCCTGCTCGGTGCCTTCGCCACCGCGATCTTGATCTACGGCATGGCCTGGACCTACGGCGCGACCGGCACGACCGCCCTCGCCGACATCGCCGTCCGCCTCCGGCCGGTCGTGACCGGCAGCGGCGGCGTCGAGCCCTCGCTGCTGCTGGCGCTGCTGCTCCTGGCGGTAGGGCTCGGCTTCAAGATCGCGGCGGTCCCCTTCCACATGTGGACCCCGGACGCCTACCAGGGCGCGCCCACGCCGGTGAGCGCCTACATGTCGGTCGTGCCGAAGGTGGCGGGCTTTGCCGCCATGGCGCGCGTGCTGGTGGAGGCGCTCGGGCCGCTGAGCGACTCCTGGCTGACGCTGATCGCGGTGCTGGCGCTGGTGACGATGGTCTACGGCAACGTGGTGGCCATCGCCCAGCGGGACGTCAAGCGCATGCTCGGCTACTCGTCGATCGGGCACACCGGCTACATCCTGGTCGGCCTGGCCGCCTTCAGCGGGCTCAGCCCCGACGACCGGAGCGTCGGCTCCATGCTCTTCTACCTCCTCAGCTACGCCTTCATGAACATCGGCGCCTTCGGCGTGGTCACCTGGCTCCAGACCCGCGGCCTGGGCGTCACGCTCGATGACTTCCGCGGGCTGGCGACGCGCAGCCCGCTGGCGGCCATCGCCATGACCATCTTCATGCTCTCGCTGATGGGGATGCCGCCGCTGGTCGGCTTCTACGCCAAGTACTACGTGATCCTGGCCGCGGTCCAGGCGGACCTGATCTGGCTGGCGGTGGCGGTGGTGCTCATGAGCGCCGTCTCGGCCTTCTTCTACCTCCGCGTGGTCGCGGTCATGTACTTCAACGAGCCGTCCGGCGAGTGGAAGGTCCAGCCCACGCCGCTCCTGGGCACCGGCTTGGCCCTCATGGCGCTTGGCACCCTCATGCTCGGCCTGCTGTCCGGGCCGGTGCTCGACCTGGCGCAGAAGTGGGTGCAGGCCTTCGGCGTGGCCTGACGCGGCGCATCGCCCGCGCCGACGCCACGGGGTGACTCCCGCGCCTGGAGCGGGGCGCGCTGGCTCGCGTCCCGACGGCCGGCCGCGGCGCTCCCTGGCCCCCGACTGCGTGCCGCGCGCTGACCGCCGCCCCGCGCGGCGAGGCGGCACGTCCTCTGCGTGTCGAGCGCCATGGGGGTGACCGGTCGCTCGCCCGCAGCGCACCTGCATCTGAGGAGAAACCGGGCATGGGAGATGCCTTCGACCGCTTCGCGGCCCACATCGCCGCCATCGTCGGCTCGGCCTGGGCCTTCCTGGTCGCCTGCCTGGTGATCGTCGTCTGGGCCGCCTCCGGCTTCGTCTTCGGCTTCACCGATACCTGGCAGCTCGTCATCAATACCAGCACGACGATCATCACCTTCCTGATGGTCTTCGTGATCCAGACCACGCAGAACCGGGAGGCGCGCGCCACGCAGGTCAAGCTGGACGAGTTGATCCGCGCCGTGGCCGACGCCCGGGACACGTTCATCGACATCCAGGAGGGCACCGAGAGCGAGCTCCGCCAGGCCCAGGAAGAGTCCCGCCAGGAGCGCGCGAGCGCCGAGGCGCCGCGCGGCCCGGACCGGCGGACGGCCGGCTGACCGCAGCGCGCTGCGGGTAGCCCCGGCCGCCTGCATCGGCCGGGGCGGGCAGCCGTCCAGCGCATCGAGGAGCTATCGACAGGGGGAGGGAACCCTGATGGAACGCTGGATCCCGTGGGCCGCCGTCGTCGGCGTTGCCGTCTTCCTCGCGCTCCTGCTCTTCGCCTGCTGACCGCCCCCGGGGCCGGTCCCCAGCACGCCGAGCGCTGGGGCAGCGCACGGGGGAGTCGACCGCCTGCTCGCCGTGCGGGGACGCTCTCGACGCGCGGGGGTCAGGGCCGGATGACGACGCGGATGCAGCCGTCGTCCTTGTGCTTGAACAGCGTGTAGGCGTGGGGCACGTCCTCCAGCGACACCCGATGCGTGACGACCAGCGACGGGTCGATGTCGCCGCGCTGCACGTGCTCCAGCAATCGCCGGGCGTAGCGCTGGCCATGCTGCTGCGCCATCTTGAGGGTCAGCCCCTTGTTCATCGCCGGGCCGAGCGGCAGCTTGTCGGGGAGGCCAATATACACACCGAGCAGGACCACGGTGCCGCCCTTGCGGCAGGCCATGATCGCCTCACGCACGACATGCACCCGCTCGCGCTGCACCCGGACCGCCTGCAGCGCACGGTCGTAGACATCGTCCAGCCCCGGACTGTCTGCCTCCATCCCCACCGCGTCGATGCAGGCGTCCGGGCCGCGCCCGGCCGTCATCTCCTTCAGCGCCTCAACGACGTCGCGCTGCTGCTCGTAGTTGATCACCTCGTCGGCGCCGAAGTGCTCCCGGGCCAGCCGCAGCCGCTCGGGGAGGCGATCGATCGCGATCACCCGCTCCGCCCCCAGCAGCTTGGCGCTCTTCATCGCAAAGAGGCCGACCGCGCCGGCGCCCCAGACGGCGATGACATCGCCCGGCGTGATGGCGCAGAAGTCGGCGCCCATGTACCCGGTCGGGAAGGCGTCGGAGATGAAGAGCAACTGTTCGTCCGGCAACCCGTCGCCCGGCACCGTGAGGGGGTTGACGTCGGCGAAGGGGATGCGCACGTACTCGGCGAAGGCCCCGGCATAGCCGCCGAGCGCGTGGGTGTAGCCGTAGACCCCGCCGATCGCGTAGCCCATCGCCGCCTCGGACAGCCAGGCGTTGGCGTTGCTGTTGTCGCAGAGGGACCACAGTTGCTGGCGGCAGTAGTAGCACTGGCCGCAGCCGATGAAGGACGGCACGACGACTCGGTCGCCCGGCCGCAGGTTCGTCACCGCGGGCCCGACCTCGACGATCTCGCCCATGAACTCGTGGCCGAGGATATCGCCGGACTGGACGGTCGGCACGTAGCCGCCCACGAGGTGCAGGTCCGACCCGCAGATGGAGGCGGACGTGACCCGCAGGATGGCGTCGCGCGGGTTGAGGATGCTCGGATCGGCGACGGTCTCCACCCGGAGCGTGTCCTTGGCGCACCAGCACACGGCCTTCATCGTTGGGGATCCTCCTCTCGCGCCGCGCCTACCGGCAGCGGCCCCTTGGCTGGCCGTCGTTGGTGGGGATCTCGCCGGTCTCCATGATGCGCTTGAAGCGCCGAAGGCCCTCGCGCACCTGGCGGTCGGCCCCCCGGCCGACGAGCTGGGCGACGGTCGCCCCGAGCAGGCCGGCCGGTCGGTCGTACTCGAGGCGGACGCGCACCTCGGTGCCCCGCTCGCCGGGCGCGGGCGAGAAGCGCACCTCGCCCCGGTGCGGCACCCGCGCGCCGGGGAGCGACTCCCAGCGGAGCAGCTCGTTCGGCTGCTCCGCCACGATCCTCGCGTCCCACTCCACCGTCGATCCGGCCGGGCCGGCCGCGACCCAGTGCGAGCGACCGTCGCCGCTGGCCGTCACCGCCTGGAGATGCGGCATGAAGCGCGGCAGGTTCTCGAGGGTGCGCCAGACCCCGTAGAGCTCCTCGGGTGGCCGAAGGACGGTGACGGCCCGCTCCACGACCAGGCCGCGCTCCCCCCGGGCCGGCAGCCGCGACTGCACCCAGCCGGGCGCGGCGACGCGGCCGGTCAACCCCACGTAGGCCAACGCGCCGCCCGCGGTGGCCAGGGCAGCGCCTGCGCCTGATCGGCGCCGGAGGCCGGCGAGGACCAGCACCGCCCCGCCCACTGTCGGCACCCAGCGCGGCACGGTGGCCCGGCCCACCCCCGATGCGGTGGGGCCCGGCTGCGCGGCCGTGAGGAGCCCGATGCTGCCGGTGGGCGCGCGGAGTGGCGATGGCATGGCCAGTCCTTCGGTGCTGGCGAGACGGAGTGCGTAGTCTCCGATGTCGCCCGGAGCAAGAACGATGCCGCCACCGCGGTGATCGGCGTGCCGGCTTGGGCGGATCGCCCGGCGGCGCGACGCGAGCCGGGGCAGCCCGCCCCGGCTCTGCCGACCACGCGTGCGGGACCCTCGCGGCGCGGGCCTACATGGGCGCCTGCGGGTGCTGCCCCGGCTGCTGCCCCATGCTCGACTGGATCATCTGCTGGCCGAGTTGCCGGCCGATCTGCTCCACCTGCTGGGCCATCTGCTCTTCCTGCTGCAGGTTCTGCTGGAGGAGCCGCGCGACCTCCTGCTGCCCCATCAGCTTGGCCTGCTCGACCAGGCCGCGATAGGCGGCCATCTCGTAGTGCTCGGTCTTCGCGGCGGCGGAGACGATGTAGCCTGTGAGCACCTGATCGGAGGGCTGCTCCCGCTTGAACTCGTCATGCTGCCGCTTGAGCCCTTCGACGGCGAAGCACTCGACCTGGATCGGCCGCGCGCCGAGCTGACGGAACGCCTGGTCCAGGTTCTGGATCTGCTGCTGCGTCTCGCGCTCGTGCTGCTGCAGCGCCTGCTTCACCTGGGCGTTCGTGGCTTCGCTCGTGAGCGTCGGAAGCATCTGGGCGATCACCTGCTCGGCGCTGTAGATACCCGACAGCTCGTGCAAGAACAGATCCGTGGCTGTCTGCATCGCCATGCTGCGTTCCCTCCCTAGGTCCGGTGACTGTCGCGCCGCGCCGCGTCCCGCGGTGGTCCGGCGAGGGTCCTGGCGCGCACGATGTGTGCCCGCGGCCGGGTACGCCCCGCGCCTCACAGCACGCTGAGCGGGTCGACGTCGATCAGCCAGCCCGGGTCGAGGTCGACGGCGCGCACCACCGCGTGGCTGTCCTCCCCGCGCAGCAGGATCTGCCACTGGTAGCGGCCGCGGACCCTGGCGGTGAAGGTCGGCGTGGGGCCGAGCAGGTCGACGTCGCGGCAGCCGAGCCGGTCGGCGGTGGCGGCGAGCAGGTCGGCGACCTCGGCGGCGACTGCCTGACAGGTCAGCTCGTCCGGGTGGCGGTAGACGAGGCGGATCAGCCGGCGGAAGGGCGGGTAGCCGTGCTTGCGCCGGAAGGCGATCTCCTCGCGGTAGAAGGCCTGGTAGTCGTGCCGGCTGGCCGCGTCGATGGCGTAGTGGTCGGGCGTGTAGGACTGGATGATGACCCGGGCGCCGGGGGCGCGCCGCCCGGCGCGGCCGGCGACCTGGGTCAGGAGCTGGAAGGTGCGCTCGCCCGCGCGGATGTCCGGCAGGTGGAGCAGCGTGTCGGCGTTGATGACCCCGACCGTCGAGACGAGCGGGAAGTCGAGCCCCTTGGCCACCATCTGCGTGCCGACGATGACGTCGACCTCGTGGCGCAGCACGCGCTGCATCAGGTGCCGGTGCTCCACCCCGCCGCGGAGTGCGTCCTGATCCCAGCGCAGCACGCGTGCCTGCGGGAGCAGGCGGCGCACCTCGGCCTCGACCCGCTGGGTGCCGGTCCCGTAGTAGCCGACCGCGCGGCTGGCGCAGGCGCGGCAGGCGGTGGGGGGCGGCTGGCGGTAGTTGCAGCGGTGGCAGAGGAGCTGCCGCCGGTCGGCGTGGTAGACCAGCGGCACGTCGCAGAAGGGGCACTGCTCGACGGCGCCGCAGGCGCGGCACTGGATCAGCGTCGAGGCGCCGCGTCGGTTGAGGAACAGGATCGCCTGCTCCCCGGCCGCGACGGTGCGCTGGAGCGCCGCCTGCAAGGCGCGGCTGAAGATGTGGGGGTTCCCCTGCGACAGCTCCTGCCGCATGTCGACCACCGCGACCTCGGGCAGCGCCAGGGGCTGGCGCACCGGGCGACCGTGGTCGCCCAGCACGACGGCACCGACGCGCGCCGGCAGCTCGAGCAACCGGATCGCCCCGGTCGCGGCGGCGTGGTAGGTGGTCACGTCGGGGGTGGCGCTGCCGAGCAGCAGGACCGCCCCGTGCTCGCGGATGAGGCGCCGGGCGACCTCCCGGGCGTGGTAGCGCGGCGGCTGGTCTTGCTTATAGGCCCCCTCGTGCTCCTCATCGATGATCACCAGACCGACCCGATCCATCGGGGCGAAGAGGGCGGAGCGCGGGCCAACCACGATCGGCACCCGGCCCGCGGCGACCGCGTACCAGGTGTGGTAGCGCGTCGCCTCCGGCAGGGCGCTGTGGAGCACGGCGACCTGGCCCGGGAAGCGCTCGGTGACGCGCGCGACCACCTGGGCCGCCAGCGCGATCTCCGGCACGAGCAGGATCACCTGCCGGCCGCGGCTGACACACCAGGCGGCGGCCCGCAGGTAGATCTCCGTCTTGCCGCTGCCGGTGATGCCGTGGAGCAGGAACTCGGCCGGTTCGCCGGCGCGCAGCGCCGGCAGGAGCTCGCGCCAGACCGCCGCCTGGGCGGGCGTCAACTGGACGCCGCCGGAGCCGGGCCGGGGCGGGCCCGCCGGGGCGGCCGGGACGGGCAGCTCCCGGATCTCGATCACCCCCCGCTCCGCCAGTGCCTGGAGCGCGGCCGCGCTGACGCCCGGGCGGCGCACCAGATCGTGCCAGGGCACCAGCTCCGCGCCCGACAGGGCCGCGCGCCGACGCAGCACCTCGAGCGCGCGCCGCTGCGCCGGGGCCCGCCGCAGGTCGGGGGGATCCCCCGCGCACAGCTTGACGTAGCGCGCCGTCGGGGCGCGCGGCGTGCCGGCGACGACCCGCGCGGTCCGCTCGATGATGCCGGCAGCCTCCAGGCGGGCGATCACCGAGGTGAGCGACCGCCCGAGCGCGCGGCGGGCCGCCTCCAGGCTGATCTCGCCGCGCTCGGCCAGCAGATCGACCAGCGCCCGCTGCGCCCGTGTTAGCGGGCGCTGGGCGGCAGCCGCCGGGTCGCGCAGGCGCAGGTGCTCCACGCTGCGCCGGCCAATGCCCGGTGGGAGGAAGGGGGTGGCGGCCTCGAACAGCGAGCAGAGCGTCGCGTCGGCGAGCCAGGTGACCAGGCGCCACTGCCGCTCGGACAGACAGAAGGCGGGCTCGACCGGGGCGTGGACGGGGCGGACCGGGAAGGACGGCGCCTCGTCGTGGACGCGCACGACGATGGCCAGCCGCAGCTCCTTGCGCAGCGGCACCCAGATGAGGTGGCGCGGCGCGATGCGGTCCGCCAGGTGGTCCGGCAGGGCGTAGGTGAGGAGCCGCTGCCGATCGCCCACCTGGGTGTCCACGGCGGCATCGACATAAAGCTGCTTCTGCGTAGAGGGCGAGGTTCCCATGTGGGAAGTGTAGCAGCCTGGCCGATTCGACGTCGGTGACGATTGGTCACGGGGGTGGCGGAATCGAGCCGCCCACTGCCGAGGGTAGCCGGAGTTCTATCCGGTGGTTATGCCTCACCGAGTGGCGAGAACTCGGTCTTGAAGCGTTCGTAGCTGTCACGGAGGATCGAATCCCATTCGGGATTCAACGGCTGGACGCCGAGGTCTACGATGCAGAATCGCAGGACCTCCTCGATCGTTACCCAGCCGGTCGGCAGGTGCCAGTCGTTGAGCGAGGGGTGTCGTTCCCGGTCGTCGGTGAGGGGAACCGCGATCGACCCCTGGAGATGGTGGCGGCAGTATTGGGCATTGTCGCCTGGCAAGCGGACGTACTCCCAACGGAGAATCGGTTCGTCGATCCCGTCCCTGTATAGGGCGTAGCGGTAGCTAATTGTTCGCAGAGTGCACATGCCATCCTCGTCGCGTGGCGCCTCGCACATCTGACCGATGTAGAGATGCAACCGGCCGAATCGCGTGACTAGCTCCGCGGTCGTAGAGTCGCCATATGAGCGGAAGCGGATGTTGGCGCGGTTTTGAGACGGGACAACCTCGAAGCTTAACGGCGTCTGGGTCACAGTAGAGTGGAGGACGGTGTTGAGGTGATCGACGAAGATCCGTACAGCATGCGCGAGCGACCGACCCCGGATCGGCATCGGACGCTAGGCGGCCAACATGAGGATGTGGAACTGCAAGTCAAAGCCCTGTGGGGTGCGCGGGAGTTGGTCCTTGCGAGCACGCTCGACCGCCTCATCGAAGGTTAGGCCCAGGCGCTTCGCTTCAATATCAATGAGCCGTCGCAGTTGATCGGTCGTGAGTTCCCCGGCGTCGAGCGCCTCGAGCAGGTCGTTTGGGATAGCGAACGCGGCTGTGAGCATCAACGAATCCTCCTCCCGGCTATCGTAGTATCTCACGTAGGTGTGATTCCGTCAAGGTTTGTCTAGTCGCGTCTGCGCGAGAAGGGTGTATTCACGGCGAGCTCATGCTGCTCTGTCCGCGAACCCAAACCGGCCCCGCCGGTTTACACCGATGGTTGTGATGGGGATAATCCGAGGGCGGGTGCGGAGGCACCCCGGTGAACCAGCGGCCATGCCCAGGGAGGATAGGCGTAATGGCAGGCCAGGCCAGGACGACCATCGAGCAGGAGTTCATCCAGCGGCACCCGGGCTCGCGCGAGCGGTACGAGCGCGCGGTGCGGGCGTTCCCCAGCGGCATCACCCACGACGTGCGCTACTTCCGCCCGTTCCCGATCTACGCCGAGCGGGCCCAGGGCTCCAAGAAGTGGGACGTGGATGGCAATGAGTTGATCGACTACGCCGTGGGGCACGGCGCGCTCATTCTCGGCCACAGCCATCCGGAGATCGCCGAGGCCGTCGCCGAGCAGGTGCGGCGCGGGACGCACTACGGGGCGGGGCACGACCTGGAGATCGAGTGGGCCGAGCGGGTCTGCCGCCTGGTGCCGTCGGTCGAGCGCGTGAAGTTCACCGCCTCGGGCACCGAGGCGACCTTGATGGCCATGCGGCTGGCGCGCGCCTTCACCGGCCGCGACAAGATCCTGAAGTTCGCCGGGCACTTCCACGGCTGGCAGGACTACGCGGTGAACGGCGAGGCGGCGCCGTTCGACGGCCCGCCCCCGCCGGGGGTGCCGCAGGCGGTGGCCGACACAGTGGTCGTCGCGCCGGTCAACGACCTCGAGTTCGTGGATCAGCGGCTCGCCGCGGGGGACATCGCGGCGGTCATCCTGGAGCCGAGCGGGGCGTCCTGGGCGACGATCCCGCTGCCGGAGGGGTTCCTGCAGCAGCTGCGGGAGATCACCCGGCGCCACGACACCCTGCTGATCTTCGACGAGGTGATCACCGGCTTCCGCTGGGCGCCGGGTGGCGCGCAGGAGCGCTTCGGGGTGGTGCCGGACCTGACGACGATGGCGAAGATCGTGGCCGGCGGGCTGCCCGGCGGCGCCGTCGGCGGCCGGGCCGACATCATGGCGCTGCTGGAGTTCCGCGATGAACCGGGCTGGAACAAGCAGCGCAAGGTGGCCCACCCGGGCACCTTCAATGCGAACCCGCTCTCCGCGGTCGCCGGGGCGACCTGCCTGCAGATGGTCGCCGACCCGCGGGTGCAGCGGCACGCCGACGAGATGGCGGCCCGCATCCGCAAGGGGTTCAACGAGGTGCTGGTGCGTCGGAACGTACCGGGCTTCACCTACGGCGAGAGCTCGGTCTTCCACGTCATGCTGGGCGTGACCTGCAGCAACCTGCGGGCGGATGATCTCCGTATCCCCGAGGGGGTCGACCCGGCGGTGCTCAAGGCCGGGATGGCGCCGAAGCACTCGCTGGCGCTGCACCAGGGCATGATCAACGAGGGGGTCGACCTCTTCCACGGCGGCGGGCTGCTGAGCGCGGCGCACACGCCGGAGGACATCGACAAGACGATCGAGGCGTTCGATCGCACCATCGGGCGCATGGTGGAGGAAGGGCTCTTCGCGGGCGCCTAGTCCCGGGCGCTGACCCTGACCGTGCAGACCGGCCGGGTGGGACCACCCGGCCGGTCTGCCGTCTGCGGCGGCTCAGTCGGCCGTCGCCGCGACCTGCGCCAGCCCCACCGGGGTGCGCCACTCGGCGTGCCGCGGATCGATGCCGCGCAGGACGTCGTGGTAGAGCTGCTCCAGCCGGCGGGTGATCGGCCCGGGCGTGCCGTCGCCCACCGGATAGCGGTCGACCGAGACGATGGGGGTGATCTCCGCCGCTGTGCCGCAGAAGAAGACCTCGTCGGCGATGTAGAGCTCGGTGCGGTCGACCGGGCGCTCGATCACCTCAATCCCCAGGTCCTCCCGGGCCATGGTGATCAACGCGTCGCGCGTGATGCTCTCCAGGATGCTGCTGGTGACGTCGGGGGTGATGAGCCTGCCGTTGCGCACCAGCATCAGGCAGGCGCCCGGCCCCTCGGCGACCTTCCCCTGGGCGTTCAACAGGATGGCCGTGTCGTAGCCGTTGGTCGCGGCCTCCATGGCGGCGAGCTGCCCGTTGCGGTAGTTCGACATGTTCTTGACGCGGGGCGGCATGACCGTATCCGAGATGCGGGTCCAGGAGCTCACGCAGGCGTGCTGCACCATGCCGGTGAGCAGGTGCGACGGGTTGGGCCGGGTGTTGATCAGGATGGAGGCCTCGTCGCTGAAGCCGCTGAGCGACTTGCCGCCCCCGCTCCGGTAGGCCAGTGGGCGGATGTAGACATCCTCGCGGTGGTTGTTGTCGCGCACGAGCTGGATGATCGCCTCGATCAACTGCTCGGTCGGGTAGTCCTGCCGCAGGCGCACGAGCTTCATCGACTGGCTGAAGCGGACCATGTGCTCCCGCAGCCGGAAGATGTACGCCTCACCCTGCTCCGGGTTCCAGTAGGCGCGGATGCCTTCGAAGATCGCGCCCACGGTCGACCAGCCGAGCTCGGTCACGTGGATGGTGGCATCCTCCCACGGCATCTGCCGGCCGTTCCACCAGAGATACTTCGGGTGTGCCTCCGTCATTGGCGTCTCCCGTTCTCTATTCGCGCCACCCGCCGGGGGCGTGCCTGATGGCCGATGCGGGGGCAGGATAGCACAGCGGCGCGGCACGTGGCTGGCCCCCTCGCCTGCTGCGGGGCGGTGGTCCTGTGCCGCGCCGGCCGACGAGGTGCGATCGCCGCGCGCCCGGCCCGTCAGCGTGACGACCGGCCCTCGATGCGGAGCTGGGCCTTCATGCGCGTGAAGAGGTTGCCGCGGGGCACCCAGTCGCCCTGGCGGTTGGTCGGGATGCCACGGACCCACGGCTGGAAGAGATACCAGGTGACGGGGTAGACCACCGGCACGTAGGCCACGGCGCGCAGCAGGTGCTCCTCGCACTGGCGATAGTGGGTGAGCCGGCGTGCCGGATCGGGCTCCCGTCGGGCCTGCTCTACCAGGTCCCGGTAGCCCTCGTCGGCCCAGGCGAGGATGCGCGACTCCGGCTCGTCGGGGGCGAAGAGGTCGCCGTAGCCGTTGTGGGGGTCCGGGTAGGCAAACCACCACCGGAGCCACAGGAGCGCTGGCTCGTGCGTGCGCATCGCCTGGTCGAACGTGTCCGGGTCGAGGATTGCGACGGTGAGCTCCAGACCGAGGTTCTCGCGGAGCTGCGCGACGATGTCGTGCGCCAGGAGCTCGGCGTCGGTATCGGCCTCGCGCATGGTGAGGCTCAGCGCCGGCCAGTGCTGACCGCCGGCAAACGGCGTGTC
The DNA here is from genome assembly GCA_029961075.1 of Sphaerobacter sp. Lineage (GTDB taxonomy): Bacteria > Chloroflexota > Chloroflexia > Thermomicrobiales > Thermomicrobiaceae > Sphaerobacter. Next base: position 33,004 of record JASBVL010000023.1, read on the forward strand.
CTCCAGCGCGGCCAGCGCGGCGTCGACGTCGAACCGCCGTGCCCGCACGATGGTGGGATCGTCGAGGTGCCCGGGCAGGCCCGGCGGCATGAGGCAGTAGGCCGCCCGCGCTCGCCCGTCGGTGATCTGGACGAGGCGCTCCCGGTCGATGGCCCGGCTGATCGCCTCGCGCACCCGCGGGTCGTCGAATGGGGGCACGGTGGCCTGGGGGATGAGGCACCAGACGGCCGGCTCGACCGCCTGGCCGAGCTGCTGGGCCAGGGCCGTGCGCTGGCGCGCCTGGACGAGCTCCTGGCCCGAGACGGCGAGGTAGTCCACGCGGCCATCGTCATAGGGGGCGAGGCCCTGGCCCGGTGGGATGATCGGGGTGACGCAGCGATCGAGCGCGATGCGCGCGGCGTCCCAATAGTTCGGGTTGCGGGCGAGCTCGAACGCCTCCCCGTGGTCCCAACGGGTCAACAGGAACGGCCCATTGGAGACGCAGAGCCCGGCTTCGGTCCAGCGGGCGCCGTGCCGCTCGACGGACGGGCGATGCGCGGGCACCGCGGCGATGGAGGCGACGATCGCGAGGAAGTGCGGGCTGGGGGTGGTCAGCTCGACCTCGAGCGTCCAGGTATCGATGGCGCGCGCCGCCAGGGTGTCAGGGGGCGCACCGGCGCGGTGCACCTCCCGGGCGCCGGCGATGGGGAACAGGACGGCGGCGTCGGGGGCGCCGGTCTCCGGCGCGAGCTTCCGCCGCCACGACCAGACGAAGTCGTCGGCGGTGACGGGATCGCCATTGGACCAGCCGCGATTGTCCGGGCGTAGCCGGAAGGTCCAGATGCGGCCGTCGGCGCTGACGCTCCAGCTCTCGGCCCAATCGGGGGCCGGTTCGAGGTCCGGGGTGAGCATGAGCAGGCCGGCCCAGAGCTCCGGTTCGCCCCCGCAGTAGCGGTTGGCGTTGAAGTCGTGGCTGAGCGGGTCGTGGGTGAAGCCCCCTTGATAGAAGACCTGCGGGCCGCGCGGGGCCGGCGTGCCGGGCGTGGCGGCGGGCGGCGTTGGGCTCGGGCGTCCCGCGGCGGTAGGCGCGCTGCGCGGCGTGGCGGCGGGCTCGGGTGACGGGGGCGCGGTCGCGGGCGGGGCCGGGGCGCTACCGCGGCAGGCCGCCAGGAGCGCCAGCGGCGCGGCGTGCAGCAGTGCCCGCCGGCTCAGCCGGAGGCCGAACTCGACGAGGGAGGACCTCGACGGTGGCAGCGGGCACGCGTGTGCTGGCATGGTCTCGCCCCCTGCTGGGCGGCCCTGAGGCGGCGTCAGGTGCGGGCGGTGCCGAGGGCACCGTCCTCCGCATAGAAGACGCGCGCGGCCGCGCCGAAGATCCCGGTGTGGCCGCCGAGGGCAGATAGTTGCACCGTCACGTCGGGATAGATCTGGGCCATCGTGTAGCGCGGCAGGGTCTCCAGCAAGGCGGGCAACAGCAGGTCGGCCGCGGCGGCGACGCCGCCGCCGATGGCGATCATCTCCGGGTTGAAGAGATTGACGAAGCCGGCCAGCCCGACGCCGAGCGCCCGGCCGGCCCGCTCGAAGACGGCGCGCGCGCTGGCATCGCCCCTACGCGCGGCCTCGGCGACGATCGCGGCGGTGATGGGGCCGCCAGCGGCCAGCTCGCGGATCGTGGTCGAGCGCTCGGAGTGGACCAGGAGCTCGCCGTCGCGCGCGATGGCCCAGCCGGAGGCGTAGGCCTCGATGCAGCCGATCCCGCCGCAGTGGCAGCGCGGCCCGCTGGGGTCGATCGACACGTGTCCCACCTCACCGCCGACGCCGCGCGTCCCCTCGATCAACTGGCCGTGGGCGATGATGCCCCCGCCGACGCCGGTGCCGAGCGCGAGGTAGATCAGATGCCGGACGCCCTTGGCCACGCCGAACAGGACCTCGCCGAGCGCCGCGTTGTTGCCGTCGTTGCCGATCATGACCGGGCGCTGGAGCCGCTCGGACAGGAGGTCTCGCAGGGGGATGTCGTACCACCCGGGCAGGTTGGTCGCGAAGTACACCACGCCGGTGGTGGGGTTGAGCGGGCCCGGCGCCGAGATCCCAAGCGGGACGCTGGGATCGGGGCGCTCCTGGGCCACGACCTCGGAGACCGCGGCGACGATCCGGTGGATGACCGCCTCCGGGCCCTCCTGCGCCAGGGTGGCGCACGTGACCAGATGCCGGATGGTGCCGTCCCGCGTCACGAGCGCGGCGCGGATGTTGGTCCCACCGAGGTCGACCGCGAGGGCGGCGTCGCTCATGGTCTCCTTCTCCTCGTCATCAGCTGCAGGACAGCCGATCGGCCGCCGCTGCGCGGCGGGGCTGCGCTGATTCTGGCACGCCACCGTCCGGCGCGCCAGCCTGTCCCGGCCCCCGGTGCGGGGCGCCGCCAGGGCGCTAGTCGAAGAACCGGTAGCGGAGGAGGGTTGCCAGCACGGTCAGCCCGTCCTTCCACCGGATCTTCTTCCCGTCGCCGTACTCGCGGCCGTTGTAGGCGATGGGCACCTCGTAGATCCGGTTGCCGGTCTTCAGCAGCTTGGCGGTGATCTCGGGGTCGAAGCCCCAGCGGTCGGAGCGCAGGCGGAGCGCGCAGGCGAGGTCGGCGGTGAAGGCCTTGTAGCAGGTCTCCATGTCGGTGAGGGTCGTGTTGAACAGGATGTTGGTGACGAGGGTGAGGAAGCGGTTGCCGACGGCGTTCCAGACGTACATCGCCTTGTGCTCGCCCAGGAAGCGCGAGCCGTAGACGACTTTGGCGCGGCCCTCCTGGATCGGCCGCAGCAGCCGGGGGTAGTCGCGGGGGTCGTACTCCAGGTCGCCGTCCTGGATGATGATGACGTCGCCCGTGACCGCCCGGAGCCCGGTGCGGACGGCGGCGCCCTTGCCGCGGTTGCGTTCGTGGATGAGCACGAGCAGATCGCGGGCGCGCTGGGCCTCCGCGAGGAGCCACTCGCGCGTGCCATCGGTGGAGCAGTCGTCGACGGCGATGATCTCCCGCTCGCACGGCAGCTCCACCGCGCGGATCTGCTCGAGGATCTCGGCGATGGTGCCCGCCTCGTTGAAGACGGGCAGCACGACCGAGACCTTCTGCACCGGTACCCGATTCCGCTGCCGGCTCAGCCGTCCCCTCCCTCGCTCGGAACCCTGCTCCCGGCGAGCGCGGGGGCCCGATCAGAGGATGAACTTGCTGAGGTCGTCGTCAGCGGCGATGTCCCCCACCCGCTGACGGACGTACTCCTCGTCGATGACGACCCGCTCCCCCCGGTGCTCCGGTGCCTCGAAGGAGACGTCCTCGAGCACGCGCTCGACGATGGTGTGCAGGCGGCGTGCGCCGATGTCCTCGGTGCGGCCGTTCACCTCGGCGGCGAGGCGGGCGATCTCCCGCAGGCCATCCTCCGTGAAGACCAGCTCGACATCCTCGGCGGCCAGCAGGGCCTGGTACTGGCGGGTGATCGCGTTCTCCGGCTGGGTGAGGATGGCGTAGAGATCGTCCTGGCTCAGGTTGTCCAGCTCGATCCGGATCGGGAACCGGCCCTGCAGCTCGGGAATGAGGTCGGAGGGGCGCACCGACTGGAACGAGCCGGCCGCGATGAAGAGGATGTGGTCGGTCTTGACCGGCCCGTAGCGCGTCATCACGACCGAGCCTTCGACGATGGGCAGCAGATCGCGCTGCACCCCCTCGCCCGAGACATCCGGGCCGTAGTCGCCGCTGGGGTTGATCAACTTGTCGATCTCGTCGATGAAGATGATGCCGTTCTCTTCGGCCCGGCGGATGGCCTCCTCCACCACCGTGTCGAAGTCCACCAGGCGGTTGGCCTCCTGCTGGGTCAGGATATTGCGCGCCTCGCGCACCGAGACGCGGCGGGAGCGCCGGCGAGGGGTGAGCCCCTCCAGGAACTCGCTGAAGGTCTCCTGGAGCTCCTCCGGGGTGACGCCGCCCGCGATGTCGAGCGGGATGATCGCGTCGAACTCCTGCTCGATCTCCAGCTCGACCGTCTCGTCTTCGAGCGCGTTGCTGTTGAGCAGGTCGAGCATGCGGGCGCGCTGCCGCGCGAGCCGGCGGCGGATGTTGGCCTCCCGTCGCCGCCGCAGCTCCGGGTCTTGGGACGCCTCGGCCTCAAGGTCCGGCGCCTGGCGCCCGGAGCGCCGCTGGCGTTGGCGCTGCTCGACGAGCAGGTCCGCCAGCCGCTGCACAGCGGCCAGGCGGGCCTGGTCCCGCACCGCTTCCAGCCGCTCCCCGTGGAGCAGGCTGATGCTGACCTCGACCAGGTCGCGCACGATCGTCTCGACGTCCCGGCCGACGTAGCCCACCTCGGTGAACTTGGTCGCCTCCACCTTGAGGAACGGGGCATCGACCAGCTTGGCCACCCGGCGGGCGATCTCGGTCTTCCCGACGCCGGTGGGGCCGATCATCAGGATGTTCTTCGGGGTGACTTCCGGCCGGAGCTCGTCGGGGAGATGCTTGCGCCGCCAGCGGTTGCGCAGCGCGATGGCAACCGCCCGCTTCGCCTGCTCCTGGCCGACGATGTAGCGGTCGAGCTCCGCGACGATCTGCCGCGGGGTCATCCCACCCACGGGATCGTTGATGGCCTGGGTGCTGGTCATCGGGCTACTCGTGTTGGGCGTCATCTTGCCGCCTGGCCGTCTCAACCACGATGTGATGGTTCGTGTAGATGCACAGGTCCGCGGTGATCTGCATGGCCGCTTCGGCGATCTCCGGGGCGGTCATCTGCGTGTGCCGGAGGAGCGCCCGCGCGGCGGCGGTCGCGTACGGCCCGCCGGCGCCGATCGCGGCGACGCCGTCATCGGGCTCGATGACGTCTCCTTCGCCGGAGACGACCAGCAGCGAGTCGGTGTCGGCCACGATCAACTGCGCCTCGAGCCGGCGCAGGTAGCGGTCGCTGCGCCATTCCTTGGCGAGCTCCACCGCTGCGCGCCGGAGGTTGCCGTCCCAGTCGCGCAGGTGGGTTTCGAACTTCTCGAGCAGCGTCAGCGCGTCGGCGACCGCGCCCGCGAACCCTGCCAGGATCTGGCCATCGAGGAGCGGGCGGATCTTACGCGCCCCATGCTTCATCACCACGTCCCCGTAGGTGACCTGCCCGTCGCCGGCAATGGCGGCGACGCCGTCTCGCTGTACCCCGAGGATCGTGGTGGCGTGCCACCGTCGGGACTGCTCGTCCATGCCCACTCCTACGTACCGGCTGCGCGCCGCCGGGAGGCTGTCCATCAACGTCGAATTCTACCATCTTCCCGCCCTCCCCCTGCCGGCCGCCGGGGAGCCGGGCGGGGGCCGGCCTCAGCGCGGGAGGCGCTGGGGGGCCTCCCGCGCGGGCGCCCAGAGATCGCCCACCTGCCGGACGCGCGCGGGCATCGTCCGCAGCGTGAAGTGGTCGGGTCGGAGCGCGCCCGCGGCCACTTCGTCCCAACTGACGGGCGCGGAGACCGGCGCACCGGGGCGCGCGCGGACGGTGTAGGGGGCGGCGGTGTTGCGCGCGACGCTGTTCTGGGCGTGGTCGATGGTCACCCGGTCGCCGGCGTGCGTGCCCCGAACGGCGACCGCGATCCGGTCCGGCGCGTCGGCCGCCAACTGGGCCGCCACGCCCCGCACCCAGGCCCGGACCTGGGCGAAGGTATGCCCCGGCGCCAGCGGGACGAAGACGTGCAGCCCGCGCCCGCCGCTGGTCTTGGCGTACCCGGTGACGCCCGCCGCCGCCAGCGCGTC
>JASBVL010000024.1 GCA_029961075.1 Sphaerobacter sp.
CCACGGCGCCGAGGCGGAGCACCGTGCCCCAGGCGGCCTGCGCGACCGAGCGCCGGTCGAGGGAGAGGTGGACCGCGCCGAGGGCCGACCCGGCCAGGAGGAGATAGAGCGGGTTCCGCGTGGTGACGATCAGGAGCGCGGCCGCAGCGGCCCACCCCAGCCAGGCCACCGGATTGACCCGCTGGCTCACGGTCCCCCTCCGGTCCGCCTCCGGCGCACGAGCGCCACGGCCGTCGCCCCGCCGGCCGCCAGCAGGAGCGCGCCGAACGTCAGGTAGGAGGCGGGGATGCCCCCGCTGCCCTGGTCCGTCGCCCGCGGCGTGATCTGCCCTGACGGGGTGACCTCGACCGCCCGGGCGATCGGTGAGGCCGCGGGCGAGGCGGCCGGCGGCACGGTGGCCGTCGGTGTCGCGGCGGGCGTCGCCGTGGCCCGCACCGCGGCCGGCGCTGGGGTCGCGGCTACGGTGGGCGACGGTCCGGCCGGCTGCGCGGGGGTCGGCGTCGACGTCGGCGTCACGGTGGGCGGATTCGCGGATACCGGCGGTGGGGCCGTCGGAGCCGGCGCCGCGGCCGGCGTCGGCGTCGGTGGCGGTGGCGGCGCGGGAGCTGGCGGCTCCGGGGCGGCGCGATCCACGCCGTTGAGCCGGGCGATCTCGTCGATCGAGGTCGGGGGGAGGTCGCCCGTGCCGGCGGACCACGACCAGCCGTCAACATCGCCGTCGCGAATCGTGCGGCTCGCCGGGCCGCTGGGCGCCAGACGCCAGGTCCCGTCCGGCCCCAGCGTGTAGTAGTGCCAGAAGTAGGCAGGACTCTGGTAACTCTGGCAGAAGCAGTTGTCGGCGGGACAGCCCTCCCCGTCCAGCGCACAGACAGCCTCGCCCAGGCCCCCGAACGGCGCGATCGTCGTGGCCAGGCCGGAGCGCGCCAGGAGATCGGCGCCGGTGATCGCGGGCTCAGTAAACTCGACGTAGACGTAGACCAGCCGGCCGTCGCCGTGGCGCACCACCAGCCCCGCGCCGTTGGGCCGGGCCGCGTCGGCGGTGGGCGACCCGACCAGCCAGAGCAGGGCCAGCGCCAGGAGGGCGCCAAGCGGCAGGAACCACGGAGCGCGCCGCGGCCGGTGGTGGCCGCGGCGCTCGGTCACTGGGCGGCTCATCGCTGCGCCCGCTCACCCGCGCTGAGGAGTTCGGCACCGAGGAGGCCACCTAAGACGTCGTAGTGGGCCGGTGTCACGCCGGGGTGCCACTCGAAGCGTGCCCGCTCGAAGTACTGCACGGTGCGCCCGTTCTCGACGAACTCCTCGCTGATCGGGTAGCCGAACACGGCGAGCCCGCCGAAGCGCTGCCAGTAGCTGTTGAAACCGCCGCACAGGCTGTGCTGCGTCTCGGCGAAGTAGAGACACCCGGCCTGTGCCCTGGCATCGACCGGTTGGAAGGGCACCTCGCCGCGCCGGTCGGCCGTGACCTCGTTGCCGACGAGGCCGAGCAGCACATCGTAGCGCTCGGGCCAGACGCCCGGGTGCCACTCAAAGCGCGCCCGCTCGAAGTACTGCACCGTGCGCCCGTTCTCGACGAACTCCTCCGTGATGGGGTAGCCGTAAACCGCCAGCCCGCCGTACTCGATCCAGTACGACCGGAACCCGGCGCACAGGTTGTGGCCCGTCTCGGCGTAGTAGACGCAGCCAGCCTTCGGCGCCGCGGGCTGCATGGCTCGCTCGCGGGCCGTCGCGCGCCCGAAGCCGGGCTGGGCCGCGATCGGGAGCGGCTGCAGCGCCAGTGCGGGCACGGCCTGCACCGTGGCGAGCAGGTTGTCGCCGGGGACGTCGTCCCGGTAGCGGAGGGCGCCGCTCTCCGACTGGAAGCGCGTGAGGGCGGCCAGAGCCGACTGCACGGTGGGCGAATCCCGGCGCTCACCGGCCGCGAGCAGGGCCTGGATGGCGAGCGCGGTTGAGTTGGCGTCGCCGACCGCGGGCGTCTCCGCGCCGACCTGGTAGACGAACGATCCATCGTCGGTCTGGGCAGCGCGCAGGTAGCCGAGCCCGCGGTCGATCGCCGGCGACGTGCGCTCTCCGGCGGCGGCCAGCGCCTGGATGACGATCGCCGTGGTGTTGCTGTCGGCCGCGCCCGGTGCCGGGTCGCCGGTGAAGGCCCAACCGCCGTCGGCGGCCTGGGCCGCCGTCACGGCGTCGATGGCCGCTGGCGGCACGGGCACGCCAGCGGCGGCCAGTGCCAGCATGCCGTAGGCGTGCACGAAGATCTGCGGATCAAACAGCCCGGTAGCCGGGTCGAGGTGCGCCTCCAGCCGGGCGACCAGGTCGATGCCGCCGAAGTCGCGCGGATTGAGCCCGCTGGCGACCGCGGCGAGGATCAGCTTGGCGGCACCCGCCGTCGTGGTCGAGTACTGGTCGGCCCGCGCGCGCAGGAAGTCAATGATGGATTGTCCCGCCACTGCGACGAGGTCCGGGTCGATGCCGGCCGCGGCGAAGGCCAGGGCCGCATCCACGGTCACGCCGGGGTCGCTCGCTCCGGAGAACCCGGCAAAGCCGCCGTCCGCCTGCTGCTGGGTGCGCAGCCAGTCGACCGCGCTCGCCGCAGGCGCAGTGGGCGCCCCGAGCGCGGCGGGTGCGATGGTGCCAAGGAGCAGGCACACCAGCACGAGGGCATGGATCACTCTTCGCATCGATATCTCCCCCCACGGTATGGCATGTCTGGCGCGTCGCGGGCATGCCTGCGACGCCACGCTGGTTGGGACCGGGGTGGGGGTCAGGTGATGCGCTGGCGATGCACCATGGTGTCCTCCCTCCTTGGCTCGAGGCGGAACGGACACGGCAGCGGCGGGTAATCTGGCTTCGCCGCGGCTCAACGCGGCGTTACAGTTGCGGCACAGCCCCGGACTTTCACCGGTGTTCCCCCGTGTGGACCGACCCTGCTGGGTCGGCACCCGCTGCCGAAGGGGATCAATTGCCTGACGTCAACGACGTCGACGGCAACAGTCTGGCACCGATCTCGAGCGACGTCAAGCGGCGTGTGGGCCGGCACACCGCCCCTACCGGAAGATCTCGTGCTGGTCTTCTCCCCGATGGGGGTGGGGCGTGTGGCGCACGGCGCCTGCCGTGCTGGCCCTCCCATCGAGCGGCCAACCGAGATACCGCGGGCGGCGCCGGTGGGGGCGGCCCAGGGCAGCGGGCAGGCTGGCCGGTGCTATAATCGCGTCCGGCCTAGAAAGCATGTTCGCGTGCCGCGGGCGCGCCTGGGCCAGGGCGACACAAGGGGGACGGGTCGTGCAGCGGGAGAGTGGGATTGCCGCGGTCATCGACAAGCTTCGGGGCGACCCGCACTTCGCGTCCTGCGTCACCGCCTGGCGGACGATCCCGGAGCGCCCCGCCGAGACGGTACCGCTGCCGGAGGCGTTGGAGCCGCGCCTGGCGGCCGCGCTGCGCGCGCGGGGGATCCATCAGCTCTACTCGCATCAGGCGGAGGCGTTCGTCAGCGTGCGGCAGGGCCGCCACACCGCGATCGTGACCGGGACCGCGTCGGGCAAGACCCTCTGCTACACCCTGCCGGTGCTCGACGCGATCCTGCGCGACCCGACCGCGCGCGCCCTGTACATCTTCCCGACCAAGGCGCTGGCGCAGGACCAGTACGCGAACCTCCACGCGCTGATCGAGGCGGCCGGGGCCGACATCAAGACGCACACCTACGATGGCGATACCCCGGCGACCGTCCGGCGTCTCATCCGCGCCGCGGGCCACATCGTCATCACCAACCCGGACATGCTGCATTCCGGCATCCTGCCGCACCACACCAAGTGGCACAACCTGTTCGAGCACCTGCGCTTCGTCGTGATCGACGAGATGCACGGGTACCGCGGCGTGTTCGGCTCGCACGTCGCCAATGTCATCCGCCGGCTGAAGCGGGTCTGTCGCCACTACGGGGCGGAACCGGTCTTCATCCTGGCCTCGGCGACCATCGCCAACCCCGGCGAGCTGGCGCAGCGGCTGATCGAGGAGGACGTGCACGTCATCGACCGGGATGGCGCGCCGCACGGGCGGCGGGAGTTCGTCTTCTACAACCCGCCCGTGGTGAATCAGCAACTGGGCATCCGGCGCTCGGTCGTGCTCGAAGCGAGCCGGATCGCGAGCGAGCTGGTGCGGGCCGGGGTCCACACCATCGTCTTCGCGCGGGCGCGCACGACCGCCGAGGTCATGCTGACCTACCTGCGCCAGGCGCTGCCGGCGGAGATCGGCGGCGAGGAGCGGGTGCGCGGCTACCGCGGCGGCTACCTGCCGGGACAGCGGCGCGAGATCGAGCGCGGGCTGCGCGAGGGGCGAGTCCAGGCGGTGGTGTCCACCAACGCGCTGGAGCTGGGGGTCGACATCGGGTCGCTGGAAGCCTGTGTCATGACCGGCTACCCGGGGACCATCGCCAGCACCTGGCAGCAGGCCGGCCGGGCCGGGCGGCGGGACGCGCCGTCGCTGGCCGTCCTGGTCGCGTCGTCGAACCCGCTCGACCAGTTCATCGTGCAGAACCCGGACTACTTCTTCCGCCGGCAGCCGGAGCACGGGCTCATCAACCCCGACAACCTGCTGATACTGGTCGACCACCTCAAGTGCGCCGCGTTCGAGCTGCCGTTCAAGGACGGGGACCAGTTCGGCAGGGTCGACCCCGCGGAGGTACTGGCGTACCTGGAAGAGGAGCGGGTGCTGCACCACGCGGGCGACACCTGGTACTGGACGGCCGACGCCTACCCGGCCGAGGAGGTGAGCCTGCGCACCGCCGCGCGGGACAACGTGGTCATCATCGACACCGGACGGCCGGGGCAGCCGCGGGTGATCGGGGAGATCGACAGCTTCGCGGCGCCCATGCTGGTCCACACAGAGGCGATCTACCTGCACGAGGGGCAGCAGTACCACGTCGACCGGCTGGACTGGGACGAGCGGAAGGCCTACGTGCATCCGGTGGATGTGGACTACTACACCGACGCCAGCCTCTCCGTCCGGGTGCAGGTGCTCGAGCAGTTCTCCGAGGGGGAGCCCTGGGCACCGCGGCACCACGGCGAGGTGCTGGTCGGCGCGATCGTGACCCAGTACAAGAAGATCAAGCTGTACACCCACGAGAACATCGGCTGGGGACGGGTGCATCTGCCCGAGCAGCAGATGCACACCTCAGCCTACTGGTTCTCGTTGCCGGCACACGCCACCGCGCGCATGCGCTCGGCGGAGCTCCAGGGCGCGCTCCTCGGCCTGGCCAACGTCGTCGGCAATGTGGCGCCGCTGTTCCTCATGTGCGATCCGCGGGACATCGGCGTCTACCCGCAGGTGCGGTCGCCGTTCACCCAGCGGGCGACGGTGTTCGTCTACGATCAGGTCCCCGGCGGGATCGGGTTCAGCCAGAAGCTGTACGAGCTCCACGACACCCTGCTGCGCGCCGCCTACGACCTGGTGCGGGGCTGCGGCTGCCGCGCGGGGTGTCCCTCGTGCGTCGGGCCGATGACCGAGGTCGGCGAGTCGGGCAAGGCCAACACGCTGGCGCTGCTGCGCCTGATGCAAGAGGCCGCGCCCGCGGCCGACGGGCGCGGCGGGGAGTCCTGAGCCGGCTACCAGTACTGCATGGCCTCGCGGAAGATGCGGGCCAGGCCGTCGGCGTCCACCGGGCGGGGTGAGCCGACCAGCAGCCGCTGCTGCTTCATGGCACCCTCGACCAGGCCGGGGATGTCGGCCTCCCCGTAGCCGAGCTCCGTCAAGCCGTTCGGGATGCCCAGGTCGCGCATGAGTTCCTGGATGGCGTCGGCCGCGGCCTCGGCGGCCTCCCGGACCGGCATGCCCAGGGTGTCGACGCCGAGCAACTCGGCGAGGCGCGCGTGGCGCTCGGGCCAGGCCGCGGCGGTGTAGCGGAAGGCGGCCGGCGCGTTGATGATGACCGACAGCCCGTGCGGCACGAGCGGCTCGTCGACGTTGTAGTCGGGCGGCCAGTAGTCGCGCACCATGCCCGCGACCGGGTAGGCCATGGCGTGCGGGATGTGGACGCCGGCGTTGCCGAAGCCGATGCCGGCGAAGGTGCTGGCCAGCAGCATGTAGCTGCGGGCCTCGATGTCGAGCGGGTTGTAGGTGGCGCGCCGCAGGTAGGTGGTGCACCAGCGGATTGCCTGCTCGCTCCACAGGTCGGCGATCGGATTCGAGCCGACGTAGGCCGGGCGCTCCGCCGGGTTGGCGACGCGCGGGCGGGTGTTGTACGGCCGGGCGGTGAACGACTCCGCGGCGTGGCAGATCACGTCGCAGCCGACCGAGGCGGTGAGCATCGGCGGGCAGTGGAGCGTGTTGAGCGGGTCGATGATGGCCAGGGTGGGCCGGATGGCGCGGTGCGAGATACCCGTCTTGACCTTCTGGTCGAGCAGGTCGAGGACGATGACCGGGGTCGTCTCGCTGCCGGTCCCGGCGGTGGTGGGTAGCGCGATGTGGGGCTTCAGGGGACCGGGCACCGGCTTGCCGGCGCCGATGGGCTTGTTGATGTAGTCGAGCAGCTCGCCCTCGTGCGTGCTGAAGAGGTTCATCGCCTTGGCGGTGTCGATGGTGCTGCCGCCGCCCAGTGAGATGAACGCTTCCGGCCGGCTCTTGCGCGCGACGGCGATGGCGTCGCGCAGGGAGACGTCGGTCGGCTCGACATGCACGCGGTCGAAGACCTCCAGTTCGACACCGGCGGCGCGGGCAATCGTCTCCACTTTGTCGACCAGGCCGAACTGCCGCAGGTTGCGGTCGGTCACGAGCATGGCACGCCGGATGCCCAGCCGGTCCAGCTCGAAGCCCAACTCCTCGGTGGCCCCGACGCCGAAGCGGATCGGGACGGTGTCGACCGCGATGATCGTCTCGGTGGGGATGAGACGCTCAGTCGCCACGGGTAGACTCCTCTCTGGCGGGGACCGCTACTCGTAGTACTCCGGCGCCTTCTTGAGGCGGGTGAACGCCTCCAGATCGTGCCCGTAACCCAGCGTCGCCTCGTACTTCCGGGAGAGCTGCTTGATGGCGTACATCGATCGGAAGTAGGCGACCGAGTCGTAGACGATGCCCGACAGGCGCCACTCCTTGAGGTTGCGCTCCAGGTAGATCGCGTCCGAGGTGAAGATGAACGTGCCGGAGTGCTGGGTGTGGGCGACCATCCCGATGAGGCCCGGGGTGTGGCCTGGCCAGTGGTAGAGGTGCAGGTCCGGGGCCAGCTCGAGGTGGCTGCCCATCATCAGGTCGTAGTTGAGGTTGGGCAACTCGAACTCGACTTTGGCGTAGGCTCCGGCGAAGTCCAGCGGGCCGACATGGGTGACCTTGAGGGCGTGCGACAGTTCGTCTTCATGGACGATGATGCCCCGGCTGCCGGCCTTGGTGCCGCGGAAGAAGTCGAGGCAGCCGCAGTGGTCGACGTGCAGGTGGGAGATCACCACGATGTCGATGTCGCGCATGCGCAGCCCGAGCTGGTCGAGCTGGGCCGGCAGCAACTGGTTGTCGGTGGCACGATAGGGGAAGACCGGCCGCAGGGCCTCCGGCCAGCGACGGTCCCATTCGGGGTGGCAGGTGGCGTCGTAGAGTACCCAGCCGAGCGTGGGATGCTCGATCAAGACGGTGTAGGTGGGGATGGTGACCCACTCCGCCGGCGGATTGGGATTGTCGACCGTGCCGGTGTGCGGGTTGAGCAGGAGCCAGGCGAGATCGAGGTCGAGCTTGCCGTTGTCGAGGACGAAGACCTTCACCGCGATCCTCCTTCCGCTGGCGACGATGCGTCAGGAGCGGGCGAGGCTCGTCCACAGCCAGCGCCTCCTCTCGCGGCATGGGTGGGTTCCGACCGTCTGGTCTGCGTAGCTACCAGTATAGATGATCGTCCGGGAAAGTAAACCGCTGACGCGGCCGCCTGCGCGTTCGTGACGCGGCAGCGGTTGCCGGAGCTGGGCAGGGACACGGAAGCCGGTGGCGACGACCCACGAGCATGTGTGGCGGGTGGCGCGCGCTGTGCCGCCGCGCCATCGAGATCCCGGGCGACGGGTTCGGGCTCCTCGTCGCGCTCGCGCTGGGCTCGGCTCGAGTGCCGTCGTCTATGCCCGCGGGGACGTCGCCCAACCGCTGGGGGCCTGTGCTGGGTGGCGGCGTGACCCCCTCCTCGGTGGCTACAGCCGGCTGGCCGGGCGGTCCCGGGCTCGCGTGCCCGCAGCCGCCCGCGGGGCGGCGCGCAGCGCCCTGGCGAGGACGGCGACGCTGCTTGACCGGGGGTGGGGGGCACGGTATACTTCGCCGGATTGGGGAGTGGCTGGCTAGTACGGACGCAGGGAACGGTCAGGTTGCGCCAGCAGGACGAACAGTTCGGACGCTGCGTGCAGTTGAGTAGCGATTTTGGGCCTTTGGGTTCAGGCCGAACCCAAAGGCCTTTTTTGTATGAGGGTGATGCCCGGCGGGGCCGTGCGCCGGTGCTCATCCGCGACGGGCGGGTGGTCGATCCGTCGCAGGGCTTAGACGCCGTCGCGGACGTGCTCATCGTCGGCGGGACGGTGGCGGCGGTCGGGCTGGACCTCGCCGCGCCACCGGAGGCCGAGGTGGTGGACGCCCGGGGCCTGGTGGTGACGCCGGGCTTGATCGACGTCCACGTCCATTTCCGGGACCCGGGGTTCCCCGAGAAGGAGACGCTGGAGACGGGCGCCGCCGCTGCGGCGCGGGGTGGCTTCACCGCCGTGTGCTGCATGCCGAACACCAACCCTGCGCTCGATACCCCGGAGCGGGTGGCGGACGTGGTCGCGCGCGCCAAGGGGCTGCCCGTCCGCGTCTTCCCGATCGGCGCCATCTCGCTGGGGCGCCAGGGTGCCGAGCCGGCGGACTGGGCCGGCATGGCCGCCGCGGGGGCCATCGGCTTCTCCGACGACGGCGACAGCACGCGGAGCAGCGCCGTGATGCGCCGGGCGCTGGCCTGGTCGGCCGAGTCCGGGCTGCCGATCATGGTGCATGCCGAAGACTGGACGCTGGCGCCCGGTGGCGTCATGCACGAGGGAGCGGTGTCGCGGGAGTTGGGGCTGCCCGGCATCCCGGGCGCGGCGGAGGAGATCATCACCGCGCGCGACATCGAGCTTGCCCGCCTGACCGGCGGCTGGCTGCACGTGCTGCACGTCAGCACCGCCCGCGCGCTCGGCATGATCCGTGTGGCCAAGCGGGACGGGTTGCGGGTCACCGCCGAAGTCATGCCGCACCATCTGCTCCTGACCGACGAGTGGGTCGCCGGACGGCGCCGCTTCGTCTGGGACGAGGCGGTCGTGCCGGGGCCGCGGCCAGACCCCAATGCCAAGGTCAACCCACCGCTGCGGACGGAGGCGGACGCCCGCGCGCTGCTGGCCGGCCTCACCGACGGCACGTTCGACGTGATCGCGACGGACCACGCCCCGCACGCCGCGGCGGACAAGCCGACGGACCTGCGCCGGGCGGCGTCGGGGATGATCGGCCTGGAGGTGGCGCTGCCGCTCATGCTGCGGCTCGTCGACGCGGGCCGGCTGTCGTTGATGACGCTGATCGAGCGGCTCTCGACCGCCCCGGCGCGGCTGTTCGGGTTGCCGGGCGGGAGCCTACGACCGGGCAGCGTGGCGGATGTGACCGTCTTCGACCCGCAGGCCGAGTGGGTTGTCGCACCTGAGACCATCGCCTCGCGGAGCAAGAACACCCCGCTGCTGGGGATGACGCTCCGCGGCGCGGTTCGCATGACCATGATCGCAGGGGAGGTGTGCTACCGTGCCTGAGCTCTTCGCCTCCCGTGGGGCACTTGTGCTCGAGGACGGCCGGATCTTCGGCGGCGAGCCGTTCGGGGCCGAGGTCGACGCCGAGGGCGAGGCCGTCTTCACCACCAGCATGGTGGGCTACCAGGAGATCGCCACCGATCCGTCCTTCTACGGGCAGATCGTGTGCCTGACCTACCCGTTGATCGGGAACTACGGCGTGAACGCGGACGACGACCAGTCGCGGCGGCCCTGGGCCGCCGGGCTGGTCGTGCGCGAGTACTGCGACGAACCGAGCCACTGGCGCGCGACCGGGACGCTCGCCGCGTATCTCCGGAAGCACGGCATTCCGGCGCTGCACTCGGTCGACACCCGCGCGCTGACGCGGCATATCCGCCGGCACGGCGCCATGCGCGCGTTGATCGTCTCGGATCGGGCCGGACGCAGCGACGAGGAGCTGGTCGAACGGGCGCGGCGGGCCTGGTCGCCCGGCGATCAGGACGTGGTGACGATGGTGACCACGACGGAGCGGTACGCGGTGGAGGGCACCGGGCCGCATGTGGTGGTGCTCGACTGCGGGCTCAAGGCCGAGATCGTCGCGTCGCTCGCCCGGCGCGGCGCGCGGGTGACGGTCGTGCCGGCCAGCACCCCGGCCGCGGACATCCTGGCGCTGGCGCCCGACGGGGTGCTGACGTCGCCGGGGCCGGGGGATCCGGTGCACAACGCGCCCGCGGTCGAGACGGTGCGCCAGCTCGTCGCGGCCGAGTTGCCCTTCCTCGGCGTCTGCCTCGGTCACCAGTTGCTCGCGCTCGCCATCGGGGCCCGGACGGGCAAGCTCAAGTTCGGGCATCGCGGCGGGAATCACCCGGTCAAGGATCTGCGCACGGGGGTCGTCCGCATCACCTCGCAGAACCACGGCTATCACGTGCTGGCGGACAGCGTGCCGGTCGATGCCGGGTGGCGCGTATCCCAGGTGAGCCTCAACGACGGGACGGTGGAGGGGCTGGAGCATGCCTCGCTGCCCATCAGCTCCATCCAGTACCACCCGGAGGGGGCGCCGGGGCCCTTGGACAGTCAGGACATCTTCGATCAGTTCCTCGACCGCGCTGCGCGCTACCGGCAGCAGTCGGGCGCGCTCACGACGCGGGTCGGCGGGGTGCGGGAGTAGCGGACGACGTGCAAGCGACGAAGCCAATCTCCAGTGTGCTCGTGATCGGCTCCGGGCCGATCGTGATCGGGCAGGCCGCGGAGTTCGACTACGCGGGGACGCAGGCGCTGCGCGCGCTGCGTGAGGAGGGCATTCGCTCGATCCTGGTCAACTCGAACCCGGCGACGATCATGACCGACGAGGACGTGGCCGATGTGGTCTACATCGAGCCACTGACCCTCGACGTGCTCCGCCGGGTCATCATCCGCGAGCGACCCGATGGCCTCCTGCCCACCCTGGGCGGGCAGACCGGGCTGAACCTGGCGGTGGAGCTGGCCGAGGCGGGCATCCTTGACCGCTATGGCGTGCGGCTGCTGGGGACGCCGCTGGACGCCATTCGCCGGGCTGAGGATCGCGAGCTGTTCAAGCAGCTCTTGATCGACATCGGCGAGCCGGTGGTCGAGAGTGCGATCGTCCGGAGCCTGACCGAAGCGCGCGAGTTCGCGCGCACCGTGCCGCTGCCGCTGATCGTCCGGCCCGCCTACACGCTCGGGGGGACCGGGGGTGGCATCGCCACGACCCCGGAGGAGCTCGACCGCATCGTGGCGGCAGGACTCGCCGCCAGCCCGATCCACCAGGTCCTCCTCGAGCGGTCGCTCCTTGGATGGAAAGAGATCGAGTACGAGGTGATGCGGGACGCGAGCGACACCTGCATCACCATCTGCAACATGGAGAACCTGGACCCAATGGGGGTCCACACGGGCGACAGCATCGTGGTCGCACCTAGCCAGACCCTCACCGACCGGGACTACCAGATGCTGCGCTCGGCCGCGCTCCGGATCATCCGCGCGCTCGGGATCGAGGGTGGCTGCAACGTGCAGTTCGCGCTCGATCCAAAGTCCAGCCAGTACTACGTCATCGAGGTCAACCCGCGGGTGAGCCGCAGCTCGGCGCTGGCCTCCAAGGCGACCGGCTACCCGATCGCGCGCGTCGCCGCCAAGATCGCGGTGGGCCGGCGGCTGGACGAGCTGATGAACTCGGTGACCCGGCAGACGAAGGCCGCCTTCGAGCCGGCGCTGGACTACTGCGTGGTCAAGATCCCGCGCTGGCCCTTCGACAAGTTCCGCCACGCCGATCGCACCATCGGCACGCAGATGAAGGCCACCGGGGAGGTCATGGCGATCGACCGGTCCTTCGAGGCGGCGCTGCAGAAGGCGGTGCGGTCGCTCGAGACGGATCAGAAGGACCTGGGCTGGGAGGACCCGGCGTGGGGCGACGCTGCGGTCCTGGAGGATCACATCCGGCGCCCCAATGACCTGCGGCTGTGGGCCATGACCGCGGCGCTGCGCCGCGGCTGGAGCCCGGAGCGCGTGAGCGAGCTCAGCGGGGTGGACCCCTGGTTCACGCGAAAGCTGGCGCGCCTGGTCGCGATCGAGCGGCGGCTGGCCGAGGAGGAGCTCACCCCGAATCTCATCTGGACGGCCAAGCGTGCCGGCTTCGCCGACGCGCGGATCGCCGCGCTCGCCGGCGTGCCGGTGGCGGAGGTCACGGCGCGCCGGCGCGAGGCGGGGATCCATCCAGTCTACAAGATGGTCGACACCTGCGCGGCGGAGTTCGAGGCGGCCACGCCGTACTTCTACAGCACGTATTCGAGGCGGCCACGCCGTACTTCTACAGCACGTATGAGGAGGAGGACGAGGCCGAGCCGTTGCCGGGCCCGAAGGCGGTGGTGGTCGGCTCCGGGCCGATCCGCATCGGGCAAGGGATCGAGTTCGACTACTGCAGCGTGCACGCCGCGACCTCGCTAGGCGAGGCGGGGCACGCGGCCATCATGATCAACAGCAACCCGGAGACGGTCTCCACCGACTTCGACACGTCGGACCGGCTCTACTTCGAGCCGCTCGACGAGGAGTGCGTCACCGAGATCCTGTGCCACGAGGCCGGCGGGAACGGCGCGCCACCCGAGGTGCCGGTCATCCTCCAGTTCGGCGGGCAGACGGCGATCAACCTGGCCGAGCCGCTGGCGGCCCGCGGCGTGCCGATCCTGGGCAGCGCGCGGGACGTGATCGACATCGCCGAGGACCGTAAGCGCTTCGAGCGCTTCCTGGCCGAGCTCGGCATCCCGCAGCCGCCCGGCGACGCGGTGATGTCGCTCCCGGAGGCCCTGGAGGTCGCCGAGCGGATCGGCTACCCGGTGCTGGTCCGGCCGTCGTACGTGCTCGGCGGGCGGGCGATGGAGGTGGTCCACTCCGCCGAGTTCCTGGAGCGCTACCTGGAGACGGCGGTCACCTTCGACACCGGCCACCCGGTGCTGATCGACAAGTACCTCCAGGGCAAGGAGGTCGAGGTCGACGCCATCTGCGACGGCCGGGAGGTGCTGATCCCGGGCGTCATGGAGCACATCGAGCGCGCCGGGGTGCACTCGGGCGACAGCTTCGCCGTCTACCCGGGGGTCAACCTCTATCCGGGTGAGGTGGACCAGATCGTCGAGTACACGACGCAGATCGCGCTCATGTCGGCGTGTATCTGGGGAGGACACCGCGTCACAAGAGCGCAACAGATCGACCGGCCCACGGGTGCATTGGTGGTCGGCGTGGCCGTGGCGGTGCACCGCGGCGCGGTGCCTGGGGAGCGGCTGGGTGCCGCGAGCGAGCGCCCGCCGCTAGGGGAAGGTCTGGCGCCCGGCCGCGCGCTCGCGGGCGGCGTGCCCATCGGCAGGCGGCGGGCCGGAGTCGCCGGCTGCGTTCGTGATGCCACTCCGCCCGGCCGGGAGCGACATGCGGCAGGCAGCCAGCCCCTCGGGTGAGTCGAGCGAGCAGCCGCGGAAGGCGGCGGGCAGGCGGTGTGGCTCCTCCGGCTGGAGCGTCACGTGGGCGATACCGAAGCGCTCGCGCAGGAGCGCGGCCAGGTCGAGCAGCACCCTGGGCCAGTCCGCGAGGTCGTGCACCTCGACGTGGCCGCTCAGGGCGATCAGGCCCGAGGTGACCGTCCAGATGTGCAGATCGTGGACGTTCGCGACGCCGGGGACGGCGGCCATCGCGGCGCGCACCTCGGCGGCGTCGAGGTGCTTCGGCGTGGCCTCCAGCAGGACGTCCACCGCGTCGCGCAGCAGCCGCCAGGCGCTCCAGAGGATGAGGAGCCCGATCCCGGCGGACGCGATCGGGTCGGCCAGGTACCAGCCCGTCGCCAGCATGATGGCCGCCGCCGCGATGGCGCCGACCGAGCCGAGCAGGTCGCCGAGCACGTGGAGGAAGGCGCCGCGGATGTTCAGGTCGTGCGCGTGCCCGCCGCCGCGCATGAGCACCCAGGCCGCGGCCGCGTTCGCCAGCAGACCGGCAAGGGCGACGGCGAGCATCGGCCCGCTGTCCACCGCCGGCGGCGCGGCGACGCGGCGGAGCGCCTCCCAGCAGATGGCGATGGCGATCACGATCAGCGCCGCGGCGTTGAGGAGCGCCGCGAGCACTTCGGTCCGGTAGAACCCGAAGGAGTGTTGGGGTGTCGCCGGGCGGCCAGCCAGCCAGGACGCGGTGAGGGCGAGGGCGAGCGCGGCGACGTCGATAGCCATGTGGCCCGCGTCGGCCAGGAGCGCCAGGGAGTTGGTGAGCAGGCCGCCCACGACCTCGACGACGAGGAAGGTCGCCGTGATGCCGAGGGCGAGGGCCAGCGGGCGGCGACTGAGCCGCACCGGAGGCTGGTCGCTCCGCTCGTGCTCGTGGCGGACGTGCTCGTCCATCGCGTGCCACCCCCGATCACACCGTGGCGCCAGGCCGCGGGGTCGCGGCCACTGCCGCTCCCGGCTGCACTGATCGTGCCCCGACCGCGGCGGGGCGGCCGGGCGCCCGCCCGGCTGCCCCGCTGGGGCGTGGAAGGGGTGGGTGGGGACTACCCCGCGAAGGTGTCGTCGTAGACCGACCAGGTGCCGCCCGGGTTCCAGTAGAGATCGCCCTGGAAGACCCAGATCTGGTCGAAGTCGGCGATCCAGACCATCGTGCCGTAGTTGAAGCGCTGGTAGGCGCCGGGCGAGCTGTGCTCCGGCGCGACGGCCCAGCCGAGGCGCTCGCGCACCCCCGGGACGTCGCGCCAGACCTTGCCGAAGCCGCGCACCGGCTGGTAGCGCCCGGCCGGCGGCGTGTGCGTCGGGTCGTCCACGGCCTGGCCCTCGTCCCAGGTGTCCTGGTAGCGGGCGAAGGTGCCGTCGTCGTAGAGGACCAGGACCGAGCGGGCGGGGTTGTAGACATCCGCGACGTCGACCCAGATCATCGTGCCGCGCTCGAAGCGCTGATACGCGGTCAGGATGCCCTGCTCCCCGGTCACGCCCTCGGGGCAGCCGAGCTGTGAGCGGACCTCAGCATTGCTGCTCCACAGGGCGCCGAAGCCGCGCACCGGCACGGTCCAGCAGGTCATGCGCCAGCCCTCGTAGCGCCACCGGTGGTAGTGCTGCCCGACGTTGCCCATCTCGACCTCGTACGGGTCGGGGTTGCTCGGGGTGTAGGTCAGACAGCGGCGCTCGAAGCACTGCACCAGGACGGCGGTCTCCTGGTTGTTGACCATGGCGCGCGTCCAGTAGGGCTCGGTGAGCGGGTAGCCGGTGACGAAGACCCAGTCGGCCGGTGCTACCAGCGGGGAGACGCGCTGCGTGAGGAAGTCGACGAAGACCTGGGGCAGGTTGTGGCCCACCGGCTCGCCCTGCTCCCCGGTGTAGGTCACGTAGGCGCCGTAGCGCTGCGCCTGCTCGCGGTAGGCCAGGTCGTGGCCGACGTTGCCCTGCTGGTCGACCGTGGCCGTGATCAGCTCGCCGGTCCGGTCCGGCGCCCCGCCCATGAGGCGGCCGAGCGTCTGGTAGGTGGGCGTCATCCAACTGCCGGGGTCACCGGCGACGGGAATGGTGGCCGGGAGGTCGTAGGTGTAGAGATCCGGGTCCTGCCCGACCTGGATGCGGCCGGTCATCATCTCGTAGACCAGGCGGCCGTTGGTGATGTACCAGGGGTCGGCCGGGTCGCCTGACGGGTTGTTGACCTCCATCCGGCTCTTGTCGAAGTAGGCGACGAGGCGGCGGCTCTGCGCGAGCGGCGCGTAGGTGTACGGCTCGGTGGTGACGTGGTTGGCCTGCGGCCCCCAGAGCCAGGAGCGATCGGCGTCGCCGCGGGCGACCGGCCCGTCGGTCCGCTCCCAGAGGGCGAGCATGGCCGGGTCGAGCGACGCGGCCCGAGCCGGCACGCCCCGGATCAGCGGCGCGAGGGCCGCGACGACGAGCACCGAGACGGCGAGCAGGAGGCGAACTGCCCTGCGCATCAGTGTCCCCCCTTTCCTCGGGCCCTTCCCCCGACCGGGGCACGCGCCGTCCGGCCGCACCGCACGCGGGGCCGCGTGGCGCGCGCGGGCGCGACCAGTGTCGGTGGGGACGGTTCGCGGAAGGTTCCCGCAGGGGCGCGGCCGGAGGGGCTGTGCACGGTCGTTGACACGGTCGTGGACTATGAATAGTTACGTACGATAACCCATGATCATTAGGGCGAGTAAGCACCCCCACGCAGGCGCGGGCCAGGAGGAGCCGAGGATGCACATGCTCATGGGCGAGGAGACCGTTACCGTGGCCGAGGCAGCGGCGCTGGTGCAGGTCAGCCCGTCGACGATCTGGCGCTGGATCAACCAGGGCGACCTCCCGGCCTATCGGGTCGGCCTCCGGCGGGTGCGCATTAAGGTGGCCGATCTGCACCGGATGGTGGCGCCCCGCCAGGCTCGCCCACAGGGCGAGGCTGACGATCAACGGCGGTCGCGGGAGCTGTCTCCCGCCCAGCGACAGCGCGGGCTCCGGGCGCTCCAGCAACTCCGCGAGCTTCAGATGGAGCTGCTTCGGAAGCGCGGCGGGCGTCCCTTCCCGGATGCCGCCGACCTGCTGCGCGATCTCCGCACTGAACGGGACGACAGCAACACATGATCGTCGTCGATGCGAGCGTGGCGGTGAAGTGGCTCTTCCCGGAGGAGCACTCGGAAGTCGCACTGGCGTTGGCCAGTGCCACGGTCGAGTCCGGTGAGCCGCTGATGGCCCCACCCCTCCTGCCGGTCGAGGTGGCCAACGTGCTCCGCCGCCGGATGCAGACCGATGGGCTGTCGCTCGCGATGGCGCTGCAGCTCTTCGCGCGCTTCTCCGACCTGGTGGTGATCATCAGCCACCCCACGGATCTCTCCGAGCGCGCGTTAACCCTGGCGACTACGTATCAGTTGCCCGCCGTCTACGATGCTCACTATGTCGCGCTGGCACAGCACCTCGGCTGCCCGCTCTGGACCGGCGATCTGCGGCTGGCCCGCACACTCCAAGGTCAAACCTCGCTGATCCGGTGGATTGGCGACTACGCCGGCTGAGGCCCCGGCCGCGACGCGGTGGACCGGGCACGGGACCGGGGCTGCTGTGCGTGTGCGGTGCGGGGCGATGTGCCCGGCCAGGGGCTGATCGACCCTTCGATCGTCGCACCGCCGTATGAGCGATGCCGCGATGCTAAGCAGACGTACTACACTGCTTAGTAGCGTTCGAGCGGCAGGGGGTATCATATGGCCAGCCGGGTCAAGGTGAGCAGCAAGAACCAGATCGCGGTCCCCGCGGATGTCCGGAAGCAGTTAGGGATCCAGCGCGGCGACGTGTTGTTGGTCGAAGTGCGCGACGGGTACGCCATCCTCATGCCGGAGCCGCGCGACTACAGCAAGCGTCTGCGTGGGCTGCATCGCGAGATCTGGCAGGACGTCGAGCCACAGGAGTGCGTTCGCCAGGAGCGCGAGGCATGGCAGGGCTAGACGACGCGCTCCGGGTCTACCAACGCCTCGGGTTGGATACGCCGATCTTCATCTACCACATCGAAGGCGCCTCACGTTACGCCGAGCCGGCCGCCACGATTCTCGACGGCGTGACTGACAGTGCCTTCGAGGGGGTGGCGTCCGTGTTGACCCTGATGGAGCTGACGGTCAAGCCGCTGCGGATGGGACAACTGGACATCGCCGACGAGTACGACGTGCTCACCAGTAACTACCCCCACCTCAGCGTGATCGAGATCAACCATCGGGCAGCCCGCCATGCTGCGCAACTCCGCGCTCGCTATCGCCTCCGCCCGGCCGACGCGCTCCAGATCGCAGCCGCCATCGACGATGGCGCGGACGTATTCCTCACCAACGACCGCGACCTGCGCCGCGTGACCGAGATCCCGGTGTTGCTCCTCGAGGATTTCGTCACCGCGTGAAGACAGGCGTGATTGCCCGGTGAGGAATCCACCGGGAACCGTCGTTCGTCATCGTAGTAGCATGGAGGGGGAGCGCGTCCACTCGGCGCGCCTGGACCGGTGCTGCCATCGGACGGGGAGGGGTTGGGCTCGCGTGCGTATCCTCGTGGTCGATGATGACCCGCGCATCCGGGAAACGCTGGCGGGGCCGCTCGGCGCGGCGGGCTACGAGGTGACAGCGGTGGGCGACGGCGCGGCGGCGCTGGCGGCCGTCGAGCGCGAGCGTCCGGACCTCATCATCCTCGACGTGGCGATGCCGGGCATGGACGGCTTCGCCGTCTGCCGCGAGCTGCGGGCCTACGAGGCGCTGAGCGGGCTGCCGCGCACGCCGGTGATCTTCCTCACCGTGCGCGACGACTTCGCCGCCGAGGAGGCGGGCTTCCAGGCCGGAGCCGAGGACTACGTGGCGAAACCCTTCTCGATCCCGGCGCTGCTGGCGCGGGTCCGGCTACGGCTGCCGAACGCGCTGGTCCGCGTCATCGACGACTACCTGCGGCTCGATCTCACGACCCGTGACGTGGCGGTGCGGCGGAATGGCGAGTGGCAGCCGGTCCGGCTCCAGCCGCTGGAGTACGCGCTGCTGGAGCGCCTCTACCTGAACGCGGGGATCTGGATCTCGCGCTCCGACCTGCTGGAGCAGGTCTTCGACCGGGACGACGAGGACACGAAGGCGGTCGAGAAGTACATCCACTTCCTGCGGCAGAAGCTGGAGCCGGACCCGAAAGCGCCGGTCTACATCCAGAGCATGCGGAGCGTCGGCTACCGCTTCAAGCCGCTCGACCGGGCCGGGTGATGGGTGGGTGCGGCGGTGGATGAGCTGATGCGCTCCTACGAGGTGACCGTGCGGCTCGATCCGCTCTGGACGGTCATCCTCCTGGTGGGGGCGGTGGCGGTGGTGTGCGGGCCGCCGCTGGTGGTCAACGCGCTGTGGATGCTGCGCCTGCGCCGCGCCCGGCTGGCGACCGCCGCGCTGCAGCGGCTCGTCGACTGCCTCCCCGACGGCGTGGTGCTGGCCCGGCCTGACGGCCGGGTGGTGCTGTGCAATCGGCAGGCGGTGGAGCTGTGGCCCGGGTTGGCGGTGGGCGCGCCGCTGCCCGATGCGCTGCTGCGTGCCGCCCGGCCGGGGGCCGTTACCAGCAGCCTCGTCGACGCGCCGGACGGCCGGCGGGTGGCCGGGCAGGTCCATCCCCTGGCGACGCGGCGGGGGCAGGAGACGCTGGTGCTGCTCGACGATGCCGCCCGCCGGCAGGCCGAAGCCGATTTCGTCTCCGCGCTGATCCGGCAGATCTCCCACGAGCTGAAGACCCCGCTCTCGGTGATCCGCGGGCACGCCTCGCGCTTCGCCGCGACCGAACAGGCGGACCCGGCGGAGATGCGCCGGGCGTGGGAGGTGGTCGACGACGAGGCGACGCGCCTGACCGGGCTGATCGATCAGGCGATCCTGATGGCCCGCTTCGAGATGCCCGACCCACCGATCGAGGCCCGGCCGCTGAACCTCCGCGCGATCTGCGAAGAGGTGGTGATCGACCTGGCGGAGCGGGTGGCCCACGAGGGGGGCGAGGTGGACCTGGAGGCGGACGACGGCGCCTATCACGTTCGCGGGGACCGGGGCGCGCTGCGCCAGATGCTGCTCAACCTGGTGGACAACGCGCTGAAGTACGGAGGGCCGGGCGTGCGCGTCGTCGTCGGGCTGCGCGCCGACCCCGACACCGGCGACGTGCTCCTGAGCGTGCGCGATACCGGGCCGGGCATTGCCCCGGCCGATCTCCCGCTGATCTTCGAGCGCGGTTTCCGCGGGCCGCACGCGCGCGGCAGCCGGGTCGGGAGCGGCCTGGGGCTGACGCTCGTCCGCTCGATCGTCGCCTGGCACGGTGGGACGGTGGAGGCCGCGAGCCAGCCCGGGCAGGGGACGACCATCTCGGTGCGGCTGCCCCGGCATACCGCCGAGGACCCGGCGCCGGCCGCTGGCGCGCTGGTCGCGGCGCGGGAGCAGGTGCCATGAGGCGCGCTGGCGGCCTGGCGGCGGTCGTTGCCCTCATCCTGCTGGCGGCGGCCTGCAGCGTGTCGGTGCGGCCGGTGGGCGACAGCACCCCGACGCCGGCCGCCGCGGCCTCCCCTGGCCTCGCCGCGGTGGCCAGCCCGCGTGCGCAAGCCCCATCCCCGACTCCGGCGGCCGGGCCGGCATCCCCGCCGCCCACGACCCCGCCGGGGCCGACCGCGCCCGGGACCGGAGCGGCACCGACCCCGACGCCACCGGCGTCTGCCGGGCGGCCCCAGCCCGCGCCGCCCACGGGCGGCAACCCCGCCCCGGCGCCGATGCCCACGCCGGGGGTGATGCCGCCCCCGGAGACCACCCCGACGCCCGTCTCCCTGCCGGCCTGCGACGAGGCGCCGGTGCGCGGCTTCGGGCTGGTGTGGCACGACCAGCCGGCGGTCGCGCAGCGGATCGGCTGCCCGCTCGCGCCGGAGTTCGGCGTGGCGGCCTGGGTCCAGACCTACGCCCAGGGGCTGATGGTGTGGCTGGACATCCCCCGGGCCGCGCCGGACCTGGGCAGCGCGTCCTGGGTGGTCACGCTGGCCGGGGGCGCCGCCGCGCGGCACCGCGTGCCGGACCCGGGCGAGAGTTGGGACCCGAGCACCACCGCGCCGAGCGGGGCCTTCGCCTGGGTCTGGGAGAACGTCTACACCGACCGCGAACGACTCGGCCCGGCGACCTCGCCGCCCTGGCAGACCGACGCCGCGCTCCAGCGCTTCGAGCGGGGCACGATGCTGTGGCTGCGGGAGCCCGGCAGCGGCCAGCCGACGGTCTACGTCGTCGACGCCGATCTGGCGGTCGCCGCCCACGGCGCGTACCAGGCGTTCGTCGATCGCAGCTTCTTGTAGGGGCGGCCGGGCGTGGTCGGCCCGGTCGCGGCCGCCCGGGTACCGCAGGGCGCCTCCTACGCCCATCTACGGGCTGCGCGCCGTTGGGCAACCCTTCCCCGATTGGTGGGACCGACGCGGCCGGTGATGGCGCCGGGGGCGCGTGGAGCGCCGGCGTCGCACGGAGCCTCGCCGGCCCCCGTTCGCGGCTCACAGGTCCGCGCGGGCCGCCAGGGTGCCCGGGGGATAAATCCCCGGGCTCGGGGGCGAAGCCCACTGAAGGGGCTGGGGTGGCTGCAGCCACGGCCCTGCCCGAAGGGGCGGGAGCCTGCCCTGAGTCCATCATGTCACCCTGAGCGTAGTGCAGCATCTCCGCGTGGGGCTGCGGCGAATCGGTGAGATCCTTCGACTCGGACGGGGCTGCCCGACTCACGCCGGGCTCCGCTCAGGATGACACGAACGTGCCCGGCTGACGGCAGGGTCGTCCCTCCGCTCTGGACAGTACCTCACATCATCAGTCTTCTTGACTATCATTACGTCGTGTACTCTATCATGCATCCAGCCCCAGGCGGATGCCTGCTACCCGTCGTGCGCCTCGACGCGGTATGCCCGCGAAGGACCACGGTGGACGGGAGTGCCAGATCATGCGCCGATTCCTCCTCGTCGCGCTGAAGGTGGCTGTGGTCCTGCTCGTCATTGGCGCGGCGGGAGCGCTGACCGCGACGGTCGGCGTGGCGCGGTTGGAGGCGGTGGACAGCGGCGTGGAGCGATTCACCGGGCCGGAGCGGGTGGCGGCGGAGGACGCGATACAGGCAGCGCGTGGTGCCTGCGGTAGTGAGACTGGCGAGCGGGTCCTGCGGCGTCGGCGGCGGATCATCACGTTGGAGATCCTCGGCGAGCCGGGCGCCGGGCGCCAGGAGGGGATCCCGGACTACCGGGCCGAGGTGCAAGCCTACACGCTGTTTGGCATCCCCACGACGAAGATCGAGGTGGGTGCGGGCGGCTCCATCAGTTGTTTCGACCGGCGCTGATCGTAGCGCTGCCGCGGCAGCCCTCACCCCCGGCCCCTCTCCCAACCCTTCGGCTCTGGTCAGGGCAGGCTCTTGGGAGAGAAGAGCATTACGGGATACGCCATATGCAAGACGCATGACGCATGCGCCCTCGTGCCCCCTCTCCCAAAGTTGGGAGAGGGGGGCAGGGGGGTGAGGGCCATTCTCACGCGTGCGTCTTGTGCCCCTCGTCGGGGTCGTACGACAGGATGAGGCGCTCGTCGTCCGCGGTGCGGGTCTCGAGCCAGATGCGCCGGTCCCAGAGGCGGTAGAGGTGCTCCATCGTCTTCTGGGCGTAGTGGAGGTCGAGCGGCTGACCATCCCAGGCGTGCTTGAGGTAGAGCTCCGAGTTGCCGTGGTAGTCGCCGTCCTCGACCTGGATCACCGGGAAGCCGTGGTTGGTGAGCTGGGCGCAGAGCCGCTCGCGCACGGACTCCCAGCTCTTGTCGACGATGACCAGCTCGTCGCCGATCCGCTGGTAGAGGTAGAGGTCCAGGTCCTCGACGAGCTCCTTGGTCAGGTAGTTCCGGATCAGGGAGACGTCGCTCTCGAGCTCGCGCACCTCGAACAGCTTGGCGCGGCCGTCCTGGCCGGCCGCGGTGGCGCGGCGCTCGATGTCCTCGAGGATGCAGTAGCCGAGGTGGTAGGGGTTGAGCCGCCGCGGAGAGGGCTGCAGGATGGCGGCGTGGAGCTGGGCGAACTCGAGGTAGTCGTCGGTGTCGAGGTCCAGCTCGCGCATGATCTGGGCGTGCCAGTAGGAGGCCCAGCCCTCGTTGATGATCTTGGTCTGGAGCTGCGGGTAGAAGTAGAGCATCTCAGTGCGCACGATCGAGACGACGTCGCGCTCCCAGTCGGCAAGGCGCGGCGAGTGGGTCAGGATGAAGAGCAGGAGATCGCGGGTTGGCTGCGCCGGCCGGAGGCGTGAGCCGTGGGGCGCGGGTGGCTCGTCGTCGTGCTCGGGGTCTGGCGATGGGCCGAGGCGCCAGAGGTCCTCGTAGGCGGTGGTGCGCTGGGGCCGGGGCCGCGGCTGGGCGGGCTGGACGTCCTGCTCGGTGGCGTGCGGGTCGACGTGCTCCTGGATCGAGAGGACGGCGTCCAGGAGGCGCTCCACCTCGTCCGGCCCGTGCTCGAACTCGTAGCGCCGGATGCGCTCGGCGTTCAGGGCGATGGTGTCGAGCATGCGGCGCGAGGTCTTGGCGAAGTAGGCGTTATTGGCGAAGAAGTCGCTGTGGGCCAGCACGTGGGCGGCCACCAGCTTGTTCTGCAGGACCGTGTTCGTCTCGAGGAGGAAGGCGTAGCACGGGTTGCTGTTGATGACCAGCTCGTAGATCTTGCTCAGGCCGTAGTCGTACATCGTCTTCTGCATCTGGTACGCCTTACCGTGCGTCCAGTGCGAGAAGCGGCCGGGGATGCCATAGGAGCCGATCTCGTACATGACCGAGGCCGGCACGATCTCAAAGTGCGTGGGGAAGGGGCGCAGCCCGAGCTCGTGGGCGAGCGTCCAGATGCGCTCGATCCCCGCCTCCAACTCGGCGACGTAGCGCTGGGTCGGTGCCATGTCGTGCATCGGTGTCTCGCTTCCGTCCACCGGCCCCCGGCGTCGCTCGGGTCGGCGGGGGCCGGGGTCAGTCGGGAACGCGCGGCTCCACGCGGGCGGAGCGGGGCGCTCAGGCGGTCGAGCGGGCGGTGCCGGAGGCCACGCCCGGCCCGAAGAAGCGGCGGAGCGCCGGGTAGACCTCGGCCTTCTCGCCGATGGTCACGGTCACGAACTTCGGGCTGTCGAGCTGCTGGAACGTGTGCATCAGCGTGCTCTGGTAGGCGTAGCGGCCCTGGCGGATCTCGCCGTAGCCAAAGAGGTTGGCCTGGCTGAGCAGGCGCTCGGCCAACTGGCGGCACAGCTCGTTGTCGGAGGGCCAGTTGTCCCCGTCCGAGAAGTGGAAGGGGTAGATGTTCCAACTGACCGGGTTGAAGCGCTGCGCGATCAGGTCGAGCGCGAGTTGGTAGGCCGAGCTGGCCTTGGTGCCGCCGCTCTCGCCGCGGGTGAAGAACTCCTCCTCGGTGACCTCCTTGGCCTCGGTATGGTGGGCGACGAAGACGATCGCCACGTTGTCGTACTTGGTGCGGAGGAAGCGGACCATCCAGTAGTAGAAGGCGCGGCTGATGTACTTCTCGAAGGTGCCCATCGAGCCGGACACGTCCATCATGGCGATGACGACCGCGTTCGACTCGCGGCGCACGTCGCGCTCCCAGGTCTTGAAGCGCAGATCGTCGTTCTTCAGCCCGCCGAAGCGGGGATGGCCGCGCTTGGCGTTGCGCTTGATGTTCTCGCGGATGGTGCGCTTCTTGTCGAGGTTGGCGTACGGGCCACTCTTCCGGATGTCGGTGAAGCGGACGGCCTGGGACTCGAGCTCTTGCAGGCGCTTCTCCTCCAGGTTGGGGAGCTCGAGATCCTCGAAGACCATATCGGCCAGCTCGTCCATGGTCAGCTCGGCCTCGTAGTAGTCGATGCCGGGCTGGTCGCCGGCCTTGGGGCCGTGGCCGGGGCCCTGGGCCTGGCCGAAGCGCTCGAGCACGTCGCCGACCTGGGAGTCGCCGTTCCCCTCCCCGATCTGCTGCTGGTCGTTGGGGTCGAAGCGGAACTTGTACTCCTCGAGCGTGCGGATCGGGACGCGCACGATCTTCTTGCCGTCGCTGGTGATGATCGACTGCTCGCTGACGATGTCGGCCAGGTTCTGGCGGATGGCGTCTTTGACCTTCTGCTTGTGCCGCGCCTGGTCGATCGCCCCCTTGCGGTGGAGCGACCAGTCGTACTGCGTCAGCGTGACGGTGAACATGGTCGTCACCCCTCGTGCCTAGCGGTTGAGCAGCGCGCCGACGTACTTCAGCAGCTCGTTGGCGCAGACCGGGCAGTAGCCCTGCTCGCGGATGAGCCGGTCGACGACGTCGTTTATGCGGCGGAGCTGATCCGCGTCGGGCGTCTTGGTCGAGGTCGTGATCTTGACCACGTCGCGCAGGTCGGCGAAGAGCTTCTTCTCGATCGCCTCTCGCAGGCGCTCGTGTGAGCGGTAGTCGAAGGGCTGGCCGCGGCGCGCGAGCGACGAGATGCGGATCAGGACCTCCTCGCGGAACTGCCGCTTGCCGTTCTCGGTGATGCCGATCTGCTCCTCGATCGAGCGCATGAGCCGCTCGTCTGGCTCCATCTCCTCCTCGGTGATCGGGTCGATCACCTTGGTCTTGTTG
Source organism: Sphaerobacter sp. (assembly GCA_029961075.1). Classification (GTDB taxonomy): domain Bacteria; phylum Chloroflexota; class Chloroflexia; order Thermomicrobiales; family Thermomicrobiaceae; genus Sphaerobacter. The sequence goes on from JASBVL010000024.1 coordinate 25,292, forward strand.
CAGTAGGCCTCGACGTTGTCGAGGTAGTTGTTGAGGAGGGTGCGGGCCGACTCTTCGAAGGAGTAGACGAAGGCCTTCTGGACCTCGCGCTTGGCGAGCTCGTCGTACTCGCGGCGGGCCTCGGCGATGAGGTTGAGCAGGCGCTCGTGCTCCTCGCGGGAGATGCTGGTGTGCTGCTCGAGGCCGTCGCGCAGGCTGCGCAGCGCGTCGATGGCGTTGATACAGGTCACGCCCTCGCGCACGAGGGCGGCAGAGAGCCGGTTGATGACGTAGCGGGGGGAGATGCCGTCCATGCCCTCGCGGGTGGCCTCCTCCTGGAGCTCGCGCACGTCCTTGAGGGTGAAGCCCTCGACCGCCTGGCCGTCGTAGAGCTTGAGCTTCTTCATGAGCGTCATGCCGGCCTTCTTGCTCTCCTCCAGGCGGGAGAGGACGGCGAAGGTGGCGGCCGTCTCGAGCGTGCCCCGGGCGATGTGGACGTTGCTGATGGCGCTCTGGCGCAGGAGCTTCTGGTAGATGCGGACCTCATCGGAGACGCGCAGGTTGTAGGGAACTTTGACCAGGATGATGCGGTCCTGGAGCGCCTCGCTCTTCTTGTTGCCGACGAAGGCGATGTACTCGTGCTCGTTGGTGTGGGAAATCACCACCTCATCGGCGTAGATCATCGAGAAGCGGCCGGTCTTGATGTTCTGCTCCTGGGAGAGGGTGAGGAGCACGTAGAGGAAGCGCTCGTCGGTCTTGAGCATCTCAATGAACTCGACCAGGCCGCGGTTGGCGATGTTCAGCTCGCCGTCGAAGCGGTAGGCGCGGGGGTCGGACTCGGTGCCGACCTCGCCGATGGTGGAGAGATCGATGCCGCCGACGAGCTCAGAGATGTCCTGCGACTTCGGGTCGGAGGGCGTGAAGGTGCCGATGCCGAGCCGGTGCTTCTCGGAGAAGGCGACGCGCACGATCGGGACATCCTCGTGCCGGCCGGAGAAGGGCTTGTCGGGCCGGCTCCAGGGGTGCGCCGGGCCGCGCTCGGCCCGCTCGAGCTGGAAGCGGCACCAGGGGCAGAGCTCGCCCTCGATGTAGATGCCGTAATCCGCCATGAGCTCCATGCGGATCGACTCGGGCACCAGGTGCAGCGGCTCTTCGTGCATCGGGCAGCCCTTGATGGCGTAGAGCGCGCCGCGGTCGGTCCGGGTGTAGCGCTCGAGCCCTCGCTTGAGCATGTTCACGATGGTCGACTTGCCGCCGCCGACGGGCCCCATGAGCAGCAGGATGCGCTTGCGCACTTCGAGGCGCTGCGCGGCGGAGCGGAAGTACTCGACGATCTGCTCCAGCGACTTGTCGATGCCGAAGATCTCCTCGTCGAAGAAGCGGTAGCGAACGCTGCCGTCGTCCCGCTCCTCGACGCCCGCGTCCTGGATCATGTTGAAGATGCGGGCGTGGGCGAGCTGCGCCAGCGTCGGGTTGGCGGCGACCATGTCGAAGTACTCGGCGAAGGTGCCCTCCCAGCCGAGCTTCTGCTCTTCAGCGCGAAACGAATGCAAACGGTCGGCAAGAGACATGATCTGTTCCCCAAGTCATCCCACCCGTCGCGATCGCGCGGGTGGAGGTAGTGCCGGATGAGTGCGGTGCCACGGGGCGGGGCGCCTCGGGCGAGTGGGGCCGACGGGGCCGCCCGGGAGACGTGTTGCGCGGCTCGGGACGGGGTGGCTGACACAGCGCGCCCGGCGATATCAGCGGGGTGGCGGTTCAGCCTCCCCGATGGCTCGTGGTAGCGGTCGACGGAGGTGACGCGCTCAAGGCGGAGGTTGGGCGCTGCGTCAGCGACGATGCTGCGCGGGCCATACCCACTCGGGTAGCGGGTCCCTTCCGCGCACTTCATTCATCCGCGCCGCACTGTCTCGGCACGTGGTCCCAGTCGCAGGCCCGTCATGGCCGGATCGACGATGGACGTCCCTGTCGAGCGAGCGTCGGGAGCGCTGCTTGGCATCCGCGTCGGTGCGGCGATGGCTCGGCGTTGAGCCCGGTGGCGGCGCGCTGCCCGGCGCCGCTGATGGGCGGGGTCGCGCCGCTCGCGACCCCGCCGTCTGGATAACGCACAATGCGTGCCGCTTGCCTCGCTGCCGGCCCCGGGAACAGACCGGGCACCGAGCGGAGTCTGAACGGCGACCCGGCCGTCGGGCGGGGTCGGGGCGTCGTGTGTGACAAACAGTTAACGTGTGGGTGGCGCGGGCGGTTCTGTGGCCGCCGCTCAGCCGGCGCGGAAGGCGCGGATCGCCTCGCGCACGGCATCGACCGCCTGGATGCCGTCCTGGCGGAGGCGTTCGAGGAAGCGCTCGCGCCGGGCCATCTCCGCGGTCGCGCCCGCCGTGTCGAAGCCGAAGCGGGCGGCGAGCGCCCCGATGAGCCGGCCGGGGCGGGAGTCGAGCGGGCCGAGGAAGCCCTCGCGCTCGGCGATGGTCTCCGGCTCCGGCTGGCCGTCGCGGTCGTGCACGAGCTCGACCCGGATGAGGCGGCGCGCCGGCCCACGGGGCCCGGAACCGACGCCGACCGTGAGCACGAGGTCGATGCGGGTGAGCAGCGTGGGCGGGACCTCGAGGGGGAAGGCGGTCAGGATCTGGAGCGCCTCGGCCGCGCCCGCGGCGTGGAGGGTCGCGCCCAAGCCGTAGCCGGCCTGGAGTGCCTCGAACAGCCGGCGCACGCCCGGCCCCCAGAGATAGGTCGGCAGGTGGGGACTGATCTCGTTGCAGAGCAGGTAGCTGCGCGCGGGGGCTGCCGTGTCGAGGAAGGTGAAGCGCTCATACCAGCCGCGGAGATAGATGAGGGCGACCTCCGGCGGGAGGAAGTCGAGCAGGGCGGTGAGCGTGGTGGTCTTGCCGGCCTCGGGGGGGACGCCGACGACGAGCACCGTGGCCCGCTGCTCCATCGCCAGCCAGAGGAACGCGGCGATGCGGGCATCGAGGCTGCCGCGCGCGATCAGCTCGATGATCGAGAGCGGCGCGGGTGGCTCGGAGCGATAGCCCCACCACCCGAACGGCTCCTCGTGTCGTCTCACTGGATCGGCGAATCGCTCTGCCATGCGCCCCTGTCGTCCTCATGCGCTGCCGCCCGCTCGCGGCGCACCAAGATGATAGCGCGCCCGGGCGGCGGATGTCGGGGCGCGCCGCCCCCGGCGCGCCCGTGGGCGGCCGGAGGCGGCGCTGGTCCCGGTGCCCGCGCACCCATCAAGCGGGCGCGGGTACCGGGATGCGGGATCAATGATGACCCCAGTCCGGGGACGCAGCGGCGCTAGGCCCGCCTCCAGGGCGCGACCACGCGACCGGGCTTGGCGCCGGTGTGCTGGCCATCCCGCAGCACGCGGCCGCCGTTGACCCAGACGTCGCGCACGCCGACCGAGAGCTGGTGCGGGTCCTCGAAGGTGGCGCGGTCGGCGATCGTCTCCGGGTCGAACACCACCACGTCGGCGTACATGCCGGCCCGCAGCAGGCCGCGGTCGCGCAGGCCGAGCCGGTCGGCCACCGCCGAGGTCATCTTGCGGATGGCGTCCTCGAGCGGGATGACCTTCTCCTCGCGGACGTACTTGCCCAGCACCCGCGGGTAGGTGCCGTAGGCGCGGGGGTGCGTCGGCCCCTGGGCCGCGGCCCAGGCCGGGTCGACCCCGCCGGCGTCGGTCGAGATCTTGACCCAGGGCTGCTGGAGCTGCAGCCGGATGTTGTCCTCGCTCATCTTGAAGTAGATGGTGAAGATGCGCTGGCCCTCGGCGGCGAGAAGGTCCATCGCCGCGTCGACCCAGTCCTGGCCCCGCATCGCGGCGATCTCGGACAGGCGCTTGCCGACGTACTGCTGATGCTCCGGCTTGGCGAACCCGACCGGCATGACGTTCTCGGCGCCGGCCGTGTCGACCTGCGCCTCCCAGTCGCCGGAGGGGTTGAGCGCCTCGGCCTTGATCTTGGCCCGCATCTCGGGATCGCGCAGGTTCTCGTAGAACTTCCCGCCGGCCGCGGCCCAGGGCGGCAGGACCGACGCCAGGCCGGTGCCGCTGGCGGGGTAGGGGTACATATCGGCGGTCACGTCCAGGCCGGCGGCGCGCGCCGCCTCGATGCGGGCGATGGCGGCGGGCATGAGGTGCCAGCTCGCCTGGCCGGACGCCTTGAGGTGGTAGATCTCCACCGGCGCGCCGGAGCGCCGGCCGATCTCGAGCGCCTCCTCCAGGCCGTCGAGCAGCCCGGCCGACTCGGAGCGCATGTGGGTGATGTAGACGCCGCCGTAGCGGGCGACGACCTTGCACACCTCCACGATCTCGTCGGTCGCGGCGAAGGTGTCGGGCGGGTAGATCAGGGCGTAGGAGACGCCGAAGGCGCCGTCCTCCATCGCCTCGGCCATGACCCGGCGCATGGTCTCCAGCTCATCGGCGTTGGCCGGGCCCATGTCCATGCCCTTGCCGTACTGCCGCAGGGTGCCGCCGCCCAGGAAGGAGCCGACGTTCGGCGAGACGCCGTGCTCGACCATCGCCTCCAGCCAGTGGCGGAAGCGGGTCCAGCTCCGGGCGCGCTCGGCCCACTCGCCGACATCCTGCGGGAAGAACCGGCTCGCCATCGGGTCCGTGAAGCGCCCGCCGGCGGGGGCCGGGGTCCAGGCCTCCCCCATGATCTCCGTCGTCACCCCCTGGGTGATCTTGGAGAGGCAGCGCCCGTCCACCATCAACGGGAGGATCGAGTGGCTCTGAATGTCGATGAAGCCGGGGCAGACGACCATGCCCGTGGCGTCGACCACCTCCCGCGCGCGCTCGGCCGGGATCATGCCCGGCGGGGTGATGTCGAGGATGCGGTCGCCCTTGATGGCGACGTCGCCGAGGAACCAGGGGTTCCCCGAGCCATCGATCACCTTCCCATTGCGGATGAGCACGTCAATCTCTGACATGTGACCCTTCCCCTGTCTCCGCGCTCGCCCCGATGGCCGCCGGCGGGCGCGCTGCGACCGCGCCGGCAGCCATCGGGGCGGACCACACTCGTGCTGCACACTGTGGCCGGAAGTGGCGGCGGCGTCAAGTCGCGCGGCCGGGATAGGCCGGCGTCTGTGACGGGAGTGTGCCGAAGGTGGTTTGTTGACCCGGAACGGTGCGTCTGCTCCAGTCGCCCTACCGGGTCGAACAGCAAGGGCAGGGTGGCCGAAGGGCTCCAGCCCCGGGCAGCGGGGCGACCACGGAATCGGCGCGACGGCTCCCGGGCGCGGCGCGACCGACGCGATCGTGCCGGGTCGCTTGCGGGTGCCGCGGGAGGGCTGGCGCGGTCGACCCCCCCTGGGTGGGCCGGGGCGCCAGGATGACCTCGGGAAGGATGCAGGCGATGACCGACCCACGCGGACCGGAACCGGTGCGGCCGCCGCCCCCAGGCCGGCCGGTCGAGCCGGCGACGATCGAGGATCTCCCCCAGGTTGGTGACGGCAGCGGGCAAGTCGCCGATGCGCGCTTCGAGCGGGAGGAGGTGCAGCTCGCGCTGCGGAACCGCGGCCTCCCGCTGGAGGCCCTGCGCTACCCGATCACCCCCACGGGGCTGCACTACCTGCTGATCCACTTCGACATCCCCGCGGTGACGCCGGATGACTGGCACCTGACGGTTGCCGGCCGGGTGTCGTCCCCCCTGCGCCTGACCGTGGGCGACCTCCAGTCCCTCCCCGCGGTGACCATGCCCGTCACGCTGGAGTGCGGCGGCAACGGGCGGGCGCTGCTGCCGCGCGCCGCGAGCCAGCCCTGGTTGGTCGAGGCGGTGAGCACGGCCGAGTGGACCGGGACGCCGCTCCGCGGTCTGCTCGAGGCGGCCGGGCTCGCCGACGAGCTGGTAGAGCTGGTCTTCACCGGGCTGGACTGGGGCGTCCAGGGCGGCGAGGTGCAGGCCTACCAGCGCAGCCTCACCCGCGAGGAGGCCCTGCGGGACGAGGTCCTGCTGGCCTGGGCGATGAACGGCGAGCCACTGCCGCCGCAGCACGGCTTCCCGCTGCGCCTTGTGGTGCCCGGATGGTACGGCATGACCAGCGTCAAGTGGCTGACCGAGATCACGTCGGTCGCGCAGCCGTTCACCGGCTACCAGATGACGGAATCCTACCGCTACGCCCGCGACACGGACGATCCCGGCGAGCCGGTGACGCTGATCAAGCCGCGAGCGCTGATGATCCCGCCCGGCATCCCCGACTTCGCGATGCGCACCCGGGTCGTTCAGGCCGGGCGGGTGCCGCTGCGCGGGCGCGCCTGGGCTGGTCGCGCGGGGATCGCCCGGGTGGAGATCAGCACCGACCAGGGCGCGAGCTGGGCGGACGCGGAGCTGGAGCCGCCGGTGGGACCGCTGGCCTGGCGTGGCTGGCGCTACGACTGGGATGCTCGCCCCGGGCGCCACACACTGTCGGTGCGAGCCACCACTGCCGACGGCGTGGCCCAGCTGATCGACCCGCCCTGGAACTTCCAGGGGATGGGCAACAACGTGGTCCAGACGGTTGACGTGCTGGTGGTGTGAGGGGGCTGCTCCGGGTGATGCGGGTGCCCGGGGCGGGTGGAGCGCCGGCCTCCCGGCCGGGGCCGGTGCCCCGGGGCTGAAAGCCCCGAGCTGACAAGCGAAAGCCGGCTGATGGCGTTTGACGAAATAGTCTGGTATTCGCGCCCGACCAGTGCCCGGGGGTTTACCCCCGGGCTGACAACGAAAAGCCCGCTGCAGCGGACTGGGCACGGATCACCGGGTGTGCCGGATTCGTTCGTCAATGTCCAGAAGCCGGCGAGGGACGCCCACCGCGCGCCGTGCTTCGGTCTCGGTCGGGGCAGGGCCGCCTGCCGCGCGGAGCCGCCTGCGTCGGATGTGGTCGGTAGGGGAGGGCCTGTTGCCCTCCCGGCGGCGGACCGGGACTCCCCCGTTGCCATCGGCCGATCCTCTCGGGACCGCGGCCGGCCCATGGGCCTCCCCACCTTCGTTCGTGACTCCCGCCCCGAGTCCAGGAACGTGGGATGGTCCGGCGATACCCGAGAACAGGCATCGGGACGTCCACGGCGAGGTGCGCGTTCCGCGGCCCGTCCTAGGCCCTCCTGGCCAACGCCCTCGTCAATGCCGCTTCGAGGCGTCTCCCCAGCCACACCGCGGCGATGGTCGGGCCGAGCATGAAGAGGGCATACCCCGCGAAGGCCCATACCAACTCGGGCGAGGCTTGAATCCAGATGCTGATGCCGTCGATAAGTCTGATGCCGCTGCTCAGAAACTGCCGGGCAAACGCAGCAATGCCGAACGCCACGGGAAACGCCAAAAGAGCCCACCACGAGCGCAGCGCCATGCCGCCGATGAACGCGGCGAGCATGGAGACGAGGATCCCCTCAGGACCAGGGCCGAGGATGTCCCAGTGCCAGCCCAGTACCGCGACCAGTGCCAGGGCGGCGGACCATTGCAGCGCACTCACAGCCCGCTCCTCTCTTGCACCTCTCGTGTCATCCCGACCGGAGCCGCCCCGGGCTCCCGCCGCGGGCGGCGGAGTGGAGGGATCCTTGCCACTCAGCCCGCGAGAGACAGATTCCTCTACTCCGCTCCGCTCCGGTCAGAATGACAAGAACGGGAGCCGGCGAGGACGCCGGCGCTCCTGACGCGGCTCTGTCCGACGCCGGCGCTCCTGGAGGCATGGCGCCATTGTGGCTGACCCCCTGCCGCGGCGCCGCGGGAGCCGCCCGCCTACCCCCGCTCCTCGATCGGGACCCACGGCTGGCTGGTCGGGCCGGTGTACTCCGCTCGCGGGCGGATGAGCCGGTTGTCGGCGTACTGCTCCAGTATGTGCGCTGTCCAGCCGGAGATGCGGCTGGTGGCGAAGACCGGCGTCATCAGGTCGCTCGGGATGCCGAGGTAGTGGTAGACGGTGGCGGCGTAGAAGTCGACGTTGGGGAAGAGGCCCTTCGCCCGCCGCATCACTTCTTCCATGCGGGCCGACATCTGGTACCACTTCGGCTCGCCGGACCGTTCGCTGAGTCGGCGCGACATCTCGCGCAGCCACTTGGCGCGCGGGTCGCCGTGCTTGTAGACGCGGTGGCCGAAGCCCATGACGCGCTCCTTGCGCGCCAGCTTGGCGCGGACGTAGGGCTCGACGGCCTCGACGTCGCCGATCTCCTGGAGCATGGCCATGACAGCGGCGTTGGCGCCGCCGTGGAGCGGGCCCTTAAGGGTGGCGACGGCCGCGGTCACCGCCGCGTGCATATCGGCCAGGGTGGCGGCGGCGACGCGCGCGGCGAAGGTCGAGGCGTTGAACTCATGGTCGGCGTGGAGCACGAGAATCTTGTTCATCGCCTCGACTTCGACCTCGTCCGGGGCGGTGCCCTTGAGCATGAGCAGGAAGGCGTGGGCGGTGTCGGTGGCCTCGGGGGGCGAGACCGGCTCCAGGCCGCGGCGGAGGCGCTCGATGGCGGCCACGATGGTCGGGACCTGCGCGATGAGGCGGATCGCCTTATCCAGGCTGACCTCGCGGCTGGTGTCGCTGGGGCGCTGCTCGTAGAAGCCCAGGGCGGAGATCGCGGTGCGCAGGGTGTCAATCGGCACGGCGTCGCGCGGCACGCCGCGGAGGATGCTCAAGAGCCCGGCCGGCAGGGGGCGGTAGTCGGAGAGCCGCTGGCGTAGGGCATCGAGCTCCGCGCGGGTCGGCAGCGTGCCGAAGAGGAGCAGGTGGACCACCTCCTCATAGCTGGCGTGCGCCGTGAGCTCGTCGATGGTGATGCCGCGGTAGGTCAGCACCCCGTCGGTGATGGAGCTCAACTGTGTGGTTCCTGCGATGACGCCTTCGAGTCCTCGAGCGGTCATGGCCCCCACCCTCTCACGCTGTCCGGGGATCGTCGGGCGTGGCCGCTGTCCGGTCACCAGCCCCGGGATTGCACGTCGACACTCGGCGGTCTGTTCAATACCGCAGGACGCGGGCCGTGTAAAGTTGTGCGCCCCAGGGGGTGCCACCCGCCGCCGAGCGGTGGCACGCAGGTTGTGGGATCTGGGGCCAGCGATCCGCCGGCCCTCGCGGCCGGCGGATGGTGTGAAGGCGACCAGAGACGGGAAGGGGGCGCGAACTGGAGCGGAGCAAGGTCCGGGCGCCCGCGGGGCGCCCTGGTATGGCGCGCCGGCCATCGGGGCTGACCGCAGGCGCCCGCACGGCGATCGTCGTCGGCGGCGCACTGCTGCTCGGCGTGCAGGCGGTCATGGCGCTGGGCAGCCGGATCACCCACGGGCTCTTCGGCCACGTCGGCATGGACTTCCTCACCACCTATACCGCCGCGCGCATCCTCGCCAGGGGGGAGGGGGCCGATCTCTACAACTGGTGGACGCAGTACGCCGTCCAGCATCCGATCCTGGCCGCACATGGGGTCTCCTGGTCGGACCGGATTCTGCAGCCGTATGTGGCGCCGCCGCTCCTGGGTCTCCTGGCCCTCCCCCTCCAGGTCCTCCCCGCGGGCGGGGCGCTGCTGCTGTGGGTGGTGCTCAGCGTGGCGGGGCTGGTGCTGGCGGGGCGGCTGCTCGACCGGGCACTCGACCTCCGGCTGGGACGGCTCTGCCCGCTGCTGGTGCTGAGCTTCTTTCCGGCCTACTACACGCTGCTGCTGGGGCAGTCGGAGGCGCTCCTCGTGCTGGGGGTCGTGGCGTTCGTTCTCCTGAGTCGCCGCCAGGCGGATCTCCTGGCCGGCGTCGCGCTGGGGGTGCTGGTGCTGAAGCCACCGCTGCTGGTGGTGCCGGTGATCTATCTGGTCACCAAGCAGCGCTGGCGCGCGCTGGCCGGCCTGAGCCTCGCCTGCGTCCTGGCGGCTGCCCTGTCGCTGGCGGCCCTCGGCCCGGGCGGCGTAGCCGACTACCTGCGGCTGAGCCGGGAGCTGAGCCAGCCCGAGGGGACCATCGCGACCAACGTCGCCGGGATGATCAATATTCGCGGGGCGTTGATCCGCCTGCTCCCGGGCGCGCCGGCGCTCCTGCAGCAGTTCGGCATCGCGGGGCTGTCGCTCACGCTGCTGACGGTGTGCGTGGCCGCCTGGCGCCGGACGGGCGCCGAGCGGGGCACGCCGGCCGAGGAGGCCGAGCTGGCGTTGATGCTGCTGGCGACCTGCCTGGTGAGCTATCACGCGCTGATCCACACCGGCGTCCTGATCCTGCCGGCCGTGGCGCTCCTCTGGCGAGGGATGGCCCGGACGACCGCCGCGGGGGACCGGGAGCGCGGGGTGCTGCTCGGGCTCCTGGTCGCCATCTGGGTCGCGCCGACGGTGCTGTACCTCCCGTCGGGCACGAGCATCCTGCCCGCGGCGGTCTTCACGCCGCTGCTGTTCGGCCTGTGGCTCGTCGCGGCGGAAGTGGTGATCCGGCAGACGGCGGCGGAGCCGGCCCTGGTCAAGGTGCGGACGCCGCCGGGCGAGCGCCGCTGGTGAGCGGCGTCAGGCGGCCTGGAGCGCCGCGATCACCCGATCGGGCACCAGGGGCTGGCTCGCGCCGTCCGGCGTGCCCAGGAGCCCCAGCATCGCCAGCACCAGCGCGCGGTGCTTGCAGTAGGGGCGGAAGGCACTCCCCCGGCAGGAGCAGAGGAGGTCGCCATCGAGGATGGTGACTTCGTAGGCGGTGTCGGCCTGGCTGTGGCTGGTCACGGCCCAGGAGCGCGGGTCGCCGTTGAGGCGGTAGGCCCGCAGTCCCTCCCGGGTCGCCTTCTCCACCAGCCGGCGCCAGGTCGCGACGGGCACGCTGGTGTCCTGCATCGTCATCATGGCGCAGTCCTGCGGGTCGTCCCTTATGTCGAGCCTAAGTATGCCACAGGCGGCGCCGCCGACCCAGAGGGATGGGCGCTGGGACGCGGGCAGCGCGGCGGGGCGGCGGGCGCGGCGTCAGCGGGCCGCTGCTATACTAGCCCCGGCGGGGCACGGAGGAGTTTTTGCCTCGGCTGGCATAGAAGGTGCGACCGCCTCCCGCGAAACGACAGCCCCGCAGCACATCCCCGCCCGCGCTGAGACGGCCTCGCGGCCCGCCCCGGCGCGGGTGCGGACACGCGGGCCGGCCTCGCCCCGTCAGACCGCTGGGAGAGCGGAGCTACAGCGCAGTAGAGGGGAGAAGGCATGCCAGGGGAGCCATACGATGTGGTGCTGCTCGGCGGTGGGACCGGCGGGTACGCGGCCGCCTTTCGGGGGGCGCAGCTCGGGCTGCGGGTCGCCGTCGTCGAGAAGGACAAGGTCGGCGGCACCTGCCTGCACCGGGGCTGCATCCCGACCAAGGCTCTGCTGAAGAGCGGGGCGGTCGCGCGGCTGGTGCGCAACAGCGCCGAGTACGGCGTCACCGCGAGCGGCATCGAGATCGACTATGCCCAGGCGATCAAGCGCTCTGGCCGCATCGTCGACCAGAACTACAAGGGGCTCCAGTTCCTCTTCCGCAAGCACAAGATCGACCTGTACGAGGGTGTTGGCCGCCTCAAGAACAACCGCACCGTCGTGGTCACCAAGCTGGACGGGAGCACCGAGGAGGTCACCGGTCGGAACATCATCATCGACACCGGCTCCCGGCCGCGCGCCATCCCCGGCATCGAGTTCGACGGCAAGCGCGTCATCAACAGCGACCACTCCACCTGGTCGCCCGAGCTGCCGAAGCGGGTGATCATCCGCGGGGCGGGGGCGACCGGGGTCGAGTTCGCCACGATCTACCGCGACTTCGGCTGCGAGGTCACGCTGGTGGGCCGGATCGTGCCCAACGAGGACCGCGAGGTCTCGCAACTGCTGACGCGCGCCTTCACCAAGGCCGGAATCCGGATCATTCCCGACTACCGCCCGACCGCCGAGGACTTTGACATCACCGAGGGCGGTGTCATAATGCGAGTGAACCGGAACGGCACAGAGGAGCGGATCGAGGCCGACACGCTCCTGGTCGCGATCGGTCGCCAGGGGAACATCGAGGACATCGGCCTGGAAGAGCTCGGCATCAAGACCGAGAAGAGCTACATCGTCACCGACGAGTACGGCTTTACCGGCGTCGACGGGGTGTACGCCATCGGCGACGTGATCGGGAAGCAGCTCCTGGCGCACACGGCGATGCACCAGGGGATGATCGTGATGGAGCTCCTGGCGGGCAAGAAGCCGATGCCGCTCGACATTAAGAAGGTGCCGAGCGTGACCTTCTGCCACCCGGAGATCGGCAGCGTCGGCCTGACGGAGGAGGAGGCGACCGCAGAGGGACGCAAGATCAAGGTCGGCAAGTTCCCGCTGCGCGCGAACGGCAAGGCGCTGATCGAGGACGAGGCGGACGGCTTCGCCAAGGTCATCGCCGACGCCGAGACGGACGAGATCCTGGGCGTGCACATCATCGGTGGGCATGCCACCGAGCTGATCGGCGAGGCGGCGCTGGCCTCGCTGCTCGAAGCCACCCCGTGGGAGATCGGCCTGAGCGTGCATCCGCATCCGACGATCTCGGAGGTGCTGGGCGAAGCGGCGCTTGCCGTGGATGGTATGGCGATCCACATCTGACCCACGCGGAGCCAACGCTGGCTCCCCAGCCGAAGGAGGCTGCGCCATGACGCACCACGACCCCGGCGGTGTCGGCACCGAGGCCAGGGCAACGGCGCCCACGGGCCTCAGCGACGCGGATCTCGTGCGGATGTACGAGTTCATGGCGCTGGCGCGGGCGCTGGATGAGCGCATGTGGCTGCTCAACCGCGCCGGCCAGGCCCCGTTCGTGATCTCGTGCCAGGGGCACGAAGCGGCGCAGATTGGCGCAGCCTTCGCCCTCCAACCGAGCAAGGACGTCCTGGTCCCCTACTACCGGGACCTGGCGATGGTGCTCTACTTCGGGGTAACCCCGCGCGACATCATGCTGAGCCTCCTGGCCCGCAGGGGCGACCCGGCCAGCCAGGGGCGACAGATGCCGGGGCACTTTGGCTCCCGGCGCCACAACATCCTCACCACCTCCAGTCCGGTCGCGACGCAGGTGCTCCACGCGACCGGCGTGGCGCTCGCGGCGAAATACCGGCGCGAGGACACCGTCGCCTGGACCTGCGTCGGCGAGGGTGGCACGAGTGAGGGGGACTTCCACGAGGCGCTCAACTTCGCGTCGATCCACCGGCTCCCGGTGGTCTTTTTTGTTGAGAACAACGGCTATGCCATCTCGGTGCCGCAGCGCAAACAGATGGCGATCGAGAACGTGGCCGCGCGCGCCGCGGGCTACAACATGCCCGGCGTCACGGTGGACGGCACCGACCCGGTCGCCGTCTACGCCGCCGCGACGGAGGCGGTCGAGCGCGCCCGCCGGGGCGAGGGCCCGAGCCTGATCGAGGCCAAGGTCTATCGCTTCACCGCCCACTCGAGCGACGACGATGACCGCACCTACCGCGACCCGCAGGAGCTGGAGGCGCAGCGCGTGCGGGACCCGGTCGCCCGCTTCCGCGCCACGCTCCTGGAGCAGGGCGTGCTGAGCGAAGAGCAGGACGCGGCGATCCGCAGCCGGATCACGGCCCAGATCAACGATGCGACTGAGTTCGCCGAACAGGCGCCGTACCCCGATCCGTCGGAGCTCACGCTCCACGTGTACGGCAGCTAGGGAGGCGAACCATGGCCACGAAACTCCTCATCGACGCCATCCGCGACACGCTGTTCGCGGAGATGCGCGCGGACGACCGCATCATCGTGCTGGGCGAGGATGTCGGGGCGCGCGGCGGCGTCTTCCGGGTCACCGCCGGGATGATCGACGAGTTCGGCGAGGAGCGGGTGATCGACACGCCGCTGGCCGAGTCGTCGATCGTGGGCGTGGCGATCGGCGCGGCAGTCCACGGCCTGCTCCCCATTGCCGAGATCCAGTTCCTGGACTTCATTCACCCGGCGATGGACCAGATCATGAACGAGGCGGCCAAGATCCGCTACCGCTCGGCGGGCGACTTTGGCTGCCCGCTGGTCATCCGCGCGCCGTACGGCGGCGGGGTCCACGGAGCGCTCTACCACTCGCAGAGCATCGAAGCGATCTTCACGCGCGAGCCGGGCCTCAAGGTGGTGGCGCCGGTCAACCCGGCCGACGCCGCCGGCCTGCTCCGCAGCGCGATCTACGATCCCGATCCGGTCCTCTTCCTGGAGCACAAGAAGGCCTATCGCCTGATCCGCGACGAGGTGCCCGAGAACGGCCACACTGTGCCGATCGGCAAGGCGAAGGTGGTCAAGGAAGGCTCCGACGTCACCATCATCTCCTACGGGATGATGCTCCACGAGTCGCTGGCGGCGGCCGAGGCGCTGGAGGCGAAGGGGGGCAGCAGCGTCGAGGTCATCGACCTGCGCACCCTGCGGCCGCTGGACACGGAGACGATCCTGGCGTCGGTCAGCAAGACCGGCAAGGTGGTGATCGTCTACGAGGCGAACAAGGTCGGCGGCGTCGGCGCCGAGGTCGCCGCGCTCATCGCCGAGGAAGCCTTTCCGTATCTGGACGGGCCGGTCATGCGCGTCGCCGCGCCGGAGGTGCCGGCCATCCCGTTCAGCCCGCCGTTGGAGCGCGCCTTCTTGCCCAACGCCGAGACGATCGGCGCGGCGCTGGAGCGACTCGCCGCGTTCTGAGTGGCTACCCCTCACCCCCTGACCCCCGCTCCCCCACGGGGAGAGGAAGCACGGGGAGGACGGCCAGCGACTCGCCATGCCTGCGTCGGAAGGAGATCCCGGAGTATGTCCACCACCCGTCGCGCAACCGTCGTCCGGCTCCCGCAACTTGGCGAGAGCGTCACCGAGGGCACCATCGACACCTGGCTGAAGCAGCCGGGGGATCGGGTCGAGAAGTACGAGTCCCTGGTCGAGATCACGACCGACAAGGTCAACGCGGAGATCCCCTCGCCGGTGACCGGCGTCCTGGTGGAGATCCGCGCCGAGGCGGGGCGCACCCTGCCGGTCGGCGCCGAGCTGTGCGTCATCGAGGAGGCGGGCACGGCCGAGCTGGTGGCACCCGCCGGAGTTGAGACGGCGTCCACAGAGGCGGCCCCCGCCACGGCCGCGCCGGCGCCGTCCCGCGTGCGTCCGCCGCGCACGGTGAGCGAGGCGGGGGCGCTGGAGCTGCTGCGCAGCCGCTCGTCGCCCGCGGTGCGGCGCATCGCCGAAGAGCACGGCATCGACATCGCGCAGGTGCCCGGCACCGGGATCGGCGGGCGGGTCACCAAGCAGGATATCCTGCGCTATGTCGAGCAGCGCGAGTCGGCCGCCGTGGATGCCGGCGCGGCGGCGATCCAGGAGACGGTCGCGCCCCCGCCGGCCGCGGTGCCGGCCGACCGCCCCGCGGTGGAGGCGCCGGTCGAGCGCCCGGAGATCCCGATCTGGGAGGGCGACCAGATCGTCCCGGTCTCGGCCATGCGCAAGCAGATCGCGGCGCACATGGTGCGCAGCGAGCGGACCGCGCCCCACGTGACCCTCTGGATGGAGGTCGACATGTCGGGGGTGGTCGCGGCCCGGGCGCGGGCGCAGGAGCGCTTCCGGCAGGAGGAGGGCTTCGAGCTGACCTACCTCCCCTTCGTCGTCAAGGCGGTGGTCCACGCGCTGCGCGAGCACCCGCGGGTGAACGCCGTCTGGGACGAGGATCGGATCATCCTGCGCAAGGCGATCCACATCGGGGTCGCGGTCGGCATGGAGGACGGGCTGATCGTCCCGGTCATCAAGCATGCCGACGAGAAGAGCATCGTGGGGCTGGCGCGGGCGATCCGCGACCTGGCCGAGCGCGCCCGCGCCGGGCGGCTGACGCTCGACGACGTGCAGGGCGGCACCTTCACGGTGAACAACCCCGGCACGTTCGGGACGATCCTCTCGACGCCGATCATCGTCCAGCCGCAGTCGGCGATCCTCAGCACCGAGGCGCTGGTCAAGCGGCCGGTGGTGATCGACGACGCGATCGCCATCCGGCCGATGATGAACCTCTCGCTGTCCTTCGACCACCGCATCCTCGATGGGCTGGCCGGGGCGCGGTTTCTGGCCACGGTCAAGCAGTGGCTGGAGGCGGTGCGGCCCGACATGGAGATCGCCTGAGGCGCGGCCGCGCGGCCCCATCCCTCCACCCGGCCCGGGCATCCCGCCCGGGCCGGTTCGCTGCCCCTCATTGCCAGGCGCGGGACGGCACAAGGCCCTCCCCTACCGGACGTCCTCGCGCTCCGCCCGGCGCGCCGGTGGGGCGGCGCGGCGCACCGCGGGCGACATCGTCGCCCTCTTGCCCGGCCGCGCGGGATCGTCTAGCCTGCTGCCGACGGACCCATGCGCGCACGAGGGACGATCCGGCGCCGGTGCCCAGCCGTCATGCGCCGAGGGGCAGCGCGCCGGGGCGGTGCCGGACGGGAAGGGGTGATCGATGAGTGAGCAGCGCGCGGAGACGCGCTACGACGTGATCGTGCAGGGCGGCCAGGTGCTCGACCCGGGGGCCGGGATCGCGGGGCGCTACGACCTCGGCATCCGGGATGGGCACGTCGCGGCGATCGCGCCAGCGCTCGACCCGGCGGACGCCGCGACGGTCATCGACGCGACCGGGCAGATCGTCACGCCCGGCCTGGTCGACCTGCATACCCACGTCTACTGGGGCGTCACCTACTGGGGGATCGAAGCGGACCCGGTGGCGGCCCGCAGCGGCGTGACCACCTGGATCGACGTCGGCTCCGCCGGGGCGTACTCGTTCCCCGGCTTCCGGCGCTACATCGCCGAGCCGAGCCGCAGCCGCATCTTCGCCCTGCTCAACCTCTCCTCGATCGGCCTGATCGCGCCCACCTGGGAGTTCGCCAACCCCGACTACTGGAACGTCGACCTCGCCGAGCAGATCGTCAACGCGAACCGTGACCTGATCCTGGGGATCAAGGCGCGCATCGATCAGAACACCACCCGCGGCGTGGGGATCCGCCCGCTGGAGCGGGCGCGGGAGCTGGCGGACCGCGTCGACCTGCCGCTCATGGTCCACATCGGCAACGGCCCGCCGTCGCTCGAGGAGGTCGCCGCGCTGCTGCGGCCGGGCGACATCCTCACCCACTGCTTCACCGGCGGGACGATGTGCATCCTCGGCGAGGACGGCCGGGTGCTGCCGCAGATCCGGGAGCTCCAGGCGCGCGGGCTGATCCTCGACATCGGCCACGGCACCGGTTCGTTCAGCTTCGCGGTGGCGGAGGCGATGCTGGCGCAGGGGGTGCTCCCCGACACGATCTCCAGCGACATCCACCAGCTCGCGGTGCAGGGGCCGATGTACGACCTGCCGACGACCCTGTCGAAGTTCCTCGCGCTCGGGATGAGCCTGCCGGACGTGATCGAGCGGGCGACCGCGCGGCCGGCGGCCGCGATCGGCCGGCCGGATCTGGGCACGCTGCGGCTCGGCGCGGTGGCCGACCTGGCGCTGTGGCGGCTGGAGGAGGGCGTCCAGAGTTACCGCTGGCACACGCCCTCCACCGGCTCAGCGTGAGTGAACGGCTGGTGTCTCACCGCTTGGACGTGACTGCCGCCAATGCCCGCGCGATCGCCTCGTTGAACTGCGGCAGGTCGGACGGCACGCGCGAGGTGATCAGGTTCCCGTCCTCGACCAGCGCCTGATCGACGTAGGTCGCGCCCGCGTTCTTCACGTCGTCGCGGATCCCCGCCACGCAGGTAACGGTCCGCCCGCGCAGCACGTCGGCCGAGATCAGGAGCTGCGGCCCGTGGCAGATGGCCGCGACCGGCTTGCCCGACTCGACGAAGGCCCGCGCGAAGGCCACCGGGCCGTCGTGGATGCGCAGCCGCTCCGGCGAGCCGCCGCCCGGGATCACCAGCGCGTCGAACTGGTCGACCGACACCTCGTCGAAGGTGGCGTCGACCGCGAGCGTCGCGCCCTTCTTGCCCTCCACCGTGCCGCGCTCGAGGCCGATCACGGTCACCGTGGCCCCGCGCTCCTCCAGGTAGCGCTTCGGCTCGATCGCCTCGGAGTCCTCAAACCCGGGCGCGACGACCATCGCAACCCGCTTTCCATCCAACTGGCCCATGAGTCCACCTCCGGTTGCTGCGTGGTACTCGGCCGCATCGCACGAGCGTGCTGCGTACCCTTCAGGATAGCAGACCCGGCTAACCGCGGTGAAGGCGCGCCCCAGCCGATGCCGGCAGCGCCCCTGAGACGCCGACTCCCGCGGGCCGCGCGGCCGGTTTGCGCCGGACGGCAACACTGGCGCCCCGGCAGGCGCCGCCCGGCTTCCCATGACAGCCTGGGGTGATCCACCACCGTGCCGACAACAGCACGCGCCCACCCCGGCCGGGGTGGGCGCGTGTGCTGGTTCCTGGCGCGCCGCCGTGTCGGCGCGGCGTGGGAGCCTACTTATCCAGCCACGTCTCGCGGAGGTAGATGCGCGAGAGCGACGGGATCGCCTTGTAGCCCTTCACGTAGGTCTGGGCCGGCAGGTACTGGTAGTAGCTGTAGTAGAACAGCACGGGCACCAGCTCGTCGGCCACCAGCTTCTGCACCTCCGCGTAGATCTTCTTGCGCTCGGCCGGATCCGTCTCGGAGCGCCCCCGATCGAGCAGCTCATCGAGCCGGGCATCTTCCAGTCCGGAGTGGTTGGACAGCGACTTGCTGTGGAAATAGTTATAGGTGTAGCCATCCGGGTCCGGCTGGTGGGTGTAGATGATGTTGAGCAGCTCAAAGTCGCGCGTCTTGTTGATCGTATTGAGCAGGTTGCCCCACTCCACCTGCTGGATCTCGACGTTGATCCCCAGCGGCTTGAGCTGGCTCTGCAGCACCTGGGCGTTGGTGACGTCGAACTGGTACTGCGGCGAGACGGTCAGCCGGACGGTAAAGCCGTTGGCGTAGCCCGCCTCGGCGAGCAACTGCTTGGCCTTCTCGACATCCTGCTTGTACGTCGCGTACTCCGAGGTCGGCAGCGCCCAGTTCCGGTCGGCGGGTGGGATCGGACCGGCGATCTCCCCTTCACCGAACGCCGCGGTGTCGAGGAACTGCTTCCGATCGATGGCATACGACAGCGCCTGTCGCACCCGGGGGTCGTTGAACGGCGGTTTGCGGCAGTTGATAAAGGTCGTCGTGTACGACGTACACAGCCCCTTGTAAAGCTGGTAGCCCTCACCGGCCAGGAGGTCGGCGTTCGTCTTGTCGAACAGCCGCGTCATGTCGACCTGCTGCGCCCGGAGTGCCGCCATGCGGGATGCCTCGTCCGTCGTGATCTGGATGATGAGCTCGTCGACGATGGGCACATTCTCCCGCCAGTGGTCGGCGAACTTGACCAGCGTCCCCTGCTGGTTAGTGATGTACTCCTTGAAGACGAAGGGCCCCGTCCCGTTCGCGACCGCCGTCAGGTCGTTGTTGTTCTTCTCGGTGAAGGACTTGGAGACGATGGCCGCCCCCGGCATGGCCATGAAGCCGACCAGCGGCGCGAACGGCTGCTTCAGGTGCACGACCAGCGTGCTCTCGTCCTTCGCCTCCAGCCCGTCGATCGCGCTGAACCAGACGCTGCGGGTGCTCTTCGCGTTCGGATCGAGCATCCGCTCGAACGAGAACTTGACGTCCTCGACGGTCAGCGGCGAGCCGTCGTGGAACTTTACCCCCTGCCGGATCTTGAACTCGTAGGTCTTCTCGTCGATCACCTCGAACGACTCGGCGAGGGCCGGGACCACTTGCAGATCCGGGGTGAACTGGAACAGCGAGTCATAGATGTGCTCGTAGAACATCTGCGACGAGAAGGCCGTCGTCAGGTGCGGATCAAGGCCCACCGGCGCGGTGTCGAGGGCGAAGGTGAGCCGGCCGCCTCGCTTGACCTGCTCCGTGGTGCCCGCGGTCGGGCTCGCGCCGCTCGACGTGCCGCCGGGCGTCGCCGACGTCCCGCCCGACGCCTGGCCGCCGCCGGACCCAGCCGGGGTCGGCGCGGACGGCTGCGATCCACAGGCCGCGATGAAGGCGCTGATCGCCGCCAGCCCGACCCCGCCGCCGGTCAGGCGGGCGAACTGCCGCCGGCTGATGCGCCCCTCGTTGCGGAGCCGAACGAGCTGATCCAAGAGATAGGTCGCACGGTCCTGCGTCACGAGTCGATCTCCTCCCCCTCGGTCTCACTGAACCGATCCCGGCGGAGGCGGCGCGGCCGCCTCCGCCTCATACCGCTTTCGCGCACCGGATTCGCCCCGCGTACCCGGTGCTGTACCCCTATCACCGGACGGCCCGCGGATCGAGCACGTCCCGCAGCCAGTCGCCCAGCAGGTTGAACCCCAGGACCGCGATCATGATCGCCAAGCCGGGGAAGATCGCCGTCCAGGGGGCGATTTCGACGAAGCGGCGCCCGCCACTGAGCATCGCCCCCCAGGAGGGGGTCGGCGGCTGCGCGCCCAGCCCCAGGAAGGAGAGCGCCGCCTCGGAGAGGATCGCGAACGAGAGCGCGATGGTGGTCTGCACGATGAGCGGTGCCGTGACGTTGGGCAGGATGTGGCGGAAGAGCGTGCGCAGCGTCCCGGCACCGATCACCCGACTGGCCTCCACGTACTCGTTGTGCTTGGCCGACAGGACCGGCCCACGGACGATGCGCGCGAACGACGGCATGTAGACGATGCCGATCGCGATCATCACGTTGTGGAGCTCGGGCCCGAGAACGGCCAGCAGCGCGAGAGCCAGCAGGATGTCCGGGAAAGCGAAGACGATGTCGAGCACGCGGCTGATGACCGAATCGACCCAGCCGCCGAAGTACCCCGCCACCAGGCCGAGGAGCCCGCCGATCACCAGCGCGATGGCCACGGCGATCAGCCCGACCTGGAGGGAGATGCGCGCGCCGTAGATCACCCGGCTCATCACGTCGCGCCCGAACTCGTCGGTGCCGAACGGGAAGTAGAGGCTCGGGCCATACAGGCGGAAGACGGTCTGCTCGTACGGGTCGTGGGGCGCGATGAGCGGCGCGGCCAGCGCCATCAGCAGCACCAGCGCCACCAGCAGCAGCCCGATCTTCCCGCTCGTGCTCCGCGCCAGGTGCCGCGCGGCGCGCGCCCAGACCGTGCGCGAGCTGGCCCCGCGCAGCGCCCCTGGCATCTCTGCCGTATCGCGCAGCGTTATCGACTGCCGGATTTCACCCATCCCTCACCTCGCCGTGGGCAGGCACCGCTGTTGGCGACGGCGCGCAGCGCCCAGGGTCATACGACGATCACGAGTACCTGATGCGGGGGTCGATGAACGCGTAGAGGAGATCGACCGCCAGGTTGATGAGGACGAACGCCAGCGTCGTGAAGAGCACGACTCCCTGGATCATCGTGTAGTCGCGCTGCTGGATCGCGTCGATGGCGAGCCGGCCAATGCCGGGCAGGTTGAAGACCTGCTCGATGATGATCGCCCCGCCCAGCAGCCGTCCGACCTGGATGCCGACGACCGTGACGACCGGGATCATCGCGTTCTTCAATGCATGGCGGACGATCACCTGGCGCTCCGCCACCCCCTTGGCGCGCGCCGTCGTCACGTACTCCCGGTTCAGCACCTCCAGCAGCGACGAGCGCGTCATGCGCAGGGTGATCGCGGCCAGGGCGGCGCCGAGCGCGATGCCGGGCAGGATGAAGATCTGGATGTTCCGCCACGGGTCGACCGAGAACGGGACGTAGTTCGCCGCCGGGAACCAGCCCAGGTAGCGCGAGGTGAGGAGGATCAGCAGCGTCCCAAGCCAGAAGTTCGGCACCGAGAGGCCCAGCAGGCCAAGGACCTGGACGCCCGCTTCCGTCCGCGTGCCCGCCTTGAGGGCGGCGATGATGCCCATCGGGATCGCGATGAGCAGCGCGAAGACGAGCGAGAAGAGCGTGAGCTCGATGGTGGTGGGGAGCCGTCCGAGGATCTCCCCGAGCACCGGCTTGCCGGTGCGCAGGGAGTGGCCGAGGTCGCCGCGCACGACGTCGCTGGCCCACTGGAGGTACTGCACGTAGATCGGCTGATCGAGGCCGAAGAGGCGGCGCAACTCGGCGGCTCGCTCGCCCCCCATCGCCACCTCGTTGCCGAGGATGAGGTCCACCACATCGCCCGGGATAAGCCGGATCAGGGCGAAGGTGACCATCGAGATTCCGAGCAACACCGGAATCAACGACACTAATCGCCGGAGCACGTATCTCAGCATTGCCGCCCCACCCGTACGCCGCAAAAGCCGGGGCGCCTGGATCGCCTGCGGTGAGGAGGCGCCGAACGACCCGCTGCCTCGTGAGTGACTCGGAAGTTCCGCTTCCCGGGCAGGGATACTAGCACGCCTCGCCTCGATCGGCAACCGTGCGGACCACCAGCCGCCGCCATCGGCAGCCCCCTCGCCGGGCGAGCGGCGCGCCGCTGCGGCCCTGCCGTCGCCCCGCGTCGGGCGGCGAGGACGCTTGCGACACGGTGGGCACCGCCCTATGATGCAGCGGGGGCCACTGGTTCGACCGTCGGGATGCGCGGATGGGTGGCAGAACCCGGCCGTCGGCCCTCTGCCTCTTGGCGGAGTCGCAACGAGGGGAGTACGCATGGCAGCGGATGTCGTGTTCCTGAACGGGCGAGTGCTGACGATGGATCCGGCGCAGCCACGGGCGAGCGCCGTCGCCGTGCTCGGGAACCGGATCGTGGCCGTGGGGGACGACGCAACCGTCCGCGCGGAGGCACGTACCAACACGCGCGTGATCGACCTCGGGGGCCGCACCCTGTTGCCGGGGCTGAACGACAACCACTGCCACCCGATGTACTACGGGTTCAACCTGGCCAAGGTCGACGCCAGCCCCCGGTCGACGCCGACGCTGGACACCCTGCTGGAGCGCTACGCCGAGGCCGCCGCGACGCGGCCGGCCGGGAGCTGGATCCAGGGATGGGGCTACGACGATACGCGGCTCGACGTCCAGCGCCACCCGACCCGGTGGGACCTCGACCGCGTGACGCCGAACCACCCGGCCATCCTGACACGCACCTGCGGCCACATGTCGGTCGTCAACAGCGTTGCCCTGCGCATGGCTGGCATCACCGCTGAGACGCCGGATCCGCCCGGCGGGCGCATCGTCCGCGACGAGCACGGCGAGCCCACCGGCCTGCTCCAGGAGCACGCCCAGGACCTCGTGCGCCGGCTCATCCCCCCGCCGACGGTCGAGGACATCAAGCAGGCCCTCGTCGCGGCCGGCGAGCGGTTCCTGCGCATGGGGATCACCAGCGTCGGCGAGGCTGGTCTGCGCAAGCCGGAGGAACTGGCCGCGTACCAGGAGCTCCGGCGCGAGGGGCGGCTGCCGGTCCGCGTCTACCTGATGATGATCATCGACGAGACGTTCGACGCCATGGAGCGCCTCGGGGTGCGGACCGGCTTCGGCGACGAGTGGCTGCGCATCGGCCCGGCCAAGCTGCTGCAGGACGGCAGCGGCGGGGGCCGCACCGCTCTCATGAGCTACCCATACCCCGACCAGCCGGACAACTACGGCATCGCCGTCTACTCGCAGGAGTACCTGGACGAGGCGTTCCGGCGGGCCGCGGCCGCCGGCTTCCAGGGTGCGGCCCACGCCATCGGCGACCGCGCCATCGACATGGTCTTGACCGCCTTCGAGCGGGCGCTGGCGGCGCACCCGCAGGCGGATCCCCGCTGGCGCATCGAGCACTGCGGCCTGCTGCGGCCGGACCTGCTCGAGCGCATGCGCCGGTTGAACGTGATCGCGGTGCCGCAGCCGTCCTTCGTCTACTATCTGGGTGACTCCTACATTCGGAACTTCACCCCAGAGGCCCTGTCGCTGGCCTACCCGGCGCGCACCTGGTTCGACATGGGCATCGTCGCCGTCGGGAGCTCCGACGCGCCGGTGGTACCGCCGGACCCCTGGGTGAACGTGCGGTCCGCCGTCACCCGGCTGACCCAGGATGGCAAGGAGATGGGCGTCGTCCAGGCGGTGACGATCGACGAGGCGCTCCAGATGTTCACCATCAACGGCGCCTACGCCTCCTTCGAGGAGCGCATCAAGGGGAGCATCACCCCGGGCAAGCTCGCCGACCTGATCGTGGTCGACCGCGACCCGCACGATGTCGCGGCAGAGGAGTTGCACACGATCCAGAACGACATGACGATGATCGACGGGCGAATCGTCTACGAGCGGTAGCGCCACGCGGCCGTCTAAGCAGAGCTCGGCGCGACCGCAATGAAGGGAGGGAAGTCCATGCTCACGATTCGTTTTCTCGGCCACGCGGCGTTCGCCCTCGAGGCGGACGGGAAGCAGGTGCTGGTGGATCCCTTCCTGACCGGGAACCCGACCGCGGCCGCCAGCGCCGAGGAGGTCAACCCGACCGCGATCCTGCTCACCCACGCTCACAACGACCACGTGGGCGACGCCGTCGCCATCGCGCGGCGCACCGGCGCGACCATCTTCGCCACGCATGAGCTGGCGACCTACCTGGGCCAGCAGGGCGCGAACGCCGTCGGGGCCAACCACGGCGGCACCGTGGCCTTCGACGGCGGCACGGCCAAGTTCGTCCCCGCCTGGCACACGTCGTCCTACCTCGAGGGGGAGACCTTCGTCGCCCCCGGCGTCCCGGCCGGCTTCGTCGTGCGCTTCGGGGGCCAGACGGTGTACTTCGCGGGCGATACCTGCCTGTTCGGGGACATGGCGCTCATCGGCGAGGAGGGGCTCGACATCGCGGTCCTCCCCATCGGCGACCACTTCACCATGGGGCCGCGCGACGCGGTCCGCGCCGTCACCCTGCTGAAGCCGAAGGTCGTGATCCCGTGCCACTACAACACCTTCCCACCCATCCAGCAGGACGCTGAGGCGTTCAAGCAGGAGGTGGAGCAGCAGACCGCGGCACGCTGCGTGGTACTCGAGCCGGGGGAGCAGTTCCAAGCGGGCTCGTGAGAGGGCACATCCATGGAACGGGCGGGGCAGCCGCGCATTCTCGTCTGCGATTTGATCGACGACGGCGCCCTCGCCCTCCTGCGACGGGAGGCGCGCGTCGACCTCCGCACCGGGCTCGACCCGGCTGAGCTGGTCGACCTCGTCGAGGGCTATGACGGCCTGGTGGTGCGCGGTACCACCCGCGTCACCAGCGAGGTCCTCGAAGCCGGTACCTCCCTGCGCGGCGTGGCCCGCGTCGGCTTCTCCGTGGACAACATCGATGTGGCGGCCGCGACCGAGCGCGGGATCCGGGTGGTGCACTCTCCCGGGGCGCGGACCGAGGCGGTGGCAGAGTTGACCCTCGGCCTAATGCTCGCTGTCCTCCGCGGGATCCCGGCGGCGGACCGCTCGCTGAAGGCGGGGCGCTGGGAGCGACGCGCCTTCAGCGGCCGCCAACTCGCCGGCAAGACGGTCGGCGTGGTCGGGTACGGCCGGGTCGGGCGCGAGGTTGCCCGCCTTGCCCGTGCCTGCCGCGCCACCGTCAAGGCCTACACGCGCACGCCGCGGCCGCTGGAGCACGCGCGGCAGGTGGCCTTTCAGGAACTCCTGGCGGACAGCGACGTCGTCACGCTCCACGCGACGCTGACGCCCGACACCCACCGGCTGATCGACGCGGACGCGATCGCGCGGATGAAGGACGGCGTGGTGATCATCAATACCGCCGCCGGCGGGCTGATCGACGAGGCGGCCCTGCTGGCCGCCCTCGAGCGTGGTAAGGTAGCAGGGGCCGGCCTCGACGTCTTCGCTGCGGAGCCGCCGGTCAACCGGGCGCTCGTCGAGCACCCGCGGGTCGTCTGCACCCCGCACATCGGCGGCCGGACGGTCGAGGCGGACCAGGCGGTGAGCTTGCTGGCGATCCAGGGTCTGCTCGCAATCCTGCGGGGCGAGCAGCCCGAGAACGTCGTCAACCCGCAGTAGTGCCGCTACCGATGCACGAACGCGCGGCCCAAGCGAGAGTATCCCCGATGGCGGACTCGAAGGACACCCGCAGCAGCCAAGCGCTCGACCGGGCAACCGTCACGGCCGAGATGACGCGCACGGCGTTCCTGCGCAAGGTGGTGTCGCACCTCCCACCCGATGCGGCGCTGGAGGACGCCATCGCGTTCTTCCGTGCCCGCGGCTACCGGGCCGGACGCACCGGGCGTCCAAACCAGATCTACGTCATGGGCGGGCGCGAGGGAATCCTCCCCCGCGTCACCGCCGAGATCCTGGCGCAGGGGAACGTGGGCAAGGCGAAGACGACGCTGCTGACCATCAGCGGCTTCGGCGAGCAACTCCGCACCCACCTGCAGGCCTACGCCGAGCACGTGCGCGAGCAGCGCCAGGCCGCCCGCCAGCGCAACACCTGATCGGGAGCGCCGGCATCTTGCCGGCTTCCGGCCTGCCTCGGGCGCACGACGGGGCCGGCAGGATGCCGGCCGCTCCTGACGGGTGACGGGTTACGGGTGACGCCTAATCACCCGCCGCCGCGTACAGCTCGGCCGCCGAGCGCGCCGACTTCCAGCCGACCACCCCGGCGAGGTCGCGGGTGAGGTCGCCGGTGACATCGGTGCCGCACAGCGCGTCGATCAACCGGGCGGCGTGGAGGGCGGAGCGCACCCCATAGGCCGCCTCGAGCCGCGTCAGATCCTCCCAGTAGAACGCGCAGCTCGCGTACATCGCCAGGCGGCTCTGCTGGGCCCGCATCAGGCCCGCGATCGTCTCGGCCTCCGGTCCCACGGACGGCAGCCCCTGCTCCGCCAGCCACGTCGCCAGGTCCGTCGCGCCGATGACGACGTCGACGTAGCGGTCGCGCAGCGCCCAGACGTCCGGCACCAGCGGCGCCGCGCGCTCCTCCGTGAGCGCGTCGATCCGCTCGGCCAGCGCGTCGAAGGCGGCCCGCAGCGCCGCCTTCCAGGCGCCCCCGCCCGGCGTGCAGGGACAGTCGCCCCGCCAGCGCAGCAGCTCGTGCGGGCACCCCCAGGAGCTCCGCTCGCGGATGGCGACCTCTCCCCGGGGTGGATTGAGCGCCAGGAAGTGCTCGAGCGACACCGGCTCGATGCCGAACTCCCCCGCGCGGACATGGAGCAGGTCGCGCAGGAAGAGGTCCTTGAAGGGGTGGTGGTGCCCGTAGACCTCACCGTCGCTGGCGATCAACACCAGCGGGTCGCCGAGCCCGGCCGGCACGTCGACGAAGCGCGGCCGAACGAAGCGGTCGACGAAGGCCGGTGCGGAGTGGGTCGCGCCGGGGTCGAACGACACCGTGCCCGACAGCGGCCCCTCATAGAACACCACCGTGAACGTCCGGCCGCTCGGCAGCGCCACCCGGTAGGGGAAGCGCGTGTCGACCGGCTCGGCCGCCTGCTCCGGGCTCAAGATGGTGAAGCGCAGCCCGGCCTCGGCGCAGGACTCCAGCGTAGCCAGGTCGACGGCCGTCTCCGGGAGCCAGATCCCGACCGGTTGCCGGCCGAAGGTGTGCGCGAACCAGCGGATTCCCCAGCGCAGCTCGGTGCGGCGGTCACGCTCGGACGCGAGCGGCAGGACCGTGTGGTGGAAACTCTGCATGAGCGCGTTGCCGTGCCCTGTGCGGCGCACCGCGGCGCGATCGGCCTCCGCGATCCGCCGCAGGACCTCGGGGTGATGGCGCGCCATCCACAGCCCGAGGGTCGGCCCGAGATCGAAGCTCATGCGCTCGAAGTTGCCGTGCTCGGCGTTCGGGCGGTAGCACTCGGCCAGGATCTTCTCGTTGAAGTCGTGGAAGGGCTCGGCACCCGGCTCGCGTGGGACCAGCCCGGTCGCCGGATCCTCGCGCGGCGGCTGGTAGAAATGCCCATGGACGGATAGATAGGCGCGCATCGCTCCACGTTCCTTGGCGTCCCCCGTCGGGCAGTACCTCGCACCGCCCGCAGCCCCGTGGCTGATCTAAGTGTACCTGGAGGGGTCAGGGGCCAGCCGTCGCCGTGTCCCCGCGCTCGCGCCGAAGCAGGCACGGGGCATGCCAGGCGGGCACGCTGGTCGCCGCGCGCCACTGCCGGGCACCCTGGCCCCGTGCCCGCCGATCACGGGGTCTGCGCCGAAGCCGGCTCCGTCGCCTCGACGTCCGCGAACGGGTCCCGCAGCACGGCGCCGGTGTTGGCCGAGGTCACCAGGTGGGCGTACCGGCGCAGGAAGCGGCTGTCGATCGGCTTGCGCAGCGGCCGGTGCGAGCGCCGGCGGACGGCCAGGTCGAGCTCGTCGAGCTCGACGTCCAGCCGGTTGTTGGGGATGTCGATCGAGATGATGTCGCCGTCGCGCAGCAGGCCGATCGGTCCGCCGGCCGCCGCCTCGGGCGAGACGTGCCCGATGCAGGCGCCGCGGGTGCCGCCGGAGAAGCGGCCATCGGTGATGAGCGCGACCTCTTTGCCCAGCCCCATTCCCATCAGGTTGGCCGTCGGCGCCAGCATCTCCTGCATGCCCGGGCCACCCTTCGGCCCCTCGTAGCGGATAACCACCACGTCGCCCGGCACGATCTTCCCCGAGAGGATGGCGCTGCAGGCGTCCTCCATCGAGTCGAACACCCGCGCCGGACCACGGTGGGTGAGCATCTCCGGGTCCACGCCCGCCGTCTTCACCACCGCGCCATCGGGCGCCAGATTGCCGAACAGGACGGCCAGGCCCCCGCGCTCGCTGTAGGCGCGCTCCAGCGGTCGGATCACCTCGGGATCGCGGATCTCCGCGCCGGCGATGTTCTCGCCCAGCGTGCGGAGCGTCACGGTCATCTGGTCGAGGTCGAGCGCGCCCGGCTTGCGCGCGATCTCCTTCAGGATGGCGCTGATGCCACCCGCCCGGTGCACGTCCTCGATGTGCCACTGGGACGCCGGGCTGACCTTGCAGATGTGCGGCACCCGCGCCGCGACCTCGTTGAGCCGCTGCAGCGGGTAGTCCAGCCCCGCCTCGTGGGCGAGCGCCAGGCCGTGCAGCACGGTGTTGGTCGAGCCGCCCATGGCCATGTCCAACGCGAAGGCGTTGTCGAGCGCGGCATGCGTCACGATCTTCCGCGGAGTCAGGCCCGCCTCGAGCACGGCCATGACCTGCCGCGCCGCGGCCCGGGCCAGCTCGTCCCGCTCCGGCGTGTCCGCCAGGATCGTCCCGTTCCCCGGCAGCGCCAGGCCGAGCGCCTCCAGCAGGCAGTTCATCGAGTTGGCGGTGAACATGCCCGAGCAGGAGCCGCAGCTCGGGCACCCATACTGCTCCAGCAGCCGGAGCTCCGCGTCGTCGATCTTGCCGGCCTTGTAGGCGCCGACCCCCTCGAAGACCGAGATCAGGTCGACCTTCCGGCCGTCGGGCAACGTCCCGGCTGGCATCGGCCCGCCGCTGATGAAGACGGTGGGGATGTCGAGCCGCATGGCGGCCATCAGCATCCCGGGGACGATCTTGTCGCAGTTGGGGATGCAGATCATGGCGTCGAACTGGTGGGCACGGACCATCGTCTCGACCGAGTCGGCGATGATCTCCCGGCTCGGCAGCGAGAACTTCATGCCGATGTGGCCCATGGCGATGCCGTCGTCGACGCCGATGGTGTTGAACTCGAACGGCACGCCGCCAGCCTCGCGCACGGCCTCCTTGACCACCTGGCCGAACCGCTGGAGGTGGACGTGGCCCGGGACGATATCGACGTAGGAGTTGACGATGGCGATGAACGGCTTGCCGAAGTCCGCGTCGGAGCGGATCGCGCCGGTGGCGCGCAGCAGACTCCGGTGCGGGGCCCGCTCGAACCCCCGCTTGATGATGTCGGCCGAGCTGGCCGGCGAGAAGGGCATCCAGAACCTCGACTGGGTGCGGGTCCGCACCCCGCGGGGTGAGATTCGGGCCAAGGCGCTGGTTACCCGGCGGATGCGGCCCATGCAGGTGGCCGGGAAGACGATCCACCACGTCGGGCTGCCGTGGCACTGGGGCTACCAGGGGCTCGTGACCGGTGACGTCGTCAACGACCTTTCGGCCATCGTCGGTGACCCGAACGTGTCGATCCACGAGGCCAAGGCGTTCGTGTGCAACGTGGAGAAGGCATGATGGCTGAGCCCATGGGTTTCTTCACCGATACCACGGTCTGCATCGGCTGCAAGGCCTGTGAGGTCGCCTGCAAGGAGTGGAACCAGCTCCCGGCCACCGGCGGGGGGGTCAACACGCTCAGCGGCGACAGCTACGACAACACCCGGCGGCTCGACGGGCAGACCTGGCGCCACGTCAAGTTCATCGAGCAGTTCGACGAGAGCCGCCAGCAGAGTCGCTGGCTGATGATGAGCGACGTCTGCAAGCACTGCGTCCAGGCCGGCTGTCTCGAAGTCTGTCCGACCGGCGCGATCATCCGCACCGAGTTCGACACGGTGGTGATCCAGTCGGACGTCTGCAACGGCTGCCGCGCCTGCATCAGCGCCTGCCCCTTCGGCGTGATCGACATCAACCCGGTGAACGGGACGGCGATGAAGTGCACGCTCTGCTACGACCGAATGCAGGCCGGGCTGACCCCGGCCTGCGCCCAGGCGTGCCCGACCCAGTCGATCCAGTTCGGGCCGATCTCGGAGCTGCGCGCCCGGGCCGAGGCGCGCGTGCAGCAGCTCCACGAACAGGGGGAGACGCGCGCCTACATCTACGGCGACGAGTCGATCCTGGGCGGCCTGAACTCGTTCTACCTGCTGGTGGACGAGCCCGAGGTCTACGGCCTCCCTTCGAACCCGAAGCTGCCGTCCCGCAACACGGCACCGGCCGCCAGCCTCTCCGCGGCTGGCGCGGCGGCGCTCGGGTTGCTCGGGCTGGTGAGCCTGCGCAAGCGGCGCATGGATCGCCTCGCCGCCGACCGGAAGGTCGCGGCTACGGAGGAAGGAGGGGAGAGCGATGCCTGACACCTTCTTCACCGAGGCGCCGCACTGGCAGTGGTGGATCATCTGGTACTTCTTCATCGGGGGCATCGGGGGCGGCAGCTACGCCATCGCGGCGCTGCTCCACATCTTCGGCGAGCCGGAGGACCGCCCGATCGTGCGGCTGGGCTACTACATCGCCCTGCCGTCGATCATCGTCAGCGGTATCCTCCTGACGCTCGACCTGACGCGGCCCGAGCGCTTCTACCACATGCTGGTCCAGTCGAAGACCTTCGTCCCGGCCTTCAAGTACTGGTCGCCGATGTCGGTCGGGTCCTGGGGCATCACCCTCTTCGGCCTGTTCGCCTTCCTCTCAACGGTGGGGGCGCTGGCCGAAACCGGGCGTCTGCCCTGGTCGGGTCTGAGCCGGCTCAACCAGGGGACGCTGGGCCTCGTGATCAACCTGGCCGGGGGGCTGTGCGGCTTCTTCGTGGCCGGCTACACCGGGGTGCTGCTCTCGGTGACGAACCGGCCGCTCTGGTCGGACACCCCGCTGCTGGGGCTGCTCTTCCTGCTCTCCGCCTTCTCCACCGCGGCCGCGCTGCTGCTGCTGGTCGGCCGGCGTCGCGCCCAGCCGGAGAGCCTCGAATGGCTGTCCCAGATCGATAGCTGGGCGCTGATCCTGGAGTTGGTCGTCCTGGGCGCGGTGATCCTCTCGGTCGGCACCGTGGTTGCGCGGGAGGTGCTGTTCAACGCCTGGGGCGTGCTGCTCCTGGTCGGGGTGGTCCTGGCGGGCATCCTGGTGCCGCTCCTGCTCCACTGGCGGCCGCGGCTCCTCGGTGCCGCGAGCCCGCTGGGAGCCGCGGCGCTGGTGTTGCTCGGCGGCTTCATCCTGCGGGTCGTGATGCTGCTATCCTCGGAGGCGGTGTAGCATGGCGCGCGGGAGGGTGATCCTGGCGGTGGTGCTGACCTCGCTCGTCCTGCTCGCGGGCTGCGGGCCGGAGGCCAGTCGCACGCGCGGCGGCGGGCCGGGGGCGGACATCGGCAACCGGTCGGGCACGGTGCAGTTGCACGGCGACAG
Source organism: Sphaerobacter sp. (assembly GCA_029961075.1). Taxonomy (GTDB): domain Bacteria; phylum Chloroflexota; class Chloroflexia; order Thermomicrobiales; family Thermomicrobiaceae; genus Sphaerobacter. Next base: position 56,976 of record JASBVL010000024.1, read on the forward strand.
TCAGGGCGAGCGGAGCATCTACGTCAACACCCCGCGCAAGCTGCCCGGCAGCATCGCCGCTGGGGAGTGAGGCCGCATGGCGGACAAGCAGGTCGTCGCGGCCGCGCTCGGCCAGCTCGACACCATGGCGCGCGACTATCCGGAGTGGGAGCCCTGGCTGGCACTGTACGCCGACGCGCTCCAGGCCAGCGCCGAGCCGCTCTGGGAGCAGGCGGTGCCGATCCCCACGTCGCGGCCCGCGACCGGGGTGCCGCTGCTCGACGGCGCGGTCGTGGCGCTCGACCCCACCGCCGCCAGCGGCTGGCTCCACTACCTCGTGGGGCGCGTGGTCGCGATCGGGACGCCGGAACCCGAAGACCGGCTCGACCGCATCGCCGCGGTTGACCCGCTCCGCTTCCTGCGGGCCGCCATCGCCAGCGACGCTCAGGCCATGCAGCAGTTGGCCGCCGAGCTCGGGGTCGCGCTCGAGCGGCTGGCCGCCGTCGGCAACCTGGCGGCGCTGCCGTTCCTCCAGGCGTGTGGGCGGCGCCTGGGCGACCGGCTGCCGGTGCCCTGGGTGCGCGGGTTCTGCCCGATCTGCGGCGCCTGGCCGGCCGCGGCGGAGCGTCGTGGTCTGGCGCGCGAGCGGCACCTGCGCTGCGGCCGATGCGGCGCCGACTGGGTCGTCATCGCCTTCTGGTGCCCCTACTGCACGAATGGGGAGCACGAGCAGCTCGGGTCGTTGGTGCCGGAGGAGGGTGGCGAGACGCGCCAGGTCGACACCTGCCGGCGCTGCCGGGGCTACGTGAAGAGCATCACCACGCTGCGGGGCTGGTCGCCCGCGGAGGTGCCGGTGGTCGATCTGGCAACGGCTGACCTCGATCTGGCCGCCATCGAGCACGGCTACACCCGCCCGACCGCCGCGGGCCACACCCTGCGACTGCGGATGGTGGCGGCCTGAGTCGATGACGGAGGGAGGACCGGATGGCGACACCGGAGCAGGCCACCACCGCCGAGCGGCTGCGTCCCGCCGACGTCTGCCGTCGCCTCCTCATGGCCCTGGAGGCGACGGAGGGCCGTCGCCGCAAGCGGAAGCGCAACACCACGACCGACGCGATCGGCCTGTCGATCAAGCGGGACCTGTTCGAGGCCGCCATCGCGGCCGACCCCGACCCGGACGACTTCGAGGCCTGGCTGCTCGAGTATTGCCTGCAGTTCGGCCTGGCGTCCGGACCGGTGCGGGCGATGGCGCTGGAGGTCTTCGACGAGTATCGTCTGGCCGTGCAGGCGGCGAGCCTCCGGGCCTGGCTCGACCGGGGCGCCCCCTCGGACGATGCCGCGCGCGCGCCCCGGGGCGGATCCGCGGCCTGCGCTGCCGACGGCGTGTGCTGATCGGCGCGGGCCGGGGAGGCTCGCGCGTCGACGCACGCGCCGTGCGTGCCCGGGCGAGCGCGACAGCGGGCGCGGCGTCCACTGACGAGCCGCGCCCAGGAGCGGAGTGAAACCGTGGAACCACACGCGCCGGTGCGGATCCGGGTCAAGTGCTGGGCCGAGCAGAGCGGCGCGCTGGTGCTGAGCGACTGGCGCATCGAGCTGCTCACCGCCGTCGAGGAGCGCGGCTCGCTCAGCGCTGCGGCCGACGACTTCGGCGTGGCCTACCGCGTCGCCTGGGGGAAGATCCGCGAGATGGAGCAGCGCCTGGGCGTGAAGCTCCTCCAGGGGCACAGCGGCGGGACCGGCGGTGGCGGGAGCGCGCTCACCCCGGCCGGGCAGGAGCTGGTGACGCGCTACCGGCGCTTCCGCGCCGGGCTCGACGCCCTGGTCGAGCAGCGCTTTGCCGAGACCCTGGGCGACCTCGCCTTCTTGCGGGAGCGTTATGATATGGGTTGCCGAACGCCGGCGCGTGAGGAGCAGGAGTAGCCGACATGGGGCGGATCTGGCTCGCCATCGTCCTGGCGCTGGTGCTGGCGGCCTGCGGCTCGTCCGGCACCGCCGACGACGCATCGCCGCCGGCCAACGCCGCTGGCGATGCGACTCCGACCGCAGCCCAGCCACGCAAGGGCGGTCGCCTGCGGCTGGCCACCACGACCTCGACCGAGGACTCGGGCCTGCTGGATGCCATCCTGCCCGACTTCGAGCGGCGCACCGGCGCCACGGTCGAGGTCATCGCCGTCGGCACGGGGCAGGCGCTCAAGCTGGGCGAGAACGGCGACGCCGACGTGGTCCTCGTGCATGCCCGCGAGCAGGAAGAGCAGTTCGTGGCCGACGGCTTCGGTCTGTACCGGCGCGACGTGATGCAGAACGACTTCATCATCGTCGGCCCGCCGCACGACCCGGCGGGGGTGCGCGGGGCTGCCGACGCCGCCGAGGCGTTCGCGCGCATCGCCGCCGCGCAGGCCCCCTTCGCCTCGCGCGGCGACGAGTCGGGCACCCACACCCGCGAGCGGGCCATCTGGAAGCAGGCCGGCATCGTGCCGGACCCCGCCAGCGGCTGGTATCGCGCGCTGGGCCAGGGGATGGGTGAGACCCTGACCACCGCCAACGAGCAGCGTGCCTACACCCTCGCCGACCGGGGCACCTACCTCGCCATGCGCGACCGGCTGACGGACCTGACCATCCTCTTCGGGGGCGAGACGGTGGCCGACAACCCCGACCCGGCCCTGCTGAATCCCTACGGCGTCATCCCGGTGAACCCGGCGCGCCATCAGGGCATCCAGGCCGAGCTCGCCGAGGCCTTTGTCGCGTGGATCACGTCGCCGGAGGTGCAGGCCATGATCGCGGAGTTCGGCAAGGACCGGTACGGGCAGCCGCTCTTCTATCCGCGCGCCACCCCGGGGACGACGTCGTAGCATGGACGACCTCCTGGCCGGGCTGGCCGGCGCGCTCCGCCTCCTCCTCAGCGGCGACGCGGGCGTCTGGGAGATCGTCCTCCTGACGCTGCGCGTCTCCGGCACTGCGCTGCTGATCAGCGCCGTGCTCGGCGTTCCCGCCGGGGTCGTCCTGGCGCTGCGCTCGTTCCCCGGCCAGCGCCTGGTGACGACGGTCATCTACACCGGCATGGGCCTGCCGCCGGTCGTGGCCGGGCTGGTGGTCTACCTGCTCCTCTCGCGCTCCGGCCCGCTCGGCGACCTCGGCTGGCTCTTCACGCCGCGGGCGATGGTGGTGGCCCAGGTGCTCATCAGCCTGCCGCTCGTCGTCGGCCTGACGATGTCGGCCGTCGAGGGGATCACCCCCGAGCTGCGGCTCCAGCTCCGCGCCTTGGGGGCGACCGAGCGACAGATCGCCCAGGCCATCCTCTGGGAGGCGCGCGCCGGGATGCTCGTCGCGCTGGTCGCCGGGTTCGGCAGCATCATCTCGGAGGTCGGCGCGGTCCTGCTCGTCGGCGGCAACATCGAGCGCTCGACGCGCGTGCTGACCACCGCCATCGTGCTCGAGACGCGCAAGGGCGCCTTCGACCAGGCCCTGGCGCTCGGCTTCGTGCTGGTCGGCCTGACGTTCGTCCTCAACGCACTGGCGCTCCGCCTGCGCGGCGCGCTGCTGCACCCGGCTGGATGAGCGCACTGTACGAGCTGGAGCAGGTCACCGTGCGCTACGGGGCGCGCACCGTCCTGGCGATCGACGCGCTCACGATCGCGCCGGGCGAGTTCCTGGCCGTCGTGGGGCCCAGCGGCGCCGGGAAGTCCACGCTGCTGCGCCTGCTCTGCTTCCTGGAGCGGCCGACGTCCGGCATCCTGCGCTACGATGGCCAGGCATGGCACGAGCCGCCGCCGCTCGACGTGCGGCGCCAGGTGACGCTCGTCTTCCAGCGCCCGCTGCTGCTCGACGCCACGGTCGAGCAGAACCTCGCCTACGGCCTGCGGCTCCGCGGCGAGCCCGCCGGGGAGCGCGTCGCGGCCGCGCTGGACCAGCTCGGGCTGACCCACCTGGCGCGGGCGCGCGCCCGGACCCTCTCCGGCGGTGAGCTCCAGCGCGTGGCGCTCGGCCGGGCGCTGGTGCTGCGCCCGCGGGTGCTGCTGCTCGACGAGCCGACCGCCAACCTCGACCCGCGCAACGTCGCCGTGATCGAGCAGGCCGTCACCGCGCTGCACCGCGAGCACGGCACCACCGTCGTCCTGGTCACCCACCATCTCCACCAGGCTCGCCGGCTGGCCGCCCGCACCGCCGTCCTGCTCGACGGCCAGCTCGTCGAGGTCGGGCCGACCGCCACCCTCCTCAGCGGCCAGAGCGCGGACTGGCGCACCCGCGCCTTCGTCAGCGGCGAGATGGTGTACTGAGCTTGACCCGCGGCCGTCGTGGCGGGCCGCGCGGCTCAGCCGAGCAGCGTGGCGATGGTGTCGGTCGCCTTCAGGCCGGAGCCGGTCAGCAGGACGACGACCTCCCCCTCGGGGATGGCCTGGCCCCGGCGCACCGCTTGACGGAAGGCCGCCGCCCCGACCGCCGCGGTCGGCTCGACATAGAGCCCCTGCTGCCACAGCTCCCGCAGCGCGGCGACGATCTCCTCTTCGGGCACCGCCTCGACCCAGCCACCGGTCTCCCGCACGGCCGCGAGCATCTGGCGCGGCCGCGCCGGGGCCGCGATGCGCGTTCCCTCGGCGATCGTCGTGCCGGGGGTGACAGTCGGCACGTCGGTCCCACCCGGCGCCACCGCGGCCAGCGGGGCGCAGGCCGCCGGCTGGGCGGCGACGAGCGCCGGGGGCGGACCGGCGAGGGCGGCGCAGGCGCGCGCGGCGCCGACCAGTGCGCTCCCGCCGCCCGTCGGGATGAAGCAGGCGGCCGGCAGTCGCTGCCCCAACTGCTCCCACACCTCGAGCAGCCAGGTCTTCACCCCCTCGACGAAGACGGGATGCCAGTTGTGGCTGGCGTAGACCGCGCCCGGGTCCGCCGCCGCGGCCTCCTGGGCGGCGCGCGCCACCGCCTCCCGGCTCCCGGTGACCGGGACGACCGTGGCGCCGTAGGCGCGCGACTGCACCAGCTTGCCCGGCGAGGCGCTGGCGGGCGCGTAGACCGCGCAGTCGAGCCCCGCGGCGGCGCTGTACCCGGCCATGGCCGCGGCCGCGTTGCCCGACGAGTCGACGATGATCCGCCGCCGCCCGAGCCGCCGCAGGTGGGCGACGAGCACCGCCGCGCCGCGGTCCTTGAACGACCCCGTCGGCAGGAGCGCGTCGAGCTTGAAGCGCACCGGCCGCCCAAGGAGCGTGCCGGGCACCAGCGGCGTCATCCCCTCGCCGAGCGAGGTCGCCGCCGCGAGCGGCACGGGCAGGGTGGCGTGGTAGCGCCACAGGCCGGGCGCCGCCGGATCGATGGCCCCCGGGTCGAGCCGGTCCGGGCCGCGCAGCGTGAACGCCCCGCCGCAGACCGGGCAACGCCAGGCCGCCGCGTCCAGCGGCTCCGCGTGACCGCACGCCTCGCACACCATCCGCCAGTCACCCATGCGTGTCTCCTCCCACCCGTTGCGATCCCCGCCGACCATGATACCGGACGCGCCCGCGAACCCGAGCCCCGGAGGCCCGTGAGCGCAGCCGGGCGCGTCCCGGCCCCGATTGACACCGCGCGACGGCCGCCCGTAGCATGGCCGCGCGACGCCACGCTGACGCCGGCACCGCCGGGACCGTACCAGCCCGGCGCCGGCTGCGGGACGAGGGAGGGGGCATGGTCCACCGCGAACCCGAGATCGACGCGGCACAACTGCTGAGCGACCTGGATGCGCTTGCCCGGATCGGCGCGACGCCGGAGGGCGGGGTGAGCCGGATTGCCTTCTCGCCCGCCGACCTGGAGGCGCGGCGGTGGGTGGAGGAGGCCATGCGCGTGGCCGGGATGGCGGTCCGGCGCGACCCGGCCGGCAACAGCATCGGCACCTATCCGGGGCGCGAGCCGGGGCTGGCCCCGATCGCGCTGGGGTCGCACACCGACACCGTGCCGAACGGCGGGCGCTACGACGGCGCGCTCGGGGTGCTGGCGGCGCTGGCGTGCGTCCGCGCGCTGCATGCGGCGGGGCAGCGGCTGCGCCACCCGGTCGAGGTCATCAACTTCGTCGCGGAAGAGGCGACCATGGGTGGCGGCACCTTCGGCAGCCGCGCCATGGCCGGGCTGTTCGACCCGGCCGCCCTCGACCACGAAGCCGTGGACGGCCGCCCGGTGGCCGAGCACCTGCGCCGCGCCGCCATCGACACGGCGCAGGTGCGCACCGCGGCCCGGCCGGCCGGCAGCCTCGCCGCCTACGTCGAGTTGCACATCGAGCAGGGCGGCGTGCTCGCGTCGGCCGGGATCGTCATCGGGGCCGTGGAGGGGATCGTCGGGATCCGCCGCTACGCGGTGACCTTCCACGGCGAGGCGAACCACGCCGGCACGACCCCGATGGACGATCGCAGCGACGCGCTGGTCATGGCCGCGCCCTTCATCCTGGCGGTGCGCGAGATCGCCGTTGCCCACGGCATCGTCGGCACGGTCGGCACGCTGCGCGTCAGCCCCGGCGCGTCCAACGTCATCCCCGGCCGGGTCGAGCTGACCGCCGAGATCCGCGGGCTGGACGAGGCGACGCTCGACGCCGCCGAGGCGGCGCTGCGGGCGCGTGCCGAGGCGGCTGGGGCGGCCTTCGCCCGCATGTCGGCGAAAGAGCCGGTCCGGTCCGACCCGCTGATCGTTGCCTCGGTCGAGCAGACCTGCCAGCAGCTTGGGCTGTCCTGCCGGCGGATGCCCAGCGGCGCCGGCCACGATGCCATGTGCATGGCCGCGCTCACCCGCCAGGGGATGATCTTCGTGCCCAGCCAGCGCGGGATCAGCCACGCGCCGGACGAGTACACCGCGCCGGAGGACTGCGTGAACGGTGCGCGCGTGCTGCTCGGCACGCTGCTGGCGCTCGATGCCGCGCTCGACTCGACCGGAGACGGCTAGGAGCGCGCCGTGGAGCGCCGGCGTCCTCGCCGGTCCCTCGTCCGGCTCATGGGTTGGCACGGCCGTGTGCCCTGAGGCATCTCCCCGCGGCGACAACATCCGGTAGGGGAGGGCCTTGTGCCCTCCCGCGCGGGGATGGGTTCTCCCGGCATCTCCGGGCGGGGACAAGCCCCGCCCCTACCGGGGGCGCGTGGGGCACCGGCCGTGCCCGGTCGGGTCGGGCCTTGTGCCGAACAAGCCTCCCGCCGCGTGGAGCGCCGGCGGCGCACGGAGCCGCGCCGGCTCCCGCCGGGTGCGGCGGCTGCGTTCGGTCGAGGCGGGGCGGGCTGGAAGCTGGCGCTTGCGGTGGTGACCAGCCGGAGGCTGGCGCCCCGCGGCCCATCCACCCGCGGCCGACCCGCGTAGAGCCGGTAGGGAGCGCTCGGGGGGCGCGCCACGCCGACGCGCCCCGGTGGGGATGGGGGACCGGTGCTGCGCGGCTGGACGGCTGCTATCGCGCGCGGTGCGAGCCGCATCGATCCCATCGCGCGCGCCTGGGCGGTGGTCACCGGCGGCAGCACCGCCCGGCTCGCCCTGGGCTTCATCACCAGCGTGCTCCTCGCTCGCGCCCTCGGCCCGGCCGGGCTGGGCACGTTCGCCGTGCTCGGCGTGCTGGTCACCCTCACCGGGGCCGTGGCCGACGTCGGCCTGAGCAACGCGGCGGTGCGGCGCGTCGCCGCTGTCTGGCCGGGCGAGCCTCAGGCGGCGGTCGCCCGCGGCCGCGCCTTCTTCTGGGTCCGGACAGCGCTGGCCCTGGCGACCGCGGTCGTCGCCGGGCTGCTCGTCGCCAGCCCCGCTGGCGCGGCGCTGCACCTGCCGCGGGACCCAGTCCTCATCTGGCTCGCCGTGCTCGGTGTCCCGGCGACGGCGCTCAGCGGCGCCGCGACCACGCTCCTCCAGGCGACCGGCCGCTTCGGCCGCCTCGCGCTCGTCCCGCTCGCCAACGCGGCACTGACCACGCTGCTCGCCGCCCTGCTCGCGCTGCGTGGCTGGCTGACGCTCCCCACGGCGCTCGGCGTGCTCGGCATCGGCACCTCGCTGGCCGCGTTCGCGCTGGCGCGCCGCCTCCTGGGGTCCGGCTGGCTCTCGTGGGCGCTCCCGGACCGCCAGGCGCTGCGCGTCGAGGCGCGGCATCTGCTCGGCTTCGGCGTCTGGATCTGGCTGGCCAGCCTGCTCGGGTTGGCTGCCGGGCATCTCGACCTGCTCCTGGTCAATCGCTGGTCCGACCCGGCCGGCGTCGGCGCCTACGCCCTGGCAGTCAGCCTGGCGAGCAAGGTGGAGATCGCCAACCACAGCCTCTACACGGTGCTGATGCCGGTCGCCGCGGCGCTGCGCGGTCGGAGCGCGACCCGGCGCTACGTCCGCCAGAGCCTGCTCCGTGGTGCGGCCGTCGCGCTCGCCCTGCTGCCCCTCGCGGCGCTGGCGCGGCCGCTGATCGCGCTCGTCTACGGCTCGGCCTATAGCGGCGCGACGCCGCTGGTCCGGGGCCTGCTCGTGGTCGCGCTCCTCGACCTCCTGGCGACCCCGCTCCTCCTGCTCGCGTTCACCGCCGACCGTCCCCGGGTGCTGGCGGGCGCCGAGGCGCTTCGCACCGCTCTGCTGCTGGGGGCCGGCATCTGGCTGATCCCGGCCTACGGGCCGGGCGGCGCCATCGCGGCGCGGCTGATCGCCCGCGTGGCCTCGACCACAGTCGCCCTCATCCTGCTCGCCCGCGGCGGTACGGCCCTCCACCCCCAGCAAGCCAGCCCCGCGCCGCAGGAGCAGGTCTAGCCGCTCCCGCCCTGCCGGGCGACGCGTCCGTCCGGGCTGGTGGTCGGGCGACCCCCGGCGCAGCGGTACAGTTCCTCCAGCGCGGCGACCGTGTGCGCCAGGGTGTAGCGTGCCGCGACCGCCGCGAGCCCGGCCCGGCGCAGGCGCTCGCGCTCGGCCGGATCGGACAGCACCGCCCGCAGCGCGGACGCCAGCGCCTGCGGGTTGCCCGGCGGTGCGCACCGGGCCGCCGGGCCGAGGTCCGGCAGGCAGCCGACCGCGGTGCCGACGATCGGCAGCCCGCAGGCGGCGGCCTCCAGTGCCACCAGCCCCTGCGCCTCGTAGCGCGACGACAGCGAGAACAGGTCGGCCGCCTGATACAGCGCCGGCAGATGGTCGTGGGCGACGGCGCCCTGAAAGGTGACCCGCCCGGCCAACCCCAGCTCGGCCACCAGCGCCTCGAGCCGTGGCCGCAGCGGCCCGTCGCCGGCGATCGCTAACCGCAGGGCCGGGTACTCCCCGGCCAGCAGCGCGCAGGCCCGCAGCAGCCCCGCCTGGTCCTTGACCGGCACCAGCGATCCCACGTGCAGCAGCCGGGTTTCCTCCCCCTGCCGCCTCGGCGTCGCTGGCGCGAACCGGGCCGTATCCACGCCGAGCGGCACCAGCGACACGGTCCCGCGCGGGACGTGCGGCGCGGCCAGGCGGATGACCGCGCGGGAGCCTGCGGTGGTGTGCGCCGCGCCCCGCAGCGCTATCCCGACCAGCCACCGGTTCAGCCGGCTGGCCGCGCCGCCATAGCCGATGTCCGGGAGATGCACCAGTTCGCCGCCCGCCAGTGAGACGATCGCCGGGACGCCCAGCCGCCACCCGGCGGCCACCGCGACGAAGCCCGGCTCGTCGGCCCAGAAGGCGTGCAGGACGTCGAACCGCTCGCGCCGGTGGGCGAGCGCCACTGCCGCCAGCGCGCGCCGGAGCAGCGCCAGCCGCGCCAGGCCACGGGTGTCGCCGCCGCCGAGCGGGACGACGCGCGCCCCGTGAACCCGGTAGGGGCGCGTCGTGTGGGGGTAGCGCAGGGGGAAGACCCGGACGTCGTGGCGCGCGGCAAGTTCCCGGACCAGCGCGAGCAGCGCCGGGATGCACCAATCCGTCTCACTGGCACTGAACCCGGGGAGGATCAGCCCGACCTTCATCCGCACCCGTTCCCCATCGCGCGAGCGGGCGCGGCCCAGTGGGGACGTCCGGGGTGTCGACCCGTCGCCGGAGCCGCGCCCGCTCGGTATACGCGCGAGCCGGTCGATTGGACGTGGGCGACCCTCGCCCGACGCAGAGCCGGCGCGACCGGGGCACCACCGGGGCTGTCACGGATGGTGGGGACGGTGCTGCGGGCGTGCGCGACTCACCCAGGCGCGCACAGGGAGCAGAGAGCGCAGCAGGGCTGCGGCACCGTGCGGCCCCGTCGGCCGGACGCAGGAGCCGGGTCAGCCCGCCAGCGTGAGGCGCCGCGCGATGGCCGGGCGCTGCGACTTGTCCTGGTACATGCGCTGGTCCGCGACGTTGACGAGCGTGACGGCGCGGTCGCCGTCGGCAGGGTAGGCCGCGACACCGAGGGAGACCGACGGTAGCGGGAGCGTGCGGCCGTGCGCCTCGTAGGTTCCCTCGGCTATGGCGCGCCCGAGGCGGTCCGCGAAGCGCGTCGCCTCGTCGGCATCCATGCCGGGCAGGATGATGGCGAACTCGTCCCCGCCGCAGCGGGCGACGGTGTCCTGCGTGCGGCTCTCCCGCTGCAAGATGCTCGCGATGGCGCGCAGGGTGGCGTCCCCGGCCACGTGACCGTGCGTGTCGTTCGTCGCCTTCAGGCCATCGACGTCGAGCATGATGACCGAGAGCGGCTCGTCGGCGCACTGCGCGCGCTCCAGTTCGGTCTCCAAGCGCTCGTACAGCGTTCGGTGGTTGGCCACCCCCGTCAGGCCGTCGAGCATAGAGGCCCGCTTGAGCTGGTCGTGCAACTGCGCGACCTCGATGGCCTGCGCGAGCTGCTGCGCCACGATGTTCAGCAGTGCCTCGTCGTTCTCGGTAAAGACGCCGATGCGGCGGCTCTCCACCGAGATCACGCCGATCGTGCGCCCCTCGATCGCCAGCGGCACGGCCAGTGCCGAGCGCATCGAGGTGACGGTGCCCTTGCTCCGGACATCGGCCTGGAGATCCGCCACCCGCGCCGGTCTCTGGTAGCGGGTGACCCAGCCGATCAGCCCCTCGCCCGCCGGGATGCGGGCGCCGGTCACCGCGCCGGGCGCCCGCGTCTGCCCGTAGAGGTCGCCCGTCTCCGGGTCGACCAGGTAGATATCCAGGTGGCCGACGCCGATCTCACGCCGCAGCAACTCGGTCACGTCGGCGATGAAGGTGCGCAGGTCGGTGATGCCGCCGATCATCCGCGCGACCTTGTAGACGATGTGCATCGCCCGCGCATCGACCGCGTTGATGCGTCCGGCCATGAGGTCGCGGTTCGGCAGCGCACTCGGCGTGGTGCGCGGCGGCGTCTGCTCGGGCCAGTCGTGGCGATCCAGCGTGCGGAGGAACGCGGCGACGACGCGCGGGTTGAACTGCGTGCCGCTGCAGCGCAGGATCTCCGCCCGGGCCTGCTCGCGCCCGGGGGCCTTCCGGTACGGCCGGTCGGTGGTCATCGTGTCGTAGGTGTCCGCCACGGCGATGATGGCCGCCCCGAGCGGGATCTCGTCCCCGCTCAGCCCGTCGGGGTAGCCGCTGCCGTCGTACCACTCATGGTGATGGCGCACCAGCGGCACCAGCGGCATCAGGGAGAGGTTGTCCGCCAGGATCTTGGCCCCGAGCGCGGCGTGCTCCATGATCAACGCCCGCTCCTCGGGGTCGAGCCGGCCCGGCTTCTGCAGCACCACGTCGGGCACGCCGATCTTGCCGATGTCGTGCAGCAGCCCGGCCAGCTCGATCGTCTCGACCTCGAGCTGCGGCAGCCCCAGCTCGACCGCGATGGCGCGGGCGTACCGGGCGACGCGCTCCGAGTGCCCGTGGGTGTAGGAGTCCTTGGCATCGACCGTTGCCGCCAGGGTGCGGATGCCCGAGAGGTACAGGTCGCGCATGCGCCCGTAGAGCTGCGCGTTCTCGGTGGCGATGGCGAGCTGATTGGCCACCGTGCTCAGCAGCGACAGATCCTCGCTCGTGTACGGCAGATCGACCCGCTTGGGCCCCAGCGTCAACAGCGCAACCGCGTGCCCCTTGTTGACCAACGGCACGATCACCGCGTCCTCCGTGGGCGGCACGTCCAGGTGTTGCACCGGCTCGCTGCGGCCCTGCACCGCCTCCACGGCCGGATCGCGCGCGTCGAGCGTCTGGCGGTCGGGGCCGGGGCTGATGCCGGCCGCGGTCCAGAGGTGGTAGGTGCGCATCGACGGGTCGTAGAGATAGAGGCGGACGTGGGACGGCCCCATCGTCTGCGCGATCAACTCGACGGTGGAGTCCGCCAGCTCATCCGGGTCGAGGATGCCGTTCATGCGCTGGCTGAACTCGAGCAGTTGCCGGCGGTAGTCGTAGCTGCGCCGGTCGAAGAGGCGGTCGATGAACCCCTGAATCGCGCGGCGCAGGCGGTCGCCGCCGATGGCGAAGACGGCGCTCACGATGGCGACGGCCACGACGCTGCTCACCCCGGTGCGGTTCTTGACCACGAGCGTGGCGGCAAAGAGGAGCAGCGCATAGGCGCCGGTGATCAGCGCGACCAGCGTCGAGTAGACCACCCCCCGCCGGATGTAGAGCCGCAAGTCCATGAGCTGGTAGCGCAAGATCGCGTAGGCGAACGAGGCGGGCAGGAGGATGATGCTCAACGTGCTGATCTCGGGGCGGACGATGTCGCGCCCCACCACGATGCGCGGCAGCATAGTGAGGAGCAGAAATGGCAGGAGGCTGAGCACGCTCCCGAAGGCGACGATCCGCAACTGGGTCGCCTCACGGTTCGACCGCGCACGCCACCAGTTCTGCAGGAGTGCGCCGGTTCCGCCCACCAAACATGCGACATAGTAGGCATAGAGCCACGGCCGGAGCACAGGGAACCAGGATGGCGAGACGACGCCGCCGATCGTCAGTGCCACTGCGGCTGGGATAGCGGTACACAGGACGGCCCAGGTGGGCAGCTCCCAGCGTCCAATCTTGAGGCGCCGGCAGACCGGAAACACCAGGGGCAAATATGCAACGCTGCTCAGAGCTAGTGGTAGGGCAATGCTATGAAGCACAGATGCCCACATAACCTGGCGAACCACTACCGGAGCCAAGGCAAACTCGACAGCACCACTGAGGCACATCAGCGCAAGTGCCCGCGGCGCGGGACCATGACCCCACAGCGCCGCCACCAGCCCGACGAGGGCGGCAGCGACGCTGATGACGATGGACGCAGTGCTGCTGAGTTCCCTCGCGGTCACGTCGGCCACGAAGCGCTGCCCGGTCTGTGGCCGCTCCACCACCACCTGGCGCACGGCATCGGCTTGCCAAGTGTTCTGGACATTCTGCGAGACGATGCTGTGCCCGTTCACTTCCCGGACCACGTCACCGGGCCGGATTCCAGCATCGCCCGCCACGCTGAATGTCGGCACCTTCGTAACGATCCAGCTCTCCTGAGCCGCATTCCACTCCATGCCTATCCCGAGACTGAATGGGCGGGAGGTCGCGTAGATAACACAGCCCAGGAGGACAACGTACGCCACGACAGCCGCAGCCACCACGTGCCGCCGAAACGCTCGGCAAACCTGACGCTGGTATGTACCGCGGAGTGGAGGTGTCATCGACATTCAGCTCACCAGTCGCGCCAATGCTGCGACGGCGTGACCCCGCGCCGCAAGCCGTTCGAGTATTTCCCGGACGCGCTCTCGCTCGCCCTCCATCACGACTCGCGTAAAGAATTGCGCCTCACACTCATCAATCTCGCGCCCATCTCTGGCGCCGGCATACACCAACGGAAGTGTGCGCTTCCCACGCTCACGATCCGTCTTCACAGCGCCCACGGCTGCGTCCTGCAGATCGTTGGCGAGTTGCTCCACCGTTCCGAGGTGTCGACCGAGCGACTCATAGAGCGCCAGTTCGTTCTCATCCTGCGTCCCGACGAGCGCTCCGAGGCGACACGCCGCTGCGGCGAGTTCACCTCCCTTTCGCCGACCAATGTCGAGTGCTTCATCGAGCGAAAGATCAGGTCGGCCCTCGCTGGCCAAATCGAGGTACTGGCCACCGCCGGCAGTCAACGCGCAGCGCGACAGGCCCTGGATGAACGCCGGGATCCGGTCCGCCGGCAACCCAACCTCCTCGAGTCGACCAAGGAGCTCGTAGGCCAGCACCAAGAGGGCACCAGCGACTCCGACCGCCTGGCCGATACCCGCCGTGTCGATCAAGGGTGATGGGTCGCCATCCTGGATGTCATCCAAGACGTCCAACGCAGCCATGAAGACTTCCACCGCAGCGGCGACCTGCGCGGCTGGCAAAGCCGGACCGCGCACGGCGACCGACACCGCGAGAACAAGAACTGGCCAGCGCGGCTCGAGGTCTCCGCTCAGGACCTTGCCGCGCTGGCGGAGCGGTATGCACAGGAGGTCGCGATACGCATCGGGGATGCAGGCCGCTGCGACAGCAGTCTCAACGATCTGTCGCACGTTTTGTATGCCGGCCGGTGTGAGCAATGCGCCTGACTTCCCGACGCTAACCGCAGGTGGTGAGCATTCTGGCTCTGAGACCTACGACCACCACCCCAGCGACGTGACCGGCCCCGCGTTCAGCTTCTGGCCGCCGGCGAGCTGTAGACACAGCTTGCTCAGCGCCGCGTGCTCGGCGGGACCCAGCCGGTACTCGCTCAGCGCCGACGCCGAATCCGCGATCGCCTGCGACCGAAATTCCGCGTCGGTGAACAAGCGGCGAATGATCGTCTCGACGGTCCGCAGATCCACGGCAACCTCCCCTTGAACCAGAACGGATACGGCAGCGGTATTCTACCGTATCCTACCCTACTCTAGACAAGACCTTTCCACGTCAGTGCCACCGCAAAGGCACCTTGGCGGGAAGTACATGAGTCCCGAGTGCCTACGATCGGCCCAGTCGGAACGGGCTCCATCACGCGTGATGCGTCACGCGTCACGCATGTTCCGTGACGCGTGTTGCGTGTTCCGGGGTCCGCGTGGCGCGGTGTATGTCGTGGCGCGGAGCGCGTAGTGGGTGGTGCATGGGGAGCGTGTTCCGTTGTCCTCACCTGTGGCCACTCTCCCATCCGGGGCAGGGGGATCACACGGAGTACGGAATACGCAATACGGAACACGCATCACGCATCACGCATGACGCATGACGCATGACTCAGAACCCCGCCGTCTCCGGCCGCTGGTAGGCGAGCACCCGCTGCAGCGCCTGCAGCTCCCACGGGTGCCGGTACCACTGCAGGTGGTAGCGCCAGGCGCTGATCCCCCGCAGCAGCCAGCGCCAGCGCCGCCGCAGGCGCGCGTCGGTGATGGTCGGATAGTAGGCGTTCAGCACGCGCTCGAAGTCATGCACCTGGCGGCGCAGCGGATCGTCGAGCCACGGCGTGTGCGCGCTGCGCCGCTGGGCGAACTCGTGCCACGCGGGGCTGATCCACTCGTCGAGCGTCTCCGGGAAGCGGAAGCCCTGCGCCTTGGCCTGCTCGTACAGCTCGCCCGCCAGCGGCACCGGCGTGTACATGTAGAGGATGATCTCGGCATCGGGGTTGACGCGCTTGACGGTGCGGATGAAGGCCAGCGTCTGCCGCACGTCGGTCTCGGGGTCCGGCGGGTTGCCCAGCACGAAGGAGAACTCGGGCACGATGCCGTACTCGCGCATCTTGGCGGCGATGGCCAGCGTCTTCTCGGTCGAGGCGCTCTTGCCCTTGTTCATCCGCTGCAGTGTCTCGTTGGAGCCGGACTCGGCGCCCAGAAAGACCATGCGCAGGCCGCTGTCGCGCATCAGCGCCCAGGTGCGGTCGTCGTAGCGCAAGAGCGTGTCGATGCGCCCCTCGCCCCACCAGGCGATGCCCAGGCCGCGGATGCGCTCGGCGAACTCGGCCGTGCGCGCCTCGTGCACGAAGAAGTTGTTGTCGTAAAACTCGACGGCGTCGACGCCCCACTGGTCCACCAGGCGGCGCGCGACCGCCGCCGTCCGCTCGGCCGACTGCGCGAGCCAGCGGCCGTTCACCATGTTGACCACCGCGCAGAAGTTGCAGAAGAAGGGGCAGCCGTAGCTGGAGTGGTGCGGCAGCGTGCGCCGGCCGAGGAAGGTCGGCCGGATGTAGCGCGCCACGTCGACGCGGTGGTACGGGTAGTCGGGCAGCCGGTCGGGGTGGGGGATCGGCGGCATGCCGGTCGTCACGATCTCGCCGCGCTCCGGGTGGCGGTAGGCGAGGCCGGGGATGGTGGCGAGGTCCGTGCCGTCGCGGAGTGCGTCGAGCAGCGCGACGAAGGTGACCTCGCCGTGGCCGCGGACGACGTAGTCGACGAAGTCGGACCGGAGGCAGACGTCGTAGTGCTGCGTCGGGAAGTAGCCACCCCAGACGATGGTCAGGTCCGGGTGCAGCGCCTTGAGCTGGCGGCTGAGCGGGACCGCGTGGCTGAGCTGCGGGCCCGGCATGACGGTCACGCCGAGGACGCGGGCGCTGGTCTCGCGGATGGCGCGGTCGACGGCGGCGACCGGTTCGGGCTCCAGATTGCCGTCGACGATGCGGTAGTCGTACCGGCCCTCCAGCAGCGCGCCGAGTGCCAGCAACGACATCGGGAGCACCGGCTTGCGCCGAGCATTACTGGGTGGGTTGTACAGGATCAGCATAGGTCTACGGCCCTCACCCCCGACCCCTCTCCCGACTCTGGGAGAGGGGAGATGACAGCAGCGGTCAGTCGGTAGATGCGGAGCACCTCGTTGATGAGATCCCGCTCGGCGACGACCTCGATCGCGAGCCCGGCGTCGGCCGCAGCGTGGAGGAAGCCGGGCGCGTCGCCGTCGGAGGAGAGGACCACCAGCGCGCAGCCGCCTTCCGTCAGGTGGCTCGCCAGCTCCGCCGCGAAGCGCTCGGCCACGTCCGGCGAGCGCCAGGCGCGGTCGAACTCATCGCGCGGGATGCCGCGGTAGAAGGGTGGGTTGAACAGCACCAGGTCGAAGCGCTCGCCCGCCACCGGCCCGAAGAGGTCCCCCTGGCGGACGTCGATCCGGTCCTGGACGCCGTTGGCGACGGCGTTGATCCGCGCGCAGCGCACGGCGGCCGGGTTGATATCGACCGCGACGACGCGGGCCGCCTGCTGGGCGGCGACGACCGCCCCGACGCCGGAGCCGGTGCCGAGGTCCAGCACCGTGCCGCCGGGCGGGACGAGCCCCTCGCCCACCTCGGCCAGGTAGGCGCCGCTGCGGAACAGGACCGGGTTGAAGACACCCGGCAGCACGACGATGTCACGTCCGGCCACCCGCTCGGTTCGCGCCCGGTCGAGCCGATCCCAGCCGCGGAGCCGCGCCTGCCAGCGCAGCCCCCGCCGCCAGACGGCGCGGAGCGCGCGGGACCGGCGGGCCACGGGCGGATTGGCGGGGTCCGCGGCGATGCGCTCCCCGGCGATGACGAGGAAGCGTGCCGGCTCGCGGTGCCCGCGGAGCCGCGCCCGCCAGGGGCGGAGCGCCCAGCGCCAGCCGTACCAGGGCGCGTGGAGGCGCCAGCGGACGCCGAGGGTCGCCGCGAGCGCGTCCAGCCGGTCGTAGGTCAGGAAGCCCTCGCTCGGCAGGCTGTTCGAGGGGAAGCCGAAGCGCTGGGTGAACGCTGCTTCCCGCTCCCGCAGCATCTGCTCACCGCTGCGCGCGTCGCGGTAGATCGGCGAGTCGAGGATCACGAGCTGCCCGTCCGGCCGCAGCGCGCGGAGCGCCTCCCGCAGCGTCGCCGCGTAGTCGGCGGAGTAGTGGAGGGAGGCGTTGAAGATGACCAGGTCGGCCTGTCCGTCGGCGAAGGGGAGCCGGTCGAACTCGGCCTGGACCGGCGTGAAGACGGCGTCGTAGTGGACATAAGCACCGAGGCCGTCGTACCGGTCGGTGAGGAGGTCGACCGCCGCGACAGCGTGGCCGCGGCGCGCCAGGCGGTAGCTGAGCCAGCCGTTGCCGGCGCCCAGGTCGAGGATGCGCAGGCCGAGGCCCCGCCGCGCCTCAAGCGGCGCGAGGATGCGCTCGACGAACGCCTGGTAGCTGACGGCCCGGATCCGCCAGTCGTCCCGGAAGCGCCCGCTCAGGTCGTCGAAGGGGAGGGCGCGGTAGTAGCTCGGGAGGTCGTGGCCGCGGCCCTCGGCCCGCCGCACGGCCGTGTACTCGGCCAGGAACTGCGTGAAGGATGGCGCGCGCTCGGGCAGCAGGAAGCGCCAGATCCCGCCCTCGGCTGCAAAGGTGTCCCCCTCGGCTGGGCAGCGGACCACCCCCTCCCCGGTCCGCTCCAGCGGCGCACGGCAGCGGGGGCAGGCGAGGGTCAGGCCGCTGGCGCGGGCTGGAGCCGCGGCCTGCTCGCTTCTGATCACCGGGCATCCCTCCCATCCCGCCTTCCGACCGGCCCGGCGCTCCGCTCCAGCACCACCAGGTAGTGATCGTTGAGCCAGGTCCAGGGGAAACGACCGGCAATCCGGTCCTCCAGGCGCGCCAGGTGGGCAGCGGCGCGTGGCCAGCGCTCCACCAGCCCGGCGAGGTACGACGGTGGCAGCAGGACCCCGATCCCGGCGGTCGTCACGGGGCGGAACGTGGGGGCGAACTCGGCGCACAGCCGCCGGGGCGTCGGGTACCAGACTCGGGTGGAGGCCCCGCCCCCCGTGTGCGCCACCGTGCCCGCGCGCCCGGCGGTGAGCCGGCGCAGGGCCCGCCGCGGCTGGCCATGCGCGAGGTGCCAGCCGATCTCCCACGGGCAGAGCGGGCTCATCAGCACCAGCACGACCCGCCCACCTGGTCGGACCCAGTCGGCCAGGGACGCCGCGAGGGCGCGGCGGTCGGGCAGGCAGTTCAGCGCGCCGAAGGAGGAGAAGGCGCCGTCGAAGGGCCCGCACCCCGGCGCGCTCCCCGCAGCGACCAGGACGTGCTCGAGCGAGTGCCGGCTCAGGTCGAGCTGCGCGAGCTGGACCCGCCCCGCGACCCCAGCGGCGCGGACCTTCTCCCGCGCGCGGGCCAGCATCGCGGCCGAGGCGTCGAGCGCGAGCACCTCGATGCCGCGCTGCGCGAGGTGCACGGCGTCCTCGCCGGTGCCGCAGCCCAGCTCCAGCACCCGGTCGCCGGGGCGGAAGGCCGCGTCGAGGTGGCGCCAGACGGCGGTGCGCAGCAGGCGCCCGAGCGGGCGCTGGGTGAAGCTGGCGTCGTAGGCGCCCGCCGCGGCGTCGAAGGGTGCGGCCCGGCCGGCGCTGGTCGGCGCTGCCATCGCTACCCTCGCTCCACCTCGTGCTGCGTCGCCAGCATGCCCAGCCGGCCGATGCGCGCGTTCACCACCGCCTTTGCCAGCCGTCGGTAGTCACGCTGCGGGCGCTGGCGCTCCCGGTGCGCCGCCACCTCGTTGACCATCCAGCGCGTGGCGTAGCGGTAGAAGCGCCGCGAGTGCCGCCCGGCGACGGTGAAGTCCCGGTCGGAGCCTTCGTCCCAGGGTTTCAGCGGGATGACGCGATCCTTGACCGCCTCGTAGTAGGGCGTGTTCTTGATCGGATAGGCGACCGTCGTCAGGAACAGGTCCGGGTTGGCCGCCTTCAGGTGCTCGACGGTGGCCTCCAGGTCGGGCAGCTCCTCGCCCTCGTAGCCGAGCATGATGAACATGCCCGCCTCGATCCCGTAGCGCTGGAGCAGGTGCACCATCTCCCGCACGCGATCGGCCTTGGTGCGACGGCGCATCGCGTCCAGGATGCGCTGCGAGCCGGACTCGGCGCCGATCCACAGGCGGAAGCAGCCCATGTCGCGCAGCGTGCGGATGATCTCCTCGTTCAACCGGTCCTCGCGCGAGATCGTCTCGAACGGGATGCGGATCCCCCGGCGCTCTAGCTCGGCGGCGTAGCGGAAGAACCAGCCCTTGTGGATGGTGAACACGTCGTCGGCGTACCACACCATGTCGGGCTGGTAGGTCTCGATGATCGTCTCCAGCTCGTCGGCCACGTTCTCCGGCGAGCGGCGCCGGTGGCTGTAGCCGTACACCGCGTGGCTGCACCAGGTGCAGGTGTAGGGGCAGCCGCGCGCGGTGATGAGCGAGACCGAGCCGCGGCCGTGGTGCTCGCGCCAGACGCGCACGTAGTGCGGGATGTCGATCGCCGCGCGATCGGGGAAGGGCAGCTCATCGAGCCGTGGGATGTAGGGGCGCGGCTCGGTGCGGGCCAGCCGCCCGTCGTCGTCGCGGTAGACGATCCCCTGGATGTGGGCCATGCCGGTCGGCCCGTAGCGCGCGAGGTGGGGGAGCAACTCCGCCAGGGTGAGCTCCCCCTCGCCGATGACCACCACGTCCGCCCCGCGCGTCAGGTACTCCTCCGGGTAGTTGGCCGGCTCCGGGCCGCCGACCACCACGGTCGCCCCGACCGCTTTGGCGAGCCGCATCGCCTGCACCACCCGCGGCCGGGTCATCAGGTTGGCGTACAGGCCGACGATGGGCGGCCGCTCCCGCACCAGGTACGCCTCAAACGCCTCCGGGCTGCGGAAGGTCGTGTCGAAGACACGCACGTCGAACCCGCGCGCCTTGAGGTAGGCCGACAGGTAGAGGATGCCGAGCGGGGGGTACGGCTTCATGACCTGCAGCTCGTGCGGATCCTGGTACAGGTAGTAGCCGTGGGTCAGCAGGATATCCATCGTGCCTGATGTCCTCCGTCTCGCGCTCGTCCGCGCCGTCCTGGGCCGCCTCCCCTGAGTCGGTTTTCCGGTCGGGGATGGCCTTGTGCCCTCCCGCCCGACCTCGGGCCCTGCCGCGCGGGAGTCGGTCGGGGCGGGCCGTGTGCCGAACGGAGCCTCGCCGGCCCCAGCGTCGGGGCGGCCTCCGTGTGGTAGGGGAGGGCCTTGTGCCCTCCCGGCGTGGACGCTGGCGGCCCCGTTGGGGACAAGCCCCGCCCCGACCAGAACGGCCCGCCGGACCGATCACGGGAGCCAGCGCACTCACGACGACAGCCCCGCTCGGCATGACCGCACCGCTCCGCATGACCCCGTTCGCTTCCGTCACCCCCACTCGGCTCGCGACTGCGGGGTCGGGATCGCCGCTTCCTCCGGCGAGATGCGCGGCGTCAGCGGTCCCAGCCCGTGGTGCGGCTGGTTCGCCAGCCGGTCGAGCCGCCGGCGCTCCAGCGGCAACGTGGCCGCGTAGACGGCCGCCGCCGCGGCCATGCGCAGGTGGCGCCGCCGGGCCGCGCGCGGCCGCCGCGCCAGCCCACGCAGCTCTCGCCAGTGCTTGCGCATGCGGAACTCCTTGTGCACCACCACGTGGAGCTGCCGGTAGAAGTCGGTGGTGAAGGGGCCGCGGTAGAGCATCGCCAGGTCGTTGGAGTCGAGCCAGTTCTGCTTGACGCCCAGTTGGTCCTTCACGCGCTCGTAGAAGGGCGTCCCGGGCAAGGGGTAGGCGACGGAGACGCCGATGTCGTCCGGCTGGCAGTCGCGCACCATCTGGAGCGTCCGCTCGATGTCGGCGCGGGTCTCACCCGGATAGCCGAACTGGAGGAAAAAGCCGACCTGGATCCCGGCGGCGTGCAGGCGCCGGGTCGCCTCGTAGATCTGCTCGACCTTCGTCCCCTTCTCCATCGCGTCGAGGATGCGCTGCGAGCCGGACTCGGCCCCGACCCAGACGATCTGGGCACCGGCGCGGGCCAGCGCCTCGATCGTGTCGCCGCGCAGCAGCAGATCGACGCGGTGCAGGCTCTTGAAGGGCACGCGCGCGCCCAGGCGCTCCACCTCGTCGGCGAAGCGCTGCAACCAACCCGGCTTGAGGCCCATGATGTCGTCGGCGAACCAGATGTGGTCAGGCTGATAGGTGTCGCGCAGCCAGCGCAGCTCCGCCGCCACGTTCTCCGGGCTGCGCGCGTGGTAGCGCTGGCCCCAGATCGGCTTCGCGCACCAGTTGCAGTGGAACGGGCAGCCTCGGGTCGTCACCATGTTCATCGAGAAGTAGCCGTGCCGCCGCAGCCAGATGTCCCGGTAGCGCGGCACGTCCACCAGGTCCCAGGCCGGGAAGGGGAGCGCGTCGAGGTCGCGGATGTCCGGGCGGCGCGGTGTCCGGGCGACCCCGCCGGGCTGCGCCGCATCGGGGTACGCCAGGCCACGGATCTCCGCGAGCGGCCGCGGCTGCCGGCCGCTGAGGTGATCGAGCAGCTCGGCCAGCGTCTCCTCTCCCTCGCCGATCAGGACGAAGTCGGCACCGGCGCGCAGGTAGCGGCCATCGTGGTCGCTCGCGTCCGACCCGGCGACGATGACGGTGCAGCCCCGCTCGCGGGCCATCGCGATCATGGCGAAGGCGGCCTGGCGCATGCGCAGCAGGCACATCTTGGACAGGTAGTTGAAGTTGTCCTCATAGATGACGGCGTAGCGCGGCCGCTCGCGATCGAGCGCTGCCGCCCACTCGGCCTCCGACGCCGCGAGCATGGCGTCGAACAGCGCCACCTCGTAGCCGCGGCTGCGCAGGTAACTGGCGGCGTAGAGGGTGCCGAGCGGCGGGTAGGGCTGCATGGCCTCCCACAGCTTCGGGTCGAAGCGCAGGTAGTAGGACTGACCGAAGAGCACCTCGCTCACGACATCCACCCCCCGTCGGGATCGAAGACACCGAGCGCCCGCAGCCGCGCGGCGTAGGCCGCCAGCGTCCGGCGCCCATGGCCGTCGATGTGCCCCTTGCACCAGTCGGCGGTGAACTCCGCCTCCGCGCCGGGGCCGCTCGCCTGGCTCAGCCGCCGGATCTTCCGCTCGCGCTCCCAGCGCTCCAGCCGCTCCCCGACCGGCGTGCGCAGGGGCAACTCGGTCAGCGCCCGCAGGCCGCCATCGTCGGCCAGATCGGGCGTCATGAGGCTGGGCGGCCCGGCCGCGTTCGGCAGGAAGCGCGCGGTCCAGCCGTTGAGCCGGCGCATCCGCTCGTAGACCGCCAGGCCCGAGAGCGGGACCATCTGGGTCAGCTCGTGTGCGGTGTACAGGTTGCGGTCGGTCAGGGCGAGGGCGCGCTCCGAGAGGAGGTAGTTGGGGCAGACGACGTCGCCGCAGGCGCGGGCCAGTCGCACGATGCCGATCACCAGCGCGCGGCAGAGCCAGAGCCGCCCCGGTGCCGTGACGATGAGATAGTCGAGATCCCCGCCCTGGTCCACGCTGTCGATCGCCAGTTCCCCGGTGACGGCGACCATGCGGACGAACGGCAGCCGCGCGATGGCGCGGCCGTAGCGCACGGCGCGCGGCCACAGCCGCGCCGCGCGGGCGGCACGCTGGCGCCGCGTCGCGACCGTCGCCTCCCGGCCGCGGAGCAGGTAGTAGCCGTCATGGAACGTGATCGGGGCGGGCCGCGCGGCCGGGTCGCTCAGGAGCGCCTGGACGGCGGCGGGGCTGGCCGCCACGCCGACGAGATAGCGATGCACCTCTGCCGCGGTCAGGGGGTAGTCGAACACGTCGCCGTAGGCCAGCGCGCGCACGACGGCCCGCCCCAGCGCGGCGCGGTCGGTCGGCGCCGTGACCGTGTCCCCGTCGAGCGTCGTCCAGCGTCGTGCACTCGGGATGGCCGCCATGCGTGTCCCCCACCCCAACCCAATCGAAGCGGTGTTGCTAGCAGTACGCGGGAGGCGCGGGATTGGATGGGACGGAGCTGAGGGGATACCTGCCACGCCGCTCGACCGGCCCGTTGACAGGCCGGGAGCGCCGCGGGCACCATTGGCACAATGCTTGCCGATCCTCAAGGGGATACCGCCGTCGGCGGAGGTGCGGTGAAGAGCGGCCGTTCCCTCGACGACCCACGGTCCCTCTACGGCGCGAGCCGTGAGGAGCTTGAGTCGAGGATTCCCCCAGGCTGGATCCGGGAACCTACCCGGGGCGGCGGCGGTGTTCGCTACCGTGACCCTGAGCGACCCGGTAACCAGATACGTATCATGCCTGGGTACCCCGAGGATCCGGAGAAGCCGATGAAGCGGGGTCCCTACGCGGTAATCTCGAAGGATGGCAGAGTATGGCGTATCCCGCTGCAGGGGAACCCGACGCTTTCGATCTGATCCTGGCGGCGGAGGACGAGGCGCTCGATCTCGGTGCAGATGATCTGTTCGGCCTGTGGGAGCTGCTCTGGAGCCTTCAGACACGGTTTCCGGCCGTGCCGGCAACAGCGCTCCGAGAGGTGGCCGCGCTTGCGCTCCGGAGGTTGTTCGGCCAGGGGCGGGTCACGCTGGTGTGGTGGGATCCCGCGAACGATCGTGCCACCCATGTCGATCCCGCGGAGGTGGCCACCGTGCTCGCCGATGACGCGAACTGGCGTCCTCCGGAAGACGCGGACGCCCCGCACTTGCGCTTCATCACCACCGCTGTGGGCAGAACGGCCCTGTCCTCCGGCCGCTAGCGCGAGCCCCGCCACGACCGCGCTGGCGGTGCGGGTCAGGGCGTGGTCCGGGCAGAAACAGTGGGTCAGCGCCGCACCGAGGCCCGCAGGCGCTCCCACGGGATCGTGCCTTCCCGCTCCGCTTCCTCGAGCGCGGCCCGCACGGCTGCCAGAGCGGCCGAAGCGCCCAACGCCGATCGCACCCCGGAGGCAGGTGGGGCGCGGTGCACCACCACGCCGATGCCCAAGGCCCATGCCTGTGTGATACCGTAGTCCCACGGAATCGAGAGGGAGGAACGGACGTGCCCGACGAACGCGTGCGAACGCACGTCGTACTGCCGCGCGACGTCGTCGCCGAAGTCGATGCGTTGGTCGGCCGCGGTCGCCGGAGTGACTTCATATCGACCGCGGTCGAGGAGAAACTGGCCCGCCTCCGCCGCAGCCGGATCGCGCGTGAGTTTGCTGGCTCCCTCAAGGATACGGACATTCCGGGTTGGGAGAGTCCTGAGGCGGCGGTAGCCTGGGTGCGGTCCATGCGTGAGGCAGATGCGCGCCGCGAGCACGGGGACACCGGCGCGTGAGTCGCTTGCTGCTGGACACGTGCGCCCTGATTGCCTACGCCAAGGGTCATGAGCCCGCGCGCTCTCGGATCTTGGATCTGATCGACAGCGGGGCCGAGATCGGTGTCTGCGCCATCAACGTCGCGGAGTTCTATTCCAGGCTGCCACCCGGCGAGCGCACTCGGTGGCAGCGGTTCTTCGATACCCTGGAGTATTGGGACATCCCGCTCACGGCGGCGATCTTGGCCGGGAGCGATCGCTACGATTTCAAGCGACGGGGGCGATCGCTCTCAGTCGCCGACGTCTTGATCGCCGCCACTGCGCGGCAGCACGGGGCAGTGGTGGTGACCGACAACGTGCGGGACTATCCGATGGCGGGCATCGAGATCCTGCCGCAGTCAGAAGGGCGCTGAGCCGAACTCCCCACCCCACCACCCGGTTGGCGTCCTTGGGTACCTCTTGGCGCTGCTCTCAGGCGCAGGCCGCCCGCGGCCGAGCCTCCGGCCCGGCACGCCGGGCCTTACCCCGCCGCGGGCACGCCCTCGTCCAGGACGATCGCGTCGTCGCGCGTGCGCAGTGTGTCGCCCCGCGCGAGCTGCGCGTGGTAGAGCGAGGCGTAGAGCCCGCCGCGCGCCAGCAGCTCCCCGTGCGTCCCCCGCTCGACGATCCGGCCGCGGTCGATCACCAGGATCAGGTCGGCGGCGAGCACGGTGCTCAGCCGGTGGGCGATGGCGATCGTCGTCCGCCCGCGCATCAGCGGCTCGAGCGCGGCCTGGATCAGTCGCTCGGAGTGGGTATCGAGCGCGGAGGTCGCCTCGTCCAGGATCAGGATGCGCGGGTCCTTGAGAATCACCCGCGCCAGCGCCAGACGCTGCTTCTCGCCGCCCGAGAGCTTGTAGCCCCGCTCGCCGACCACCGTGTCGTAGCCCTCCGGCAGCTCCATGATCCGGTCGTGGATGGCGGCGGCGCGCGCGGCCGCCTCGATCTCCGCCTGGGTCGCGTCCGGCTTGCCGTAGAGCAGGTTCTCCCGCACCGTGGCGTGAAAGAGATACGTCTCCTGCGTCACGAACCCGATCACCCGGCCCAGGCTCTCCAGCGTCACGTCGCGCACGTCGTGGCCGTCGATGCGCACCGCACCCGCGGTGACGTCGTAGAGCCGCTGCAGCAGGTAGGTGATCGTGGTCTTCCCGGCGCCGCTGGGGCCGACCAGGGCCACGAGCTGCCCCGGCTCGATGGTGAAGCTGATGTCGCTCAGCGCCAGCGGCGGCTCCTCGGCGCCGTCGGGCTGCGGGCCGGCGCCCGCCCCTGACGCGCCGGCCGGGTAGCGGAAGCTCACGTGGTCGTACTCGACCCGTCCCTGCACGCGGTCCGGGTCGAGCGCCAGCGCCCCCGGCCGGTCGGTGATCTCCGGCGTGAGGTCCAGGTACTCGAAGATCCGGTCGAAGAGCGCCAGCGCCCCCTGCACGTCGACGTAGACGTTCAGGAGCTGGCCGAGGGGGAAGAAGAGCCGGCTCTGGAGCGTGGTGAAGGCCACGATGCTCCCGATCGTCAGCCCGGTGTCGCCGCCGATGATGGCCCGCCCAGCCACCCAGTAGACCAGCCCCGGCGTGATCGAGAAGAAGACGTTGATGATCATGAAGAACCAGCGGCCGATCATCTGCTGGCGAATCTCCAGCCGGGCCAGCCGCTCGTTCTCGGCGGCGAAGCGCGCCGTCGCCTCCTGCTGCCGGCCGAACGTCTTCGTCAGCAGCACGCCGGAGACCGAGAGGGTCTCCTGCGTGATGGCCGTGAGGTCGGCCAGGCTGCGCTGCGTCGCCGTGGAGATCTCGCGCCGCAGCGCGCCGACGCGGCGGGTCGCGAAGAGGAAGATCGGCGACAACGCGAGCGACAGCGCGGTCAGGCGCAGGTCGATGGCCACCATGAGCGCGATCGTGCTGCCCGCCGTGGCGATGTTGCTGACGATGCCGGCCGCGGTCGACGTCACCACCTGCTGGATGCCGCCGACGTCGTTGGCCAGGCGGCTCTGGATCTCGCCCGTGCGGGTGGTGGTGAAGAAGCGCAGCGGCATGCGCTGCAGGTGGGCGTAGAGGGCGTTCCGCAGGTCGCGCATCACCCGCTGGCCGACCAGGTTGCTCACGTAGGTCTGCCCCACCCCGATCAGGCCCGCGACGATCGGCACGACGATCATCAGCCCGACGAACAGGTTGAGCAGCGTCAGGTCCCGGCGTGGGATCGCGGTGTCGATGATCAGCTTGAGCAGGTAGGGGTTGATCAGGCCCAGGCCGGAGGTGACGAGGATGGCGACCAGCACGACCGCGATCTCGCGCCAGTACGGCCGGAAGAACGCCACCACCCGCCGGAAGGTGCCCGGCCGGGCCCCCTGCTCCGGCTCCTCGAATCGTCCCATCCATCGTCCGTGATGCATCGCCGCTCTCCGGTCTCCGCCGCAACCGTATCAGCGGCGCGCCGCCCCGGGCACCTGCTCGTTTGGGTAGGGGCTCACCCGCCGAAGGGATGGGAGCCCCCGCCCCGCCGGCCGTGGGCACAGACATCGGGCGCGCGCCGCCGGGCAGGGCCGTGCCCCGGGCACCCCCGCCGCCCGCGCGGCGGCCGGCCCGTCGCCGCTGGCGCACCTCAGGCCCGCGTCGGGGCCGCGCCGCCCACCACGTTGCGCGGGTGCCCCTCGAGGAAGCTCTGGATGTTCGCGCTGGTCTCGTCCATGATCCGCCGCACCGCCTCGGTGCTGTAGAAGGCGATGTGCGGCGTGACGACCACGTTCTCCCGGCGCACCAGGAGGTGCTGGCGCAGCAGCGCCCGCAGTTTGTCCTCCACCGCGGGCTGGGTCAGGAGCTGCGACTCCTCCTGGATCAGCTCCTCGCCCTCCAGCACGTCGAGCCCGGCCCCCGCGAGGATCCCCTCGTCCAGCGCCCACATCAGCGCCTCGGTGTCCACCAGTCCGCCCCGCGCCGTGTTGATCAGCAGCGCCCCGCGCTTCATCCGCGCGAAGCGCTCGCGGTTCATGAGGTGGTGCGTCGCCGCGAGGTAGGGGACGTGCAGGCTGACGATGTCGGACACCGCTAGCAACTCCTCGAGCGGGATGTAGCGGTACCCCAGCACGTCGGGCAGGATCCGGTCCTGCTGCCGGTCGTAGGCGACGACCTCCATCCCGAAGCCCTTGGCGATCCGGATCACGTGCAGGCCGATGCTCCCGGTGCCCACGACGCCGAGGGTCTTACCCCGCAGATCGAAGCCCTCGAGCCCCGCCAGCGAGAAATCCCCCCGCTGGGTGCGGACGTAGGCCCGGTGGATGTTGCGCGACAGCGCCAGGATCAAGCCGAAGGTATGCTCGGCGACGCTCGTCTCACCATAGAACGGGACGTTGGCGACGACCACGCCGCGCGCGGCGCAGGCAGCCAGGTCGATGTGGTCGTAGCCAGTCGAGCGCGTGGCGATCAGACGCAGCCGCGGCAGGTGCTCCAGCACCCCGCGGTCGACCCGGGAGTGGATGAAGACCGACACGACCTCCGCCTCGGCCGCCAGGTCCGCGGTCGCGCCATCCAGCGGCGTCGGGTGAAACGTCGGCGCGAGCGCGCCGATCACCTCGCTGAAGTACGCCTGCTCGCGCGGCGTCGTCTCAAAGAAGACGACGCGCCCGTCCGCCTGCCGCCCCGGGTCGCCCATCGTGCCGCTCCCTTCGTCGCCCGACGACCGGGCGTCATTGGACCCAGTGGCTGCAACCCCTGTGCCAGCCGGGCGGCATGGCGCCAACCGGAGCGCCGGCGTCCCCGCCGGGCCGGCGATGCAGGCATCCGACGCTCCGCTCGCCGACAGCCGCGGCCTGCCCGTCATGCTGGGCGGAGCCTGCCGCCAGCCGGGCGGCTCCGTCCGAGTCGAGGGATGACTGAGGGGCGAGTGCCATCCTTGGTAGGGGAGGGCCTCGTGCCTCCCGCCGCGTGCATGGTAGGTCCGCGCAGTCGCGCGAGTTTGGCGCGACTGCGCTCGACGAGCCCCTCGCTCCTCCGGGGGATCGGCGTGACATCGCAGCGCCGCCCGAGAGCAGGACGACCTACCGCGCGGGCGGGCACAAGGCCCGCCCCTACCGCCCAGACGCGGCGCCCCGCTCCCACCCGGGCAAGGGGGCAGTCCGGTGCACGCATCAGGCACGACGCGACCCGGATCACCCACGACGCACGACGCAATACGGAACACGCATCACGTATGACGCATGACGCATGACGCGTCCCCCCGCCCGCCCTCACCCAGGCCAGGCGGCCGCCTACCCGCGCGCCTTGACCGGCCAGTCCTCCAAGTTATATGCTGCATCCCAGAACATCCACTCGTACTGGCTGCAGGTGATGAAGTGGCGCCGCACCCGCGCCCGGCGCGCCTCCGACAGGTCGGCCACCGCCGCGTCCGCGATCGCCAGCACCTCGCGCACCGGCGTGGCGAACTCTTCCGAGGCGTAGGTGTCGATCCAGCGCTGGTAATCCGGCTTGGGCGAGCCGCGCTCCTCCAGGTGCTTGCCGACCTCCCAGTAGATCCAGTAGCAGGGCAGCAGCGCGCCGATGACCTCCTCGAATGGCTCGCGGTAGGCGACGCGCACCAGGTAGGAGGTGTACGCGAGGTTCGTCGGCGAGGGCGGCGTGGCGAAGACCTCCTCGAGCGTGATCCCCCACTCCCTGAACAGTCCCTCATGCAGCGCCCGCTCGACCACCAACGTGTTCTCGGCGTGGCGCGCCAGCGTCTCGGCCCACGCATCCTGCGGCGCCTTGGCGGCCGCCGCGGCGATGGTGCGCGCGAAGTCCTGGAGATAGAGCGCGTCCTGGATCAGGTAGTGGCGGAACGCCGCCTCCGGCAGCGAGCCGTCGGTCAGCCCCTGGAGGAAGGGGTGATCCAGGATCTGCTGGTAGATCGGGGTGATGCTCTCCCAGAGCGTGGTGGTGAACCGGGTCTCCAACGAGCGACTCCTTTCGTCATCGCTGTCGCGCGCTGCGGGGAGCCGTCGGCCCGATGAGCAACGGCGCTGCCCGGGTGGACAGCGCCGTGGTACGGTCTGATCAGCAGCCGTCCCTCCGCTGGTATTACCCAGGTCAGGTTCAGCGGTCGGTGGCGGGTAGCTGGCCACCCTCTCAGCCCGGGTCCCCGGGCTCCCGTCGCGCTGTGCGTCTTCCTCTATCACGCTCACCGTAGCAGACGGGCGCGGCCGTGTCAAAGCGCGGCCGCGCCCGGAGCGGGTGTGCGTCAGGCGGCCGTCATCTGCGGCTTGAGCACCACCTTGGTGTAGCCCTCGATCCGCTTGTCGAACTTCTCGTAGGCCATCGGCGCCTGCTCGAGCGGCACGCGGTGGCTGACGACGAAGCTCGGCTTGGCGCGGCCGGAGATGATCAGGTCGCGCAGGAACACGTTGTACTGCTTCACGTTGGTCTGCCCGGTGCCGAGCCGGATCCCCTTCTCGAACAGCTTGCCGAAGGAGAGGAGCAACTGCCCCTGCTTGGCTGCGTCGTCCACCCCGCCCGGATCGGTCGGGACGTACAGCCCGGGGATACCGATCCGGCCGGTCGGGTTGACGACCCGGATGAGGTCTTCGAGGACGCGGTTCGGCTGCTCTTTGGAGCCATCGGTGTGGCTCGACGCCTGGTAGCCGACGGCATCGACGCCGCACATGACGCCCAGCATCGTCTCTTCGCCCGGGCGCATGGCCCCGCGCACACCCGGCTTCTTGGAGCGCGCGTCGAAGATCTGCTGCACCGGGTCGCCCTTGGAGAAGTCGATGGGGGTCGCGCCGATCTCCTCCGCCTTCTTCAGACGCTCCGGCACGCGATCGACGACGTAGACCTCGGCGGCGCCCCGCAGCATGGCGCTGTAGGTTGCCATCAGCCCCACCGGGCCGGCGCCGAAGACGGCGACCGTGCTGCCGGGTCGGACGTCGGCCAGCTCGGTGCCGTGGTAGCCGGTCGGGAAGATGTCGGCCAGCATCATGAAGTCATCTTCCCACTCATCGCCCGGCTGGCCCGGGAGCTTGAGGCAGTTGAAGTCGGCGAAGGGGACACGGAGCATCTCCGCCTGCCCACCGGGATACGGCCCCATGGCGACGTAGCCATAGGCGCTGCCGGCGAAGCCGGGGTTGGCAGTCAGGCAGAAGCCGGTATAGCCCCGCACGCAGTTGAAGCAGAAGCCGCAGGCGATGTTGAAGGGCATGACGACGCGGTCGCCCTTCTTGATCGTGGCCACGCCGCTGCCGACCTCTTCCACCACGCCCATGTTCTCGTGGCCGAACACGATCCCCGGCTGTGCCGCCGTGCGTCCCTCGTACATGTGCAGGTCACTGCCGCAGATGGCGGTGGAGGTGACGCGCACGAGCACGTCGGTGGGCGCCTGGATCCGCGGGTCTTCGACCTGCTCGACCGCCACCTTGTTCGGTCCCTTGTAGACGACCGCTTTCATGGCACGACTCCTCTTCCCGGGACGCCCAGCCGCAGCGCGGCTGGCCGTCGGCTTCAATGGCAACAGCGACGTGTCCGGGGTGCCTGGCGCGCCTGCCGCGCCCAGATCGCCGGGCGTGTGACCCGCGACGGCTGCGGACGGGCCACGAAGGCGTGTCCGTCGGTTATCGCCTCCTTCCAGGTTGTGCCGGGGAACGATCGGCCGCGAGGAGCCGGAAGCCAGCGGACGTGGGCGGACACCTGCTCCGCGCCTCTACCGCCCGGCTCAGGGCGGACACCCTCAACTCCCATGCTAGGCGTGTAGAGTTCGCTTGTCAATATTATGACGTTGCTCGCGAACGAATCGTCAGCCACGGGCCCGACGGCCCGTGGCTGACGCGGCGGCTGCGCCCGCCCCGCGTCAGGGGGGGTCAAATCAGGCGGTGAGGTGCGCGACGAACCAATCCCGCGCCGCCCCGCTGGCCGCCTCGAAGTCCCGAACGTACGCGTCGAAGTGGCCGCCCGGCAGGAGCACCAGCCGCTTCGGCTCGTGGGCTCGCGCATAGGCGGCGATGGCCAGCTCGGCGGGGGTCAGGTGGTCCGCCTGCGCGACGATCATCAGCAGCGGCGTGGGGCTGATCCACGGCAGGTAGACGCCGGGCTCGTACTCCATGAACATCTCGACGCTGCGCAGCGTCACCTCGTTGCGCCAGGACGGCGCCCGCGTCCGGCCGGTCTCGCTGAACCACGCCCACGAGTCGCGCGTCGGCAGGGCGCACGGCGCCAGCGGGTCCTCGGCGACCACCGGCACCATCGCCGGCGGCCCGCCGCGGAAGCGGTTCAGCCGGTCCGCGTCGAACTGCGCCCGCAGCCCCGCGAGCATGTCCGCGCGCACCAGCGCCCGGACATTGGCGTACCCGCTGACCAGCGGCACCTGGCTGACCACGGCCTTGACGCGCCGGTCGATGGCGCCGACCACCAGCACGTGGCCGCCGGAGTAGCTGCTGCCCCAGACGCCGATGCGCGTGGCATCGACCTCCGGCAGGGTCGTGGCGTAGGTGATCGCGTGACGGTAGTCCCGCACCTGCGCCCACGGGTCGATCTCCTGCCGCGGCTCGCCGTCGCTCGCGCCGAAGTTGCGGTTGTCGTACACCAGCACGTTGAGCCCGCCCGCGGCGAACACCTCGGCGTAGCGGTCGAGATACATCTCCTTGACCGCGGAGAAGCCGTGCGCCATGACGACCGTCGGCGCCGGCCCGCTCACGCCCTCCGCGGGGTAGAACCAGCCACGGAGCGTGACGCCCTCGGCGTCGAACGCGATGTC
>JASBVL010000025.1 GCA_029961075.1 Sphaerobacter sp.
GGCCGGAACGGCGCGCCGGGCCGGAAGCGCGCCAGCGCGAGGTACGCCTTCACGAACCCCTCCTGCGCGGCGTCTTCCGCCCCGGCGGCATCGCCGGTGATGAGGTAGGCGGTTCGGAACGCAATACTCGGGTAACGGCGCATCAGTTCCTCATAGGCGGCGAGGCTGCTGCGCCGGGCACGCTCCGCGAGCTCGGTGTCCTCCAATGGCCGGCCCTCCATGTGGAGTTCGCATCACCTGCTCTACGACGCAGGGTGCCGTTTGGTTCCTGGCTCGACGTAACCAGTTGACGCCCTCCGTGGTCCGGGCTCTCGGTGCAGTGGAGCGCCCCGCCCTCAGCGGGCGCCACCGAGCACGTCACACGCAGTGCGCAACACGGAACACGCATCCCGTACCCCGTCTGGCGCGTTGCCTGCTGCACGCCTATCATCGGGCTGGGAACCACTGCGGGAGAGAGGGGAAGATGGCGGAGACGGACATCGCGCGCTACCGACGAAACCTGCAGGCGGAGATCGAAGGGGCCGCCCTCTATCGGGTGTTAAGCGAGGTGGAGCAGTCCCCAGAGCTGGCCACGGTCTACGCGCGCCTGGCGGAGACCGAGGAGCGCCACGCCGCGCACTGGCGCCGGCGGCTCGAGGAGGCAGGGGCGGCCGGACCGGATCCGCGCCCAGGCTGGCGCACCCGGGTGCTGATCTGGATCGCGCGGCGCTTCGGCCCGGCGGCGGTGCTGCCGACCATCATCGGCCACGAGCGGAGCGACAGCCACCGCTACGACACCCAGCCCGACGCCCGCGCCGCCGGGATGGCGGCGGATGAGCGCTCGCACGCCCGCCTGTTCCGCATGATCGGGCAGGTGACCCCGTCGGGCCTGCCCGGCAGCGCCGTCGCGCAGCTCGAAGGGCGTCACCGCGCGGCCGGGGGCAACGCCCTGCGCGCCGCGGTGCTCGGGGCCAACGACGGCCTGGTGTCGAACGTCAGCCTGGTGATGGGCGTGGCCGGCGCCGACCTGGCGCCCCGGAGC
>JASBVL010000026.1 GCA_029961075.1 Sphaerobacter sp.
GCGCCGGTGTCGAGAGCGGCCCCAGCTCGTCGGCGAACCACCCGTCACGCCAGACGACGTAGAGCTCGTGCAGCACGCCGTCCCGCACCGTGACGCGGTGGACCGGGAAGGCGTCGATGAACTCGTTCGCCAGCACACAGCCGGTGATCGGCTGCCCCGGCTCCGGGTCGTGCAGTCGATCGGCAAAGCCGGCCGCGGTGAGGCGCTCGGCCAGCTCGGCCCGGCGCGCCGCGTTGATCTCGATCGGCTCGTAGCGGATGGCCGCGAGCAGCTCGTCGCCGTCGGCGCGCAGGCCGTCCAGGATGGCCAGCGCCAGCGTGCCGGCCCCGGCGCCATATTCCCGCAGCGTGAAGGGGTCGGGCCGATCCAGGCGGCGCCAGAGCGCCGCCAGCTTGCGGGCGAGCGTGTGGCCGAAGATGGCGTGCGCCTCCGGCGCGGTGATGAAGTCGCCGGCCCGCCCGGCGCGCGGCGAGGCGCTGCGGTAGTACCCGTGCGCCGGGTGATACAGGGCCAGCTCCATGAAGGCCGCGAAGGTGATGCGGCCCTCGGCGGCGATCCGGTCG
The DNA here is from genome assembly GCA_029961075.1 of Sphaerobacter sp. Classification (GTDB taxonomy): domain Bacteria; phylum Chloroflexota; class Chloroflexia; order Thermomicrobiales; family Thermomicrobiaceae; genus Sphaerobacter. The sequence goes on from JASBVL010000026.1 coordinate 564, forward strand.
CGGATGATCGCGACCAGCTCCCGGTTGCTCTCGTCCCAGTGTCCGCGCGCGGCGGCGCCGTGCTCGCCCATGCCTCGATTCTACCGTGCCCGCCCAGCGCCGGGCGGGTGACTTGTCCCGGTGGGTGCGCGCTCCGTAGAATCCCGGGCATGGAGACGCAGCATCCCCGCCCGATCACCGAGCGGCGGCTACGACGGATGATGGAGGTGCTGGCCCGCCGTCAGCCCGACCTCACGGTCGTCATCGAGAACGTCCACGATCCGCACAACATCAGCGCCGTCCTGCGCTCCTGCGACGCGGTGGGGCTGCTGACGGTGCATCTGGTCTACACGGTCGAGGAGTGGCCGGAGCTGAGCCGGACCTCGTCGGCCAGCGCGGTCAAGTGGCTCGACATCGTTCGGCACCCGAGCATCGAGGCGTGCTACGCGGCGCTGCGCGCCCAGGGGTTCACCATCTACGCCACGCACCTGGAGGCGGCCAGCCACGATCTCTACGACCTCGACCTCACCCAGCCCGTGGCGCTGGTCTTCGGCAACGAGCATCGCGGTGTCTCACCAGAGGCGGTCGCCGGCGCGGACGGCACGGTCATCATCCCGATGATGGGCATGGTCCAGAGCCTCAACATCTCGGTCGCCTGCGCGGTGTCGCTCTACGAGGCGCTGCGGCAGCGGCGCGCGGCCGGCGCGTACGCGCGGCCGAAGCTCTCGGAGGCGGAGCGGCAGGCCCGCCTGGCCCGCTGGCTCCAGCGCGAGCGCCGCGTGGTCGAGTAGCGCCGCGGGGCGCGCGCCTGCCCACCCCTATTCATCCTCCGCGTCCTCGACCGGGTAGGCGGAGGACAACAGCCCGAGCCGGCGCTCGACGATCCGCAGCGCCACCAGCGTCAGCAGCCCCAGGATCGTCCCGAAGATCGAGACGATGTAGTACCCCGACCCCGCCAGCATGCCGATCGCGGCCGCCACCCAGATGCCGGCCGCCGTCGTCAGGCCGTACACCCGATCCCGGGCGCGCAGGATCATCCCGGCGCCGAGGAACCCCACCCCGGTCACGATGGTGGACGCCACGCGCGTGACGTCCACCCGCACGTTCAGCGCCGGGGATACGCCGAACTGCTCCGTGAGCAGGATGGAGCCCACCATGAAGAGGGCGGCCCCCTCGGCCACCAGCATGTGCGTCCGCAGTCCGGCCGGCTTGCCGGTCATCTCCCGCTCCAGCCCGAGCGCGGCGCCAAGCAGGGTGGCCACGCCGACCCGGAGCAGGGCCTCGATCTCGTTCACCGGCACCTCCTCCACTCAGCGGCGCGGGCAACACCTGTGCCACCCACGGCGCAGCCAGTGCGTCGTCTCGATGTGGACAGCGTATCACGCACGAGCGAGCGTGGGGACGCCGCCCGCTCGCCACCGAACAGCAAAGGGGGAGGGCCGGGGGAGAGCCGGCCCTCGAGGGTTTGGTGGACACCGGTGGGACGGCCGGCGTCCATCAGTGGAGCGGTTGGTGTGCTATCGGGGTTGTGCGGTTATACACCGGGACCCGAGCGTCACCGCTTCCCAGCATACTGATGGCGCCGCTGCACGCCATCACCCGGTTTGGTTAATGTCGCCCTAGTACTTCTTGACCACTCCGCGGGCGGATTTGACCCGCCGGCTGGCAGCCCGTACCATGCGCGCGACCGGGCCATCGGCGCGATCGCGCGCTGACAGGGGCAGGTGGGGTGTGGAGCGGCGCGGGCACGCCGTCGGAGTCGGATTGATCGTCCTGTCGGCGATCGGGTTCGCCGGCACGCCAACGCTGGCGCGGCTGGCCTACGATGCCGGCCTCAACGTGCCGACGACCCTCACCCTCCGCTTCAGCCTGGCGGCCCTGCTCCTCTGGCCGCTCCTGCTGCGGCGGCAGTGGGCGCTCCCCCGGCGGCGGCTCGGCGGCCTCGCGCTGAGCAGCCTCCTCTTCGCCGCCAACACCGGCACCTTCTTCCTGGCCATCCGCTATGCGCCCGCCACCACCGTGGCCGTGATCTTCTACAGCTACCCCGCGGTCGTGACGCTCCTGTCGATCCTCTGGCTCGGCGAGCGCGTGACGCCGCTGCGCGCGACCGCGCTGGGGCTGGCGATGCTCGGCTGCCTGCTCACGCTGGGCTTCGACCTGGCGGGCACCGACGCGCGCGGCATGCTGCTGGCCTTCGCCTCGGGCTGCTGCTACGCGGGCTACATCGTGCTGAGCAGCCGCGTCGCACGCGACATCCCGGTCATCGTGGCGAGCACCTGGATCATGAGCGGCATGGGGCTGCTGTTCGGCGGCGGCGCCCTCCTCACCGGCTCACTCACCTTCGACTTCGCGCCGCGCGGCTGGTTCGTGCTGGGTATCCTGGTCGTCGGCGGGACCGTCGTGGCCGTCCTCGCCTTCCTCGGCGGGATCATGCGCCTCGGCCCGTCCCGCGCGGCGATCATCGCCACCCTGGAGCCGGTGATGGCCGTCGCGCTGGCCGCGCTGGTCCTGCGGGAGGGCATCGGCCCGCTGCGCGCGCTGGGCGGGGTGGCGATCCTGGTCGCGGTGCTGCTGCTGCGGCTGCCGATGGCGGACGCGCCGCGGGGCGAACGGCGCGGCGGATCGGAGCACCGGAGAGGACGAACGGGAGATGCGGATCACGCTGGAGCAGGTGGAGGAGTGGAAGATCGGGACACTGCCCGACCTGATCGGCATCCGGTTCCATGAGGTGGCTGAGGGCCGGGTGACCAGCTCGCTGGCGGTACGCCCGGAGTTGCTGGCGCCCAACGGCTACCTCCACGCGGCGTCGGTCATCGCGCTGGCCGATAGTAGCTGCGGCGTCGGCTGCCTCGCCGCGCTGCCCGAGGGGGCGGAGAACTTCACGACCGTCGAACTGAAGACCAACTTCCTCGGCACCGCCCGCGCGGGCGAGATCGCCTGCGAGGCCACCCTGGTCCACGGCGGCAGAACGACCCAGGTCTGGGATGCCCGGGTATCCGACGCCCGCAGCGGCAAACTCCTGGCGCTCTTCCGCTGCACGCAGCTCATCCTCTACCAGCGCCGGGCGTGATGCGCGAGGCATGGTGCGCGATGCGCGAGGCGTCACCCGCCATGCGTCGTGCGTCGTGCGTGTTCCGTGATGCGTGGTGCGTGGGACGTGTTCCGTCCTGCTCCCCTCTCCCAGAATTGGGCGGGTACCCGCGTGCGGGTGCGGCCGGGGGTGAGGGTCCGTTTCCCCGGTGAGGGCTGCCGCACCACGGACCACGGAGCATGCACGACGCGATATGCACTACGGAACACGGAATACGGAATACGCAGTACGCAATACGCAGCACGCATCACGGAACACGCAGCACGCATGACGAAGGAGAACCCCATGCCCGATCTCCCCGCCTGGCGCGGGCTGGTCCTGTTCGATATCGATGGCACGCTGCTGCGTGCCGGCGACCGAGACCACCAGGCCGCCTTCGTCGCCGCCATGCAGCAGGTCTACGGGGTGCCCGCCACGCTGGACGGCGTGCCGCTGGCCGGGATGCTCGACAGCCAGATCGCGCGCCTGGCGCTGGCGCGCCACGGCCTGACGGCCGAGGCGATCGCGGCCCGGCTCCCCGCGATGATGGCGCTGATGGGCGAGCGCTACGCGGCGGCCGTCGCGCGCGGCAGCCGGCGCGACCACGTCCTGCCGGGGGTGCGCCGGCTGGCGGCGCGGCTGCGCGCCGAGGGCTTCGCCCTGGGGGTGCTGACCGGCAACGCGGAGGCCGTCGCCCGGGCCAAGCTGGCGGCCGCGGGGCTCGCGGACCTCTTCCCCGTCGGCGCCTACGGCGATGCCGCCTGGGAGCGCGGGCATCTGGTGGCGGCGGCCCAGGCGGCCGCGCGGGAGCACTACGGGGCGGACGTCGACGGCGCGCGCCCGATCCTGGTGGGCGACACGCCGCACGACATCGCGGCCGCGCGGGTCGCCGGGGCGCGCGTCCTGGCGGTGGCCACCGGCCGCTACGGGGTGGACGAGCTGGCCGCCCATGGGCCCGACGCCGTGCTGCCCGACCTCGGCGACGTGGCAGCGGCGCTGGACGCCCTGCGCGCCATGGCCGGGCCCGCGCGGTACGATAGGGAGCGGGTGACGCCGGCGGCGTGCCGCCGAGTTCTGGATCTGGGTGAGACCGACCGATGAGTGACATCGCCGAGACGAACCAGTGCCTCCGCGCGCTGCGCAAGGAGGCGATGGCGCCGGGGCTGCACGAGGCCGACCTGGCGCCCGACCCCGTTGTCCAGTTCAACCGCTGGTTGACCGAGGCCCTCGCGCGGGACATCCCGGAGCCGAACGCGATGACGCTGGCGACGGCGACGCGCGACGGCATCCCCGCCGCCCGCGTCGTCCTGCTGCGCGGCTTCGACGAGCGGGGCTTCGTCTTCTACACCAACTACGAGAGTCAGAAAGGCCGGGAGCTGGCCGAGAACCCGCGCGCCGCCCTCGTCTTCCACTGGCCCGCGCTCGGGCGGCAGGTGCGGATCACGGGCACCGTGGAGCGGGTCAGCCCCGAGGAGTCCGACGCCTACTTCCGCAGCCGCCCGCACGGCAGCCAACTGGGCGCCTGGGCCTCCCAGCAGAGCGCGGTGATCCCGAGCCGGGAGGTTCTGGAAGCGCGACTGCAGGAGGTCGAGCAGCGCTTCGCCAGCGACGAGGTGCCGCGCCCGCCCTTCTGGGGTGGATACCGAGTGGCGCCGGCCACGATCGAGTTCTGGCAGAGCCGTCCCAACCGCCTGCACGACCGCCTGCGCTACGTCCGCCAGCCGGACGGCACCTGGCGGATCGAGCGGCTCTCGCCGTGATCGACTGCTGGGTGACCTGCACCGAGCGGTAGCGGGCGTGTTCCCGGCCGGGAGGTGGCTAGCCGACCATTGCCATCGGACTGTATCGTCGGTAGAATGCCATTGTAGCCGTGATCATTGCGAACGCGATCGGGGACGGGATGATCCTCAAAGGCCACGGTACGCTGGCCCCCCAGTCGCTGTCCGAGGAGCTGCTCAGGCAGCGAGCCATACTGCTACAGCAGGAGGAGCTCTTGGCGGCCCTGCGTGCGCGGGTAGCCGACTTCGAGCGGCGGTTCGCGCTGCCGTCCGATCGCGTGCATGAGGCCATCGAGGATGGCTCTCTGGTCGAGACGGAAGAGATCTGCGACTGGATCATCGACGATGAGTCGCTCCGCGCGGCCTCGGCAGCGCGGAGACCGCCACGGCTGGAATAGCCTCGATAACTACTTGACGATCCATCAGGCCCAGCTTGAGCGGCTGGGTCGCTTCTTTGTTGAACGCGACGATCTCCAGATCTCCTTCCAGGGCCCTCATCACCTGAGGATCGAAGGCCGAATCTACTGCCATCACGGGCTCTTCGTTGATGTTCGAAAGATCCTCCGGATCAATGAGCGCAATCAGGTACGGGGTATCCACTACAAGTACCACGCCGGCCTCGCTGGGGACCCGCCACGGCCCATCTTTCGGTATGACAACGCGCACACCTATATCCGGGAGGGGCATGCGGACGCGTTCCACAAGCACCGATTCGACTTTCCTAACGGGCGTGAGATACGACCACCTCAATGGATTGGCTACGAGAACCGGCCAACCCTGGCTGAAGTCATCGAGAAGTTGACGACCGGTGGCAAGAGGTCGGCCACATCCTTGTCCCGCAGGCATGTCCTGATGGTCCGGTGGCAGATGCTCGCATGGAACGGGCGACCGGATACGCGGACGCTCCGCCTGCCACCGCCACGCTGCACGACAGCGGTCGGTCTGCCATCGCCGCGAAGGCCGCCCTCACTCACGCGGCACCACCCCAGCGAGGACCCGCCCGCGCGGACGCCGGACCGCCGGTGGCGGATGCATGTCACGTGGCACGGCGCTGGCGGTAGCGTGCCGCAGCGGGAGGATCCCGGCGGGCCACACGGGCCGTCGCCGACCGTTGCTGAGAGGGAGGAGCACGGCGTGGCGCACACCATACCGATTCGGCTCGAGCAGAGCGAAGTCTACCGGCAGGCGCGCAAGTTCTTCGGCGCCGACGGTCTGGGGCTGGACGTGGTGATCGATGAGGAGCCGGCCCGGCTGCGCTTTCAGGCCGAAGCGGGGTTTGTCGAGCTGGAGATCCGCCCCGACACCAACAATCAGGTGCGCCTGACGATCATGAACCAGGGATTCGAGCAGGCGATCCAGCAGTTTCGCCGCCGGTTGGCGCGGCAGGCCGCGGCCGAGTCGTCGGCGTCGAACTAGCACGCCCCCTCACCCACTCGCCCCGCCTCCCGGTGGGGGCGGGGCGAGCCGGCGCCTGCCGACGGGTGAGGGCCGAGCCCGTCAATAGATCTCCAGGTAGCGGTCGAGCTCCCAGGTGCTGACATGCCGCCGGAAGCTGTCCCACTCCTGCCGCTGCGCCTCGATCAGCCGCTCGAAGACGTGCTCCCCGAGCGCCTCGCGGACAACCTCGTCCTTCTCCAGTTCGGCGATCGCCTCACCGAGCGTGCCGGGGAGCGTGCCGACGTTGCGGCGCTTCAGGTCGTCATCCGTGAAGTGGTACAGGTTCTCCTCGATCGGCTCCGGCAGCGGCAGCTCCCGCTCGATCCCGTCGAGCCCGGCCGCCAGCATCACCGCGTAGGCGAGGTACGGATTCGCCGCCGGGTCCGGGCAGCGCAGCTCCAAGCGGGTGGCAGCGGTTCGCCCAGCGCGGATGGCCGGCACCCGGATCAGCGCGGAGCGATTCTGGCGCGCCCAGCTAATGTACACCGGGGCCTCGAAGCCGGGCACGAGCCGGCGATAGGAGTTGACCAGCGGGGCCAGCACCGCGCACATGCCGCGGGCATGCGCGAGCTGCCCGGCGATGAAGTGCTTGGCCAGCTTGGACAGCCCGTAGTCGTCGTCGGGATCGACGAAGGCGTTCGCGCCGGTCTCCAGGAAGGCCAGGCTCTGGTGCGTGTGCATGCCCGAGCCGTTCACGCCCTCAATGGGCTTCGGCATGAAGGTGGCGTGCAGGCCGTGCTGCTGCGCGATGGCCTTCAGGGTGTACTTGAAGGTGATCGCCTGGTCGGCCGTCGTCAGCGCGTCGCTGTACTCGAAATCGATCTCGTGCTGCCCGATTGCGACCTCGTGGTGCCCCGCTTCCACCTTGATGCCGAGGGCGCGCAGCGCCTGGATCATGTCCTTACGCACGTCGGCGGCCAGATCGGTGGTCAGGTCGAAGTAGCTGCCCTGATCGTGCGGCAGCGGGCGAATGTTCCCGTTATCGCGCCGGAAGAGGAAGAACTCCAGCTCGGGCCCGGTCTGGTAGCGGTAGCCGAGCTTGGCCAGCCGCTCCAACTGCCGCAACAGGACGGCGCGGGGATCGCCGGGGAAGAGTTCGCCGTTCGGGCTATACACCCAGCAGATGACGCGGGCGGTGGTGTTCCGCCCCTGCTCCCAGGGAATGACGGCGAAGGTGGCCAGGTCCGGCATCAGGAACATGTCGCTCTCGGCGATGCGGGCAAACCCGGCAATCGACGAGCCGTCAAACCACTGCCCGTGCTCGATCACGTCCGGAAAAACGTCGAAGGGGATCGTCACGCTCTTCACGATCCCCATTACGTCGGAGAACTGCAGGTTGACGAACTCGACGCCCGCTTCCCGTGCGCGGTCCAAGACCTCCTCCGCCGTGGGTGTTATGGCGGACCGGATCGTCGGCACCATCTCCAGGACCATGGCGTTACCTCCTTCGCCACCGGGTGGCGCTGCTGGTGCATCGGTGGGGAGCCGCCCTCCCCTGCGCAAGCCTACGGGGCGTACCCCCGGCCGAACTACGGTCTTCAACCCCAATTCACCGCCAATTCTTTGTGCGTCACGCACAAGTCCGCCCGCGGCCCGCTCGGCAGCCGGCACGTCCCGCCTGCCCCGCAGCGGCCGCGGTGACCCAGAGGCGACGCGCGATGTGACCGTATGGGGATCGAGTACCCCCGGCGCCCTCCGTATCCTCGACCCGCCTGGGACAACCAGGCACACAGCACACCTGAGGAGCCGGCTGACCTGCGGGGGCGAGGACCCCGGTGGTGAGCGCGCGGCGCACCAGACCGCAGCAAGACCCGGCCAGCATGCCAGACGAGAGGACGATCGTACGAGTATGGCGTCATCGGATTCGCATCGGGGCCATCCCACAGGGCGCGCGACGGGCACCGGGTCCCGGGCGGCGGGCATCATCCCCTGCGCCAAGCACGGCCCCTCGGACTGGTGCTACGTCCAGCACGATGGCTGCCATATCGACAGCCATCAGTGCCGCTGCTTCCTGATCCCGAGCGAGTACTGCCCGGTCGACGTCCACCGCGAGGCCGCGCTGGCCTTCGCCGGCAACGTCGTCGCCCGGCTCATCATCCGCGCCTACTTCCGCGTCCCGTGAGCGGCGCTCAGGCAGCGGGGCCGCCCGGCGAGCGGCCCGCGGCCGTGGCCGTGACCGGCAGCTCCACGGTGAAGGTGGTGCCGCGGCCCTGACCCGCGCTCTGTGCCCAGATGCGGCCGCCGTGGCGGTCGACGATCTCCTTGCTGATGTAGAGGCCCAGGCCAATCCCACTGACGTTGCGCACGGTGGCGTTGCTGGTGGCGCGCGCGAACGGCTGGAACAGCCCCGGCAGCTCCGCCGGGTCGAGGCCGACTCCCTGATCGCTGACGGCGATCCGCAGCCAGCCCGCAGCCGCCGCCGCGCCGACCCGCACGGTGACGGTGCCCCCGCCGGGAGAGTACTTGAGCGCATTCGAGAGCAGGTTGGTGATGACCTGATCGATCCGCGTCGGGTCGGCCGAGACGGGCGGCAGACCCGGCGTCACGTGCAGCCGGAGCCGGAAGCGCTCGTCGTCGCTCAGGTGGGTGGTGAACCGCTCGACGACCGTCTGCACCAGCGCACCGAGGTCCACCCTCTCGAAGCGGTACTCCAGCCGGCCGGTGCGGATCCGGCTCACGTCGAGGAGGTCGTCCACGAGCTGCGTGAGCCGGTCGATCTGCTCCAGGATGGTGCGCAGGTCACGCTCGGTCCGCTCGGGGCCCAGCTCGCCGCGCCGATGGAGCGTGCGGAGCATCCCCTGGGTGAAGAGCTTGATGCTGGTCACCGGGGTCTTCAGCTCGTGGGCGGCGATCGAGAGGAACTCCTCGCGCTGCCGCTCGAGCTGGCGCATGCGGGTCACGTCACTGACCACCGCGACCGCCCCGACGATCGTGCCGCGGTCGTCGGCGATGGGCGAGTAGCCCACGAGGAGGTGGACATCATCCCCGGTGTCGACCCGGCGCACGATCTGCTCCCAGTCCGCCTGCGTCTCCCCGCGCAGCCCCCGCGCCAGCGGCTGCTCGTCGGGCGGGATGGGGCGACCGTCGGGGTAGCGCACGTCGAGCGTCTGGGCATGGCGCTCGAGCGGCTGCAGGACCTGCTCCACGGTCTGCCCGAACAGCCGGGCGCCGACCTCGTTGACGAGCACGATCTGCCCGGTCCCATCGCTGACGAAGACCCCCTCCGCCATCGACTCGATGATGGCGCTGAGGGCGGTCGCCTGCTGCGCCGCGGTGCCGGCCAGTTCCTCGATCCGCCGCCGGTCACGGACCTGCTCGGTCGTCTCCACCACCAGCGCAATCACCGCCTCGACCCGGCCCGTGCGGTCGCGCAGCGGGACGCACCAGACGTTCCAGTGGGTCGTCCCCCGCTTCGGCCTCTCGACCACGACATCGAGCGCCTCGACCGTCTCCCCGGTCGCGAAGGCCCGCGGGAATGCGGGCAGGACGCGCTCCTGCTGCCCGGGTGACACGAGCGCGGCCAAGGGCAGGCCGACGATCTCCTGCTCCGTGCGAAAGGGCTTGTCCAGAAAGTTGCGAAAATGCGCGTTTGCGGTGCGCACGCGCAGCTCCGGCGGTGGCCCGACGACCAGGACGCCGACCGGCATGTGGTGCAGCACCTGCTCCAGGTACTGGCGCTGTTGCTCGATCGACTCGATCAGGAGGATCTTCTCGACGGCGAGCGCGACGTGGCTGACGACGCGCTCGATCACCCGCATCTCGCGCGCCGAGAACGCCCGCGGCTGGCGGGCGCTCAGGTTGAGGGTCCCGAGGATCCGCTGCTCGCCGTGCAGGGGATAGATCGCGTAGCTGCGGATCCCCTCGCCCAGGAGCATCCGGTCCTCGCGGGCGGCCGAGGCGCTGGTGTCCTCCACGATGATCGGCGCGCCCTCGGCCATGACACGCCGGATGACATGGCCCATCTCGCCGGCGAGCAGGATGCGCGAGATCGGCGTCGGCTGGTCGATCAGGACCCGCAGCCGCACGGGCTCCCCGTCGCCGTCCACGACGGCCAGCGAGATGTGGTCGCACCCGATCAGCGGCTGCAGGAACCCGAACGTGTGCGCCAGAATGGTGTCGATGTCGCGGCCCGAGGCAATGGCATGCGCGAGGGACTCCAACTGCAACGCGCCGAGCGCCGCCTCAGCGGCCGCGGACGGGCGCAGGATGAGGACCATGCCGATCACGGTCCCGCCCGCGTCGCGCACCGGCACCGCCGCCACGCTGACCGCCGCGTCGCTGCCGGGCAGCCGGATCCCGGCGATCGGCTCGCCCCGCCCGACGCGGGCGCAGGCGTCGGCGGGGACGCCGAGCTCGGTGACGTGGCGGACGGGTCGCCCGAGGAGCGCCGCCGCCTGCGGCGTGACGCGGTGGATGTTGCCCGCCGGATCGGCCAGCACGACGCCCTCGTCGACCCAGTCAAGCGCTGCGTGCAGGAAGAGTGCGTCGTCCGTCAGGTTGTGACTCACTTCGCTTCGTCCTCGCTCCAGCGCATCCGACGCCGTCAGGAGGAGGTGGCTCCCCGGTCAAGGACCGTCCGCGTGCGGCCTCAGGCCCTGCCAAAGCCAATCCCGTGCCGCGCATGGCGAGGCGCTCTCATCGACCCGCGCTTTCGATCACACTTCCGCGCCCAGCTGTCGCCGACCGCCGCCCGGCCCGGCCGACCGGTGGCCCCATCGGCGCGACCCCTCAATCGTGTCCGGAGTGCTCGGGCACTTCGCGCGGGGTGGAAACCTGCACGTCCCATGCCGGGCGATGCGCCCGGTAGTGCAGGCCGAGCAGGAGGCCGAGCGCGCAGAGGGCCGCCATCGCGCCCACGGCGAGCGGCACGCTCAGCGCCTCGGCCAGGTAGCCGAGCGTGAGCGAGCCGAGCGGCGCCGTTCCCGCAAAGAGAAAGATATACAGACTCATGACGCGCCCGCGCAACTCGCGGGGCGCCAGGACCTGGAGTCGGGCGTTGGCCGTCGACGTGAAGATGATGCTGGCCGCCCCGAGCAGGACCAGGATCGCCAGCGTCAGCACCAGCATGCGCGAGA
>JASBVL010000027.1 GCA_029961075.1 Sphaerobacter sp.
TGAGATCGTGCTGCGCGTGGATCGCCCGGACCACCGCCGTCCCGATGGTCCCCAAGCCGAGAACGGCCACGCCGACCCGTCTGCCCGTCATCCGCTTCCCACCTTTCTCCCAGTCGATGCGCCTTGCCGGCGCCTTGACGCCTCCGCCCGTCCTTGCTATCGTCTGGATGGCGTCCCCCAGAGGGTACGCGCGGGGCACGGAGGCCGCAAGGTCGTGCCGAGGAGAGCTTCTGGTGTTCTTGCTGCGCGCGATCGTCACCGTGATTGATGACATGACTATTGGACCCGCCGGTACGCAGGCGGGTGCGGTGACCTGAGCGCGCCAACCAAACGCCTGTGAGGGGACCGGCAGAGGGAAGCACCTCTGCCGTTTTTGTTTGTGGCGCATCGCGCCGTGGAGGAAGGGAACACGCGCCGTGGGAGATCGGATCGAGGTCGCCGTCCTGGGGGCGACCGGCAGCGTCGGCCAGCGGTTTGTGCAGCTCCTGGACGGGCACCCCTGGTTCCGGGTTGCGGAGCTCGTGGGCAGCGAGCGCTCGGCCGGCCAGCGCTACGGAGATGTCTGTGACTGGCGCATCAGCGCCGCCCCGCCCGCGGAGGTGGCAGACATCCGCGTGCAGCACTACGAGGAGCCGGTGCGCAGCTCGGTCGTCTTCTCGGCGCTGCCGGGCGGGATCGCCGGGCAGGTCGAGGCGAGCCTGGCCGCCCAGGGCAAGCGCGTCTTCACCAATGCTCGCGACACGCGCATGCAGCCGGACGTGCCGCTCATGATCCCGGAGGTGAACCCCGATCACGCGGCCGCGATCCGCGCGCAGCGCGAGCGGCGTGGCTGGAAGGACGGGTTCATCGTCGCCAATCCCAACTGCTCCACGATCCACCTCGTGCTGGCGCTGAAGCCGATCTGGGACGCCTTCGGTATCGAGCAGGCGATCGTCACCACGCTCCAGGCCGCATCGGGCGCGGGCTACCCCGGTGTCCCGTCGATGGACCTGATCGACAACGTGGTCCCCTTCATCGGGGGTGAGGAGGAGAAGATCGAGACCGAGACGCGCAAGCTCCTCGGCGACTACGGTCCGGACGGCTTCAGGTATGCCGACATCACCCTCAGCGCGACCTGTACGCGCGTCCCGGTGCGCGATGGGCACACCGAGGCGGTGTCGCTCAAGCTGCGCCGCGCCGCGTCGGTGGACGACGTCGTGGAGGTGCTGGCCAACTTCCGCGGCCGGCCCCAGGAGCTGAGCCTGCCGTCCGCGCCCACGCGGCCGGTCGTGGTGCGGACGGAGGCCGATCGGCCGCAGCCGGTGCTCGACCGCAACGTGGAGCGCGGCATGGCCTCGATCGTCGGCCGGGTGCGTGCCTGCAACGTGTTCGACGTGCGCTTCGTGGTGCTGGGGCACAACACCATCCGCGGCGCGGCCGGGGCGTCGATCCTGAACGCGGAGCTACTCCGCGTCGAGGGGTATCTCGACTGAGCAAGCGCTGGGCGGCCCCCCAGCCGTGCTGGAGACCGGCGCGGGGGGCCAGGCGGGCGGGTCATCGCGGGGGGCCACGATGGCTCCTGGCGCGTTCCCCGTCCGCACCCCGGGCGGCGAGGGACTCCTCCCTCGCCGCCCACGCCGGCGGGTCCCGCGTCGCAGGGTGTCAGTCGTCCCGCCGCGCATAGGCCGGGGCCAGCGCCAGCGCCTCCTCAGGGTCGAGCAGCCCGGGCTGTCCTTCGGCGAGCCCGAGCCGCTGCTGCAGGCGGCGCAGCGGCTGCGGCGCCCACCAGTTCAGCCGCCCCATCAGCCGCATGGTGGCCGGCACGAGCAAGGCCCGAACGATGGTGGCGTCCACCAGCACCGCGATGGCCATCCCGATCCCGAGCGACTCGAACAGCAGGAACTTGGCAAACACCGCCGCGCCGAACAGCACGATCATGATCACCGCCGCGCTGGTGATCATCCGGCCCGTCCGCTCCAGGCCGCGTGCCACCGCCAGGGTGTTGTCCCCGGTCCGCTCGTACTCCTCCTTGACCCGGGAGAGCATCAGGACCTCGTAGTCCATCGACAACCCGAACAGGATACAGAACAATCATCACCGGGACGGTCGTGACGATGTACCCGGTCGGCTCAAAGCCGAAGAGGCCCTTGAGGTGCCCGTCCTGGAAGATCCAGATCAGCGCCCCGAACGAGGCGGTGATCGACAGGACGTTCATCGCGATCGCCTTGAGCGGCAGGACGACGGAGCCGAGCAGGAGGAACAGCACCACGTAGGTGACGACCATGATGAAGCCGATGGCGTAGGGCAGGCGGAACACGATCGTGTGTACGAGGTCGAGGTCGTAGGCGGTGGCACCGCCGACGAGCAGGTGGAAGTCCAGCGTCCCATCCTCGTCCAGGGCGCGAATGTCCCTCACCAGGCGCTTGAGGGCGTCGCTGTATTGCTCACCGGGGGCGATGACCGTCAGGCGCGCGCCCCGCTCGCTCAGGTAGCTCCTGGCCAGGGCGGCGGTCGCCGGGTCGGCGCCGCCGAGCAGGCGGGCCACCTCCGCTGGCGGCGTGTCCCGCCCCGCCGGTGCCAGGTCGTAGACGCTCTGCACCTGCTCAACGCCGGGCAGGACGGCGATGGCGTCGATCACGCGCCGGAGCGCCGCCAGGTTCGCCGGATCGGTCATGGCGCCCGACGCCGGCCGCGCCACCACCAACACCGGTGCCAGTTGCGTCTCCGCGAACTCGTAGGTCAGGGCCTCATAGGCGATGCGGGACTCCTCCGACCGTGGCAGCATGTCCATGCCGGGCGAGTCGAAGCGCGCACCGAGGAACGGCGCGCCCGCGACGACCAGGGCGGCGAGCACCGGGAGCAAGACAAGCACCGGCCGCCGCATCACGCCGGTCGCCAGCCAGTGCCACACGCCCGCGTCTTGCCCCGCCAGCGGACTGACGCGGCGGACCTGGAGCCGGTTCACCTTCGGCCCCAGCATGGCCAGCGCGGCCGGAAGCAGGGTGAGCGCGTAGAAGACCGCCAGCCCGACCACGATCGCCCTGGCCAGGCCCATGGAGCGGAGGGCATAGGTCGGGAAGAAGGCCATCCCGGACAGGCCGATCGCCACCGTGATCCCGGAGACGAAGACCGCCTTGCCCGTCGTGGCCAGCGTCGCCGCCAGCGCCGCGTCGATGGGATGGTGGGTCAACTCCTCGCGGAAGCGCGTCACCAGGAACAGCGAGTAGTCGATGGCGACGGCCAGCCCCAGCATCGTCGCGATGTTGAGCACGTAGATGCTGGCATCGGTCAACAGCGCCATGAGCGCGATCCCGCCCAGCGCGGCGGGGATCGACACCAGGCCGACCGCCAGCGGCAGCCCGGCGGCGACCAGCGAGCCGAACACCAGGACGAGCACGATCAACGTGAGCGGCAGCGACACCAGCTCCTGCACCCGCAGATCGCGGCTGACGAGGCTATTGAACGCCTCGCTGGCCGCCACCCAGCCCCCGTACGTCTGGGTGAGATTCGGGGTGACGATGAGCGAGCGGTAGTCGTGCAGATACCGTTCAGCCTCCGCTACGGACTCCGCGTCGACGGTAATCACCACGTAGGTCTTCTTGCCGTCGCGCGAGATGAACTGGCTGGACCCGGTGGTCGCGTACCCGGCGATGCTGAGGACTTCCGATCGATCCCGCAGCGGCGCCAGGGCCCGGGTGATCTCGTCCTGCACGGCAGGATCAGTCGCCGGCAGCGTGTTGGAGGAGAACACGATGACGATGGTGGAGCCGTGCTCTCCAAAGTCCTCCTCGAGCGCAGCCTGGAGACGTGCTGACTCCGAGTTCGGAGCGTCCCATCCGCCACCGTCCAGCCTGCTGAGCCCCTGTGGAATCACCGGTGCCGCAACCAGCAGCAGCGCGAGCGACAACCACAACACCAGGCGACGGTGCCGGGCGACAAACCATCCCCATCATTGGAACATGGCGTCGTTCCCTTCCCCTCGATCCGCGGCGCACGCGAGTTCGCCGCCGGGCCGCGTCGATGCGAACCCGGAATACGGTAGCGCCGGTGCGGGCAGCAGGCGCCGATCGGGGGATTGGCCGCCGACCCGCCGCGCGGGCGGGCGATGGCCTGTCCGAGCGGACAGGGACCGCCGGAGACGACAGGGTGCGGCTCTCGGGGACGAGTCAGGCGGTGGTGATCCCGCGGCCGGTGGCGGCCCGCAGCTTGGGGGTGAGGCCGGCATTGAGGCTGCCGCTGCGGTAGCCCTCCAGGTCGAGCGCGACGTACTGATACCCCGCGGCGCGCACGGCTTCGACGATCTCCGCGTGCCGCTCGATGACGCGCGGGAAGTCCGCCGGGTCCACCTCGATGCGCGCGATCGGGTCGTGATGGCGAACGCGGACGTGGCGAAAACCGAGCGCCCGCAGGCTCCGCTCCGCCGCCGCGACCTGCCGCAGACGCTCAACCGTGATCGGCGTGCCGTAGGGGAAGCGGGAGGAGAGGCAGGCGAGCGCGGGCTTGTCCCACGTGCGCAGCCCGAGCTCGTGCGAGATCGCCCGGACGTCCGCCTTGGTGAGCCCGGCCTCGGCCAGCGGGCTGCGCACGCCGAGCTGGCGCGCGGCGCGAATGCCCGGGCGGTGGTCGCCCAGGTCGTCGGCGTTGGTCCCGTCCGCGACGCAGGCCATACCGCGCTCGCGGGCCAGCGCCACGAGCCGGGTGTAGAGCTCGCTCTTGCAGAAGAAGCAGCGCTGATGCGAGTTCATCGCATAGCGCGGGTCGGTCAGCTCCTCCGTGCGGACCATGACATGCTCGACCCCGAGCTCCGCGGCCAGCGCACGCGCCTCGGCGATCTCCTCCTCGGGGTAGGTGTCGGACAGCCCGGTGGCGGCCACCACCCGCTCGGCACCGAGGACGTCCCGGGCCACACGCAGCACGAGCGTGCTGTCCACGCCCGCGCTGTAGGCCACGACCACCGTGCCCAGCTCCGCGACGATCTGCCGCAGTCGATCGTACCTGGCGGAAAGCGCCGCATCCATTGGCGTATCCTTCATCGCTTGGGGGCGGCTCGCCGCCGCGCTGGCGCGGATCACCGCCTGATCCTAACAGCGTGGCGGGGTAGGGTCAACGCAGCCGGCCTGGCACCTCACCTCGGGCGCCCCGATCGCTCGCCACGGGCTGGGCCGGTGCAGTACCATCGCGGGCGCGGTTCACGCCGCGCGGCCAGCAACCTGCGACGGGAGGTCGGCTGGAGTCGCGACCTCGGCGTGTCCCCGCAGGGAAGGAGAGCGAGCAGCACATGGAGCAACGGCCGCGACGACCGGCTCAGCCCGCCAACGAGGAGCGGTCCCCGCTCGATCGTCTGAGACGGCGCTTCGTCTACGGCCTGATCTGCGGCATCCTCGTCGTGATCGCCGTCGCCATCCTGGGCGACGGCCCGGCGCTGCTGCGCACGCTCGGGAAGTTCGACTGGCGCGTCGCGCCCCCGATCATCCTGCTCACGCTGGGCAACTACGTGCTCCGCTTCGCCAAGTGGCATCTCTACCTCCGCTGGCTCAACATCGCGCACCTCCGGCCGCGCACCAGCCTGGGCATCTTCCTGGCCGGCCTCTCGATGGCGATCACCCCCGGCAAGCTCGGCGAGTTTCTGAAGTCGTACCTCTTGCGCCGGGCGAGTGGGACGCCCGTCTCCGTCTCCGCCCCCATCGTGATCGCCGAGCGCGCGACCGACGGGATCGCCATGCTGGGGCTGGCGTCGTTCGGGCTGGTCTCGGTCCGCTACGGCTGGCCGATGCTCACCGCGCTCGGCGTCGCGGCGCTCGCGGGCATCGTCATCCTCCAGCGTCGGGAGCTCATGTTCCGGATCTTCGCGCGCCTGGAGCAGGTGCCGGTGATCTTCCGCCGGATCCACGCGCTGCACGCCATGTACGAGAGCACCTATGCGCTCTTCCGGCCGGGCAAGCTCGTCGCGGCCGTAGGGATCGGGGTCGTCTCCTGGTTCGGCGAGTGCGCGGCCTTCTTCCTGATCCTGATCGGCCTCGGGCTCGACCCCACGCTGCACCTGCTGGTGCTGGCGACCTTCATCCTGGCCACCGCGTCGCTCCTGGGGGCGGTGTCGATGCTCCCCGGGGGGCTCGGCGCGGCCGAGGCGGGGGTCGCGGGGCTGCTGCTGCTCCTGGTGCATGACCCGCGCATGACGGCCGATCTGGCCGCCGCGGCCACGCTGCTCGTCCGCTTCGCCACGCTGTGGCTGGGCGTCCTGGTCGGAACCGGGGCGCTGCTGGCCATCGAGCGCCACCTCACGCGCCTGGAGTCGCTCGGGCCGGCCGCGGACGCCGCCCAGACGGTGAGCTGAACCACGCGCCGGGCCCCAGCCCGGGCTCGGTGGTATCCACCAGCCGCTTGATCCGACCATCAACCGATCAGCCGCAGCCCGGCGGCGCGTACCCGCTATGCTTGCCGTGATGCCCCCTGCGGCGTATCGCGCAGGCGGGCGTTACACGACCCGTGACCGGGCAGGGAGGCTGAGGGAGGCTCCGGCGAGCGGCAGGGGCCACGCGCGCGATGATCCGGCGGTGGCAGCCGGGGCATGGCCCGGCTGCGGACGACGTCTGGGAGCACTGGAACCAGGTCTGGGATGCCGGGTTCGACGGCGCGCTCCTCGGTGCCGGCTCTGTCGATCACCGTCACGGCCACCGCGGTGTACACCTTCCATGCCATCACCCGGCAGAGCCAGGAGCGCCGCCGCCTGATTGAGGAGCGGATGGCGATGCACGCCGCCCTCGCCGAGCAGGAGCGCCGGCCGGTATCGTCGAGGCACGCCCGCGACTGGCTCAGGTGATCCACGCGATGCTGGCACAGGTGCCACCAGCGTCGTGATGCACCTTGAGACAGACGAACCCCATACGCCGCCAACCGCTGCCGTGCGGCGCCGCCACGTCGAGCAGGCGCACCACCGCCCGGCGAGATCGAGGTGCTACGCCTGGAGGCGCAGGGGGCGTCGAACCGGGAGATCGCCGCGCGCCTCGCCGTGAGCCAGGCGACGGTCAAGTCCCACCCGATCCACATCTTCGGCAAGCTGGGCGTGCACGACCGCACCGCCGCCGTCACGGTCGCCCTCGAGCGGGGTATCATCCGGCACACCCGGTGACCCGGGCCCCACCGCGCGACGGCTGCGTGCCTGGCGCGGCGGCGCCCGCGACCCGCTCGACCGGCGCCGGCAGCCCAGCGGGCCACATCATCCCGCCTCTCGCCCGATCGAGCCGCAGACGGCAACGAGCGGGCGTCACCGCCCGCTCGCCCCGATCGGCTCCGGCAGTCGCACGTCGCCGCGCGTTAGCGTCCCTGGTCACGCCCCGGCAGCGTGCGGCTATCGCGCGGGCGCCGCATCAGCGGCTGGCCGCTCTCCTGCGGGCGGGGTCGCGGCTGCGGTTGCCCGCGCTCCTCCTGGCGCGGGCGAGGCTCGCCCGCGCGCGGTCCCCGGTCGCCGCCGCGCTGCTCCGGGCGCGGGCCGCGCCCGCCGCGCTCGTCCGGCCGGCGCCCACCACGCTGCTCGCCGCCGCGGCCGCCGGACCCGGCACCGTCGCGCCGCTCCGGCCCGTCCTTGACGAGCAGGGCCTTGCGCGACAGGTTGATCTTCCCATCCGGACGGATGCCCGTGACGACGACGTTCACTTCCTGGCCGACCTGGACCACATCCTCCACCGAGTTCACCCGGTGCGTGTCCAGCTCGGAGATGTGCACGAAACCGTCCTTGCCCGGCAGAATCTCGACGAACGCCCCCGACGGGATGATCGTCTTCACCCGCCCGAAGAAGATATCGCCGACCTCCGGCACCTTGGTCATGCGCTCGATCGTGTCGACCGCCTTGCGGGCGCTCTCCTCGTTCACCGCGCTGATGAAGACCGTGCCGTCGTCCTCGATGTCGATCTTGGCGCCGGTCGCCTCCTGGATCCCGCGGATCACCTTGCCGCCCGGGCCGATGACCTCGCCGATCTGGTCGGGCCGGATCTGAATCCGGTAGATGCGCGGCGCGTACGGCGACATCTCGGGCCGCGCCTCGGACAGCACCGCGTTCATCTTCTCCAGGATGGCGAGCCGGGCGCGGCGGGCCTGCTCCAGCGCGTCGCGCATGATCGCCGCGGTGATGCCCATCACCTTGATGTCCATCTGGATGGCGGTGACGCCCGCCGCGGTGCCCGCGACCTTGAAGTCCATGTCGCCGAGCGCGTCCTCGATGCCCTGGATGTCGGTGAGGACCTGGTAGCGGCCCGTCTCCGGATCGGTCACCAGCCCCATCGCCACACCGGCGACCGGGGCGGAGATCGGCACCCCGGCGTCCATCAGCGCCAGCGAGCTGCCGCACACGCTGGCCATCGAGGTGGAGCCGTTCGAGCTGACCACCTCCGAGACGACCCGCATGGTGTACGGGAAGACCTCTTCGTCGGGCAGGACCGCCAGCAGCGCCCGCTCGGCCAGGGCACCGTGGCCGATGTCCCGGCGGCTCGGGCCGCGCAGCCGCCGCACCTCGCCCACGCTGAAGGGCGGGAAGTTGTAGTGGTGCAGGTAGCGCTTCGACTCCTCGATCCCGAGGCCGTCGAGCATCTGCTCCTCGGAGGTGGTCCCCAGCGTGACGACCGTCAGGACCTGGGTCTGGCCACGGGTAAAGATCGCCGACCCGTGGGTGCGCGGCAGGACCCCGGCCTCGATCCAGATCTCGCGGATCTCGTCGGGGCGCCGGCCGTCGGGCCGCTCGCCGCGCTCCAGGATGGCGCGGCGGACGAGCCCCTTCACCAGGCTGTCGAAGATGTCGGACACCTCGCGCTCAGTGGCGACCGACTCCTCGCCTTCGTCCGCCGCGGTGAAGTGCTGGATGACCTCCTGCTTGAGCGCCGCCGTGGCCTCCAGCCGCTGCTCCTTGTCGGGGTTGAACACGGCGCCGACCAGCCGATCCGCGACGAACGCCTCGACGCGCTCCTTCAGCTCGGTGTTCTCGGGCGGCGGGGTGAACTCCCACTTCTCCTTGCCGGCGACCTCGCGCAGCTCGTGCTGCATGCTGACGATCCGCCTGATCTCGTCGTGGGCCAGCAGCACCGCCTCGACCACCCGCTCCTCGGGGATGCTATTGGCCCGCCCCTCGACCATCATCACGGCGTCCGCGGTGCCGGCCACGACCATGTCGAGCTTGCTGTCGATGAGCTGGTGCTCGGTCGGGTTGATGACGAGCTGCCCGTCGATCTCGCCGACGCGCACCGCGCCGACCGGACCGGCCCAGGGAATCGGCGAGAGCATCAGGGCAGCTGAGGCGCCGATGATCGACAGGATGTCCGGGTCGTTCTCCTGGTCGGCCGAGAGCACGGTGGTGATGACCTGCACCTCGGCCCGGTAGCCCCTGGGGAAGAGCGGGCGGATGGGGCGATCGGTCAGCCGTGCGGCCAGGATCGCGGCCTCGGTCGGCCTCCCCTCCCGCTTGATGAAGCCACCCGGGATCTTCCCGGCGGCGTACATCTTCTCCTCGTAGTCGACGGTCAGCGGGAAGAAGTCGAGCCCCTCCCGCGGCTCGCGCTCGCCCACGACGGTCGACAAGACGATGGTGTCACCATAGCGAACGGTGACCGCGCCGTGCGCGAGCCCGGCCATGCGGCCGGTCTCGATGGTGAGGAGCCGGCCAGCTACCTCAATAGATCGTTGGTGTATGACTGGTGGCATGTTGTGCTACTCCCACATCCAAGCGACCACGCTCGGTCGCAGCGAGCTCAAGTACCTGCGCGGCTGCAGACGTGGGAGGTGTTAGGGACTGGCGTTCGGCGACGAACCGTGCTATCGATTCCTCGCCGGGCTCCAATTCCTAACCCCTCGCACGCGCCTGCAACCGGCGGAACGCGAGATGAGTGCCTACACCTCCTCCCGGACTGGCCCAGGCACCGGCGGGACAGCCCCAACGCACACAGAGAAGCCCAGGGATACCCCTGGGCCCGTCATCGTGCTGACAGTGAACCGACGGGAATCCGCCGCGGCACGCGTGGGTTCGCCGGTAGTCAGAGGGAAATGAGCGGCCACGTAGCTAACGACGCAAACCGAGCCGCTCGATCGTCGCGCGGTATCGCTCAACGTCCTTCTCGCTCAGGTAGGCCAGCAGTCGGCGCCGCCGGCCGACGAGCTTCAGCAGGCCCCGGCGCGAGTGATTGTCGTGCGGGTGCGCCCGCAGGTGCTCGACCAGGCCGTTGATTCGCTCGGTCAGAAGCGCGATCTGGACCTCGGGAGACCCGGTGTCCGTCTCGTGCATCCGGAAGTTCCTAACGATCTCGTCCTTCTGCGCCTTGTACAACGCCATTCGAGCGGCGCCTCCCTCTGCTGTCCACGGACAACCCACGTGCTCCGCCGTCAGTATATCACGGGCGCAATCAGCCCGCCAACACGCGCCGGCCCCGGCGGGGCCGGCCAGCGCGCTGCTAGGAGCTCGACTGCGTCGGAATCTCCCGGCGCTTGAGCCACGGCATCATGGCCCGCAACTGCTCGCCCACCGCCTCGATCTGGTGGCTCAGCGCCGCCTCGCGCATCTTGTAGAAGTTCTGTCGACCCGACTCGTTCTCGGCCATCCACTGATCGGCAAACTTCCCGCTCTGGATGTCCTGCAGGATCTGATGCATCGACTCGCGCACCCGCTCGTCGATGATCTTCGGCCCGCTGACGTAGTCACCGTACTCCGCGGTATCGCTGACCGAGTAGCGCATGTACTTCAGGCCGCCCTGGTACATCAGGTCGACGATCAGCTTCAGCTCGTTCAGCACCTCGAAGTACGCCAGCTCCGGCTGGTAGCCGGCCTCGACCAGCGTCTCGAACCCGGCCAGCACGAGCGCGCTCACGCCGCCGCAGAGCACCGCCTGCTCGCCGAACAGATCGGTCTCGGTCTCCTCCTTGAAGGTGGTCTGCAGCACCCCGGCCCGGGTGCAGCCCAGGCCCTTGGCGTAGGCCAGCGCCACCTGCTTCGCCTGCCCACTCGCGTCCTGATGGACAGCCAGCAGCGCCGGGACGCCGATGCCCTCCTGATAGGTGTCGCGGAGGATGTGCCCCGGCCCCTTGGGGGCGATCATCGAGACGTCGACGTCGGCCGGCGGCACGATCCGGCCGAAGTGGATGTTGAAGCCGTGGGCGAACATGAGCGTCTTGCCGGCACTCAACTCGGGCGCGACGCTCTCCTCGTACACCTGCTTCTGGGTGTGGTCCGGCATCAGCATCATGATGATGTCGGCCTGCCGCGCCGCGTCGCGGACCGTGGTCACCGGCAGCCCATCGGCCTTGACCCGATCCCAGCTCTTGCTCCCCTCATAGAGCCCGACGACCACGTCGCAGCCGCTATCGCGCAGGTTCAGGGCGTGCGCATGGCCCTGACTGCCGTAGCCCAGGACCGCGATCTTCTTCCCCTGGAGCAGGGAGAGATCCGCATCCCGATCGTAGTAGACAACAGCCACCGACTCTGCTCCTCTCGACCGGTACCGGCAGACGTCAGGCGTCACCCGTCATACGTGGTCCGTAGTGCGTGTTCCGTGGTGCGTATTGCGTGTTCCGTTCGTCTTCCCCTCTCCCCCTGTGGGAGAGGGGCCGGGGGTGAGGGGGACGAAACACGGACGACACACAACGTAGTGCTCAACACGGAATACGCACTACGCACTACGTGGGACGACCCCCGCCTCACGCGACCGCATCCTCCACCCGCACCGCGACCGAGCCGCTGCCGCGCTCGATGGCGACACAGCCCGTGCGCGCGACTTCCTTGATCCCATACGGCCGAATCAGCGTGATCAGCGAGTCGATCTTCTCGCTCGGGCCGGTCACCTCGATCACGAGCGTGTCCGGCGCGGCGTCGACGATGCGGGCGCGATAGACCTCGGACACGAGCCGCATGATATCACCCCGGGTCCGCTCGTTGGCCGCCACCTTGACCAGCGCCAGTTCCCGCTGGATCAGGTTCTCCCCGGTCACATCCGTGACCTTGATCACCTCTAGCAGCTTGTAGAGCTGCTTGGTGACCTGCTCCACCGTCCGGTCGTCGCCCTGGACCACGAGCGTCATCCGCGACAGGCCCGGCTGCTCGCTGTGCCCGACGGCGATGCTGTCCACATTGAACCCGCGCTGGCGGAACAGGCTCATCACCCGGTTCATCACACCCGGGCGATCCTCGACCAACACCACCAGCGTGTGGCGTCGCACACCCTCCATGCTTACGCTTCTTCCTCAATCATGTCGCGGATCGATCCGCCCGACGGGATCATCGGGTAGACGTTCTCCTCCTGATTGACCACGAACTCCAGCAGCGTCGGCCCATCGATCGAGCGCGCCCAGCGGATCGCGTCGTCGACTTCCTCCGGCCGGGTCACGCGCCGGCCGGGGATGCCGTAGGCCTGGGCGATCAGCATGTAGTCCGGGCTGCTGATTGGCGTTTCCGAGTAATTGCGGTTGTGGAACAGCTCCTGCCACTGGCGGACCATCCCCAGGTAGCCGTTGTTGATGATCGCGATGTGGACGGGCGCCCGCTCCTGGACGATGGTGCCGAACTCGAACATCGTCATCTGGACGCCGCCGTCCCCGACCACCGCCCACACCTCGGCGTCGGGACGGCCCAGGGCCACCCCCATCGCGGCCGGCACCCCGAAGCCCATCGTGCCCAACCCGCCCGAGGTGATCCACTGGTGGGGGATGTCGCAGGTGTAGAACTGCGCGGCCCACATCTGATGCTGGCCGACGTCGGTGGTGACGATGGCCCGCCCCTCGGTGAGCGCGTGCAGCCGCTCGACCACGTACTGCGGCGCCAGCTCGCCGGTGGGCGCCACCGGGCCAGATGCCGGGCGCTTGCGCCAGCTCGCGATCTGGGCCAGCCAGTCGTCATGCCGGAGCGGCTCGAGCTCGTCGAGCAGGGCCAGCAGCGCCTCCCGCGCGTCGCCCACGACCGGCACCGCCGTCTCCACGTTCTTGCCGATCTCGGCCGGGTCGATGTCGATGTGGATGATCTGGGCGCGGGGCGCGAACTCGCTGACGCGCCCGGTGACGCGATCGTCGAAGCGCATGCCGATGCCGACGATGACGTCCGCCTCATGGATCGCGCGGTTGGCGTGGGCGAAGCCGTGCATGCCGACCATGCCCAGGCACAGCGGGTGGGACCCCGGGAAGCCCCCGATGCCGAGCAGGGTGAGACCGACCGGGATCTGCGTCCGCTCGGCGAAGCGGACTAGCTCCTCCGTCGCGCCGGAGATCAGGATGCCGTGGCCGGCCAGGATCAGCGGCCGCTGGGCGGCGCGCAGCACCTCCGCCGCCCGGCGGATCTGCCGCCGGTGCGGCACGATGGTCGGCCGGTAGCCCAGGAGCTGCACCGGCTCCGGCGGCGCCAGCTCCCCCTCGGCCAGGAGCACATCCTTCGGCACGTCGACCAGCACCGGCCCGGGCCGCCCGGTCGTCGCCAGGTGGAACGCCTGCTGGATCGTCGGCCCGATGTCCGCGACCCGGCGGACGACGAAGTTGTGCTTGGTGATCGGGAGCGTAATGCCGGTGATGTCGATCTCCTGGAAGGCGTCGGTGCCGATCACCGCCTGCGGCACCTGCCCGGTGATCGCCACCAGGGGGATCGAGTCGAGCATCGCCGTGGCGATCCCCGTCACCAGGTTGGTCGCGCCAGGCCCGGAGGTCGCGAGGCAGACGCCCGGCCTCCCGGTCGCCCGCGCGTAGCCGTCGGCGGCGTGGGCCGCACCCTGCTCGTGGCGGACGAGCACGTGGTGGATATCGAACTCCGGCAGCACGTCGTAGAGCGGGATCACCGCGCCGCCGGGATAGCCGAAGATGACCCGGACGCCCTCCCGCTGGAGCGCCCGGCACAGCACCCGTGCGCCGTTCGACGGCCTGGCCGCCGGTGTCGGCTCGGCCCGACGGTCCGTCTCGGTTTCGTTGGTCTGGACGACCATGCGCGCCCCCTCTTCCGCTGGGCCCGTGTGCGGGGCGGCCGCGACCGCACCGCGCCACGAACGAATCGAGCCTCCCATTGCTGGGAGGCTCGCGAGTCACTCTTTCCTATCGATTGGTACTTACGCTCTCGCAACGCCCCCCGTATTATCGTGGCCAATAATGATAATAAGGCCTACGATAATAAGGCTTACCATAACGAGGGTGACGCGCATGAGAGCGCCGAGAAGGGCAAGGACACGCGCAGCCGCGGGCACCGGCACCACTGCCGCCACCTGCTCGTCGATCCTCGGCTGCGCCACGGCCGTCACTGCCTGGTCCACCCGTCCTTCAACACCCACGAGACTCACTCGCGTTCACGCATGATAGACCCTGGCACGCGGTATGTCAAGAGTCAGTGGGCCATCACCCCGCGGACGGCTCCTCCTGGCTACAACGGGCTGACGTTCTGCCTCCGCAGCGCGGCACGGTAGCGGGCTGCGTCGGCGTCGGCCAGGCCGTCGATCTGGGCCACCAGGGCACGCATCTGCTCCAGCCGCGTCGTGAGGTGTGCCGCCGCGCCGCCCGGCTCGAGTCCCGCGCCCGGGTCCAGCGGATCCCGTGAGACAGCTCGCTGTCCAGCCGGATCGAGCTGGACCAGGCTGCGAAAGCTGCTCCCGGCCGCTTGCCGCTCCAGCCACCAGAGCCAGCCCTGGCCGGGCCGCCCCACCCGATCGAGCTCCCGCAGCACCTGACTCTCCGCCCCGACGGCCGCGAAGCGGTCGCGCAGGTTGCGGCGGCTCACTCGCATGGGCGGCAGGGGGTCCGGCATCAGCGCGTTGAGTTGCTGCAGCGCCGCCGTGAGCGCCTGGAGCATCTGGTGCACCGCCGCGCAGGCGTACGACTCGGCCGCGTCGCGGTCCTGGGCGGCCGCCAGGGCGGCGATCTGCATCCGCGCGCCCGCCAGCTTCGCCTCGACCTGCCGTCGCTCAGCCGTCTGCTCACCCATCGACCACCCTCTCGCAACACTCCCGCCCCGACCCGCATGACGGCAGCCACGGCGCCCATTACGTCGAGTTCACCGCAGGCTAGTGCCGTCGGTCTCGGTCTACCGGCTTGACGCGCCACTCCCACATGAGTAGAGTAGGCGTCTCGATTCCGACGCGTAGTCCAGCACATGAATCGGTCTATGGCTGATTCAGCCTGCACCTGCGCACCTGACTTACGCTCTGCGCTCTTGATCGGAGTATCAGGCGAGGAGCCTCGTCATGCACAACAAGCCATTCAGCCCGTCGCTGCGTCTGTCCGCCGCGCTGCTGCTCACGGGACAACTCCTGTACATCGCGGTCACCCAGTTCCACGCCGGTGGGGACGCCAATAATCACCCCGTCATATTCGCCGAATACGCGGCTAGCGGGATCTGGACGGCCGTACACGTCGCCCAGTTCGGGGCCATGGCGATCTTGGTCTCGGGGCTGCTCACCCTGTTCGTCGCCCTGGACGTTTAGGCTGGAACGGCGAGATGGGCGGGTCGATTCGGTGCCGCGTCGGCGGTGGTAGCACTGGCGCTCTACGGCGCCCTGCAGGCGGTGGATGGGGTCGCCAACAAGCAGGCCGACGCTGCGTGGGTGAGCGCCCCAGACGCCGAGAAGGCGGCGCGCTTCGCGAGCGCCGAGGCAATTCGGTGGATCGAGTGGGGGATGAGAAGTTACCACGACTTCGCGTTGGGCCTCGCGTTGCTCCTGGTCGCGGCCGCGGTCGTGCGCACGGCCTGGGTCCCTCGGCCGATCGCTTACCTGATGGGGCTCACCGGCCTCGCCTACCTGGTGCAGGGCTGGGTGGTTGGCGCCGAGGGCTTCTCGCAAACGGGATCGATCCTGATCGTGCTGGCCTGGGTCCTGGGCCTTGCGTGGATGATCTGGCTGGTCGTCGTCGCCTGGCGGCCGCATGACTCGGCGCTCCGTCGCCTGGCCGATGAAGGCGGGAGTCGCCCCGACGCCATGCACATGCCGTCCCAGAAATGACCACACATCGACCCATGACGGGAAAGGCGGGGAGTCAAGACCCGCGATGGCGCGGTACCGTGAGACGGTGGACCTGTCGGCCGGTATCGCCTGGAGGCGGGTGGGTCGAGCCATACCAGGCCATCGCCTATACGACGAGAGCGGGGGGTGATACGCCTTGCCCCTGGGTCCTGGTCGTTCCTTCCCATGCTCGCCCTGCGCACCACCGCCTGCAGCGACCGCTTGGACGACGCCTGGCCCGCCGGTGGTCACCGTCGGCGCCAGCAGGGACGAGCGTGGGCATGCCAGCGGCGAGACCACCGTCGGCCCCACTCGGAGTCCACAGCACGCCGACCGCCCGTTTCCCTGGTAGCCCTTCCCTCTGCCGGGCGCACGCGATTCTCGCCAGCCCACAAAGTCGGCCAGGCGCCCCTGCCGTCGCGCCTGCCTTGCGAGCGGCGCGGCGATGTGCTATACTGCCCGTCGCGTCGGGGTCGCAACCGCGGCCGCGGCGGCCGGAGCGGCAACGTGCCGAAGTGGCGGAACTGGCAGACGCGCTACGTTCAGGGCGTAGTGGGCTTACGCCCGTGGGAGTTCAAATCTCCCCTTCGGCACCATACCGGCCGGAAGCCCGTCTCGAGCAGGCTTCTGTATTAACAATTGAATGGCGCAGGCAGGACGGTCGCTGGCCCTCGGGCCAGAGGAAAGTCCGAGCTGCACAGAGCGAGGGTGCCCGGCGAAAGCCGGGGCAGCGCCGGGCCGGTAGGCGCTGACAGTCCAGATCGGCACACCGTCGGGCGTGCCCGATGGTGTGAGAGCAACAGAGACCAATGCCGGGCCGCATCTCGGTCCGGAGTGAAAAGGGCAATCCTCCCCGCAGCAATCTCCGAATGGGCCGCTATCAGGTTGCTCGCCGAGGCCCGAAGTCGAGAGCAGCCACGGAGGCGACGACGTGGCCGTTCGGCGGCCTCCGGGCCGCCGGGCGAGATAGATGACCGTCACGAACAGAACTCGGCTTACTCGCCTGCGCCATTCACTGCCTTGGTGCCTCTAGCTCAATTGGCAGAGCACTGGTCTGTGGAACCAGGGGTTACGGGTTCAAGCCCCGTGAGGCACCCCAAATCCCGCGAACGTACGCAGGGAAACGGCTCAGGAAACCACCCGAGGCCCGTGGAAACTGATCACTAGTCTCACTCCCCTACGGTAAAAGGCGGGAGCACTGGTCTCCCCTACCAGGGGTTGCGGGTTCAAGCCCCGTGAGGCACCCCCATCGGTATCACCACCGCCGCAAGGCAAGATCAGCACGTGCAGGGGCGAGCGGGTTTCTCCGCTGGCCCCTTTAGCATGGCACGCCGCCGCCCGTGACCCGGCCGGGGGCCAGACGCTCCCGCGGGCCGCGCTGCGGGGCCGTGGCGCCATCGGTCGGCCCGCGGCATGGACGAGGCACGCCACTGTCGCCACCGCATCGCAGGAACCAGGTGGGCCAGGTCGATGATGGGGCCAGCCCGCTCGGCACCTATCGTGTTGGCAGGTGGCGAGTGGGCAGCGGGGCCAAGGCGTAGGGGTTCCTGATCGTCTCCACCCCGCTGATGTACCACTGCTCGTCGACCCGTGTGAACGTGTAGACGTCGATGACCTCCGACTGCGTGCGGGAGCCGTACGCCAGCTTCGCAGTCGCCAGGTCGCCCTGAATAGAGACATCGAAGACGTCGAACTGGACGTCCACCCACTCGGTTGGACTCAGGGGATTGGCCGGCGGTTCGACCCCCTCCGGCAGGTCCGCGGCGGTCGGATGTCGCCCCTCGGCAGCGGCCTTGGCCTGCGCCTGCTTCCAGGCGTCGAGTTGCCGCTGGCGCTCAATGCCGAGTGCCACCCTCGCTGAGAGGATCCCGGTTTCGGCTCCACGGGGCCCCGGGGCCAGACCCGCCAGCGCCGCCCCGATGGCCTCCATGCCGACGCGACGGACGACCCAATCGAAGCTCTCGGGGAGCTCCACCGTCGGGTCGTTGTAATAGATCGTCGGGAACTCGTGCATGTCCCCGTAGACCAGCATGTTGAACATGGCGCGCTCTTCGCGCCGCAGCAGGGCCTCGAACGCCGCGACCTGCTCGGCCGTGGCCGGTACGCCCGGGTCCGGCCGGACGGCATCGCGACCGGCCCCACGATCGGGTCGCGCCAGCATGACCAGCCCGAGCAGGACCACGGCCGCGCCGATCACCGCCATGTGCCGTCGCCGCATCGCCCGGCCTCCGCGCTGCTAACCCGAGAGCCATCGAGCGCACGGAGGCCAACCGGTGCGCTCCCGGGTTCGGGCTCCGGAGCGAATTCCATCTGATGGACTCGATACTACACGAGAACGATCGGTCTTGGCAACTTGCGGATATAGCCTCGGTTGGACTTGTCAACGCCACAGCCCTCGGCCCCGCAGCGACCGAGAGGAGCGATGCGGCCACGTGTATCATGGACTTCGACGGTTTCGTCCGGCATACCCGGCGATCGTCCCAAGCGGTCCTGAGCCGGCGCTTCTTGTCAGCCCGGGCTGGGCGCGGATACCCGACGATTGCGTCCAACGCCGTCCGCCCCGGGCGGGTACCGGCAGCGACCGCGTCCACCGCGGGAGGCTCCGTTCGGCACCAGACCCTCCCCTACCAGGGGCCTCGGACCGCCCCCTTCCGACAGCACGCGGGGCAGTCGGGCGGGCGGGAGCCGGCCAGGAGGCCGGCGCTCCACGCGCCCCGGCCAGGCGCGGCTACCCGACGATCGCGTCGAACTCCATGAGGCACCCACGGCTGACCGGGATCGAGCCGATGGGCTCCTCGGATCATCGCCGCCGAGGCGGGAACTGATCCCCGGCGCGCAACATGCGCACGACCGATCCCGCCACCGCCGCCCCGCCGCTCTCGGACCAGGTTGACAGGCAGACACGGCCCTGCCATACTGTACGTACATGTCGCGGCGCAGGTGGTCCGACGGCGCCATCGTCGGTACAATCCATGACTGCCGTCCTGCCGCGACTCGTGAGGGCATTACCCAGATGAAGAGCAGTGAGATCCGACGGGTCTTTATCGAGTTCTTTGCCGAGCGTGGGCACCTCCAGGTGCCGAGCTCATCCCTGGTGCCGCACAACGACCCCACCGTCCTGCTGACGACCGCGGGCATGCAGCAGATGACGCCCTACTTCCTCGGACTGGAGCGCCCGCCCAGCCCCCGCCTGACCTCCATCCAGAAGTGCTTTCGCACCGTCGACATCGACGAGGTGGGCGACGAGGAGCACCTGACCTTCTTCGAGATGCTCGGCAACTTCTCGGTGGGCGACTACTTCAAGGCCGAGGCCATCTCCTGGGCCTGGGAGCTGCTGACCGAGCGGTTCGGCATCCCGCGAGAACGGCTACGCCCCTCGGTCCATCGCGACGACGACTTCGCCTTCGCCTACTGGCGCGATGTGATCGGCATCCCGGCCGAGCTCATCGCCCGGCTCGGCGATGAGCACAACTGGTGGGGCCCGGTCGGGGAGACCGGCCCCAACGGCCCCGACTCGGAGATCTTCTACGACCGCGGCGAGGCGCTGGGCTGCGGGCGGCCCGACTGCGGTCCGGGCTGCGACTACTGCCACCGCTTCCTGGAGATCTGGAACCTGGTCTTCATGGAGTTCTTCAAGGAGGCGGACGGCACGCAGCGCCCGCTGCCGCGCAAGAACATCGACACCGGCATGGGGCTGGAGCGGATCGCCATGGTGCTCCAGGGGGTCGGCTCGGTGTTCGAGACCGACCTGTACCTGCCGATCCTGGAGTGCGCCGCCGACATCGCCGGGGTCCGCTACCGGGAGGATCCCAGGGTCGACCGCTCGCTGCGGGTCATCGCCGACCACGGCCGCGCCGTGACCTTCCTGATCGGCGACGGCGTCTTCCCCGGCAACGAGGGGCGGAGCTATGTCCTGCGGCGCGTGCTGCGGCGCGCTGTGCGCCACGGCCGCCTGATCGGGCCGGTCAACCGCCTGACCGCGGCGAGTGGAATGACCTCGACGACCTGATCGCCGCGGGCATCTGCCTCGAGGGCTCCGTCAGCGTCACTCGCGGCAGCCAGCCGGGCACGGTCGACACGGCGACCCTGCAGGCCCCGGCGCCGGCGGCGATCGACGCCGTCGAGGTGTCCCAGGGCGGCAAGACCTTCAAGGAGGGCACCGACTTCACCTGGCAGTACAGCGGCGGCCAGCTCGCCATCGACTGGAGCCCGGATGGTGCCGAGCCGTCGTCGGACGGTGATCCCAACACGACCGACTACACCGTGACCTACGTCTTCAACTGCCCGGCGCCGCGTATCGCGGGCGTCGAGAAGCACACCGTCGGCACGGTCGGCTCCCGGACCTCGGACGACACCGAGATCGTCGACGGTTACACCGCCATCCCGGTCGGCGATCTGGGCGTCGCCGGTGACGGTGGTGCCGTGCTCGAGGGCCAGTCCCGCTGGGTGGTGCCGATCGTCCAGACCAACAACGGCTGGAACACCGAGCTGGTCATCACCAACGTCTCCGGCAAGACCACCTCGGTGAACGCCACCTTCTACGCCGAGGGCGGCCAGGGCTTCGCCGGGCCGAGCGTCGCGATCCTGAGCGGTGAGACGCTGGCCGCGGGCGAGTCGGTCCTCGTCGACCTGAAGGAGTGGGGCTTCCCCGAGGGCGAGGTCGGCTCGGTCTGGGTCGATGCCACCAACGCGGTGGTGGCCGGCGCCTTCCGCGCCAAGCCGTCGACCGACATGATGCTGACCACGCTGGCCCAGCCGCGCACCGACGAGAACGACCCCGGCGCGACCCTGAAGTACGGCCCGCTGGTGTTCCGCGACTACAACGGCTGGAACACCGGCATCAACATCGCCAACCTGTCCAGCAGCACCAACCAGGTCACCGTGACCTACTACAACTACGCCGGCAACGCGGTGGCGACCGAGACGGTCACCATCCCGCCGCGGGCCATGGAGTACGTCTACACCCCGGCCTCGGGCAACTTCGGCGTCGGTGAGAACCAGATCACCGCGGTCCGGATCGCGGGCAGCGCGCCGCTGGTGGCGGCGATCGACGAGGTGAAGTACCTCGGCGGGCAGGGGCAGGGCCACGCCATGTCCTACCCGGCCGCCTGGGCGCTCAACGGCTGGCTCGGTGATGCGCCGACCAGCAACGCCGACGGTCGCTACGAGTACGACGCCCTGCTGGCGCTGCCGCTGGTGCAGAAGGGCAACGGCGGCTCGGGCGACACCTCCGGCATCAACCTGTTCAACCCCGACTTTGAGTACGGCGTGAACGCCTACATCCAGTTCGTGGATGCCAGCGGCGTGCCGGTGGCGCCGACCGTCGGGAACGACGACAGCGAGGCGCCGATCGTGCTGCCGCTCGCCCCGCACGCGGGGGCCACGGTCTACACGCTGAACTACAGCGAGATGCCGGCTGGCTTCCAGGGCGCGGCCGTGATCGGCGTCGAGGGCCTGGGCGCGCTCGTCGGCGTGTCGAACAACGTCAACTACGACGTCGCCGGCGACGGCTCGGCCGTCTTCAACCTGACGAACCTGGGCGTCGTGTTCGACGGCGAGTAGGACGCCAGCTCAGGGCAGACCACCTGCCGAGCTGAACCCGGCGCCACCCCATAACCCACACCCCTGACCACACGAGCCGCCCCCGGAGCCATCCGGGGGCGGCTTGTCTCTCCCCGCACCACCCCCGTCGAGCGCCGCCACAGGAGCGCCGCCACCGTGGAGCGCCGGCGTCGCACGGAGCATCGCCGGCCCCCGTGGCGACGTGGAGCGCCGGCGTCCCCGCCGGCCCCGGTCGCGCGGGCCGGGGGATCTTTCCCCGGGCTGGGCCGTCTGGGCCCGGGGGTTTACCCCCGGGCACCCGGGCGGCCCGCGCGACCGCCAGCCGCCCCGCGGGGACCCGTTCTCAGCCGGCTGATGAACGTTGACGAATACATGGCCCATCCCTGCCGCCCTCGCCCCCAGCCCGCTTCAGCGGGCTTTTCATTGTCAGCCCGGGGCTTTTAGCCCCGGGCCCAGACCGGCACGCGCGGCTCCTCCCGCCCCGCGCGATCCCGGCACCCCGGCGGCCCGCGCTGACCCACGCAACGGGCGGGAGCCGGCGAGGCTCCGTGCGACGCCGGCGCTCCACGTGCCCCGGGCACCCGCTGCCCCGTTGCGCGGCGCACGGGAGCCGCCGATGCTCCGTTCGACGGCGGCGCTCCACGGGGCCGGCGCCCCGGTGGCGGCACCCCGCGTGCGGCAGCAGCGTGTGGAGATACTCCGCGAGTCGGAAACTCCGTGAAAAGATCGTTGCCGAACCGCAACCATCACCGACGCCGTCCGTTGTGGAATGGACAAGCCCGGTGCGTGGGACACCGATGTGACTCACGGCGAGTGTGCACCATCGTGTTGGCAGCCCCGTCCGCGCCCTGGATGGGGCTGGGTGCACCGGGCGGGGCGTGGCGCGGTGCCACGCCCGGGGGCAGTGGGGCGGTGCCGGCTGGGAGAGCGCGGCCCGCAAGGAAGGGATCTGTACAGTGCGACGCCGCGTCATCCATCTCCTGGCCGCGCTGGGCCTGCTCGCCGGCATGCTGGCCGGCGTGGTCGGCTCCGCGTCGGCGGCGCCGGAGAACCCCGGCGCCAACTGGCGCGACCCCGAGGGGGGCGCCATCTTCTTCCCCTGGGTGCCGAACAACGACACCCTCGCCGGAGGTGAGGGCGTCACCGGGTCGGTCACGGTGCAGAACCTGGAGGGCTTCCCGGTCGACGTGACCATCAGCGACGCCGCGGGGAACGAGCTGGCCTCGCTCACGCTCAACCCGCGCGCCTCGCAGACCTTCGAGGCCGACGACCTCGGCCTGCCGGAGCCCGGCGCGGGCGTGATCGCCTCGGCCCGGTGGGACGAGGATCTGGACCTGCTCTCGATCACCGGCCTCTGCGAGCCTCGGAACTACACAGTCGGGCGCGGGTCCGGGTCCGGCACGGTGGACACTGCCGGTTTCTTCGGGTGGATGCGTCCGTACGACGTCGAGGTGACCCAGGGCGGGTTTGCCTTTTTCGAGGGCGACGACTACACCTGGGACTACAACGAGGACACCGGCCAGCTCGCCATCGACTGGAGCCCGAGCGGCGCCGAGCCGAGTCCCGGGACCGACTACGAGGTCGTCGCCTACCTGTGCTTCCCGCCGCGCATCGCCGGCCTCGAGAAGCACACCGCCGGCACCGTCGGCGCCCGCACCTCGGATGACACCATCGCCGTCGACGGCTACAGCGCCGTGCCCTGGTTCGACCTCCTGCTGGCGACCGGCATCGCGTCCCTGGACAGCGGCGAGCCCGTCGAGGCCTACCTGGAGGGCCAGTCCCGCTGGGTGCTGCCGATCGTCCAGACCAACAACGGCTGGGACACCGAGCTGGTCATCACCAACGTCTCCGACGAGCACACCTCGGTGAGCGCCACCTTCTACGCCGAGGGCGGCCAGGGCTTCGCCGGGCCGAGCGTCGCGATCCTGTCCGGCGAGACGCTCAAGCCGGGTGAGAGCGTCGCGGTCGACCTGCTCGACGATGCCGGCTTCCCCGAGGATGCCGTCGGCTCGGTCTGGGTCGACGCCACGCATGCGGTCGTGGCGGCCGCCTTCCGCGTCAAGCCATCGACCGACATGCTGCTGACCAACCTGGCCCAGCCGCGCAACGACGCGCCGCTGCCGTTCCTGCAGCCGACCGAGAAGTTCGGCCCGCTGGTCTTCCGCGACTACAACGGCTGGAACACCGGCATCAACATCGCCAACCTCTCCAGCGACTACAACCACGTCACGGTGACGTACTACAACTACGCCGGCAACGTGGTCTCGGCCGAGACGAAGAACATCCCGCCGCGGGCCATGGAGTACGTCTACACCCCGGCGACGGGCAACGTCGGCCTGGGCGAGAACCAGGTGACCGCGGTCCAGGTTGACGGCACCCATCCGCTGGTGGCGGCCATCGACGAGGTGAAGTACCTCGGCGGGCAGGGCCAGGGCCACGCCATGTCCTACCCGGCCGCGGGCGCGCTCTTGTCGCTGCCTGCTGGTGACCAGAACGACGTCTTCCCCCCGCCCACCTTCAGCGACGGCCGCTACTTCTACCTGGCGTCGCTGGCGCTGCCGCTGGTGCAGAAGGGCAACCCGAGCACCGGGATGGGCGACACCTCGGGCATCAACCTGTTCAATATCGGCCCCGAGCGTGGCGTCGAGGCCTGGGTGCAGTTCGTCGACTCCGCCGGGGTGCCGGTGGCGCCGACCGTCGGGAATGACGACAGCGAGGCGCCGATCGTGCTGCCGCTGGCGGCCCACGCCGGGGCGACGATCTACACGCTGCGCTACAGCGAGATGCCGGAGGGCTTCCAGGGTGCCGCCGTGGTCGGCGTCACCTGTGGACCCCTCACGTCCGAGTGCGTCGGTGGCGAGCTCGTCGGCGTGTCGAACAACGTCAACTACGACGTGGCCGGCGACGGCTCGGCCGTCTACAACATGGTCAACACCTACTACCTGCGCTACCTTGTCGGCATCGGCAGCATCGTCGACTAGACCCGCCTCAGGCGGACGCCGCGCTGCGAGCGCACCGCCGCGCCCCCGGGCTCGTCCCGGGGGCGCGGCGCGTCTCTCCCCCGTCCGGCCCTGCGCACCCCGCGCCGCGCCCGTGTGTTCGAAGGGATAGGAGGCGAGCGCGCCGGGCCGGTGCCCCCGCGTGGGGCGGCCGACCCGGGTTGCCCAATGCGACTGGCGCGACACGCCGCCTCTGGGGAACAACACCCGCAACACCCGCAACTCCACCGCCCGCACTAGATGCCCGTCCTGTGCGGCGCCAGTTGGCCGGAATAGCCCATAAGTACGCGGCCGGACAGGCCCGCCATGCGTTAAGCTACGTGAGGACCGGTCACCGGCCCGATGCGGTTGGGGGGAACCGGTGCGCCTCGGTGCCGGCCGCGACGAGCCAGGGAAGCGGGAAGGGGTATCTCGATGACGCGCACCCGTCGACGTGCGACCATCCTCGCGCGAGCGTCCGCCGCGCTCCTCATCCTGGCGGCGCTCTTCGCCACGCTCGCGCTCCCGGCCGCGGCGCAGGAGTACGCCGGCTGGGAGTTCCGGCTCGAGCCCTGCCAACACGCGGCCGGCTTCGGCTCCGCCGGGCTGACCGCCGGCCCGGGCATCCCGCCGCTCGGCAGCGGCAGCCTTACTTTCGATCTCGCGGACGACGGCACCGGGTTCCCGCAGTTCCGCCACCGGGGCTTCGACGGCGTGGCGCTCGCCACGCTGACCCGGCTCTCCTACAGCTCCTACGTCGCCATGTCCGGTGACCTGACCGTCGCCCCGCTGCTGCTGCTCGACGTCGACATCGACGGGGACGGGCAGGGGGACGACCAGCTCGTCTTCCAGCCGGGCCAGCAGGGTGCGGCGCTCGCCAGCTACGACTGGCAGAGCTGGGATGCGCTCCAGGGCCGCTGGTGGTCGCGCACCGGGCAGGCCGGGATGAGCGCCGACGCGCCGCAGCCGCTCGCGACCTACCTGGAGTCCTTCCCGCAGGCGACGATCGCCAGCCCGGACGGGCGCGGCGGGCTGCGCCTCGCCGCCGGCTGCCTCGGCGACGGCTGGGCTGGCTTCACCGGTGCCATCGATGCGCTGAGCATCGGCGTGGGTGGCCGCACGACGACCTATGACTTCGAGCCGGGCCGCGTCGTGGTCAATGGCGCGACGCCTCCCGGGCGGGTGGCGAGCGCGCCGGTCTTCGACCAGCTCACCCCGGCGCCCTTCAGCCGCAGCGCCCCCGGCTCGGTCACCATCGGCGTCGACGTCCACTCCGACAGCCCCATCCGCTCGGTCACGCTGACGCTCAACGGCCAGAACCTGCCGGAGCCGCCGATCACCGTCGTGGGCAACAGCGCCACGGCGCGCGCCACCCGCTCGCTGGCGGCCGGCGTTTACTCCGTCACGGCCACCGCCACTGACGCCGACGGCGACCGCTACACCGCGCAGTGGGACTTCGTCGTCGGGGCCGCCGGTGAGAGCCAGTGGTTTACCGCCAGCGGCGCCCCCAAGCCGGACCAGATCAACGCCACCCTGCGCTCGCTGGTCGAGGCCTTCCGCTGGCACCTGCTCGGCCAGTCGTGGGACGGCGCCGCGCACCCGGAGATACCCACCCACGGCACCACCGTCACCCAGGCGCCCGCGGTCGGGACCTGGGTGACCAGGGACGGCTTCGATCAGGCGGCCACCGAGGCGACGCTCCGCTCCCTGGTCGAGTCCTTCCGCTGGCACTTCTGGGGCGTCTCCTGGGATGGCGGCGACCACGCCGACGTCCCGACGCACGCGACCCAGATCCTGCCGCAGCAGGGCATCGACCCCTGGTTCGACGAGGACGGCAAGCCGATCCGGGCGAACATCGAGGCGACGCTCCGCTCGCTGGTGGAGGCGTTCCGCTGGCACTTCTGGGGCGTCTCCTGGGATGGGCAGCACCACGAGAGCGACATGCCCACCCACGGGTGAGCGGTACCCCGCACCTCCGCGCCGCGCGGGGGTGCGGCCGACGATCAGTGACAGTGATGGCGACGCGCGACCCGGTCACGCGGTCGCGCGTCGCCGTGGGGAGGGGCCAGCTTGACACGAACGCGTAGCGTGCTCGGCGCGCTGGTCGGCGCGGTGCTCCTGCTGGGGACCGCGTGCCTGGGCGGCGCCGAGCCGACGCCGACGAGCGCCACGCAGCCGACGCGGTCCGCCGCGGCAGCGTCCCCCACGCCGGAGGCGAAGGCCACGCCCAATAGCCTCACACCATCGGGCGATTGGTGTACGCCGGTGCTCGCCGCCGGCGCCACCCCGACGCCCACGCCGCCGGTGAACCGCCGCCTCGGGCCGCCGGTCATGGCGCTCATCGCCGGCGAGTGCGAGCAGGAGGGCTCGATCGGCTCCTTCTTCTGGCAACTGGGCAGCGAGGTGGCCGCCGACGTCAACGCGCCCGGCCTCCAGATCCAGGCCGGCCCGCTGGCCCTGCAGCGGGGCCAAACGGTCCGGTTCGACCCGCGCGTCGGCCCCGTGCCGGCCAAGCTCACCCTGATCGTCTACCCGCAGCAGGGCAACGTCCGCCCGCTGGAGGAGCTGCCGAACGCGCAGGGGACGCCCCAGATCGGCACGCCGATCCCCGGCTCGAACACCCCGGATGTCTTCAAGCCGACCACCGAGCCGGTGACGACGGTCGAGATCCCGGTCGACGCGCTCTCCTGGACGGTCGACCTGGAGCCGGGGCGCTACTTCCTGCACCTCAAGGGCGAGTGGCCCAACCCGCAGGGGCAGGGCCGCCAGCTCACCGGCGAGTACTCGTTCTTCGTCCGCGTCGAGTAGCGCCCGCCCACCGCACCGCGGGCCTTCGTGTCCCCCTCTCCCCCGCGCCCCCCTCCCAGGATTGGGAGAGGGGGCAGGGGGGTGAGGGGGACACGCAATACGCACTACGCAGTACGCACCACGCACCACGCACCACGCAATACGCAATACGCAATACACAATCCGCACCACGCATCACGCCCCAGGCCCCCAGCCTCTTGACGGACCGCGCGGCGCCGTCGACCATCCTGCCCGGAGCCAGCCAGCGGCGCCGTCCCACGCGGCGGCCCCGGTTTGGCCGGCCAGGGTCGGCCGTCGGTGTAGCAGTGAGGAGGCGGGATGGAGGACGTGGAGCGGATCAAGGACCGGGTCCGCGCGCAGTTCGGCGCGGCGGCGGACGCCTACGTGCGCAGCGCCACCCATCGCATCGGCGACGATCTCGCGCGGCTGGTCGCGCTGGCCGAATTGACGCCGGAGACGGTCGCCCTCGATGTCGCCACCGGCGGCGGGCACACCGCGCTCGCCCTGGCGCCGCACGTGCGCCAGGTCATCGCCAGCGATCTCACCCCCGCGATGCTGGAGCAGGCCCGCGCCTTCCTGACCGCGCAGGGCGTGACCAACGTCGAGTTCCGGGTGGCCGACGCGGAGGAGTTGCCCTTCCCCGACGCCAGCTTCGACCTCGTCACCTGCCGCATCGCCCCCCACCACTTCGCCGACGTCCAGCGCGCCGTGCACGAGACGGCCCGCGTGCTCCGTCCGGGTGGGCTCTTCCTCCTGATCGACAGCGTGTCCCCCGAGGACCCCGAGCTCGACGCCTTCCTCAACGAGCTGGAGCGCCGCCGCGACCCGAGCCACGTGCGCTCCTACCGCCGCTCGGAGTGGTGCCGCTTCCTTGAGGCGGCCGGCTTCGCCGTGGAGGCGATGGAGACCTTCCCCAAGCGCCACGACTTCGCCGACTGGACCGGTCGCTCGCGCCTCAGCCCGGAGGATCGCGCCGCGCTGGAGGCCTGGGTGCTGGCCGCGCCGCCCGCCTGCCGCGAGCACTTCCGGGTGGAGGTCGTCGACGGCCGCGTCGTCGCCCACACCGACGAGAAGGCGCTCTTCAAGGCCCGGAAGATCGCGCCGGGCGCGTAGGGCTCTCGCCCCGCGCTGGCCGAAACCGCCGGCCGGCGCGGGCGGCCAACCGTGCGGGGCCGCACGGAACCGGGCGGGTACAAGGCCCGCCCCTACCGGAGGAACGGCGCGCCGGTCGGGGCGGGGCTTGTCGAGCGGAGCACCGCCCGCAATCCCCGCGGGCGGGCACAAGGCCCGCCCCTACCGGAGGAACGGCGCGCCGGTCGGAGCCGGGTCTTGTCGAACGGAGCACCGCCCGTTATCCCCGCGGGCGGGCACAAGGCCCGCCCCTACCACACGCACCCGGCCCTTCCCCCCCGGCGGCAGTCGCTCGAGCGTGCGCTCGGGGGCGGTCTCAGCCCGCTTCCGCGGGCGTTCATGGTGAGCCCGGGGCTTCATCCCGGGCCACGTCACCGACCGCACGGGCCACCCGTGGCGCCCACGCCCTGCCCCTCACCCCACCGTCAGCGGCTCGGGGGCGGGCAGGTCGTGCTCGGCGGCGTAGCGGCGGGCATGCTCGATCCGCTCGGCGATGCTGGGGTGGCTGGAGAGCAGGTAGCGCACCAGGGCCGGCGGCTGCGGATCCGACAGGTTCACGGCCGCCAGCCGGGTCATGGCCGAGCCGAAGGCCGCGGGGTCGCGCGTCAGCTCGAGCGCGAAGCGATCGGCCCGGCGCTCGATCCGGCGCGAGTACCAGTTCTGCACCGGCCCGAGGATCAGCCCCGCGAGCGAGAGGATCCACGCCAGGAGCGGCATGGTGGCGATGTCGTCCAGCCGGCGCGTGCCGATCCGGTGGCCGTAGCGGCGCAGCGTCGCGCGCGCCAGCCGGTCGACCAGGAACGACAGGGCGACGGTGAAGCCGCTGCCGAGCGCGATCAGGCGCCACAGGTCGCGGTGCGCCTGGTGCGCGATCTCGTGCGCCACGATCACCTCGATCTCCTCCGGGGTGAACTGCTCCAGCAGCGTGTCGCCCAGCACGATGCGCCTGGTTCGCCCGAGCCCGGCGAAGAAGGCGTTGGCCTTCTTGGTCTGCCGGCTCATGTCGGTCTGCAGCACGTCCGCCACCGCGATGCCGGAGCGCGCGGCGAGGGCCTTCAGGCGCTCGGCCAGCTCGCGGTCCTTCAGCGGCTCGTACCTGTTGAAGAGCGGCATGATCAGCACCGGGCCGAGCTGCGCCAGCAGCACGGTGAGGGGAATCGAGGCGGCGCTGACGATGGCCCACCAGGCGCGCGGCCAGCGCCGGATCGTGGCGTAGCCGGCGGCCACGAGCGGGATCTGCAGCGTGAGCCCGACGCCCAGCCCCTTGGCCTGTTCGCCGAGCCAGGCCGCGCGCGATTGATTGCTCAGCCCGTAGCGGTGCTCGACGACGTAGCCGCTGAGGTAGCTGAGCGGCAGCCCTGCCAGCCAGGTGAGGAGCGCGTAGGTGGCGCCCGTGGCCGCCTCTCCCGGCAGCCCCCAGCCCGCCCGTCGCTGCACCGCCGTCCGGATCCGGGCCGCGGTGCCGGAGAAGACCACGAGCGCGCCCGCCACCAGGCTGGCCGCCACGCTCAGCAGGTAGAGCCGCTCCTTCGTCCGGTTGTAGGCCCGCGCGCGGCGCAGCCGCTCCCGGTCGACCGGCGCGGGGGCGCCCGCCGTCCCCGCCGCTGCCAGGCGGCGCAGCGCGAGCGCGCCGCGCACCACCGTCAGCCCACGCACCACGATGCCGTCCTTTCCCCATGCCGGTCGGCAGCGCCCGGCCGGCGATCTGCTATGCTTACGCCGCCCTGGTGTGGCACGCACGGCGTCCACCTCCCGGCTCTCGTCGCCCCGATAGCCGGGTCAGCCAGTGGTGCCGCCACGCTCCCGCCCCGGGTTATGGCGGCCTCGTTGCTGGAGAGCAGAGGAGCGGACAGCGACGCATGGAGCTGGCACTGCGCGGGATTCTCACCGGCCTCATGCTGGCGGCCCCGATCGGCCCGGTCAACATCGAGATCGTACGCCGCGGGCTCCGCTCCGGGTTCCTCTCCGGCTGGTTGGTCGGCGCGGGAGCCATCACCGCCGATACCCTCTACTGCCTGCTCGCCGTCGCGGGGGTCATGACGCTGATCGACCGCCCGGGCGTGAGCATCGTCCTGTGGGGAGCCGGCGCGGGCTTCCTCGCATTCCTGGGTTATAGCAGTATACGCGCCGCCCTGACCAGCCAGCACCTGATCGACATAAAGCAGGATGCGGGCGGCTTCGCGCGGCGCTCCTACCCAACCGGGCTGTTGATCGCGCTGCTCAACCCGATGGGCATCGCCTACTGGGCCTCGATCGGCGGCGCCCAGGTGGCCTCCGCGGTCGAGCAGACCGACACGAGCGGTGCGGTCGCCGTGGTGGTCGGGCTGATCCTGGGACTCGTGCTCTGGGTCACCGGGCTGTCGCTCCTGGTCCACGGTGGCAAGCGCTTCCTGTCCGACCGGCTCTTCCGCTGGGTGAACCTGGTCAGCGGGGTGGTGCTCATCGGCTTCGGCGTCTGGTTCGGCATGCAGGCGGTGCAGGAGGTCGCCGGATGGCTCTGAGCGCCAGGCGCCCCCGGGCGCGGGAGGCCGGGCTGGTGCTCGGCACGCTGTCCCCGGGGCCTCACAACGCCATCACCGACGTGGCCGGGGTGCGGGTCGGCCACGTGACGTTGATCGCGGGCGAGGGCCCGCTGGTGCCGGGCCGGGGGCCGGTCCGCACCGGCGTGACGGTGATCCTGCCTCACGAGGGGAACCTGTTCCGCCAGAAGGTGCCGGCCGGGATCTTCGTGCTCAACGGCTTCGGCAAGTGCCTGGGCCAGGAGCAGATCGACGAGCTGGGGGTGATCGAGTCCCCCATCGCCCTCACCGGCACGATGAATGTGGGCGTCGTGGCGGACGGCCTCGTCGCGCACGCCATCCGCACCAACCCGGACGTGGGCATCACGACCTCGACGGTGAACCCGGTCGTGGGCGAGTGCTCCGACGCCTACCTGAACGACATGCAGGGGCGGCACGTGCGGCAGGAGCACGTGCTGGAGGCGATCGCGGCGGCGCGGCCCGGGCCGGTGGCCGAGGGCTGCGTCGGCGCCGGGACCGGCATGAGCCTGTTCGGCTTCAAGGGCGGGATCGGCACCGCGTCGCGCCGCCTGCCGGCCCTGCTCGGCGGCTACACCGTCGGCGCCCTCGTGCTCGGCAACTTCGGGCGCCGGGAGCAGCTTACCATCGCCGGTGTGCCGGTGGGGCGCGAGCTGGCCCACTGGCAGCCGCCCGTCGACCCTGAGCCGCCCGAGACCGGCTCGGTCATGGTCATCCTGGCGACCGACGCGCCGCTGCTGGACCGCGGGCTGCGGCGCCTGGCGCGGCGCGCGGCGCTCGGGCTGGCGCGCACCGGGTCGATCGCCGGGCATGGGAGCGGCGACTACATCATCGCCTTCTCCACCGCCAATCGCATCCCGCACGACCCGAACGGGCTCGTGCTCACCCTCCGCCACATCGTGGAGGACGGCGCGCTGATCGACGGGCTCTTCCAGGCGGCGGTCGAGGCGACGGAGGAGGCCGTGATCAACGCCCTCTTCGCGGCGACGACCATGGTCGGCCGCGATGGGCACGTGCGCCACGCCCTCCCCCTCGACGAGACGCTGGCCATCCTCCAGCGCGCTGGCGTCCTGCGGTAGGGGCAAACGTCGCGCGTTCTCCCAGGTCGGGGCGGCGCTTGTCCCGCCCGAGCATTGGTGGCATTGGCTGGCGCGGGAGGGCACCAGGCCCTCCCCTACCGAATACACCCGCGCCCGTTCTGCGGTCGGGGCGGGGCGTGTCGCGCGGAGTACCGCCCGGCGAGGCGTGGTCTGCGCCGAGCGCGCCTCACGCCTTGACCAACGTGCCGTTGATGGCGGCCAGATCCTCGAGCTGCGAGTAGATCCAGGCCAGGATGTCTTGCTCCACGACGAGCTGCCGCAGCGCCCGTGCCCGTCGCGCGCGCTCCTCGGCCGGCATGGTGAGCGCCTGGTAGATCGCGTGCGCCGTGCTCTCCACGTCCGCGGGGGAGACCCAGAGCGCGTGCTCGCCGAGTTGCTGGTAGGCGCCGGCCGTCTCCGACAGGATCAGCACGCCGTCGCGCCGGTTGAGCAGCGCGCCCTCCTTCGCCACCAGGTTCATCCCGTCGAAGATCGCGTTCACCAGCAGCACGTCGTAGTGCTTCATGGCGGCGAGGGCCCGCGGGTAGTCGTCGCCGATGAAGAGGTGGATCGGCTCCCAGGCCACGCCGTCGCGCTCCGCCATGTTGGCGTACTTAGTTTTGATCCGCCCCACGATCGTGTTGATGTCGTCCAGGTAGTCGACGTACTCGGCCACCTCCAGCCGGGACGGCACCAGGAAGGCGAGGAAGTTCACCCGGCCGATGAACTCCGGGTGCTGCTCCAGGAAGCGATCATAGGCGTGGAAGCCCCGCACGATGTTCTTGCTCGGCTCGGCGCGATCCACCCGGAGGATGGTGTACTCGTTGAAGAACGACTTGAGGTGCTCTTCGTGGCGCAGGGCGTCCTCGCTGGCCGCGACCCGGCGTACGGCGTCCACGTCGATCGAGATCGGGTAGGAGCGCACGTAGGTGGTGCGCCCGCGGTAGTGGATCTCGCGCCGGCGGTAGTCGATGTCCACGTCGTCCAACGTCGCCTCGCAGGTGTAGATGAAGCTGCGCGCGTGACGCGGCGTCTGGAAGCCGACGATGTCGTTCGCCAGCATGCTGTGGCAGATCGCCCGGCGG
Organism: Sphaerobacter sp.; assembly: GCA_029961075.1. GTDB lineage: Bacteria > Chloroflexota > Chloroflexia > Thermomicrobiales > Thermomicrobiaceae > Sphaerobacter. Next base: position 33,092 of record JASBVL010000027.1, read on the forward strand.
AACGCCTCGGGCAGCAGGCGCCAGTAGTCGGGGTCCGGCCAGGGGATGTGGACGAAGTGCTGCAAGACGAGATCAGGCCGCGCCTCGCGCAGGTAGCCCGCCACGAGGTAGAGATGATAGTCCTGCAGCATCACCACCGGCGGCTGGGCGCTGGCCTCGACCGCGGCCAGGATCTCATCGGCGAACTGCCGGTTCACCGTCACGTAGCCGGAGTTCCAGGCATGCCAGATATTGTGGTCGATGTCCGGCTGGCGCGGGGTGTCCCACAGGTAGTGCTGCAGAAACCACAGGAGGGGGTTGCTGATCTGGTTGTAGTAGCCGTCGTAGGCGTCGGGATCGGAGACGACGAAGCGCACCCGGAAGTCGGTGTCGTCCGGCTGGATGACCGCTTCGCCTCGCTCCTCGGCCAGCCGGGCGCGCAGGCGGTCGCCGTCCGTCATCGCGGCCGCGACCCACACCGCGTCGGTGAAGCGGCTGACCGCGCTGATCGCCGTCACCACACCGCCGGTCCCACGCCGCGTGCTGAAGGAGCCGTCAGGTTCAAGGTGGAACTCGACCGGGCCACGATTCGACGCGATGATCAGGGTCACCCGGCTGAGGAGATCGCGCGCCGAATTGGGGAGACCGCGCCGCTCCCCTGCCTCGTTGGTTGCCGCTGCATGCTCGTCAGCCACCTGTCCCTCGCATCCCGTTGTGCTGGTCGACTCGTGCAGTGCCGGGGCTCGCCACCCGTGCGCCGTGGCGTGGCCGGGCAGTGAGTGGCGACGCCGCGCCTGGTGTGCCGATGCGCCTCGTGCTCGCTGGTCGAACGTAGGCTGGCAGGCGGCGCTGGGTGCGGTGCCAGGAACACCACTGCCTCCAACCGTGACCCCCGGGCCGCGTCCCTCGTAATCTCGATCCTACCACAGCCTCTCGCGCGCTTCCGGCCCCCGGCCCGGCTCGCGAACATATCCGTTTCCGCGTCAGATGGCGTAGAATGGCACCATCTGGTGGCTCCCAGTCGATCGTGTTGCGCGACGCTGAGGTGGCCGTTTGTGTCCCGGAGGAGGCGAGGCTGGCCGTGGCTCGCCCCGGAGATCGGATCTGTCCTGACTGCGGCAGCGGCCGCACCGAGCTGGTCCAGCGGGGGCTGGCAGGGCTGGTCAACGCGACGGACCAGTACTATCGCTGCCACGACTGCGGGCGCATCACCTATGAGATCCTGGCGCGGACCGCGCGCGAGATCCGCGCCGGGCGGATCGAGCCGGGCCGGGTGATCCGCGCCGCCGGCCATCCCTACACCGTGCGCCGCGTCCTCAAGATCGGGGTCAACGAGTACCTGGTCTACCTGCGGCCCGCCGAGGACCCCTTCCCGATGTCCGGCCCTCGGTCGCGATAGGGCGTGTCCCCCTCATCCCTGCGCCCCCGCCTCCCCATGGGGCGAGCGGGGAGAGACCCCGCCGGGCCGGTCGGGGGTGGCGGCCGGCCCGGGCGCATCACGGCCCCCCGGCGAGCCAGTCGATGGTCGCGGCGGCGGTCTGCCCCGCCGCCGCAACCGTGAGCGTGTCCCGGCCAGGGTTGGCGCCGGTCCAGGAGCAGGTGGCCGTGCCGTCCGCGCCGGTCGGGCCGCTGACCGCCGCTGCGACCGCGGCGTTGGCGGAGCCCGCCGCCAGCGCGCAGGCCACGGCGACGCCCGGCACCGGGTTCCGCGCCGCCGAGCCGTCAGTGACGCGGACGGTCACGGTGTGCGCCGTGCCCACCGGCGCGCTGGCGGACGCGGGCTCGACGGCGAGCGCGCGGCTGAGGCCGAGGGTCCACGACGTCTGGCGCGTCTCCCGCTCGCCCGGGTCGCGCACCCCGTCGCGGTCCCCGTCGACCCAGACCTCGAGCGTGTCGAGGCCGAGCGCCCCGTTGGACGCGTAGGCGAGGGTCGCCTGCCCCGCGCCGTCGGTGGTCGCGGACACGACCCTACCCGCGTTCGGCCCACTCTGCACCGCCAACTGCACCGGCACGCCCGGCAGCGGGTCCTGGAACTGATCGGAGACCGTCACCGTCGCGCGGTACGGGGGTGGGGTGCCCTGCTCGTCGGTGACCGGCTGCGCGTCCGGCCCCCAGGAGACGGCGAAGGTCCGGAAGAAGCGGGGGCTGGCGTGGGACGTCACCGCCAGGGAGTAGACCGCCGAGCCGTCGCCACCCACCGCATGGTTCACATTGTTCGACACGCCCACCAGCGTGCCCGCGCCGACGGCGCCCACCACGGCCGACCCGACCAGGCCCGCCGGCTGCTCGCTCAGGTTCAGCGTGGAGAGCGTGGCGCCCGCGCCGGCTGGCAGCGGGAAGCGCAGCGGCGCCTCCGCGTCGTTCGCGGCCACCGTCGGTGCGACCGGCACCCCGCTGGGGTCGACGAACTGTACCCAGGCCTCCACGGCCGCGCCGCTCGGGTTGAACAGGTTGATCCCGGAGGTGTCGCCCATCCCGGTGCTCGGGTTGCCCTTCTGCACCAGCGGCAGCGCCAGCAGCGCCTCGTACAGGACGCGCCCGTTCACTGGCGTGCCGGCCGACGCGGCCTCCCGGCCCCCACCCTGGGCACGGCTGGCCGGGTAGGACAGGGCGTGGCCCTGGCCCTGCCCGCCCAGGTACTTCACCTCGTCGATGGCCGCCACCAGCGGCGCCGTGCCCGCGATCCGGACCGCGGTCACCTGGCTCTCCCCGAGGCCGAAGCTGCCCGTCGCCGGGATGTAGACGTACTCCATGGCCCGCGGCGGGATAGTCACCATCTCGGCCGCCACCACGTTGCTGCTGTAGTTGTAGTAGGTCACCGTCACCTGGTTGTACACGCTGGCCAGGTTGGCGACGTTGATGCCGGTGTTCCAGCCGTTGTAGTCGCGGAACACCAGCGGGCCGAACTTCTCGGTCGGGCTGGCCGCCCCATCGTCGGTGCGGGGCTGGCCCACGGTGGTCAGCAGCATGCCGGTCACGGGCTTGACGCGGAAGGCCGCCGCCACCACGGCGTGGGTGGCGTCGACCCAGACCGCGCCGACCGCGCCCTCCGGGAAGCCGGCGTCCGCCCTCAGGTCGACCCGCACCGTCTCGCCGGCCTTCAGGGTCTTGCCGGAGAGGAGCATGGCGCTCGGGCCGGCGAAGCCCTGGCCGCCGGCGGCGTAGAAGGTCGCGCTGACCGAGGTGGGCTTGCCCGAGACGTTGGTGATGACCAGCACGCTGTTCCAGCCGTTGTTGGTCTGCACGATCGGCACGACCCAGCGGGACTGGCCCTCGAGCGGCGCCCCGCCGTTGCCCGCCAGCGCCACATCCCCGGCCGGGATGGCGCTGTAGCCGTCGACGGCCGCGGTCGCGCTGGTGGTGCGGACGCCCACCGTCCCGACGGTGTGCTTCTCGACGCCGGCGATGCGCGGCAGCGGGCAGGCGAAGCGGTAGGTCAGGGTGTAGCTGCTGCCCGCGTTCGGCTCGGCGCCCTTCGGGCTCCAGACGATGGCGAGCTGGCCGTGGCGGTACTCCCAGGTGAAATCGACGCCCGCGGCGAAGACCTTGCCGCCCTGGGTCACGCTGACCGCGTCGACCGTGCGCGGCGCCGGGGCCGGCAGCGTCGCCGTGTCGACCGTGCCGCGCTGGCTCCCGCGGCTGACGACCGTACTGCCCCCCGCGCACAGCCCCGCGCCGGCCAGGTCATCGAGGTCGTGCCAGGTGGCGGAGGCGATCACGCCCGCGCCCGGCTCCGGCAGGCCGAGCTCGCTGGCGTCCCAGGTCTGCGCGGCGCGCGGGTTGAGCGTCAGGCGCGCCAGGGTGCGCCCGGCCGCGTCGGTCACGGTCACGTCGACCGGGAAGACCTCCAGATTCTGCACCGTGATCGCGCCGGTGATGCCGTCGATGCCGCCGAGCGCATCATGGTAGGGCACCCAGGGGAAATAGAGCGTCGGCTGGCCCGGCTCCTCGGGCGCGGCCCTGGCCGTCGCGGCGGGGCCGATGATGAGGCTTGCGAGGAGGCTGAGTCCCAGCAGGGCGCGCAGCCAGGTTCGTCCCAACCCATCGCTCCTTCCGCTCCACGATCCTCCGCGCGCAGACGACCCGGCGCCTGCCGGCGAGGCCGTCCCATCGTCTCCGCCACCGTGGCAGGTCCACCGGCGGGCGCTGGCCGCTGCCGGTCTTCCCGCGCAGGTGCGGTGCGGCGCGCTCCCGCGCTCGCGCGACCGCGCTGGCGTTTCGGGCGTGTTGATCGCTGCGGTGGGTTGCGTGCCGGGTCTCCCGCGATCGAGGCGACGCCGTCCCAGGGGTAGAACGTACGAGGAGCGGAGGAGGTAGCGGGGGCGGGCGCGTGCCCTGGCCGAGCGCGGGGCGCGGCGGCCCCGCCGGCGGGGTGGATGAGACGGCCCCCGGCCCCGCTCCCGGGTTGAGGCGGCGGCTCGGGGGCCACGGTGCGCGATCGGGTTGGTGTCCGACCGGGTTAGGAGACCTGCATCGTCGCGGCGCGCAGCGTCTCCGGCATCGGCTTGCTGCGCTTGGTGGGGGTGACGTACTGCTCGACGAGGGCGCTCGTGCCGCCGACGTTCAGCCGGTCGAAGATGAGGTTGAAGCGCTCCTCCAGGATGGCGCCGATCCCCTGGCGCACGTCGGCCGGGAGATCCCACATCTGGCGCTTGAAGGGGCCGAAGCCGCGCTTGCGCGTGGTGTAGTAGAACTGCGCGTCGGTCATCCCCGGCTTGCGCTCGTCGGCGTGGTGCTCCGCCAGGTAGGCGTAGATCTCGTTGCGCAGCTCGCTCGGGAAGAGCTCGCTGTCGTAGATCAGGTTCTGGAACGCCGTGGCCAGGTGCACCTCGCAGGCGTTGGCTTCGGCGAAGCGGTTGAAGGCGATCTCGGGCAGCGTCGAGGCGCCGTGCTGCACCGCGCCCGCCAAGCCGAACTCCTCGCGCGCGACCTTGGAGAGCTCGGCCAGCGTCGCGAAGTCGACCTTGACGTCGGCGATCGTGCCGTCCGGCAGGACCACGCCGCCGTGGCTGGTGCCGGTCTGGACGCTGATCTTGCTGATCCCGACCAGGTCGCTGCCGAGCCCGGCCAGCACCTCGTTGTAGCCCTGCATGAAGGCGCGCAGCTCGTGCACGTTGCTGTTCTTGCCGCCGACCTCACCGATCTCGCCGCCGACGGAGACCATTACCCCCTCGGGCTGGTGCTGGCGGATGAAGGCGGTCAGTTCGGCGCAGTGCTGGAAGTTGAGCCGCTGCTGCTCGAACACCGTCGGCTTGCTCAGGTCGACCAGGGTGGAGGAGTCGATGTCGATGTTATAGAACCCCGCATCCAGCGCCTCGAGGGTGAGCTGCTGGACGGCCTCGATCTCCTTCTGGGGATCCTTGGCGTAGCTCTTGGCGCTGATCTGGAAGTGGTCGCCCTGGATAAAGACCGGGCCGCGGTAGCCCTCGCGCAGCGCGGCCGCCAGGACGCTGGTGGCGTACTCCTCCGGGCGCTGCTGGGTGTAGCCGATCTCGGAGCGCGCGATCTCGAAGATGAACTGCTTGCAGTCGTACCGCATCGCGGTGCGGAACACCGCGCGGGCGGTGTCGTAGGTCAGACCGCGCACGTTGATCGCCGGCGTCGTGCGGTGGTGCCACGCCCCGCGCCCGCCGGCCATGTAGTAGTCATGGATCGACGCGGGAAGCGCGCCCAGCGCCTGCGCGGCCTCCCAGATCACCCACCGGCACGCCGCCTTGACGGCGTCGTCGCCGAAGACGGCGCTGTAGACCAGGCGGTCGACCTTCTGCTCGCGAAAGGCACGCTCGTCCGTGATCGACAGCGTGCCGTCGCGGATCTCGGCCGCCGGCCTGAGATCGTCGAGGACCTCGTGAATCGAAGCATAGCCCTGCATTGCCGCTGCCTCCTCGCGGTGTCGTTCGCGTGGCCCGGCCTCCGGGGGCCGGCCGCTGCCTATCTTAGCCGCAAGTCTCGGATGCAAGCCACACCCGGTGGCCCAGCAAATTCCAGGCCGGGCCGTGGCGCCGTGCTCCTGGGAGCGCCGAGTCGTGGAGGCCGGCCTCCGGCTCCCCGGTGCGCCGGGCGCGCGTCGTAGGGGCGGGCCTGGTGCCGCACGGCGCCGCCCGCCTGCGCCCGACCGCGAGACACCGGCCCGTCGTGCCACCAGTAGGGGAGGGGCGTGTCGGACGGAGTACCGCCCGGCGATGCGTGGTCGGCGGCGGGATGGTATTCCCACGTCGGGAGGGCACAAGGCCCTCCCCTACCAGACCAGGGGCGGCGGGCGCCTTCGTGTCATCCTGAGCGGAGCCCGGGTGAGCCGGGCGGAGTCGAAGGATCTCTCCAATACCCTGCCAGACCACGGAGAGATCCTTCGCTGCGCTCAGGATGACAGCGGGCCGCGCAGGCGGGCGGCTCCGTCCGAGTCGAAGCGCCTGCCCGGCGCCTGCCGGAGGGATCGCCGCTACAGGTGCTCGGCGAACCAGTCCACGATCCACCGCAGCCGCTCGACCCGCCGGTCGGGGCGGCCGGAGCGGGACAGCCCGTGGCTCTCCTCGGGGAAGCGGACGAACACCGCCTCCTTCCCCAGGTAGCGCAGCGCCGCGAACCACTGCTCCGCCTGCTCGATCGGGCAGCGCAGGTCCTGCTCGCTGTGCAGGATCAGGATCGGGGTCGTGACGTTCTTGACGTGGGTGATGGGCGAGCGCTCCAGATAGAGCGTCGGGTTGTCGAAGGGGGTGCCCCCGAACTCCCACGGGCTGTAGGACCAGGCGATGTCGCTCGTGCCGAAGAGGCTGAAGCGGTTGCAGGTGCTGCGCTGCGTCACGGCCGCCTTGAAGCGGTCGGTCTGCGTCACGATCCAGTTGGTCATGTAGCCGCCGTAGGAGCCGCCCGTGACGCCGAGCCGCTGCTCGTCGATGAACCCGAGGCCGAGGACGTAGTCGACGCCGGCCATGATGTCCCGGTAGTCGATCCCGCCCCAGTCGCCCATGGCCGCGGAGACGAATGCCTGCCCATAGCCGGTGCTGCCGCGCGGGTTCGTCATCAGCACGACGTAGCCGCGCGCCGCCAGCACCTGCATCTCGTGGAAGAAGACGCTGCCGTACATGCCGTGCGGCCCGCCGTGGATCTGGAGGATCAGCGGGTAGCGCCGCGACGGGTCGAAGCCGGGCGGCTTCAGCAGCCACCCGCCAACCTCGACGCCGCCCTCCGCCGGGTAGCTGATGCGCTCGGCCGGGACGACGGTGACCTCCGCCAGCAGCGCATCGTTGGCGTGGCTCACCTCCCGCTCGCCGCTCCCGTCGGCCTCGGCCACGAAGACCTCCAGCGGCCTGGTGGGTGCGCTGGCGAGGAAGGCGATCCGCCCGTCGCGGGCCAGGCTGACGTTCTCGACCGCCCGGTCGCCGGTGAGGACCGCCGTGATCTCCCCGTCGAGCGAGACCCGCATCAGCGGCACCATCCCCCGGTCGCTCACCGGGACGAGCAGCCCCGAGCCGTCCGGCAGCCAGAGCGGGCGCTGGAGCGCGACCGCGTAGTACTGGTCGCAGATGATGGTGCTGCCCACCTCCCGGTCGAGCGCGGCGGTGAGGTTGCGGGCCTCCCCACCGGCGGCCGGCGCGACCCAGAGGCCGGTCAGCGTCGTCGGCCCGTAGGGCGGGACGACCGGGTTGCCGGTGTAGGCGATCCAGGCGCCGTCGGGCGAGAAGGCGGGCGTGCCGTACGTCCCGTCGCCCGGGGTGATGCGCCGCGGTTCGGAGCCGTCCAGCGGGGCGACCCAGACGTCGGCGAAGGTCGTCCGCTCCCGGTCCTCCCCGCGACGGGAGACGAAGGCGATGGCGCGGCCGTCCGGCGACCAGGCCGGCTGCGTGTCGTCCCAGTCGCCGTCGGTGATCTGGCGGGGCGGGCCGCCGGTGGCCGAGACGACGAAGATGTGCCGCCGCCGCTCATCGAAGAAGCCCTCCCCGTCGAGCCGGTTCTTGAGCGAGCGGATCACCTTCGTGTCGCTCCGCGCGGCCGCACGGCGACGGTCCTCCTCCGTCTCGTCCGCCTGCTGAACCGGTCCCTCCGGTCCGACCTTGCTGGTGAAGGCGATCCAGGCGCCGTCGGGCGACCAGACCGGATCGGCGACGCCGTACTTCAGGTCGGTCAGGCGCTCCGGCTCACCCCCATCGCTCGGCATGACGTAGAGCTGCGTGGTGCCGTCGCGGTCGGAGAGGAAGGCCAGCCGGCGTCCGTCGGGCGACCAGCGCGGGCTGGTGTCCTTCCGCTGGCCCGCGGTGAAGCGCACCCGCTCGCTGCCGTCGGCGGTCGCGACCCAGATGGCGGAGCGGTAGCACTTCTCCTCGAGGTCGACCTCGGTGACCACGTAGGCCACCCGCTGGCCGTCTGGCGCGATCTGGGGGTCGCCCAGATAGCGGATGCGCGCCAGATCTTCGATCTCGATCGGTCGGGGCATACGTGCGTGTCCTTTCGTGCATCGTGCTGCCGGTGGTGCGTGATGGGTGAGATGCGTGTTCCGTAGTGCGTATTCCGTGTTGCGTGGTCCGTGTCCTCAGTGCGTGCGCGCTGGGCCGCGTGCCGCTGGCATGGGCCTCTCCTCCAGCGTCCGTCTCATCCGGCGTGTCTCCACCGTCTCTCCAGCGCGATCCCCCTCCAGCGCGCGGTCCTGCCAGCCTGAACGGCTCCGTGCGGGAACCGTCTTTCGGTAGGGGAGAGCCGTGTGCCGCACGGAGCTGCCCGCGTCTTAGTTAGGCGGGGACAAGCCCCGCCCCTACCGGTGGCTCGCGCCGAAGGCTTGCGGTAGGGGAGAGCCTGGTGCCGAACGGAGCCGCCCGCGCGCTCCCCGGCGCGAGCCGGCGGGCGGTGCTCCGCTCGACGAGCCCGGGCCCGCACGACCGGACCACCGCCCGACCCGCTCGCGACGACCGGCCGGCGCGGCCGCATCGCCGCCCGTCAGCCCGCCGCCGACTCCCCGAACAGCGTCCAGATGGTCGCGGCGTACTTGATGCCGGCCAGGTAGTGCCCCACCGTCATGAACTCGTTGGCGGCGTGTCCGCGCCAGTCCGGCGGGCCGATCCCGGTCCCGGCCCCGGGGATGCCCAACTTGCCCGCCAGCCAGACCGCCTGCCGCCCGGACGCCGACTCGCTCGGTCGCAGCGACGGCTCGCGGCCGTAGACCCGGCGCGCCGCCTCCACCACGATGCGCGCGAAGGGGGAGTCGGCGGGCACGCGCGACGGCTCGATGCTGCCCAGGTCGTGCAGCTCGACATCGGCGAACCCGTGCTCGTCCAGGTGGCGGCGCAGGCGCTGGAAGATGTCGGCCGGGTCCTGATCGACCACCAGCCGGAAGTCGAGATTGACCGTCGCCGTCGCGGGCAGCAGCGTCTTGTTGCCCTCGCCGACGTACCCGGAGGCGAAGCCCGCTATGTTGCAGGTGGGGGTGAAGAGGAGCTGCTCCAGCGCGTCGACGCCCGAGACCCCGCCGAGGAATCGGTCGACGCCGAGGTCCCGCTGCTGCGCCGCGTCGTCCCAGCCGGCCCGCTCCAGCAGCGCGCGCTCCAGCGGCGTCGGCGGCCGCACGGCGTCGTAGAAGCCCGGGATCCGCACGCGGCCGTCGGGCCCCTTGATCGACGCCAGCGCCCAGACGAGCGTCCAGGCGGGGTTGGGCACCAGCCGGGCGCGCGCCGAGTGGAGGTCCTTGCTGCCACCCCGCGCCCGGAGCTGCACGAAGAGCAGCCCCGAGGTGCCGAGGCTGATGCGGGGCACGTCGCCGGCGTCGAAGCCGCCGTCGAACGAGAGCGCGGCGTCGGCGGCGAGCAGGTCGCGGTGGCGCTCGACGAAGGCCGGCAGGCTGGGGCTGCCGCTCTCCTCCTCGCCGTCGAAGATGAACTTGAGGTTGATCGGCAGGCCGCCCGTGGCCCGGAGCGCCTCGACCGCCTTGAGGTGCGCCATCAGGTTCCCCTTGGCGTCGGTGGCGCCGCGGCCGATGATGCGGTCCCCAACCCGCCGCGCCTCAAAGGGCGGGGACTCCCAGTCCGTCTCCGGCTCGGCCGGCTGCACGTCGTAGTGGGTGTAGATCAGCAGCGTCGGTGCGCCGGGCCGGTCGCTGGCGGCCTCGCCGTAGACGATCGGCAGGCCGTCCGTCTCCATCACCCGGGCGGTGATCCCGACGTCGCCCATCATCTCGACCAGGAGCGCGGCGCACTCGCGCACGCCGACGTTGGCCGAGGAGATCGACGGCTGCCGGATCAGCCGCTGCAGGTCGCCGACCAGGCGGTCGGCGTGCGCGTCGACATAAGCAGAGACCGCGGCGAGGTCGGTCATGGCGTCCCCCTTCGTCCGTGCCGGTGTTGCCTGCCCCGCATTGTAGCGCCGCCGCGCGCCGGTGGGGCGTGGCCGGGCGACCTCCGCCAGCGCCCGCGGGCGACCCGCCGCTGCCGTCCGGTCGCACCCAGGGCGGCGCCATCCGCTCGCCCGCGCGGCGGCCACGCCGCAGCGGCCCCGGCCCCCTTGTCATCCTGCGCGGAGCCCGCCGCTAGGCGGGCGGCTCCGTCCGAGTCGAAGGATCTCTGCGTGGGGCGGCGGCGTCTCGTTGAGATCCTTCGCTGCGCTCAGGATGACAGGCACGTGCCCGCCGCCGCTGGTAGGGGCGGGCCTGGTGCCCTCCCGAGTTCGATGCGCGCGGGCGGCTCTGTGCGGCGCCCGCCCCGAGCGGAGAACGGCGCGCGTCACCACGGGGGGCGGGGCCCAGCCAGCGCCGGGCGCCGCCCAGGATGGCCGCCATCGCACCTAGTCGGTCTGCGACGTGCCGTCCCGGCCCAGGTGCCGCTCGTACCAGGCGACCACCCGCTCCAGCAGGTCGATCTGGTGCTTCCGCTCGGTGAAGACGTGCGGCTCGCGCGGGTAGATCACGAGCTGGGTCTCGACGCCGCGGCTCTTCAGCCCCTCGTACAGCTCGAAGCCCTGGCTGGGCGGGACGCGGATGTCGGCCTCGCCGTACAGGATCAGGGTCGGCGTGGTGGCCCGGTTGATCACCCGGATCGGCGACAGCCGCCAGTGCGTCTCCACCGCCTCGTCGACCGGACCGAGGTAGCGGTCGAAGACGCTGCGGACGTCGGCCGTCCCCTGGAAGCTGACCCAGTTCGCGATCCCGGCGCCGGAGACGGCCGCCTTGAAGCGGTCGGTGTGGGTGATCGCCCAGTTGGTCAGGAAGCCTCCGCCGCTCCAGCCGCCGACGACGAGCTGGTCCGGGTCGGCGATGCCCTCGGCGATCAGGTAGTCCACGCCGCTGTTGATGTCTTCCCAGTCCGGCTCGCCGTAGCAGCCGACGATGCCGCAGAGGAACGCCGTGCCGCGGCCGGAGGAGCCACGCGGGTTGGGCAGGAAGACGGCGTAGCCGCGCTGGGCGAAGAACTGGCCCCAGTCGTGCCAGCCGGCGTAGAGGTGGTGGGTCCAGGCGCCGCACGGGCCGCCGTGGATGTGGACCAGCAGGGGATAGCGCCGGCCCGGCTCGTAGCCCACCGGCAGGATCAGCAGCCCCTCGATCTCCAGCCCGTCGGGCGCGGTCCAGCGGATATCGCGCACCTCGCCGAAGGTGTAGTCGCGCGTCCAGGGGTTGAGGTCGGTCAGCCGGCGCGGCGTGTCGCCCAGGTCGGCCACGTAGACGTCGACGTAGGAGTAGTCGTCCGCGTAGACGAAGGCCGCGCGGCTCCCGTCGGCGCTGAGGCTCAGGCGCATGGCGCCGGTCCCGGGGCGCTCGAAGGGCGCGAAGGCGTCGGTCATCGCGCCGCTGGCGACGTCGATCAGCTTGAAGGTGTGGCGCTGCCCGATCTCGACCCCGGCGAGGAGGCGCTGGCCGTCGGGCAGCCAGGCGAAGGCGTAGAACGACCCCGCGAAGCCCGGGGCGAGAATGCGCGGCGTGCCGCCCGCGGCCGGGATCGTCTGCAGCGAGAAGAGCGCCGGGATGACCTCCTCCGCGGCGACAAAGGCGATGGTGGCGCCGTCCGGGCTGAGCTGCGGCGCGGTCAGCAGCCCCTCGAAGCGCCCGAGGCTGGTCATCTCGCCGTCCAGCCGGATGACGGCCAGCTCCGGCGCGAAGGTGAAGTGCGCCTTCGGCGCCGGAGAGGCCAGGACGAGGAGGGCGGTCCCGTCCGGCGCCCAGGCGAAGCCGGGGTCGCCCTGCGTGCCGATGTGTACCCCCTCCGGGCTGAGCCGGCGCGGCGCGGGGAGCCGGCTCGGGTCGAGCGCGGCGGTGTCCGCCGGCACCTCCACCACCCAGAGGCTGGCGCGCTTGACGTCGGCGTCGATGACGCGGGCGTCGTTGCCCTCCTCCCGGCGCTGCTTCGCCTCCGGCGTCTCGGCGTCCAGCGCCGTGTAGGCGATGCGGGAGCCGTCGGGCGACCAGGCGGCCTGGACCACGCCCCCGGGGGCGTTGGTCAGCCGCACGGCCTCGCCGCCCGCCAGATCCAGCAGGTAGACCTGCGCCGTGCCGCGCGTGAGCCGGTCGGAGACGAACACGAGCCGCCGGCCGTCGGGCGACCAGCGCGGCGCGGCGTCCGCGGCCTCCGAGCCGGTCAGCCGCCGCGGGTGGCCGCCATCGGCCGCCACCAGCCAGATGGTGCTCACCGGGTAAGGGCCCTCCTTGGAGGCCGGGGTGGTCACATAGGCGACCTGCCGCCCGTCGGGCGATAGCTGCACGTCGGTCACGAGCGTGGCGGTCACCGCCCGCTCGAAGCCAAGCAAGCGCTCCTGCGCCATGGTGTGGCCTCTCCTCTCCGCTCCGCTGGGCACGGCCGCGCGTGCCCAGCCGCGCTCGGCGGGCGCGCAGGCTCAGCCTGTCGCTCCCGGGCGCGGCTGTCAAGCGGCAGGCGTGGTGGGCGTGAGGGCCGCGCCGCGGCCCTCACGCACTCTTGACGGCGTTGGTGAGCTTGACCAGCGACTCCTTGGCGTCGCCGAAGAGCATGACGGTCTTGGGGTTGTGGAACAGCTCGTTCTCGATGCCGGCGAAGCCGGGCCGCATCGACCGCTTGAGCACGATGATGGTGCGCGCCTGGTCGACGTTGAGGATCGGCATGCCGTAGATCGGGCTGCTCGGATCGTGGCGCGCCGCCGGGTTGACGACGTCGTTGGCTCCGACCACCAGCGCCACGTCAGCGTGGGCGAACTCGTTGTTGATCTGCTCCATCTCGAAGAGCTGATCGTAGGGCACGTTCGCCTCCGCCAGCAGCACGTTCATGTGCCCCGGCATGCGGCCCGCGACCGGGTGGATGGCGTAGCGGACGCGCACGCCACGCTTCTCCAGCTCGTCGGCCAGCTCGCGAATCTGGTGCTGTGCCTGCGCCACGGCCAGGCCGTAGCCCGGGACGATGATGACCTCGCTGGCGTAGGCCATCACCACCGCGGCGTCCTCCGGGGTGGTCTCGCGGATCGGGCGCTCCTCGCCCGCCTTGGCGGGCCCCGCCGCGGCGCTGCCGAAGGCGCCGAACAGCACGTTGGTCAACGGGCGGTTCATGGCGCGGCTCATGAGCACGGTGAGGAAGCCACCGGAGGCGCCGACCAGGGCACCGGCGACCACCAGGATCTGGTTGTCGACGACGAAGCCGGTCAGCGCGGCGGCAATGCCGGTGAAGGAGTTGAGCAGCGCGATCACGACCGGCATGTCGGCGCCGCCGATCGGCAGCACGACCAGCACGCCCAGCACCATCGCCACGGCCAGCAGCAGCCAGACGAAGAGGTCGCCGCCGTTGAAGCCGACCAGCACGGTGCCCAGGGCGAGGATGGCGATGAACAGCACGGCGTTGATCGCCGACAGCCCCGGGAAGCGGATCGGCCGGCCGGAGATCAGCTCCTGCAGCTTGCCGAAGGCGATCAGGCTGCCGGTCAGCGAGAGCGCGCCGATGGCGGTGCCCGCCGCGACGGAGAGCGCCTCGCCGGCGCCGATGGTCGTGCCGGCCCTGGCCAGGCTGCTGAACTCGGCGACCGAGACGAAGGCCGCCGTGCCGCCACCCATGCCGTTGAACAGGGCCACCATCTGCGGCATGGCGGTCATCTGCACCGTGCGCGCGAAGTAGATCCCGACGGCCGCCCCGATGACGGTGCCCACCAGGATGATGCCGATGTTGAGCGGGCTCCAGGTGATCGAGCGATCGAGGAACGTCGCTCCCACGGCGATCGTCATGGCCAGCATGGCCAGGCGGTTGCCGTGGCGAGCCGTGGCGGGTGAGCTGAGGCGCTTGAGACCGAGGATGAACAGGATCGCCGAGGCCAGATACGCAACGTCAATAAAGGCAGCGCGAGCGTCTGTAATCACCGCTTCTCCACCGGCTTCTTCTTGAACATCTCCAGCATCCGATCGGTGACCGCGAAGCCCCCGAAGACGTTGCCGGCACCCAGCACGATCGCGACGAAGGCCAGCGCGTGGAGCAGGGGCGTGTCGGCCGTCCCGGCGACGAGGATCGCGCCGATGAGCACGATGCCGTGGATGGCGTTGGTGGCGGACATGAGCGGCGTGTGCAGCGTCGACGGGACCCGGCCGATCACCTCCACGCCGAGGAAGAGCGCCAGCAGGAAGACGTAGGCGCTGAGGACCAGTTCTTGGCTCACGCTACCCGCTCCTTCATCCACTCCCGCGTCGGCCCGTGCAACACCTCGCCGTCGCGGGTCAGGACCACACCGGCCGTGATGGCGTCCTCCAGGTCGAGCGTCCAGGTGGCGTTCGGGGCCAGGTGCTCCAGCAGGGCGCCGATGTTCTTGGCGTACATCTGGCTGGCGTGGTAGGCCATCTCGCTCGGCAGGTTGAGCGGGCCCAGGATCGTCACCCCGTGGCGGACCACGGTCTCCCCCGGGACGGTCAGCTCGCAGTTGCCCCCCATCTCCGCGGCCAGGTCGACGATCACGGAGCCGGGGCGCATCCCGACGACGGTATCCTCCGGCAGCAGGAGCGGCGCGCGCTTGCCGGGGACGAGCGCCGTGGTGATGATGACGTCGGAGCGCGCCGCGTGGTCCTTAATCAGCGCGATCTCCCGCCGGATGTGCTCCTCGGCCAGCTCCTTGGCGTAGCCGCTGGCGTCCTGCGCGCCCTCGTGGCCGATGTCGATCTCGAGGAACGTGGCGCCCAGGCTTTCGACCTGCTCCCTGACGACCGGGCGGGTGTCGAACGCCTCCACCACGGCGCCCAGGCGGCGCGCCGTCGCGATGGCCTGCAGCCCGGCCACGCCCGCCCCGAGGACGAGCACGCGAGCCGGCGGGATCGTCCCGGCCGCGGTCATGAGCAGGGGGAAGAACTTGGGGAGCGCGTTCGCGGCCAGCAGCACCGCCTTGTACCCGGCGATGGTGCTCATCGACGAGAGCGCATCCATCGGCTGGGCGCGGGTGATGCGCGGGATCGCGTCCATGCTGATCGCCGTGACCTTGCGCTCGGCGAGCTGCACCACGAGCTCGGGGCGCGTCAGCGGCGAGAGGAAGGCGATCACCGCGGTGCCCGGCCGAAGCTGCGCGATCTCCGCGTCGGTCGGGCGCTGAACTTTAAGGATCACATCGGCCTCGCGGTAGACCTGGGCGGCGTCGGGCACGACCGTCGCGCCGGCCTCCGTGTAGAGCGCATCCGGGTAGCTGGCCGCGGCCCCGGCATCGTGCTCCACGATGACGCGGAAGCCCCGGCCGGTCAGCCGCTTCACGACCTCCGGCGTGAGCGCGACCCGCCGCTCCCCGGGGATGGTCTCCCGCGGTACACCGACCGCGAGTCCGGTGGCGGATTCGGGCTGTGGTGAAACCAAGGCCCTCAACTCCTTAGACACTCAAGGTGGGTGGACACGCCACCCACGGACGGTTCCCGGGCTGCTCCCGAACTGCGGCAGCGCAGATCGCGCGCTGCATGCTGAGCTCGATATGCTTCGCTAGACGAAGCGTAACGCCGCCCTGCGTGGCAGTCAACAGGTCCCGCCGTGCGGCGGTGCGGGGGGCGGGGGCGGCGCGGCTAGGGGGAGTCGGGTCGCGCCCCCGCGTCCTCCGCCGCCCGATGACACTCGACGAGCCAGCGAATGACGTCGAGGTGGCTCTCACGGTAGTACCGGCCCAGCCCCAGCGTCCACCAGGGCCGGACCGGTACGACCAGCCGTTTCGCTTCCAACCGGCGCAGCTCGGCTTCGCTGACGCCGGTGATGCTCAAGACTTCGTCGCGCCGGAAGAGCATGCGCTCGTCGCCGATGCAGTCTCACGGGACAGGATCAGCGCCGGGCGGGGGCGGTACCCACGCGCTCGCGGCCGGATGAGCGCGGCCTGCGCCTCCTCCACCACGACGGCGTGGAGGCACCGCGCCGCCGGGCGGCCGAAGCGCGCCGCCAGCGCCTCGGTGAGTGCGTCATCCAGCGCCGCCAGCAGCTGGTCCAGCGCGTGGGTGGCGTGCTCGACCAGCACGTAGACCCGCAGCGGATCGTGCAGCGAGATCTCCGGCGGGGCCAGCTCCTCGCCGTCCGGCACCTCCTGCTCCTCATAGAGGGCCACGACGTGGCGGTCGTAGCGCAACAGGAGTTCGCCGACCTGCCGCGCCAGCTCGTACCGGAAGTACGACAGCGCCGTGGGGTCGTTCACCCGCAGCCGCTCCAGTGCCGCCTCCGGGGTCGGGAGGTGCATCCGGCGCGCGGTGACCGCCGCGGCGGCGTCGATCATCCCGGGTGTGGTGGCGGTGAGCTCCGCCGGAGCGCTCAGGACCTCTGCCATGACTGCTCCCTCACTCGGGGGGCCGCGCCGGCCCCAGCGTGCCGGGTCACTTGGTCGCCGTGCGGCGCAGCGCGGCCGTCTCGGCCACCCGGCCCACGGCGAGCAGGTAGGCAGCCTCCCGCAGGCTGACGCGCTCGGCCTCGGCCCGCGCCAGCACCGCGTCGTAGGCGTCGAGCATCATGCGGTCTAGGCGCGACCGGACCTCGTCCAGCGTCCACCTGGTGCCCTGCAGCCCCTGGATCCACTCGAAGTAGGAGACGACCACGCCCCCGGCGTTGGCCAGGATGTCCGGCACCACGGTGATGCCGCGGTCGGCGAGGATGCGGTCCGCCTCGGCCGTGGTCGGGCCGTTGGCCCCCTCCACGATGATCTGGGCGGTGATGGCGCCCGCGTTGGCCTCGGTGATCTGTCCCTCCAGCGCGGCCGGGATCACCACGTCGCAGTCCACCGTCAGCAGCTCGGCCGGGCCGATCGGGTCGGCATCCTCGCCCGGGTAGCCTTCCAGCAGCCCGCGCGGGTGGTTGCGGGTATGCGTGATGATGCGCGCGATGTCGAGCCCGTGGGGGTTGTAGAGGCCGCCGCTCACGTCGCTGATGGCGACGATCCGGCAGCCGGCCTCCGCCAGGGTGCGGACGGTCTGCCCGCCGACCTTGCCGAAGCCCTGCACCGCGATCCGGGCCGCTTCGGGGGCGATGCCGCGGCGCTTCAGGGTCTCCAGCGTGATGAGGGCGACGCCGCGCCCGGTGGCCTCGCCGCGCCCGGGGATCCCGCCCAGCGCCAGCGGCTTGCCGGTCACGATGGCGGGGTCGTGCATGCCGGTCTGCTGCTCGACGGCGTCCAGGAGCCAGGCCATGACCCGCTCGTCGGTGTTCACGTCCGGGGCGGGGACATCGATGCGCGAGCCGATGATCGGCACGAGGGCGGTCGCATAGGCGCGGGTCAGCCGCGCCAGCTCCCCCGCGGACAGCAGCGACGGATCGCAGTTCACGCCGCCCTTGCCGCCGCCGTAGGGGAGATCGAGCAGGGCGCACTTCCAGGTCATCAGCGCCGCCAGGCCGCGCACCTCGTCGAGGTCGACCGACGGGTGGTAGCGGATGCCGCCCTTCGCCGGTCCGCGCAGGCGCGAGTGCTGGACCCGGTAGCCCTGAAAGACCTCAATGCGGCCGTCGTCCATCTCGATGGGGAGGGCAACGCTCAGTTCCCGCTCGGGTGTCTCCAACACCCGCTGCAAGCCGGGGTCAAGCCCGAGCCGCTCCGCGGCGGCGCGGAACTGGGCCTGGCTGTCGCGCAGGAGGCTCGACCCCCGGGGCGCCTGCCGCGCGGGGTTGCTGGACCTGCTGGCGGGTTCGACTCGTTCCTGCTGCATCGCCATCCTCTCTTCTCACGCGGCTGCACGGGCAGCGCATCGGCGTCGCATGCCCTCATTCTGAGGGCATCCGGCGTGAGAATCCCATAGGAACGCGAGGATCGGGCGTGAGAAACGCGTGAGAACGCCGATGCGGCCGTTGATCAGGAGGCGCCGGGCTCAGCCGGGTCGGCGGCGAGGAGATAGCCCACGCCCGGCTCCGTCAGCAGGTAGCGTGGGTGGGCGGGATCCGGCTCCAGCTTCTGTCGCAGGTAGCGCACGTAGGTGCGCAGGTACTCCACCTCGTTGTGGTACTCCGGGCCCCAGACCTCCCGCAGGAGCTGGTCGTGGGGGATGACGCGCCCGCGCTGCCGGGCCAACGCCAGGAGGAGGCGAAACTCGGTCGGCGTCAGGTGGATCTCCTGGCCGTCGCGCGTGACCCGGTGCGCGGCCAGGTCGATGACGAGATGGCCGATGCTGAACCGCGCCGGGGTGGCGGGCGTGTCCCGGCTGCGGCGCAGCACCGCCTGCACCCTTGCCAGCAGCTCCTTCGCGCTGAACGGCTTGGTGATGTAGTCGTCGGCGCCGAGCTCGAAGCCGCGCAGCTTGTCCGCCTCCTGCGTGCGCGCCGTCACCATGATGATCGGGATGTCCGAGAACTCCCGCACCCGGCGGCAGACGGCGAAGCCGTCGATGTCGCCCGGAAGGAGGAGGTCGAGCAGGATCAGGTTGGGGCTCTCCAGCGCCACCATCTCCAGAGCCTGGGCCCCGTCGGTCGCCGTCAGCACCCGATAGTGGGCCGTGCGGAGGATGGAGTCGAACAGGCGGAGGAGGCGCGGCTCATCTTCGACGACCAGGATGGTGGCGCTGCTCGACACAGCCTAGCGCTCCTCCCGTGGCGCTCATCGACCGCCACGGCGAGATCGTGCTGACCTACGCCAAGGTCCACACCTGCGACTTCAGCCTGGAGGCCGCCTGCACCCCCGGCGAGGACTTCCCCGTCTGCACGCTCGACACCGCCGCCGGGCCGGTGCAGGTCGGCGCCATGATCTGCTTCGACCGCGAGTTCCCCGAGAGCGCGCGGCTGCTCATGCTCAACGGCGCCGAGATCATCCTGACGCCCAACGCCTGCCCCCTGGAGCCGAACCGGCTCGGGCAGCTCCGCGCCCGCGCCTTCGAGAACATGGTCGAGGTGCCGTAGCCGCCGTCCCAGCCGAACCGGCCGGGGCTCCCGGCCAGGTCGTGCCGCCGGGTGCCGACGGCCATGCCGAACCCCCAACTGTGCCCCTCCTCAAGGAGGACGTGCGGCCCGACCTGCTGCTCCGGCGTCAGGTGGTCCGCGGTCATCAACTCGACCGCCCGCCGCGACAGGATGCGCTCGCGCCCGCAGCGCCCCTTGTGCAGCATCATCCGGAAGAACGCCAGCAGGTCGTCGGCGGTCGAGACCAGCCCGCCTCCCCCGGCGGGGAAGACGGGTGGGCGGCTCCACCGGCTGGCGTCGGGGTCGTCGTAGACCGCCAGCGTGCCGGTGTCGGGGTCGGCCACGTAGCAGTGCGGCAGCCGGTCCCGCTTGTCGGCCGGCACGTGGAACCCGGTGTCCCGCATGCCGAGCGGCGCGACGAGCCGCGCGCGGAGGAACGTCTCCAGCGGCTGGCCCGCGGCGCGCGCGATCAGCACCCCCAGGACGTCGGCGCTGGCGTGGTACAGCCACACCTCGCCCGGCTGGTAGAGCAGCGGCGGGCGGCCGAGGCGCCGCAGCCACTCGTCGGGCGGCACGGCCGGGAGATCCGGCCCGGGGGCGAGCCCCGCCTCGGCCATCGCCTGCTGGATCGGATACTGGCCGGGGGGCGCCATCACCGCGCCGAAGCCCGGCCGGAAGGTCAAGAGATCGCGCAGCGTGATCGGGCGGTGCGCCGGCACCGTGTCGTCGAGCGGCGCGTCGAGCCGCCGGAGCACCCGGCGGTCGGCCAGCTCGGGCAGCCACCGATCCACCGGGTCGTCCAGCCGCAGGATGCACTCCTCCACCAGGATCATCGCCGCGGCGGCGGTGATCGGCTTGGTCAGCGAGGCGATGCGGAAGATCGTGTCGCGGCGCATTGGCTGGCCGCTCCCGAACGCCATCGTCCCGATCGCCTCGACGTGCACCTCCCCGCGCCGGCTGACCAGCGCGACGAGCCCGGGGAGCTCACCGCGCTCCACGTAGCCCGCCAGAACGTCGTGCATGCGGGCGAGCCGCGTCGCTGAGAGGCCGCCGGCGCTCATGGGCGCTGCTCCCTTTTGGTGCCGAGCGTCAACGTCGCCGCCCGCTCGGCCGTGATCGGCGTCCAGCCTCACGCCCATCCACGCTGCGCCCGCCACCCGCGCGTCCGCCGGGCCCGGCCGGCCAGGCCGCCGCCGGGACGTCCGCGTCGCCTCACCCGGCGAAGAACGCCAGCAGCACGGGCGCGAGCGCATCCGGCGCGACGGCGTGCGTCTGGCCCTCCAGCGTCTGACGCCGCGCACCGGGGAGGATCGCGGCGACCGCCTCTGTCGCCTGGCGAAGCCAGGCCGGGCTGGCGCCTCCGTCCACCACGAGCGTGGGGATGGTGACCGAGGCTGCCAGCTCGGTGGGGATCGCCATGTCTCCCAGGACGGCATGGTCGTAGGGCAGGGTGTGCGCGGTCGCCTCCAGCCTCGGCCACATGGGATCGCTGCGTAGCTGGGTCACGAGCTCGGTAGGCACACCCACCGCTTCGGTCATGAAGAGCGCGACCGCGTCGCCCCGGCGGCCCGCCGCCAGCAGCGCATTGAGCCGCGTCAGGTAGTCCGCGGGTATCGGCGGCCGGCTCCCGTCGACGATGTACGGTGGCTCGAACAGGGCCAGCTTCGTGATGGGGAGCCTGCTCGCCGCCGCGCGGAGGGCCAGGGCCGCGCCGGAGGACATCCCGTACACGAACGCCGCGCCGCCGACGTCGTCGATCAGGGCGTGCAGATCCTCGATCTCCCGCTCGACCGCGTACGGGGCCGTGTCGCCGCTGTCGCCGCGCCCGCGACGGTCGTAGGTGACCACGGTGAAGGGCGGCGCCAGCAGCGCCGCGAGTGGCGCGCCTGCCGTGCGATCCGACAGCGCCCCGCCGACCAGGATGACTGGCGGGCCCTCGCCCGTTCGTTCGTACGCGATGACAGTGCCGTCGCGCGAGCGCACGGTCTTCATCTTCTTACCGCCTTCGCCTTCGTTGCGCCGCTACCGCTATCGCGCGTCGTCTGCTCGTTGGTAGCGCAGGAACACGACCCCGGATCGGAACACCCGGGTGTCCACGAGCCGCAGGCGCCGCGCCTCGGCGAGCGCCGGGAACATCGGCGTCCCGCCTCCCAGGATGACCGGCTGGACGTAGAGCTGGACTTCGTCGATCAGGCCGTGCCGCAGCAAGGTGGCCGCAATGCTGGCGCCGCCGACCTCGATCTTCTTGCCGGGCTGCTGTTTCAGCCGCACGACCTCGTCGACGAGACCGCCCCGGACCAGCCGGGTGTTCCAGCCAACCTGGTCGGGGGTCGTCGAGAAGACGACCTTGGGCGTCTCCTTCCAGCGCCGCGCGAACTCGACCAGGTACGCCGGGGCCGTCGGGTCGGCGTCCGCCGTGGGCCAGTAGGCGGCCATGAGCTCGTACGTCCCTGCCCGCCGACGCTCGGGTTCGCGCCTCAATCCCGGCGCGCGCATGGTCTCGGCCGGCCGACGCCGGGCCCCCTGGCGGCAGGTGCGCCCCGCACGCGACTCGCGCCCCGTGGCGGAGAGCACACCACCCCGTCCTGCCCTGGTTCCTCAGCGAACGTGCGTGTTCTGAGGGCGCCCGCCGGCGGGCGCTCTCTTGGGCTGAGGAGTTAAGCTCCTCGCTCGCAGTTGATCAGCCACGGCGTCCCGAAGCGGTCCACCAGCATCCCGAACCCGGCCGCCCAGAAGGTCTCCTCGAACGGCATCGTCACCGTCCCGTTCTCCGCCAGGGCGTTGAAGATCCGCTCGGCCTCGGCCAGGTCGTCGATCACGAGCGACACGGCAATCCCCCGCGGCGTCTCGTGCTGGCCGGGAAAGCTGTCCGACCCCATCAGCGCCTGGCCGCGCACCACCAGCCGAGCGTGCATGACGCGATCGTGCCACTCCGGCGGGACCTGGCCCGCCATGGGCGACTCCCCGAAGGTCATGATGCCCTCGATCGTGCCGCCGAACACCTGCGCGTAGAAGCGGAACGCCTTCGCGCACCGGCCGTCGAAGTTGAGATAGGGCGAGATTTCCACGCTCATCACGACTCCCTGCGTCATGCCCTGCCCAACGATCCGATCGGTCCGACCCCGCGTCACCCCCTTCCGTCCTGCGCCCCGCCCGATCCCCCTGCGCGATGACAAGACGGCGCCGCCAGGACGACATTTGGTAGGGGAGGGCCGTGGGCCGAACGGAGCCGCCCGCGCGCGGAGCGCCGGCGTCGCACGGCGCCTCGCCGGCTCCCGCCCAATCGCCCCGCGCGCCCCCGGGAGCGCGCAGCCCGACCTCGGTCGGGCGGGTCTTGTGCCCGCCCGGCGATGCCGGGACGACCCCGGTGTGCCACGCCCCGGGCGCCGGCTAGGCGCAGCTACCCGGCGCATTTGCCAAACGCCCTCGCGGCCAGCGCCGAGACGAGCGGCCTCATCAGCTCGATCGTCATGAACGCCCCGTGCCGTGCACCACCGTGGTCAACGCCTACCGGGAGCTGGCGGCGGAGGGGCTGGTCGTCGGGCACGTCGGGCGGGGAACCATCGTGGTCGGCGCGACGGGCGACGGTGCGGACGGCGGCCATGCGCGGGGCATCCCCTGGAGCCAGCTCTTCACCGGCGTGACCGAGGTGATGAACGACCCGCTCCTGCGCGACACCATGCTCGTCTCGGCGCGCTCCGATGTCATCTCACTGGCGACCGGCATCCCCTCGCCGGACCTCTACCCGATCGAGACCATTCGGGCCCTGCTGGATGAGGCGCTCCACGCCGCGGGCCAGGAGTTGCTCCAGCACTGCCCGACCGAGGGCTACCCGCCGCTGCGGGCCGCGCTGGCGGAATGGACCGCTGGCGAGGGCCAGCCGGTCGCCCCGGACCAGGTGCTGATCGTCGCCGGGTCGCAGCAGGGGCTGTATCTCCTGGCGCGCGCCCTGTTGGAGCCGGGCGACCTGGTCGCGGTCGAGTCGCCCACCTACCTCGGCGCGCTCCAGGTGTTTCGCGCCGCCGGGGCGCGCCTGCTGCCGATCCCGGTCGACGAGCACGGGATGCGGGTCGGGCTGCTGGAGGACCTGATCGGGCGGCGCCGGCCGAAGCTGATCTACACCCTGCCCACCTTCCAGAACCCCACCGGCGCGACCATGAGCCTGGAGCGTCGCCAGCGGCTGCTGGCGCTGGCGGCCCGCTACCAGGTGCCGGTGGTGGAGGACGACCCCTACGGCGCGCTGCGCTACGACGGCCGGCCGATCCCCCCGCTCCACGCGCTCGATACGCACGGCACGGTGATCTACCTGAGCACCTTGTCGAAGATCCTCTTCCCCGGCTTCCGGATCGGCTGGATCGCCGCCCCGCGCCCGGTGATCGAGCGGCTGGCGCTGATGAAGCAGATCGTCGACCTGGACACCAACCCCCTGGCGCAGTGGGCGGTCTGGGCCTTCCTGGACCGCGGCCTGCTCGGCCAGCACGTGGCCCGGCTGCGGCAGATCTACCCCCGGCGCCGCGACCGCATGCTGGCGGCCATCGAGCGGCACTGCGCCGGCATGCTGACCTGCGAGCGGCCGGCCGGCGGGCTCTATGTCTGGGGCTGGCTGGCCGACGGGCTCCGGGCGCGCGATCTGCTGCCGGAGGCGGCCCGGCGCGGCGTGGCGATCGCGCCCGGCAGCAGCTTCCACCCCGACGGTACCGGCGAGAGCACGCTGCGGCTCAACTTCACCCTGCCGCGCGAGGAGGAGATCGACGTGGCGATCGCCCGGCTGGGCGAGGCCATCGCCGCCCTGCGGGCCAGCCGCACCGGCGGCCCCGAGCGGCGCGAGGCCGCGCGCGCCACGCCGATCGTGTGAGACGTGGGACGTGAGGCGTGTTCCGTATTGCGCACTGCGTGTTCCGTGATGCGTGTTGCGTGGTCCGTGTACGGCGATGGTGTACTGCGTAGTGCGTATTGCGTACTCCGTGACCTCCCTCACCCCCGACCCCTCTCCCAAAGTTGGGAGAGGGGAGAAGACGGAACACGCACTACGCACTACGCAACACGCAGTACCCAATACGGAACGCGTAACACGGACCCCGCACCAGAAAGGAGTCGTCCCATGACCGTCGAGCACGCACCGTCCCGCACGAAGGCGGACGTGGCGCGATCGCTCACCGGCGGCGTCATCATGGACGTGGTGACGCCGGAGCAGGCGCGCATCGCCGAGGCGGCCGGCGCCCGCGCCGTCATGGCGCTGGAGCGCGTCCCGGCCGAGATCCGCCGCGAGGGCGGGGTCGCGCGCATGAGCGACCCCGAGCTGATCCTGGCCATCAAGGAGGCCGTCTCAATCCCGGTGATGGCCAAGGTCCGCATCGGCCACATTGCCGAGGCGCAGATCCTCGAGGCGATCGGGATCGACTTCATCGACGAGAGCGAGGTGCTGACGCCGGCCGACGATCGCCACCACATCGACAAGCACGCCTTCTCGGTCCCGTTCGTCTGCGGCGCGCGGAATCTGGGCGAGGCGCTGCGGCGGATCGGCGAGGGCGCCGCGATGATCCGCAGTAAGGGCGAGGCCGGGACCGGCAACATCGTCGAGGCGGTGCGCCACCTCCGCGACATCACCGACGACATCCGCCGCCTCCGGGCACTGCCCCGCGAGGAGCTGATGACCGCGGCCAAGGAGCTCGGCGCACCCTACGAGCTGGTGTGCACAGTTCACGAGACCGGCCGGCTGCCGGTGCCGCTCCTCTGCGCCGGTGGCGTGGCCACCCCGGCCGACGCTGCCCTGGTGATGCAGCTTGGCGCCGAGGGTGTCTTCGTCGGCTCCGGCATCTTCCTGTCCGAGAACCCGGAGCGCCGGGCGGCGGCGATCGTCGAGGCGGTCGCCCACTACCGCGACCCCGAGCGGCTGGCCGCCATCAGCCGCGGGCTGGGCGCCCCCATGCGCGGCCTGGACCTCCGGGAGATCCCACCCGAGCAGTTGCTCGCCGAGCGCGGCTGGTAAGGCGCACCCGGCGGGCGCCCGGCCGGGGCGCCCGCCCCGCTCCCGCGCCTGCCGGCTCCCCGTGGGGCGGGCGCGGCCGCGCCCGCCCGTGCCTCCCGCGCGGTACCCCCTGTACCACAGAGTCACCGTGTGCTATGATCGGTGTACGTACAGAGTGTAGGGACAGTGTGAAGGCGGGAGGCGATGGCACGGGTACAGCACGACAGCAGTAAGGTCTACACCGTCGGCGAGGCGGCCGAGCTCTTGCAGTTCCACCCCGACGCCATCCGCTACTGGCTGCGGGTCGGCGAGCTGGCCGGCGAGCGCGTCGGCACGCCTGAGGGGTGGCTGATCCGGTCGGACGCGCTCGTGGCGTTCCTGCGGCAGAACGGCGAGCCGCTGCCGGCGGCGCTGGCGGATGCGGAGACGGTGATGCCGGCGGCACAACTGGCCAGCCAGGCCGCGTAGCCTGCGCTGAGTGCCAGCGTGCCGCCGGTCGGATCTGCGCTCACGGGCGACGCGCAGCGGGCTGTGACGACGCCCGCACGCCTGCCCCCTTGGCCGCGCACAGGGGCGGCGGTGGGAGCGGCGGGCCGCGACGTCGCACCGACGACGGACGTGCGCCCGGACGAGCGTCCAGTCCTAGTCAGCGCGGTTGGCCATGGCCGGCAGCGGCGCCGCGGCTTCCCGCGGTGGGGTGTCGACCGCGGCCCCCGCAGGTCGCTGAAAGGTGACCGGGCGCTTGGGTGTCTCATCGACGAGCAACTGGAAGACGTCGGGGCGCGCGTAATGCCCGACGACGTCGAAATCGTATTTGCCCCGCGCGATCTCCCCGAGATCGAGGTCGGCGGTCAGGATCGCTTCATCCTCGAACGCCGGGCCGGCCAGGATCTCGCCCAGCGGTGAGACGATGACCGAGCCGCCCCGGCAAAGCACGGTATCGGGATCGGTGACCCCCTCGATCGGGTAGTCGTCGGGGTAGTCGCGGCGGCGGGCGAACTGGTTGGCCGAGAGCACGAAACAGCGCCCCTCACAGGCGATGTGCCGCATGCTGGCGATCCACGTGTCCCGCTGGTCGGCGGTGGGCGCGCAGTAGATCTCGATCCCCTTCTGATACATCGCCATCCGCAGGAGGGGCATGTAGTTCTCCCAGCAGATCACGGCGCCGAGCCGGCCCAGCGGCGTCTCGAAGACCGGGAGCGTGGAGCCGTCCCCGTAGCCCCACACCAGCCGTTCGGCGGCCGTCGGCATCAGCTTGCGGTGCTTCCCCATCAGCTCCCCCTGCGGGTTGAAGAAGAGGACGGTGCAGTACAGCGTGCCGCCATCCCGCTCGATGACCCCCATCACCAGATACACCCCGCGCTCGCGGGCCAGCTCGCCGAGCCGCTGGGTCGTCGGCCCCGGCACATCCACCGCCGACGCCCAGTAGCGCCGGTACCACTCGCGGCCCTCGGGCGTGCGCGAGCCGACCGTGGCGCCGAAGGTGATGCCGCGCGGGTACGCCGACAGGAACGCCTCGGGAAAGACGACGAGGTCCGCCTCGGTCTGGGCAAGGAGCCGCTCGGTCTTCTCCAGCGTCATCTCCAGATCGAAGGCGACCGGAGCCGCCTGCACGACCGCTGCGCGAACGGTAGCCATGGCCGACCTCCTGACGCTTCGCCGACAGCGAACGGTGCTGTCGCGCTCTCATGCCAGAGAATCGTCGGGTCTGGCCTGAGTATAAGTCAGTCTGCGCCTGGGTGCGCCGGGAATGGTCCCCCCACGGCCGTCGGGTTCCGACGGCGGCCTGCAGCCCATGCGGGCACGCGCGCATCGCGGCGCCGGGCTCAGGGCAGGCTCTTCGACTGCGCCCGCCGTTCGGCGGGCTTCGCTCAGGATGACGGGAGCGCGCGGCCGGGGGTGCGGGCCGTCCCCGTCATTCCCGCTGGAACCCAAGGCGTTGCTGATGGATGAGGATGCTCTGGAGCAGGCCGATGCCGGCGAGGAGCGTCCAGAGCGAGCTCCCGCCGACGCTGATGAAGGGGAGTGGGATCCCGGTCACCGGCACCAGGCCCACGTTCATGCCGATATTGACGAACGTTTGGAAGAAGATGATCGCGGTGATGCCGAAGGCGACCACCTGGCCGAAGGTGTCGCGCGCATTGATCCCGATCTGCATCGTGCGCCAGAGGAGGATGGTGAAGGTCAGGAAGAGGGCGATCGCGCCGGTGAAGCCGAACATCCCCATGGCGTGGGCGAAGATGAAGTCGGTGAGGCGCACCCGCAGCAGGTCGAGCTGGCTCTGCAGGCTGCCCTCCAGCCCGTGGCCGAACGGCCCGCCGGTGGCGATCGTCACGCGCGCCTGGATGATGTTGTACCCCTCGCCAAGCCGGTCGCGCTCCGGGAAGTACGAGATCAAGAGCCGCTCGCGCATGTAGTCGTGCATGATGTAGTTCCAGGTGATCCAGGCGCCGGGCACCGCGGCCAGCAGGACGCCCGCCAGGTAGAGCAGGCGGGCGCGGCTCACCAGCATCACCACCAGCCAGACGAACGCGAAGACGCCGGCCGTGCCGAGGTCCGGCTGCAGATAGACCAGCGCCATCGGGACCGCCACCAGCAGGCCGGAGAGGACGAAGTTGCGCAGCGTGCGCATCTCCTCGCCGCGGTCGGCGATGAAGGATGCCAGGCTGATCAGCACCGTCAGCTTGGCGATCTCCGACGGCTGAATGGTGATCGGCCCGAACTGAAACCAGCGCGTGGAGCCGCCGGCGGTCGTCCCGGCCAGCATCACCGCGACGAGCAGGACCAGCGTGCCCAGATAGAGGACCCAGGCGAAGGTCTTGAGATAGCGGTAGTCGAGCGCCGTGAGCCCGGCCATGACGCCGAACCCGATCACCGCGAAGATGAACTGGCGCATGGCCGGGTTGCCGAGCGTGAGCGGCTCCATCCCGTCGGCGCTCCAGATCGTCACCAGGCCGAACCCGATCAGGACCAGCGTGGTGACGACCAGGTACACGTCGAAGGCGCGCCAGTTGGTGGTCCGCCCCCGGGCATGAAGGCTGGTGATCAGCGTCCCCATGCTAGAGCAGCTCCACGCCGTTGATGTGGATGTGGAAGTTGCAGCCGAGCAGCTCGGCGGCGCGCCGGCACATCAGCATGCGCGGCAGGAAGATCTCGAAGTAGTCCATCACCTGGCTGATGCTGGTGTCGATCGTCAGCTCCAGCGTGATCGACTTCTGCTCCGGGTCGACCCGGAGGAACGAGGACTCAACCGCCCAGTTGACCCGGTCGTGCGCGTCGAACTTGCCCGGGTCGCTGGCGCGGACGCGGCTGCGATGCACGTCGGACTTATCCGCCAGGATGAGCGCCGCCGACACCGGATGCACCGCTTCGCCCAGGCGCTGGGCGTCGTCGCCGTGGCTGCCGATCGCGCCCATCACCAGCGCAATATCGGCCGGGGCGACTCCGTAGCGCAGCAGGATGTCGCGCGCCAGGAGGGCGCTCGTCAGGGCGTGGTCGTAGCGGCTGATGGCGTTGCCCATGTCGTGGAGGTAGCCGCTGATCGCCGCCAACTCTTGCAGGTGCGGGTCGTAGTCCAGCCGCCGCAGCACGTTGCGGGCGATGCGGGCCACCAGGTTCGCGTGCCGGGTGCCGTGCTCGGTGAAGCCGATCACGCCCAGGTTGGCGTTGGCGGCCTCGATGTAGGCCTGCACTTCCGGGTCGCGGGCGAGCGTGTCCACGCTCACCGGCAGGACTTTGCCGCTCGGCTGGGCCGCGGCGCCTGGCTGCTCGGGGCGGGATTCCTCCATCGCCTCGACGAACTCGTTGACCCGTCCGTGCATGTTCTTGACCATGAGATGCTCCTCAATGACTGCGTGTCCGGCCCTAATTATAGGCCGGCGGGGCGAGCGGGGGCGGGGCGCGGCATGCCAGGGTAGGGTTGCGTGGTGCGTGGTGCGTGCTTCGTGTTTCGTGTTGCGTATGCCGTCGTGTGGGCTCCGTAACGGCTGAGCGCTCGCCTGCCGGCCGCTGCCGTCTCTGTCGCAGACGTCGTCCCCGTGGCTGGCACGCGCCTCGGACATGCTGCCGGGCGGTGCCGGGCGGGCACAAGTCCCACCTCGACCGGCGTGGGGCGTCGGGCCGGCTGCGCGAGCGAGGTAGGGGAGGGCCTTGTGCCCTCCCGGGTCGGCAGTCGCCCCCGGGCCGTGGATCGGGGCAGCGCCGGGCGGGGACAAGCCCCGCCCCTACCGGTGGGGCCGCGCTTGCGATGACGGGAATAGCGCTGCGCAGAATGGCGTGGAAGCGTCCGGAGAGGGATGCCTCCTGCACGCGCATCCCGCACCACACACCACGCGTGACGCATGACCCCCTCACGCCGCGAAGCGCTCCAGCCGGAGCGCGTCGAGCGGCAGCGAGGTCTGGCCGGTCACGATCAGCTCGGCCATCAACTCGCCGATGCACGGCGCGAGCGCGAACCCGTGCCCGGAGAACCCGCAGGCGATGATCAGGCCCGCGACGCCGGGCGCCGGGCCCAGGATCGGCACCTCGTCGGCCGCGATCGCCTCCAGGCCGGTCCAGGCCCGCACGATGCGGGTGCGGCGCAGCAGCGGGTAGACTGCGCTGGCGTCGACCGCGCTGCCGGCCAGGCTCGCGATCCGGGTGCGGCCGAAGCGCCCCGCCCAGTCGACTGTGCCGGACCAGCCGCCGCCGAGCAGGTAGGCGCCGCTTGGGAGCTGCTTGAGGCTGAGCCGGCGCCCCACGCAGGTGAGGACCGGCTTCAGGCGCGACGGCATCGGGTCGGTCACCATCATCTGCAGCGCGTGCGGCGCGATCGGCAGCTCGAGCCCCACCGTCCGCGCCAGCTCGCGGCTCCAGGCGCCGGCCGCCAGCAGCACCGCCCGGCAGGCGATCTCACCCCGCGTGGTGCGCACCCCCACCACCCGGTCGCCCTGCAGCCGCAGCCCGATCACGGCGGTCCGCTCATAGAGGGTCGCGCCGTGGCGCTGGGCGGCGCGGCAGAACGCCCTGGTGACCAGGATCGGCATCGCGTGGCCGTCGGTCGGGCACCAGGCCCCGGCGATGATGTCCGGCGCCAGGCCGGGGACGAGCGCGTCCAGCACGTCGCGGCCCACGACCTCGATGCCCAGGCCGCGTGCGCGCTCGGCGCGCACCCGTTGCTCCAGCGCGGGCAGATCCTCCTCCCGCGCGACGAGCGTCAGGTGGCCGTCCTGGCGATAGCCCAGGTCGGCGCCGAGCTCCGCTTCCAGGGAGGGCCAGCGGGCGATGGCGCGCATGGCGATGGCCAGCTCGCGCGGGTCGCGCCCCTGCTGCCGGACGCCGCCCGCGCTGGCGCCCGAGGCGCCGGAGGCGACCTCCCGCGCCTCGACGATCGCCACCGAGACGCCGGCCTTGCTCAGCTCGTAGCTCGCGGCGCAGCCGATCACGCCCCCACCGACGACCACGACCTCGACCGGCGGCAACTGGGTCATCTGCGCTCCCTCCCACTCCCTGGCGGACCGTGCAGGCCGAGTATCGCCGCCGCCGCGGCCCCCGGCAACGGCGCGCCGCCTCGACCAGGCAGCGCGCTGGGGAGTATCCTGGGGCGGGCCGCGCAGCGCGGCCGCAGACCAGAGCGGCAGGACAGGTTCGATAGGCGGAGCAGGGATGGACCAGGCACAGGAACAGGAGCAGGTGGAGCGCCAGGTGGCGATGGTGTTCGTCGCCCATCCGGACGATGCCGAGTTCGGCTGCGGCGGGACCGTCGCCGTCTGGGCGCGGCAGGGCTGGGACGTGTACTACGTCATCGTCACCGACGGCAGCGCCGGGGGGCCAGACGACGCCACCGACGTCGGGCCGGAGGCGCGCCGCCGCATCTCGGAGACCCGCAAGGCGGAGCAGCGCGCCGCGGGGGAGATCCTGGGGTTGGCCGATGTCCTCTTCCTCGACTACCCCGACGGGCGGGTCGAGCCGACCCTGGAGCTCCGCCGCGACATCGTCCGGCTGATCCGCCAGTACCGGCCGTCGCGCGTGGTCTGCCAGTCGCCGGAGCGGGTCTGGACGCCCGAGTACCACGTCCGCCGGCATCACCCGGATCACCTGGCCGTCGGCGCGGCGGTGCTGGCCGCGGTCTACCCGGCGCCGCAGAACGCCTGGGATTTCCCCGAGCTGCTGGCGGAGGGGCTGCGCCCGCACAAGGTGAGCGAGATCTACGTGATCGGCGCGCCGGTGCTCAACCACGCGGTGGACATCTCGGAGACGATCGAGCTCAAGATCGCCGCGCTGGCGGCCCACCGCAGCCAGCTCGGCGACAACATCGACCAGCTCGCCCGCATGGTCCGCACCTGGTCCGCCGATCGGGGCGCGCGGCACGGCATGGCCCACGCCGAGGAGTTCCACCGCATCGTCAACTGGTGAGGCGACGTGTGCGGCGCGCCCGATACCAAAGCGGCGGCCGCGGCCGCCGCACTCCAAACCCAGGCCCAGCCGGCTGATGGAGTTTGACGAATCAATCGGGCATCCCCGGTGTCCCGTGCTCAGCCGGCTTGAGCCGGCTTTGCTGTGTCAGCCCGGGGCTTTCAGCCCCGGGGCCCCTGCCACCGCGGTCGCCTCGGCAGCGCGGCCATCGTGGCCACTGCGTGTCCGCCGGTATTGCCTGCCATCGCCGCCCTGCGGGGGTGGTCGGGCGAACGGGGCCGGCGGGCCGTGCAGGCCGCGCTCCACGCGCCTCGACCCCGGCTCCGGAGCGGCCCGCCCCCCGACCGCACCCGCCACGCGGGTAGGCGCCCAGGCCTGGGCGCGGGGAGACCCACGAAACACGGAACACGCACTGCGCAGTACGCACCACGCGTGACGCCTGACGCCTCCCGGCTCACCCGTGGCAGCCAGCGTGCGGCAGCGGGGGCGACGCTGGCGGAGCCGCGCCTGGGGTGTGGCCTGCAGGCGTCGCGGGCAAGGAAGGACGGCTGCCCGATGGCTGGGGAGCTGCGCATCATGGCCAAGGACGGCACGGTGTACTGGTTCGGGCGGGACGAGCACTTCCCGCAGGAGGTGCGCCAGTACACGGGTGACGCCCACCACTGGAAGTACGTCCCGACGAGAGAGGCGCGCGCGCTGGTCCGGGAGGTGCTGGATCGGGGCGGCATCGTGGATCAGGGGGACGCCGCGCTGTTTTTCCGGGTGGGAGAGACGCCACCCGGATGATCGATCGAGCCCCGGCCGCCAGCCCCGGCCTCTTGGGCGCGGCATCGCCCATTTCCTATAATGGCGGTGGAGGGGCGGCAGCGGAGGGCGAGCGTGGCCGACGATCTCGACCGACTGCTCAGATACATCGTGAACCACTACATCGCGCAGGAGGAACTGAAGGACGTCGAGCGCGACGCCACGTCCGTCGGCGATCTCGCCGCCAGCCAGCGCCGGGCGCTGCGGGAGGAGGAGCAGCGCGTCGAGGCGTTGGCGGGGCCCTTTCGGGAGGGGCTGCTGCGCGCCCGGGCGGCGCGCCAGGCCGGCGGCAACGCCATCTCGCTCGATGACCGGGACCCGCTCGAGAACCTGATCGCCGACGCCATGATCCACTTCCTCGTCAGCCCCGGTATGGCGACCTCGACCACGCGTGAGACGGAGCCGATGCACTACATCTACACGATCGCCGTCGATTGGGAGCGGCTGCTGGGCGTGGCCCGCCAGGCTCGGGTCGATCTCGATGCCGCCATCCCGCACGCGAGCCCATGACCATGGCTGCGGCGCACTCCCTGGCCAGTCACCGCGCGCGCGACCCGCATGACGGGCCGCAGCTCGCCGCCCAGCGGCTCGGCGTCCGCTTCCGCAACCTCGACCTGCTCCGCCTGGCCCTGACCCATCGCTCCTACCTGAACGAGCAGGGGGTCCCGCACGTCGAGGCGGTGCGCGACTCCAACGAGCGCCTGGAGTTCCTGGGCGATGCGGTCCTCGGCATGGTCACCGCCGAGTTCCTTTACCGGCAGTTCCCGCAGCTCCCCGAGGGGATGCTCACGGCCTACCGCACCGCGCTGGTCCGGACCGAGACGCTAGCGCGCTGGGCGCGGCGCTTCGGCCTGGATGAGGTCATGTATCTCGGCCGCGGGGAGATGACGGCCGATGGGGAGATCCGCGACCGCATCCTCGCCGGGGCCTTCGAGGCCGTGATCGCCGCGATCTACCTGGACCGCGGCATCCGCGCGACCCGCACGTTTATGCGGCAGCTCCTGATGGAGGACGCCGAGCAGATCATCAGCGCCGGGCAGGCGACGAACTACAAAGGGCGGTTGCAGGAGCTGGTGCAAGAGCGCCTGCGGGTGACCCCGGTCTACCGCACGCTCGCGGTATCGGGCCCTGCCCATGACCGAACCTTTACGGTGGAAGTCATCGTACGTGGCGAATGTCTTGGGGTGGGAAGCGGCAGCAGCAAGCGTGCTGCCCAACAGGAAGCGGCCCGGCAGGCGCTCGCGCGGCTGGCCGCGGAGGGGGTGACTGACGACCATGAGCGGTCGGTATGACCAGTTGACCATCTTCAGCGGCAACGCAAACCCGGCGCTGACGGAGGAGATCTGCCGCTACATCGATATCCCGCCCGGCCGGATCGAGGTGTTCAAGTTCAGCAACGAGAACATCTTCGTCCGCATCGGCGAGAGCGTGCGCGAGAACGATGTCTTCGTGGTCCAACCCTTCTGTAGCCCGGTCAACGAGAGCATCATGGAATTGCTCATCATCATCGACACGCTCAAGCGGGCGTCGGCCGGGCGCATCACCGCAGTCATCCCCTACTACGGCTACGGGCGCACCGACAAGAAGGACCAGCCACGGGTGCCGATCACGGCCCGCCTGATCGCCGACCTCATCACCGTCGCCGGTGCCCACCGCGTGCTGACCGTCGACCTGCACGCCGGGCAGATCCAGGGCTTCTTCAACATCCCGGTCGACGAGATGACCGCCATGCCGATCATCGCGCGCTACTTCCAGGAGAAGCGCCTGGAGCGGCCGGTGGTCGTCTCGCCGGACCTGGGCAGCACCAAGCGGGCCCGCAACTTCGCCGAGGAGTTGAACGCCAGCCTCGCCATCATCGAGAAGCGCCGGACCAGCAACGACGACAAGAGCGAGGTGCTCAACCTGATCGGCTCGGTGGAGGGGTGCCAGGCGGTGCTGGTCGACGATGAGATCGACACGGCCGGCTCGATCACGCAGGCGGCCCAGGTCTGCATCGAGCACGGCGCGGTCGAGGTCTACGCGGCCTGCACCCACCCGGTGCTCAGCGGCCCGGCCATCGAGCGGCTGGCGCGCAGCCCGATCCGGGAGCTGGTCGTGAGCAACACCATTCCCATCCCCCCGGAGAAGCGGCTCGACAAGATCACGGTGCTGTCGGTCGCGCCGCTCCTGGGCGAGACGATCCAGCGCATCCACACCGGCGCCAGCGTCAGCCTGGCCTACCGCAGCGCCGGACGCCTGCCGACTCGCTAGCGGGCGGCGCACCGCCCGGTCTCCCGGCAGCCGGCCCCCGGGCCGACTGCTGCGCTCCCACCACCCCGCGCTGGCGTCCCCGCACCACGAGCACGGAGGCGGTGCTCGGGCACAGCCGCCGCGCACGGCTGCCCGGCGGCGTCGCCTTGACGGCCAGGCACGCCGATGGCAGAGTTCGGACACCGCTCGCGAGCCGGCGCGGCCGGCGCTCCCGGGGGACCGTCCCGCCCGCCGCCTGGCTCGCCGGGGCGGCGGATGCGTCGGACCGTCTCACCGAGGGAAGGGCCAGCCTGTGCCGAACTATCGCTCCCCCTCCTCCCGTCGCCCGCCCGCGCGCGGGGGAGTCGTGCCGAAGCTGGTCATGAGCGTGCTCGGCCTGGTCGTCGTCGTGCTCGCGCTGTTTCTGCTGGCCGATCGCCTCGGCGGCACGCTGCTGGGGAACGAGACCTTCCCCGCCGGCTCCCCGGCCGCCTCGCCCAGCGCCGGGCGCCTCGCCAACCTGCGGACCCCGCGCGACGTCGCCGCGGCCTTCGCCCGCCTCTGGACTGCGGGCGACTACGCGGGGATGTACGAGCTCCTCTCCGCGCCCGCCAAGCACACCATCTCGCAGGAGGACTTCGTCGCCCGCTACCAGGGGATCGCCCAGGAGATCGGCCAGACCGCGATCGAGGTCACGCTGCGCGACGCCCCGCGCGACGCGCTGTCTCAGCCCTTCCACGTCAAGCGCGAGTCGGCCAAGGTCGGCACGCTGGAGGAAGACAACGTCCTCCATCTGGTGGAGGAGGAAGACGGCTACCGGGTCGACTGGACCCCGTCGGCCATCGTCGCCGACCTCGGCGACGGGTTCGTGCGCTGGCAGCCTGACGTGCCCCAGCGCGGCCGCATCCTCGACCGCAAGGGCCGGCCGCTGGCCCACCTGGGCCAGATCAACAAGGTCGGCGTCATCCCGGGGGAGATCCAGGACGAGGCGGCGTTGCTCCAGGCGCTGAGCCAGGCCCTCGGCATGCCGCCCGAGCAGATCAAGGCCAAGTACGAGCATGGCCAGCCCGACTGGTTCATGCCGATCAAGAACTACCCCGACCCGATGGACCCGGCGCTGCGCGAGCAGTTGGCCGGCATCCCGGGCGTGGTGGTGCAGCAGTGGCCCGAGCGCGTCTACCCCGCCGGCCGAGCGGCGGCGCACGTGGTCGGCTACCTGAGCGAGATCACCGCCGACGAGCTCCCGAAGCTGAGCACCCAGGGGTACTCGGCGGGCGACGTCATCGGCCGCGCGGGGCTCGAGGCCTGGGGTGAGCGCTACCTCGCCGGAAAGCCCGGCGGGCGGCTCGTCATCGTCGGCCCGGACGGCGCCGAGCGGCGGACCATCGCCGAGGTGAAGAGCCAGCCGGCGGCCGACATCGTCACCACCATCGACCTCGACGTGCAGATGGCCGCCTACCAGGCGCTCGGCGACAAGCCGGGCAGCGTCGTCGTCCTCGACCCCAACACCGGCGCCATCCTGGCGCTGGTGAGCAACCCCACCTTCGACCCGAACGCGTTCATCCTGGGCCTGTCGGACGCGGACTGGGCCGCGCTCAACGACCCGCAGCAGCGCCCGCTAGAGAACCGGGCCACCATGGCGGCCTACCCGTCCGGCTCGACCTTCAAGGTGGTCACCGCCGCCGCGGGCATGCTCCACCTCGGGATGACGATGCAGAGCACGCTGAACTGCCCCGCCGCCTTCTCCCTGCCGGGGGCGCCCAACGTCTGGCGCGACTGGACGGGGGTCGACCAGGGCCCGATGACGCTCCACACCGCGCTGGTGCGGTCGTGCAACACCTTCTTCTACCAGGTCGGGGTCGCGCTGGATGAGCGGGACCCCAAGCTCCTGCCCGACACGGCGCGCGCCTTCGGCTTCGGGGCGCCGACCGGGCTCGAGGAGTTGCCGGAGGTCGCCGGGGTTGTGCCCGACCCCGACTGGAAGCTCGCGACGATCCACGACAACTGGGCGCGCGGCGACGCGGTCAACCTGGCGATCGGCCAGGGCTTCTTCCTGGCGACGCCGCTCCAGGTGGCCAACGCCTACGCCGCGCTGGCCAATGGCGGCACCCTCTGGCAGCCCTACCTGGTGCAGGAGGTGGTGGCGCTCGACGGCAGCAAGGTCTACACCCACCAGCCGAAGGAGATCGGCAAGCTGCCCATCTCCCCCGACCAGATCGCCGGCATCCGGGCCGCGCTCAAGGACGTGGTGAACGCCCGGAACGGCACCGGCGGCCGGGCCATCCTGGACGAGGCGCACCCGGTGGCGGGGAAGACCGGCACGGCCGAGACCGGCCAGGCCCCCGGCGACACCCACGCCTGGTTCGCGGGCTTCACCCCCGTGGATGGGGCACGGGTCGTCGGCCTCACCATGATCGAGCACGGCGGCGAAGGCGCGATTGTCTCCGCGCCGGTTGTCCGCCAGGTGTTCGCCGCCTTCTACGCGGCGAACCCGTAGGCGGGGGTGATACGTCCACCGTCATCCGTCATGCGTCACGCCTGGTGCGGGTTGCGTACTCCGTATTGCGTATTGCGTATTCCGTCTCGCTCGTGTGGGAGAGGAGCCGGGGTGAGGGGTGACGTCTTGCGCACTACGCAATACGGAACACGCAACACGGAACACTCCCCACGCATGACGGTTGACGCATGACGCCTGACGGAGGGATGACGATGGCCACCACATCCGCGACCGATCCCCACCCCGCGACCGAGGCGTCCATCTGCGTCACCTGCGGCACCCAGTACCCCGCCAGCGAGGCGCCGCCCGCTGCCTGCCCCATCTGCGAGGATGACCGGCAGTGGCCCACGCTGGCCGCCATGCGCGGGCACTACCACAACCGCGTCGACCCGATCGAGCCCGGCGTGACCGGGATCACGACCGAGCCGGCCTTCGCCATCGGCCAGCAGGCCTTCCTCATCGAGACGCCCGGCGGCAACGTCCTGTGGGAGACGCTGACCTACGTCGACGAGACGACCGTGGCCGAGATCCAGCGCCGCGGCGGCGTGGCCGCCATCGCCATCTCCCACCCGCACTACTACGCGACCATGGTCGAGTGGAGCCGCGCGCTCGGCGGCGTGCCGATCGACCTGCACGAGACGAACCGCCCCTGGGTGATGCGGCCCGACCCCGCGGTGCGCTACGTCGCGGAGGACACCCGCGAGCTCGTGCCCGGCGTGACGGTCCTCCGCTGCGGCGGCCACTTCCCCGGCGCCAGCGTGCTCCGCTGGGCGGGCGGCGCCGACGGGCAGGGGCTGCTCGTCAGCGGCGACACCATCCAGGTCGTGGCCGATCCCCGCCGGGTGCCCTTCATGGACAGCTACCCGAACCAGATCCCGCTCGACCCGGCGTCGGTGCGGCGCATCGTGGCCGCGGTCGCGCCGTACCCCTTCGCCCGGCGCTCCGGCGCCTGCGGGCGGCACGTGCTGCCCGACGCCGAGGCGGCCGTGCGCCGCTCGGCCGCGCTACCGCACCCACCGCCCGTCGCCCGCGGCCAACGGCACGGTGTAGGCTTCTCCCGCAGGAGGGGTGCGCGGGCGCTGCCGCATAACCCACGGGCGCCGGGGGGACCGGTGCGATCCCTACCAGGAGAGGAGGCCCGGATGGACGACTATCAGATGCATGAGGTCCCGGGCGTGATCGCGCCCCCACCGCTGGTCTACGCCGCGGGGCTGGGTCTTGGACTGCTGCTCGACCGGGCGCGCCCCGCCGCGCTGCGGCCCGCGCTGCCGCGCCCGGTGTGGCGCCTGACCGGCGCCGCGTTCGTCGCCGGCGGGCTCGGGCTGGGGGGCTGGGCCATACGGACCATGCAGCGGGCCGGAACCGGCCCCGACCCGCGCCACCCCGCCACCGCGCTGGTGGTCGACGGCCCGTTCCGCTACTCCCGGAACCCGATCTACGCCGCCATGACCGCGGTCTACCTCGGCCTCACCCTGCTGCGGCAGACGCTGTGGCCGCTCCTGCTCCTCCCGGCCCTGCTGGTGCTGATCCAGCGCGGGGTGGTCGAGCGGGAGGAGCGCTACCTGCTGGCCCGCTTCGGCGAGGCGTACCGGGCCTACCAGGCGCGCGTCCGCCGCTGGCTGTAGCCCGGCACGCCCCGCGCTGGCCGGCCCGGGGGCTCACGAGCCCAGCGGGCTCAGCGCGATCTGGGAGTAGATCGCCACGGCGTGGTGCAGCTCGGTGAGCGGGATGAACTCGTGCGCCGAGTGGGCATGGGTGATGCTCCCGGGGCCGAGCACGATGCTCGGGATCCCCCGTGCGGCGAACTTGCTCGCGTCGGTGCCGTAGGGCACGCCGGTCGGCTCCCCGGGATAGCCCGCCTGCCGGCAGGCCGCCAGCGCCGCCTGGACGATGGCCGCGTCCGGCGGGGTATCGAGGCACCCGTCGACGATGGAGGGCTCCTCCCGCTCGACGGTGACCCACGGCTGCGCGCGCCGGAGCTCGGCCAGCACCGCGTCGACCTCGGCCAGGGCGCTCGCCGCGGTCTCCCCCGGGATCAGCCGCCGGTCCACCTCGACCACGCACCTGGCCGGGACCACGTTGACGCCCGTGCCGCCCGCGATGGTCCCCACGCTGAGCGTCGGGCGGCCGAGGAGGGGGTGGCAGCGCGTCGCCAGGCGGGGCTGCAGCTCGACGCGCAGGGCGCGGACCACCTCCGCCATCTGGTCGATCGCGTTCAGCCCCTCGTCCGGCCGTGCGCTGTGCGCGGCGCGGCCGACCGTGCGGATGCGCCAGCGGACGCACCCCTTGTGGGCCACGACGACGCGCAGGTCGGTCGGCTCCGCCACGACGGCCGCCCCGATCGGCAGCCCCTCGTCCAGGAACCCGCGCACCCCCTGGAAGGTGGCCTCCTCGTCGATGACGGCGGCCAGCACGAGGTCCTGGGGCAGCTCGCTCCGGCGGGGTGCCAGCCCCGCGAGCGCCGCCAGCATCGCCGCCAGGCCGCCCTTGACGTCGCAGGCCCCCCGGCCGTAGAGGCGGTCGCCCGCGATGCGCGGGCGCAGCGCCGCCTCGCCCATGTCCAGGATGCCGACCGTGTCCAGGTGCGCCTCGAAGACCAGCGCCGGGCCGGGGCGGCCGGAGCGGAGCGTCGCGACGACGTTCGGTCGGCCCGGCAGGATCTCCCGGGTTCGCACCTCGGCACCGGCGGCGCGGCAGAAGTCGGCCACGAACCGGGCGAGCGCGGCCTCGCCGCTGGCCGGGCCGGGGTAGGCCGGGTTGACGCTCTCGATCGCGACGAGCTGCACCAGCAGCTCGACGACGTCCACCGCGCTCATCCTTCGGTACCTCCTGTCGCTGCCGGCCACGCGACGCGGACCTCGGCCAGCATCCGGCGGCAGTCGTCGTAGGCGGCGCCGCCCGCGGAGCGCTGCGCGATCGCCTCGGCCCGCTCCCGCCGCCGGGAGACCACGGCCACGAGCTCTCCATGCTCGAGGCTGCGCAGGGTGGCGACGTGGCTCTCGCCGAACGCCCCCAAGCCGATCACCGCGACGCGCAGTCGCCGCATGGTCTCCCCTTCCCGAGCGCCGCGCCGGCGCACCACGCCCCGCCTGCTCAGGCCAGCGGCGGGGGCGGCAGCCGGTTCCGGATCGCCGCGAGCGCCGGCTCGAGCTGCCGGTGACCGTGCCGCACGGTGAAGGTCAGATGCCCCGGGTAGAACCCCTCCGGCGCGAGCGCCGCCAGCCTCTCCACGCTGCGGATGGACTCCTGCAGCGAGCAGTCCCAGGTGTCCTGCAGCAGGATCTTCCCGCCGAAGAAGATAGCATCGCCGGCGAAGACCGCCACGCCCGTCTCCTGCCGCAGCACGTAGCGCACGTGCCCGGCGGCATGGCCCGGCGTCTCGAGCACCGCGAGCTGGAGATCGCCGACCCGCACTACGTTCCCCTCGACCACCTCGCGCTGCACCGGGCAGGCCTGGAACGCATAGTCCGCCGGGTAGGCACCCGCCCGCCGGGCGACGTCCAGGCTGATCCCGCGCTCGTCCCCTCGCGGACGAACCGGGCCGTCACCGGGTGCGCGACCACCTCCAGCCCCAGCCGCCGGTGCAGCTCCGCCGCCCCACCCGCGTGGTCGGCGTGCCCATGGGTCAGCAGGAGGTATCGCACCTTCGCCAGGTCCAGCCCATCACCCTGGATCAGCGCGAGGATCGAGGACACGTCGCGGCCGCCGCCCGCAGCGATGAGCGCGCACTCGTCGCCGCCATCGAGCAGGTAGATGTGGCAGTCGCAGTCGTCGGTGAGGCAGAAGCCCAGCCGGCCGCTCCCGACGGACGAGATGGATGCGCTCGGTGACCTTCATCGCTCGCCCCGCTTCCCAGCGTGACGGCTTCTCGGATGGCTTCGGACGCGCGAGAATAGCACCGAATCGCCACAACGGGCAAGGCGCCCGATCATGACCCAACCCGCGCCGCCCGGCAGCGCGCCCGGGTGCGGCCAGGCTGGCGGGCCGCCGGCTGACCCGGCCTGCCGGCCGGTGACACGCGCAGAGGAGTGCAGCCGGATGCAGACTTCGATCTTCGCCTTCGCCACCGACCTCCACGACGAGGGGCTCGACGTCGTACTCGACCACGTACAGCGGCGGGCCGGGCTCGACGGCGTCACCCTGGCCTGCGCCTACCACCACGCGCGGGACGTCTTCCCCCACAACCCCGTGCGCAAGGTCCGCTTCCTGGAGGGCGGCACCGTGTTCTTCCGGCCGGACGCGGCGCGCTACGCCGATCTCAAGATCACGCCGCAGGTCAGCCGCCTGGCCCAGGAGGTCGACATGCTCGCCGAGCTCCTGCGCGCGGCCGAGCGGCGCGGCCTCGCCGTCCGCGGCTGGACCGTCTTCCTGCACAACACCACCCTCGGCTCGCGCCACCCCGAGTGCACCATCCAGAACGCCTTCGGCGACCCCTACATCACCTCCCTCTGCCCGGCCAACCCGGACGTCCGCGCCTTCGCCCGCGCGCTCGCGGCCGACATCGCCGGGCGCGGGGTGCAGGCGGTGCTCGCCGAGGCGCTCGCCTACCAGCCGTTCGACCACGGCTACCACCACGAGCGGGCCTTCATCGCGCTCTCCCCGGTGACGCGCGTCCTGCTCAGCCTCTGCTTCTGCGAGCACTGCCTGGCCTGGATGCGCGCCGAGGGCGTGGACGGCCCCCGCGTGCAGCGCTTCGTGCGCACGGCCGTCGAGCGGGTCTTCGCGGGCGAGGCGTCGGGGCTGCCCGAGGGCCCGGTCGAGCTGGACACCGTCGCCGCGCTGGCCGACGGCGAGCTCGGCCGCGTCCTCGCGGTGCGCCAGCAGGTCGTCACCACGCTGGTCGCCGAGGTCAGCGAGGCGGTGGAGCAGGCCAACGCCGATGCGCGCCTCACCTTCATGGACATGTCGGGCGCCGCCAAGGGCTACGCCACCGGCCAGCCCGAGGGCGGCCCGGTGCCGGAGATCGCCTGGCAGGACGGCGTCGACGTCGCCGCCGTCGGGCGCCACTGCCACGCGCTCGCGTCCATCGGCTACGCGCGCGACCCCGAGCGCCTGCGCCGCGACATCGAGGCCTACCAGGCGCTGCTGCCCGCGGGCACGCCCCTGTCGGTCGCGCTGCGCCCGATGCTGCCGGACTGCGACTCGGCCGAGAACCTGGCGGCGAAGCTGGCGCTCCTGCGCGCGCGGCGCGTGGCCTGGGTCGACTTCTACCACTACGGCTTCATGCCGCTCGCGGCCCTCGACCGGATTCGCCAGGCGCTCCACGGCGCCTGACCCGGCCGCGCCCCACGCCGTGGCCCGCCGGCCTGGCCCCCGTCCGTTGCGTAGGTCGGCGCGGGCGGCGAGGATGCCCGGTCGGAAGCCCCGGGCTGACAGGCGAAGCCGGTTGCGGCCGGCTCACCATCGCCCCCCGGGTGGGAGCGGAGCCAGGAGTGAGGGGGTGGCGCACGCCCCGCGCCCTCCCGGTCATCCTGCGCGGAGGCCGCCGCCATGCTGGCTATCCTGTCGTCGTGAGCGGCACCCGCCGTTTGCCGGTAGGGGAGGGTCTTATGCCCTCCCGCGCCGACCCACGCGCCGGACGGGGGCCGGCGCGGCGCATGGGAGCCGGCCAGGAGGCCGGCGCTCCACGGGGCGGGTGGCCGCGCCGCTGCTGTGAGGCCGTAGCGCCACCCCGGCGGGTCAGGTCTTGAGCGCGCCCTCTTGCAGGCCGCGCATGTACCACCGCTGGGCGATGGCGAAGGCGACCAGCCCCGGCGTGATCGCCATCACATACACCGCCGCGATGCGCGGCCAGGCCCAGGCGCCCATGCCGCCGGAGGCCGACGCCAGCACCACCGGCAGCGTCCGGACCTCCTGGTCGTTCGTCAGCGTCGTGGCCAGCAGGTACTCGCCCCACGCCGTCACGAAGTTGACGATGATCACGACCACGATGCCGTTGCGCACCAGCGGCAGCATCACCCGCCAGAGCATGGTCCAGGCGTTGGCGCCGTCGATGCGCGCCGCGTCGGCCAGCTCCCGGGGGATCGTCTCGAAGATGCCGCGCATGATGAAGACGCTCAGCGCCAGCGAGAGCGTGGCGTAGGGGAAGATCAGCCCCCACGTCGTGTTCAAGAGGTCCAGGTTCTTCTGGATCTCCCAGATGGCGATGAGGGCCGTGACCCGCGTCGGGAAGAACATCGAGGCGACCAGTAGCCCGAGGACGACCGCCCGGCCCGGGGTCGACAGGTGGACCAGCGCGTAGCCGGCCAGCACCGCCGCGATCGTCGTGATGACGACCGTGGCCGTCGTCACGATGACGCTGTTGAGGATGTTGCGCGGCAGCGTCGGGATGTGCTGCAGCGCGTAGCCGTAGTGGCTGAAGTCGAAGTGCTGCGGCCAGATGCGGTTCGTGTAGGCGTCCGGCAGCGATTTCACCGACAGGATCAGCACCCAGACGAGCGGCAGGATGATCGCCAGCGAGAAGAGGATCAGGACCGCGTGCCGCACGATCGCCGACCAGGGCACCGGCCGGCGCGCCCGCGGCGCCGCGGGCGTGCTCCGCTCCAGTCGGGGTGCGTCCTCACGGGGCTTGACGTGCGTCGCCATCCAGCACGCTCCTAATCGCGGGACCGGAAGAGCCAGAAGAGCCCTGCCACGACGATCAGCATCGCCAGCGCGCCGATCCAGCCGACCGCGGCGGCGTAGGACTGATTCCAGTCGCCGAGCTGGAAGCCCAGGTCCCACATGTAGACCGTCCAGGTGTAGGTGGGCAGGGCGCGGTTGAAGCCGCCCATGATCAGGTACTCATCGATGACGGCCATCGCCGTCCCGAAGCGGAGGACGACGAGCACCAGCAGGATCGGCTGGAGGCGCGGGAAGGTGATGTGCCAGAAGATGCGCCACTCGTTCGCG
This sequence comes from Sphaerobacter sp., assembly GCA_029961075.1. Taxonomy (GTDB): domain Bacteria; phylum Chloroflexota; class Chloroflexia; order Thermomicrobiales; family Thermomicrobiaceae; genus Sphaerobacter. Next base: position 77,091 of record JASBVL010000027.1, read on the forward strand.
CCGTCGACCCGCGCGGCGTCGTAGAGCTCGCGCGGGATCGTCGCCAGCCCGGCCAGGAAGAACATCGTGTGGTAGCCCAGACCCCACCACCACTCCATCACCGCCAGGGAGGGGAACACCAGGGTGGGGTCGCCCAGCCAGCGGGGCGCGTTGCGGAGGGTGAAGAGCCCCAGGACGTCGACCAGGAGGTAGTTGATCGGCCCGATGTTGTAGCTGTAGAGCCACTTCCACAGCACGAAGATCAGCGGGCCGGGGATCATCGACGGGATCAGGAGGATGACGCGGTAGATCGTGGCCAGCTTGGGGTTGCGCACCCGGTCGACCAGCACCGCGACCACCATCGGGATGAAGATCATCCCCGGCAGGAAGAGCGCGGTGAAGAGCGCCGCCCGCAGCAGCCCCCGCCACACCAGCGGGTCGCGGAACGCGTCGGCATAGTTCTGGAACCAGACCCAGTGCACCGGCGCGTCGGTGCGGAGGTAGTGGTAGTCGGTGAAGCTGAGCCAGAGCACCCGGATGACCGGGTACAGTTGCCAGCCGAGGAAGAAGATGAGGGTCGGCAGCAGGAACGCCCAACTGGTCACGAGCCGGCCAGCGAGCGACCAGGCATCGGCAGCCGTCGCGCGCTGGCTGCGTGTGGCAACTCTCGCCATGACGGTTCCCCACTCGGTGGCCGGCACGGGCCGGGACGTCCCGGCCCGTGCCGGGCGGCGCCACCCCGGGCTTGGGGGTGGCCCCTAGCCGCTCTTCTGGACCTCGGCCATGACCGCGTCCATCGCCGCCTGCATCGCCTTTCGGGGGTCGGACTCCTCGCCCTTGAGGTACTTCTCCCAGTGCGGCTGGCCGAGGTTGAACTGGGTGACGCCGTACTTGGTCGTGCGGATCGCCTTGCTCATCGGGAGCTGGTCACCAACGAGGAACGCCCAGTCGGCCATCCACTCGAGGCGGTTCTGCTTCCACTTCTCCCACATCGAGGTGTAGACCGGGAGCTGGCCGGAGGCGGCCGTGCCGCCCGCGATCGACTCCTTGAATACGTCCTCGCTGTAGGTGAGTGCCTTCATGTACTCGGCCGCCAGCTCCTTGTTCTGCCCGTAGGTGAACAGCGCCGCGCCGGTGTTCCAGAACACGGTCGCCCCGGCGCCGCCCTCCGCCTGCGGCAGCGCCGCGAGCTGGAGCTGGCTGGGGTCCGGCCAGGTGGCCGCCATGCGGATGTGCGCGTTCTGGTACTTCACATAATATGCCACCTGCTGCGCGGCGAACGCGCCCTCGTCCGGGGTGTCGTTGACGCCGCCGTCGCTCGTGCCCGGGTCGAGCACGTTCGGGTTGGCCAGCTCCATCATCTGCTTCATGATCTCGAGCGCCTGCACCGCCGCGTCGCTGGTGAAGTCGAACAGGCCCTCCTCGGTGTAGACGTCGGTGCTGATGCTGTGGGTGATCGGCACCAGCGACCGCCAGCCGTGGGCGTCGAACGTGCAGCCGAAGGGCGCGGCGCCGCTCTCGACCACCTTGCGGGCGTTTGCCAGGTACTCGTCCCAGTTGGCCGGCGGCTTGGTCGGGTCCAGGCCGGCCTTCTCCACGATCTCCTTGTTCCATCCCTGGATGACGACGTCGAGCAGGAACGGCCAGTTGTAGATCTTCCCGTCGAACATCGCCTCTTCTTTGATCGACGGGATGAGGTCGTCCTTGACCTCCTGCGGCATATAGTCGTCCCAGGGCTCGATGACGCCCGCCTCGATCAGGGCCTGCATCTCGACGAAGGGCGTCATGCCGACGTAGATGTCTCAGGTGCTGTTCTTGTCGCGCGCCTCGGCCACGAAGCGGTCGATGCCGAAGCCCTGCACCGGCGCGATCTGGGCGTCCAGCTTGTGGCTCTTGGAGAACTCCGCGTTGACCGCCTTATCGATGGCCGGGTGCAGGTTCATGATCCACTGGTAGAAGGTGGGCGTCAGGGGCCGGGTGGCGCCGGTTCCCCCGCTCGCGCCGCCCGAGCCCGACGCCGGGGAGCCGCTGCTGCCTGGCTGGGGCGTGTTGCCGCCCCCGCCCCCGCCGCAGGCGGCCAGGAGTGCCGGCAGCCCGACCCCTGCGACGCCGAGCGCAGCCGTGCGCCGGAGAAAGGCCCGGCGGCTGAGGCGGCCCCAAGCGGGATCCGCGACGAGCACGCGCGCCCCATCACCTGGAGTCATCGTCGCCTCCTCACATGGCGAACGCGCCCGCGCGCGAGCGGGGCAGTGTTCTGAATTGACCGGACACACCGATTGTAACAGGCGCCGAATGCCCGTCAAGCAGGAGTTGGCTGCGCGGCTAGCCTGCCGCCCGGGGGTGCCGCGCCTCAGTCGACGGCCTTGGCCTCCAGCTCCCGGCTCATGCGGTAGCTGCCCGCCAGCAGGCCCCCGTCGACCGTCAGCGTGGCCCCGGTGATCCAGGCCGCCTCGTCCGAGGCCAGGAAGAGCGCCGCGTTGGCCACATCCTCGGGCTCGCCGACCCGCCCGAGGGGATACCACTGCGCCAGGCGCGCGAAGATCTGCGGGTCCTGCTCGACGCGGGCCTGCCAGATCGGAGTCCGGATCGTGCCCGGGCAGATCGTGTTGACCCGCACGCCGTACCGGCCGTACTTCACCGCCATGTTCTGGCCCAGGTTGATCACGCCGGCCTTGGCGGCGCTGTAGCCCTCCTCGCCGAGGCCGGTCAGCCCGTTGACCGAGGCGATGTTCACGATCGCACCCGCGCGCCGCGCGATCATCTGCGGCAGGAGCGCCTTGGAGCAGAGGAAGACCCCCTTCAGCACGACCGCCAGGTTGAAGTCCCAGGTCTCCTCGTCGATCTCCAGGATGTCGTCCCCGCGGGACGCCCCGGCATTGTTGACGAGGATGTCGACGTGCCCGAACGCCGTCAGTGCGCGGTCGGCCATGGCCGCGACGGCGGCCGCGTCGCGCACGTCGGCCGGGATGGCGAGCGCGCGCCCACCCGCCTCGGCGATCTGCCGGGCCGTCGCCTCGGCCCGCTCCGGCACCAGGCCGACGACCGCGACCGCCGCGCCCTCCCGCGCGAAGCGCTGGGCGATCGCCTGGCCGATCCCCGACCCGCCGCCGGTCACCAGTGCCACCTTGTTGGCCAGTCGCATGGCTGCCCTCCTCTGCCGGCGCGATCGCCGCCGGCCCGTCGCGCTGTTGTCGCCGGTCGCCGCTATCGTCGCGGCGCCCCCGTCGGTCGGTCAAGCGAGCCGCTCGCGCCAGGGCGCAGTCGCGTGGGCGACCGCACCCCGGCAGAGGGTAGCCTGAAGGGTGAGCGCGGCGTCGAAGAGCAGGAGATCGGCGTCGTAGCCCGGCCGGAGCCGCCCCTTGCGCCGGTCGACGCCGATCGCCCGCGCCGGGTTCCAGCTCAGCATCCCGACCGCCTCCGGGAGCGACACCCCGCCCCAGGCAACCAGGTTCCGCAGCGCCGCGGCGGTCGTCAGCGCGCTGCCGGCCAGCGTCCCATCGGCGAGCCGCACCGCGCCGTCGACCACCCGTGCCGGCAGGCCGCTGAAGTCCAGCACCGCGTCCGGCAGCCCGGTCACCGCCTGGGCGTCGGTCACCGCGATGACGCGCTCCGGCCCGAGCGCCCGGATCAGCAGCCGCGCCGCGGCCGGGTGGACGTGCACCCCGTCGGCGATCAGCTCCCCGCGCACCGCCGGCGCCTCGACGACCGCCGCCAGCGGTCCGGGGTCCCGGTGGTGCAGCGGGCGCATGGCGTTGAAGCAGTGGGTCGCCTGGCTGACCCCGAGCCTGATCGCCTCCCGCGCCTGCTCGTAGGTCGCGTCGGTGTGTCCCAGGCTGACGGTGACGCCCGCCGCGACCAGGGTCCGGATCAGCGCGTCGGCCCGCGGCAGCTCCGGCGCGAGCGTCACCAGCCGCAGCCGGCCGCCCGCGGCCGCCAGCAGGGCGGCGGTCTCGTCGGCATCCGGCTGCCGCAGCCAGGCCGGGTCGTGCGCCCCCCGGCGCGCCGGGTTGAGGTAGGGGCCTTCGAGGTGGATGCCCAGCATCTCGGCGCCCGGCCCCGGTGCCGGCGCCGCCATGGCCTGGGCGGCCGCCCGGAGCTGGGCCAGCGGCGGGCCGCCGGGGACCCCGACCACCCCGATCAGGAAGGCGGTGGTGCCGGTCGTCGACGCCCACCGCGCGTAGCCGTGGATCGCCGCGGGGTCGGTCGTGTGCAGCGCGAACCCGCCGCCGCCGTGGGTGTGGAGGTCGATGAAGCCCGGCGTGACGATCATGCCGCGCGCGTCGACCCGCCGGCCGCGCGGCGCCGCCTCAGGCCCGACGTCGACGATGCGCCCGCCCTCGATCACGAGGCGCGCCGCCGGCTGCTCCCCCGCGGCGTCGACCAGCCGCGCCCCCTCGATCGTCAGTGCCACGAGCGACTCCTCCCCCGTGAGCGGCGCCCGCTCCTGCGCCCCGCTCGGCGGCTCGTGCAGGCCGATCGGGCAGGCGCCGTCGCCTGCGATGCAGCTCTTCTGGCGGTCCGGCCGGGCGTCGCGGCCATCGCGCCGAACCTTATGGCGGGCTGCTCGGCCGGCGGCACGACGCCCACCCGGCTCCCCGACCTGATCGTACCGCCAGCCGGCGGCCGGCGGACCCGGGTCACCGTCTCTCCTCGGCCAGGATTGCGGCCCCCACCTCCGGCTCATCGCGGCGACAGCCTGCCAGGCGGGAGCCGAGGTTCAGGCGGGCCACCTGCGCGTGGCCCGCGCCGGACGGAGATTCGACAACGGCCGACCGGCCGGATGCGGATGCCGTGCCCGCTGGTCCCTACCGGGGGCCGCCTCTCGGGGCGCCGCGAACTTCCAGTCCGCCGCTCGCCTCGCGGCGTCCGAGCTCGGACGCCGCGAGGCGAGCTGGTACCACCGCGACCGCGTGTCCTACTTCGGCGTCGACGTCGTCTAGCGATGCATTCTCAACTGCTCATCCACTTTACAGTGATGCTCTGTGCGCGTATACTCGGTCCTAGTACTTTAATCCCAATTCCATCGGTACGGCAGAGCGGTCGCGGATGGCCGGCGCAGCGTGGCGGGTGCGGCGCGGTACGGCGTCCGCTGGGCCGCTGTGCCCTGCAGCAGGGGAGGGGCGCGTGACGGGGAGGGGAGGGGCGCTGTGCGGCGTCCTCGCGGTGTGGTTGGTGTGCCTGAACCTGGCCGGGCTGCCGATGGCCACGGCCGCGGAGCCGGCGTGGGAGCGCATCGCCCCGCTGCCGAGTGGTCGGGGCCACCTCGGCGTGGTGAGCGACGCCGCGGGGCGCATCTATGCCATCGGTGGGCAGACGGGGAGCACGTCCGAGACCGCGGTCGGCACGGTGGAGCGGTATGACCCCGGCGTGAACGCCTGGGCCGCGCTCGCGCCGCTCCGGACGGCGCGCCGGAGCCTCGGCGTGGCGCGGGCCGGCGACGGCCGGATCTACGCCCTTGGCGGGGTCGACGCGGCGGCGCAGGCGCTGGGGCTGGTTGAGGTCTACGACCCGGTGGCGGACCGGTGGGACACGGTCGATGCCCCGCTGGGCACCCCGCGCGGGAACCCCGCCGTCGCCACCGGGCACGACGGGCGGATCTACGTCTTCGGTGGGCGCCAGACCCAGCCGTCGCCGGCGACGCTGAACACGGTCGAGGTCTTCGACCCGGCGGGGCCGTCCTGGTCGCCCGCCGCCCCGATGCCGGTCCCCCGCTGGGATGCCGCGGCCACGACCGGGCCCGATGGGCGGATCTATGTGATCGGCGGTAAGGGGACGGGCAGCGAGCGGCTTCAGCGCGTCGATATCTACGACCCGCGCACCGACACCTGGAGCCCGGGGCCGCCGCTGCCCAAGGCGCGCGGCCTGCTGGGCGCCGCGACCGGCGCCGACGGGCGGATCTACGTCGTCGGGGGTGAAGAGCAAAGCGGGCCGGTCCGCAGCGTGCTGGCGCTCGACGTCGGTGGCGCGACCTGGGTCGAGGTCGCGCCGCTGGCAGTGGCGCGGCGCGCGCTCGGCGTGGCCGCCACGCCGGGCGGGGTGCTCTACGCCGTGGGTGGGATGAATGGCAGCAATCAGCCCGTGCCCGCGACCGAGCGCTACGCCCCGGTGCCGGTGGGCGATGGCACCCCGCCCGTCACCGACGCCGCCCTGTCCGGCCCGAGCGGCGCCGCCGGCTGGTTTACCGGCCCGGTCACGGTCACGCTCAGCGCGACGGATGCGGGCGCCGGGGTGCAGCAGACGCGCTACCAGGTCGATGAGGGGGCCTGGCAGACCTACACCGCCCCCGTCACCCTCGCCGGCGACGGCACCCACACGGTGGCCTTCGCCTCTACCGATCGCGCGGGCAACGTCGAGGCGACCCAGCGCCGGGAGGTCCGCATCGACGGCACCCCGCCGGAGATCGCCGGGGCGCCGGATCGTCCGCCGGGCGCGCACGGGTGGTATCGCGCCGCGGTCGACATCGTCTTCACCTGTGCCGACGCCACCTCGGGCGTCGCCGCCTGCCCGCCGCCCGTCACGATCGACGCCGAGGGGCGCGACCAATCCGCCCAGGGCGTGGCGGTCGATGCCGCTGGGAACACCGCCACGGCGACGGTCAGCGGGATCCACGTCGATCGCACGCCGCCGGCGATCACCGTGGAGCTACGGGGGCCTGACGGCGCGGCGGTCGCGCCGAACGCGGCCGGCTGGTTCGCCCGCCCGGTCACGGCGGTCTTCTCCTGCGCCGACGCGCTCTCGGGCATGGCCGATTGCCCCATCTCGCGGGTGTTCGGCGACGGCGCCGGCCAGATCGCCGAGGGGGTGGCGACCGACCGGGCCGGCAACACGGCGCGCGCGGCCGTCGCCGGGATCAACGTCGATACGGTGCCACCGGTGGTCGCCGTCGCCTACCAGGACCTGGACGGCAACCCGGTCGCGCCCGTCGCCGGCTGGTATCCGGGCCCGCTGCGCCTCGTGTTCACCTGTCGCGACGACGGGTCGGGCGTGCGTGTCTGTCCGGCGGATCGCACCCTGGGGGCCGGCGCGGACCAGCAGGTGAGCGACGCCGCGGAGGATGCGGCTGGCAATCGGACGTCGGTCGAGCTGACCGATATCAACGTGGCCGGGCCGGCGCCGAGCATCACCTACACGCTGGTCGATGCGCAGGGACAGCCGCTGGCGCCCGGTCCCGCCGGCTGGTACGACCGGCCGGTCACCGTCGTCTTCACGTGCAGCGGGGGCACGGGCGGGCTCACCACCTGCGGCCCGGACCAGACGCTCGGCGAGGGCGCGGCCCAGGTCGTCACCGGCGCGGCGATCGACGCCGCCGGGAACCGGGCGGAGGTCAGCGTGGGGCCGATCAGCGTCGATCTCACCCCGCCGGTGCTCGACTGCCAGCCGCCCGCGGCCGACGCGTGGTACGCCGACAATGTCGCGGTCCCCTGCACCGCGCGGGACGACGGCGCCGGGCTGGCCGAGCCCGACGGCGACGCCGCCTTCAGCCTGCGCACGGCCGTGCCGGCGGATGAGGAGACCGCCGCCGCGCCCAGCGATGCCCGCACCGTGTGCGATCGGGTCGGGCAATGCGCCGCGGCGGGGCCGTACCGGTTCGCCGTCGACCGGCGCGCGCCGACGCTCACGGCCGCACTCGTGGCGGGCGACGCGCCGTACACGCCGGGTGCCTGGACCAATCAGCCAGTGACGGTCAGCTTCACCTGCGCCGACCAGGGGGCCGGCGTCGCGCCCGGCAGCGTGACCGCGCCGGTGACGCTGTCGGGGGAAGGGGCCGGCCAGGCGGTGGTCGGTGCCTGCACCGATCGGGCCGGGCACCGGGCGAGCCTGACCGTGGCGGGGATCAACATCGACCAGACGGCGCCGCAGACGACGGCGACGCTCGCGGGTGCCCCGGGCGACGATGGCTGGTATCGCGGGCCGGTCACGGTGACGCTCGCCGCGACCGACGCCGGTGGGGCCGGGCTGGCGGGGATCAGCTACCAGCTTGACGGCGGCCCAGCGCAGCCCTACCACGAGCCGCTGCGCGTCGAGGCGGAGGGCACCGTGTGGCTGCGCTATCAGGCCGCCGACGCCGCCGGCAACACCGAGGCGTCCGGCACGGTCGCGCTCCGGATCGACGCCACCCCACCGGTCATCACCTGCGAGGAGCCGGATGCTCCCTGGTACCGGGAGGGCGCCGCTGTGGCTTGCACGGCCGCGGATGGCGGTTCCGGCCTGCGAGACCCCCGCGATGCGCACTTCGTCCTGCCGGTGGCGCCGCCGGAGTCGTCGCCGGCGCTCGCCAGTGCCACGCGCACGGTCTGCGACGTGGCCGGAAACTGCGCCACGGCTGGCCCGGTCCACCTGCCGGTGGACGATGCCGCGCCGGCGATCCAGATCACTGCGCCCGCGGGCACCTACCTGCTCAACCAGGAGGTCGTGGCCGACTACGCGTGCCACGACGATGCCTCCGGCGTGGTCGCCTGCGACGGCGCGGCGCCGCCGGGTGCGCGCATCGACACGGGCCGGGTCGGGGCGCACACCTTCACCGTGACCGCGCGCGACGCCGCCGGGCACGTCGCCAGCCGAACGGCGACCTACCAGGTGCGGTATGGTGTGCAGGTGTTGGGGCAGGCGCAGCGGGGTCCGCTGGTCTGGCTCCGGCTGCGCCTGGTCGACGCGGCCGGGGCCAACCAGTCGGCGGTGACCCACCGCCTGCGTCCGGTCGGGCTGACCGTGGCCGGCAGCGATGCGCTGACCCGGCGCCCCGTCGTCCGCCTGGTCTACGTCGGGCCGCGCGGGCAGCCGGGGGAGTACCTGGCGCTGGTCACTGCCTGGCGGCTGCCGCCGGGAGCGCACACGGTCTGGTTCACGGTCGACGACGACCCGGTGCCGTACGGTGTCGCGGTCAGCGTGAGCCGGCCCAGGTGGCGCTGGCCGTGGTGAGCCACGGCCAGCGCCGAGTCGGCTGTGCGGTGGGCGTGACCCCGAGCCTCAGCGTTTCTGGCCGGCCGAGCGCGCGCCGCGGAACGCCCGGCCGACGTGGGCGCGGCTCAGGATGACCGCGATGACCCCGAAGGTGATGTAGACGATCGACATCTCGACCCGGATGTCGGGCCAGATGAGCTGCGTCATGAAGAGGCCGAAGAGCATACCGGCGCCGGCCAGCGACAGCCGGAGGTCGAGCAGCAGCAGGACGGCGAAGAGCGACTGCGCCGCGGTGAGCAGGATCTCGTGCTGCTGCCGGCCGTCGAGCGGCAGCGCTCCCACGCGGCCCAGGCCGACGGAGTAGATCATCGGCAGCATGGCGACCAGCAGGGTCCACTGGTTGATCTTCGAGGAGACGAGCGCGCCCAGGGCCGCGGTGGCCGCGCCGCGCCAGGCGAAGATGCTGACCACCACGAACTCCGGCGCCTCCGAGGCCAGCGGCGCCAGCCACTGCACCAGGAGGAACTCGTCCACCCCGATCTGGGTGCCGGTCTCGATCAGGGCGTGCGCGAACGGCTCGGCCACCAGGAGGATCGCGCCCGCCGCGAGCAGTCCCATCACCGCCGTGACGATCCGGCGGGTGCGGGTCGGCAGGGCTCCGATCTGCGCCGCCGGGCCGACCAGGTGCGGCTCCTCGGCCGGCAGGCGGGCCAGCCGCCAGACGTAGACGCCGAAGACCGCGATCAGGATGACGCCGTCGATGAGCGAGAGGGAGCCCTTGAACGGCAGCACGAAGGCGTACACGGTCGCCGCCAGCAGCGCGACCAGCTCCAGCCCGTGCTCCGGCTCCAGGACCACCTGCGTCTTCCGGGTCCGCAGCCAGACGAGCGCGACCACCAGCGGCCAGGCGACACCGATGAGCAGTCGGTTAGCGCCCGTCATGTTGGCGATGGCGTAGTGGGCGTAGCTCGGGTCCTTCGCCGCGAGCCAGGCGAAGGTGGCATCCACGATGTACTCAGGCAGGATCGCGATGAGGGCGAGCAGCGCCAGGGCCAGGCCCTGCGACACGTCGAGCTGGATGACCTCGGCGGCCCAGGAGAGCAGGAACGCGGCGCCAACGATGGCGATGCCGAGGAGGAGCGCTGCGACCGGCGGCGAGGCGTGGAAGGCCCCTAACTCGAGCACGACGCCCGGCACGATCGCCAGGACCGCGAGGGCGAGTGGATACCATTTCCCCATCTATGGCGTCTCCTCCTGCACTGCTCATGGCCGCTCGCGCGGCGCGCCGGGTGAGAGCGTACCCGCTGCGTGCCACGGCCAACAATGTCTTCGCCGCACACCTGGCCGGCCACCGCTGATCCTGTGCCACGCGAGCGCGGCAGGTCAGCCCGCCGCCTCTTCGCCGCACGGCACATTGCTGTAGCCGGAGCGGAACGGCGCGACCGCCTCGGCGTCCGGATCGAACCGGTGGCGCACGATGCAGCCGGCGTCGTTGCCCAGCAGGTGGATCGAGATCGACGGCTCGCTCGAGGTGGTGGTCACGCTGTGGATGTCGTCGGTCGGCGGCAGGAGCGTGTAGAACTCACCGGCCCGCAGCGGCCGCTCGTCGATCAGCTCCAGCTTCGCCAGCCCGGCGTCGTAGTCGGTGGCGATCGGGGAATACACCCGCTCGATCTGCTCGCCCCGGTAGAGGCCGACCAGCCCCCAGGCGAGGTGATCGTGGACCGGGGTCGTGGAGCCGGCCGGGATGACGAGCGAGAAGAGGGTCAGCGATCGGTCGGCGGAGCGATAGAGGAGGTACTGGCCGATGCCACCCCCCATACCGCTCGCCTCGTAGGGCCGGGCGAACTCGTCCGGCAGCCAGCCATCGGCCTGGAGCAGGCGGCTGAAGGCCGGGCGAAGCCGCTCGACGAGCCGCGCCGGGTCGGGCTCGGCGGCGCGAGCCGCCTCGACGGCCGCGATGAACGCCCGCACGGCGGGGGCGTCGACGTAGTACTCACCATCGGCGGCAACGTTGGGTGTCATGGCAGGGTACTCCCTCTCGCGTCGACAGCTGGGTGCTGGCTCATCCGTGTCAGAGCCTACGGCACGACGCGGCCGAGCGCAATGCGCGGTCGCCGGCGTACCGCCCTGACCACGGGTACGTCCCGAGCCGCTCCGTCTGCGGCGCCGATCGGGTGCATCCGCGCGGTGCGTGGGCCCCGTCGTGTGGCGGACGGTCCCTGGTTGCCGGTCGCGTCGCCGGCCGTTGGCCGCTGGCCAGCAGGGCCGGGGTGGTGTGTACCGCGTTTCCGCTACCCCCGGGAACGCAGCCGCGCCGGGTGCGGGTTAGATCTGGACGGCCGTCCCCGAGGCGGTGACCATCAGCATCGCGCCGCCGGCGCCGGTCTGGATCGTCTCATAGTCGATATCGATGCCGACGATCGCATTGGCGCCGAGCGCCCGCGCCGCGTCCGCCATCTCCTCCAGCGCCGTCTCCCGCGCCCGCCGCAGCTCCTCCTCGTAGGCACCGGCGCGCCCGCCGACGATGTCGCGGATGCCCGCGAAGAGGTCGCGGAAGAGGTTGGCGCCTAGGATCGCCTCGCCGGCGACGACGCCGAGGTACGCGCGGACCGGTTGACCCTCGACGGTGGGGGTGGTGGTCAGGATCACGTCTCACTCCTCTGACTAAACGGCGGTGGTCGCACGGCGGGCCCGGCCTCGGCCCGCCCGCCTGATAGTACCACCGACCGCCGGGGGCAAACGCTTCCCCGCGGCGCGCCGGCGTCCCCGCCGGCGCTCGTTGCACCCCACCGGGAGCCCTGGCATCCCGCTGACGTGCTCACGGTTCCCGGACGAGGGGACGGACCCATCAGGAGCGCCGGCGTCCCCGCGGGCTCTCGTGATGCGCCTGGTTCGCGCGGGAACGCAAGCCGGCGAGGACGCCGGCGCTCCGACGACCGCCGTCCACCCTCACGCGCGTGGGGACGATGCCAGCGTCACGCTCGGGTCGGTCCGCTGCCGCGGTTCACCCCCACGCGCGTGGGGACGATGCGCCGCACGAGGTCGAGCGTGACCAGCGAGTCCGGTTCACCCCCACGCGCGTGGGGACGATTACTGACCGCGCGCGCATCATGCGTGCCTATGCGGTTCACCCCCACGCGCGTGGGGACGATAACCCCGACGAGGAGCCGGTCGTGCGGATGATCGGTTCACCCCCACGCGCGCGGGGACGATGCCGTTACGGTAGCCCGGTAGCGCCGCTGGTACGGTTCACCCCCACGCGCGTGGGGACGATCGCGTGGCCCGCCAGGGGCGTAACCCGCTGCGCGGTTCACCCCCACGCGCGTGGGGACGATCGCAGGGGTGGGCCGGCGACTGGGAACAGCGGCGGCTCACCCCCACGCGCGTGGGGACGATCTGTCTGCCGGTAGCCGGGCGCTCACCCGCCACGGTTCACCCCCACGCGCGTGGGGACGATGCTGGGGCCGGGGCCAGACACGGGGCCGGTGACCGGTTCACCCCCACGCGCGTGGGGACGATACTTCCGAAAACCGCGTCCCGATGCGATTCGGCTCCCCAAAAACCCCCGGAAGTGTCAACCGCTCACTGCGCCCACTCTAGCACAGCGCGGCGGAGCGCGCACCGCTCGGTGCCCGCCCCCCGGTGGACGGGATGTCTGCCCTGGGCCACAATAGCCCTATGATGGTGACTGGACACGAAGGGACAGGGTGCGATGGCTCACGCGAGCGCGATGCGGACGGACTGGGACACCGCCGACCTCGTCCGTAAGGACAAGGCGCATATGCTCCATCCGGTCTCCAACCTGCGCCAGCTCCAGGAGTACGGCCCCCTCGTCCTGGCGCGCGGCGAGGGGGTCTACCTCTGGGACACGGATGGCAAGCGGTATATCGACGCCTTCGCCGGGCTGTGGAACGTGAACGTCGGGCACGGGCGGCGTGAGCTGGCCGAGGTGATGCGGGAGCAGGGGGAGCGCCTGGCCTTCAGCCCCACCTTCTTCGGCCTCGCCACCCCGCCGGTGATCGAGCTGGCCGCCACGCTGGCGAGCCTCTTCCCGGGCGACCTGAACTACTTCAACTTCACCTCGGGCGGCGCCGAGTCGAACGAGACGGCCATCAAGATCGCGCGCTACTACTGGGCGCTGCGCGGCAAGCCGGAGAAGGTCAAGATCCTCTCCCGCATGATGGCCTACCACGGCATCGCTATGGGTGCGCTGGCCGCCACCGGCATGCCCGCCTACTGGGAGGACTTCGGCCCGCGCACCCCCGGCTTCATCCACCTCACCGCTCCCTACTACTACCGCAACGGTGAGGGGATGACCGAGGACGAGTTCGTCGATGCCCTGGTGCGGGAGCTGGAGGAGACGATCGCGCGGGAGGGCGCCGACACCATCGCCGCCTTCATCGGCGAGCCGGTGCAGGGGGCGGGCGGTGTCGTCGTGCCGCCGGACCGCTACTGGCCCGCCGTCGCCGAGGTGCTGAAGCGGCACGACATCCTCCTCATCCTCGACGAGGTCATCACCGGCTTCGGCCGGACCGGCACGATGTTCGGCATGCAGCAGTACGGCGTGACACCTGACATCGCCTCCTTCGCCAAGGGGGTCACCTCCGGCTACGTGCCGCTCGGCGGCGTCGCCGTCAGCTCGGCCATCTTCGACGTGCTGGCCGAGCCGGATCGCGTCTTCATGCACGGCTTCACCTACTCCGGGCATCCCGTCGCCTGCGCCGTCGCGCTCCGCAACCTCCAGATCATCGAAGAGGAGAACCTGGCGGCCAACGCCGGGGAGGTCGGCGCCTACATGCTCGGCGAGCTGTCCAGGCTGCTGGAGCGGCCCTACGTCGGCAACGTCCGCGGCAAGGGGCTGATGATGCTGGTCGAGCTGGTGGCCGACAAGGAGACGAAGGCCCGGCTCGACCCGGCGCAGAACGTCGGTGGGCGCTTGCAGGCCGCTACGCGCCAGCGCGGCGTCATCGTGCGCTGCGGTCCCGACACCATCGCCATCGCCCCGCCGCTGATCCTGACCAAGGAGCAAGCGGACACCGTGGTCGAGGCCATCGCCGACTCGCTGACCGAGGTCCTCGGCTAGCGGTGGGCGCTCCCCCGGCGCCGCGCGCCGGGGTATGCTTGCGGAATCGGGAGTGCCGGGCCTGGGTGCGTCGCATCCGGGCCCGGCACGTGCTACCGGTCGTGCGTGCGCGGGAGCAGCGGGACGGAGACGGGGGTATGGGCCGCGGGCGGGTGCTGGGCGCGGCGACGGAGAGTGCGCGAGCGCCGGAGGAGGGCCGCGAGAGCGGTGGGCCATCGGCCCGCACGCTCCTGCTCGTGCACCTCTCACTCCTGTTTGTGGCCCTCTCCTGGGGGTCGAACTTCGTCTCGATGAAGTACCTGCTGCACCGCCTGGACGCCGCCGAGGTGCTGCTGCTGCGGCTCACCCTGGCCAGCCTCTGCTATGCTGCCTTCCTGCTGCTCTCCGGCCGCGGCTTCGCCCGGGCGAGCCGGGCCGACCGCGGCCAGGTCGTGCTGATGGCGCTGCTGGGGGTGACGATCAACACGGCGGCGGTCGCCTTCGGCGCCCAGTTGATCCCGGCGGCGGTCGGCAGCCTGATCGTCACCGGGAACCCGATCTTCACCGCCGTCATCGCGCGCGTCCTCGGCCAGGAGACGCTGACCCAGCGCAAGGCGGCCGGCATCGCCGTCGCCTTCTGCGGCTTCCTGGTGGTCCTGCTCTACGGCGGGCCGGAGGCGCAGTTCAGCGTCCGCAACGCGCTCGGCATCGGCATCACCCTGATCGGCCCGCTCGCCTGGGCCCTCTACACGGTGTTCAGCAAGCCGCTGCTGGCGCGCTACGAGCCGGTGCAGTTCGCCGGGACGTTGACGATCATCGGCACCATCCCGCTGCTGCCGCTGTTCCTCGCCCGCCCGGGGCTGGTGCAGGAGGTGACGCGCTTCGGGCCGGCGGACTGGCTGGCCCTCACCACCATGGTCGTCTTCGCGCTCGTCCTCGGCTACGCCTTCTGGTACCGCGGGCTGCGCGTGCTCAGCCCGACGCAGATCGCGATCTACATCTACCTCGTGCCGGTCTTCGGCACGCTCGAGGCGGGGCTGCTGCTGGGCGAGCGGATCACCGCCTACCTGCTGCTCGGCGGGGCGCTGATCCTGCTCGGGGTGATCGTGACCAACACCGCGCCCCGCGGCCCGGTCGGGCATGACGGCCGGTCCCGCGGCCGGCGTACAATCGACGCGGGGGCATCCAGAGGAGGACACGATGAGTGAGCTGACGCACTTCGACGAGCGCGGCCGGGCGCGCATGGTCGATGTCGGCGAGAAGGCGGAGACCCACCGCGTCGCCGTGGCGCGGGGCGAGGTGCGCATGCAGCCGGAGACGCTGCGGCTGATCGTCGAGCGCCGCGCCGCCAAAGGGGACGTCTTCGCCGTGGCCCAGGTCGCCGCGATCATGGCCGCCAAGAAGACGCACGAGATCATCCCGCTGTGCCACCCGCTGATGCTGACCGCCATCGCGGTCGACTTCACGCCGGACGCGGCGCTGGGCGTGGTCGAGATCGAGGCCCGGGTGGAGACGCGGGGCAAGACCGGGGTCGAGATGGAGGCGCTGACGGCGGTGAGCGCGGCGGCGCTGACGATCTACGACATGGTCAAGGCGGTCGACCGGGGCATGGTCATCGGCGCGATCCGGCTGGAGGAGAAGCGCGGCGGCCGCTCCGGCCCCTGGCGGCGAGAGGAGTGAGACCCGCCGTCCTCCACGGCGCATTCGTGTCATCCCTGAGCGCTCCGTCCAGCGTGATATGGCACCGGGGCGGTGCCGCTCTGCCGGTCTCCGCCCGGGGCGGGGCTTGTCGCGTGGAGCACCGCCCGTGGTGGTCGCCTGGGAGATCGCCGGCGGGCACCAGGCCCGCCCCTACCGGGACAACACGACGGCCGCGTGTGGTGGGGGCGGGGCTGGTCCCCGCCCGAAGCGGAGCCGAGCGGGCACACGGCCCGTCCTACCCAAGGTGGGTCCGACGAGGCGTCGGGCGACGCCAGCGCTCAACACGCCGGGCGGCTCCGTGCGGCACCCGGCCCGCCGCGAGCGGTGGCAGGGCCCGGGACGCGCCGTCGCGATCCCGTCGACCGCCGCAGGGCAGACGCTTCGACTCAGATGGGGTCGCCCGGCTCGCGCCGGACTCCGCGCAGGATGACAGGAACATGTCTGCCGGGACAGGCTCCGTGCAGCATGACAACGAAGCGCTGGGCAGGCCCGCCGCTGTGCGCAGGATGACAGCGGGCCGCGCACCCGGCCCGCTGCGGCTGCGCGGCTTGCGCGCAGCACGGGGGCACGCGAGGGGAGCGGCGCGTAGCCGGGCTAGGGCACGCGCGCGGCCCAGATCGAGTGCGGGAAGCGCTCGCGCAACACGTCCCATACCCGGTACATCTCCGGGTCCGACTGGGTCTTGAGGTAGACCGCCATCCCCCACCGGTAGAGCACCTCCGGCGCCAGGGGGCCGTCCGGGTCCCGCTCGTAGGCGCCCCGGAGCAGCGCGATCGCCTGATCGGTGCGCGACCAGTGCAGGCCGACGCAGGCCTCGCCGAGGTCGAGCAGGGTGAGGAACAGGTCCGGCGGCAGGAAGTTCAGGCTGCGGTAGTGGACCGTGCCACGCCGGTCGGCGAAGAGGATCGTCGGCGTCCAGATCACGTTCAGCGGGCGGACCACCGCGCGCGGGTCGCGGAAGAGGTCGAGTTTGAGCGGGATGAAGCGGCTCGTGACCGCGGCCGCGACGCGGGCGTCTGGATACGTCACGGCATCCAGCTTGGCGCAGCCGCGTCAGGGATCTTTGCCGACGTCGATGAGGATCGGCTTGCGCTCGCGCGTGGCGCGCTCCGCGGCCCGCGCGAAATCGCGTTCCCACTCGATCATCGTGTCTGCCCTTCCTCCCGCTCCGGGGCGCGGTGGCGTGTGTGCCGGCCTGCCGGGTAGGCCGGGTGTCGCCTCACCCCTGCCGCAGGCGCCATGCCTCGATCTGCTCGGCATGCTCGTCGAGATGGGCGATCAGTTCCCCGATCAGCCGGTGGAGCGGCCCGACCTCGCCCCAGGGGAACGGGCCGATGGCGCGGAGCTGCGCCGGCGTCAAGCGGTCGAGGAAGGCCAGGGCCCGCGCGTGCACGGCGGCCAAGTCGGCGGCGGCCTCTGGCCAGGGCTGGGTGCCGCGCAGCGCGGCCGACATGGTGTTGAAGCTCTGGGTGTGCTTGATCGGGTGGTGCTTTGGCTTCGGTCCCCCCAGGATGTGCGCGGCGGCGTCCAGCATCTCCGCCTGCCAGTCGGCCAGGTGGCCTGCCACGTCCCGCACCGACCAGGAGCCGACCGCCGGGGCGGTCTCGAGCAGGACGGGGTCCAGCCCGGCGACGGGCGCGGTGAACCGCTCGTAGGCGCGGATCAGCTCCGCGCGGAGTCGCTCCAGATCACACTCCTCCGTGCTGTGGCGCATGGCGCTGGTTTCCCCCTCACTCCTCCCATGCCCGTCCGGGGCCGCCGGCTAATCCTAGCAGGTCCTCCACCGCGCCAGCGGTGCTAAGATGGGCGTATGAACGCCGTTGCCGCACTGCTGGTCGTGAGCTCGGCCGGCCTGCACGCGACCTGGAACCTGCTCGCCAAACGGAGCCGGGATGCGCTGGCGTTCCTCTTCCTGGTGAACGTGGCGACGCTCGCGATCTACGCGCTGCCGTTCGTCCTGTTCGTGGGCGTGCATCCCATCCTGGCAGGCGGCTGGCCCTTCGTCGCGGCCACCTCCGCGCTCCATGTGTGGTACTACCGCTGCCTGGCGGCGGCCTACACCCACGGCGCGCTCTCCCTGGCGTACCCCGTGTCCCGCGGGACCGGCGTGGCCCTGGTGCCACTGCTCGCGCTCCCGCTGCTCGGCGAGCGGATCACGCGCGCCGGCGGGCTGGGGATGGCGCTCGTGCTGGCGGGGATCGTGACGGTGCACCGCGCGCCGCTGCGGTCGCTGGTCGGCCAGCCGCGGGGTATCGTCGCCGGTGGGCGGGGCGCGGAAGGGGCGCTCGGGACCCTGTTTGCGCTGCTCACGGGCGCGGCGATCTGCGGGTACTCGCTGGTGGACAAGGCGGGGGTGGCGCGGGTGCATCCCGTGGCCTATGGGTACCTGCTCATCGCGGGTTCGACCCTGGGGCTGGCGCCCTGCGTCCTGGGGCGTCGGCGCGGGGCGCTGCGCCTTACGTGGGCGGAGCACCGGGGCGCCGTCATGGCGGGCGGCGTCCTCGTGCTCGGGACTTATCTGATCGTCCTCGGGGCGATGCGGCTGGCGCCGCTCAGCTACATCGTCCCGCTGCGGGAGGTGAGCGTAGTCATCGGCGCGGCCCTCGGTGTGTGGCTGCTGGGTGAAGGCACGGGCCGGGAGCGGATCGCCGGCGCCGCCCTGATCCTGGCCGGGGCGCTGGCGATCGCCACGCTGGGGTAGCCGCGCGCAGCGATGGAGACAGCGATGGGGCAGCCGACGGAAGAGGATGCGGGACGGCGTGGCCGCGCGCGGCAGTCCGTGGCGCGGATGTTCAGCTCCTTCCGCAACCGTAACTACCGGCTCTACTGGTTCGGGCAGCTTCTCTCGGTAACCGGCACCTGGATCCAGCGGGTCGCCCAGGCCTGGCTCGTGCTGAACCTCACCGACTCCTCATTCGCCCTCGGGCTGGTGACGACCCTGCAGTTCCTGCCGCTCACCATCTTCGCGCTCGTCGGCGGTCTCCTGGCCGACCGCCTGCCGAAGCGCCAGGTGCTGATCGTCACCCAGGCCGTCATGGCCGTCCAGGCGCTGATCCTCGGGCTGCTCATCTCCGCCGGCACCATCCAGATCTGGCACATCTACCTGCTGGCGGCGGTGCTCGGGCTGGCGACCGCCTTCGACAACCCGACGCGGCAAGCGTTCGTGGTCGAGATGGTCGGGCCGAAGGACGTGGCCAACGCAGTAGCGCTCAACTCCAGCCTGTTCAACGCGGCGCGGATCGTCGGCCCCGCGATAGGCGGCGCGCTGATCGCCAGCGTCGGCATCGCCTTTGCCTTCTACGCCAACGCCGCGAGCTACCTGGGCGTCATCGGTGGGCTGCTGCTGATGCGCCCGTCCGAGTTCCACGACGTGCCGCCGCCGGTGCGGGGGCCGGTGCTGACCCGGCTGCGCGAGGGGATCGCCTTCGCCCTGCAGACGCCCCCGGTGGCGCTGGTGTTGATCCTGATGGCCTTCCTCGGCACGTTCGGCTACCAGTTCACCGTCATCCTGCCGCTCATCGCCCGCTACGTGCTCGACACCAGCGCGCTCGGCCTGGGGGGCTTGCTGACGGCGATGGGGATCGGCTCGCTGGTCGCCGCGCTCGGTGTCGCCTATGCCAGCCGGCCCACCGAGCGCCTGCTGCTGGTGGGGGCCACCGGCTTCACCCTGCTGCTCGGCCTGCTGGCGGTCTCGCGCATGCTGGGGCTGACGCTGGCGATCCTGGTCCTGCTCGGGGCGGCCAGCATCATCTTCACGT
>JASBVL010000028.1 GCA_029961075.1 Sphaerobacter sp.
TCCGCGGCGCGACGACGCACAACCTGCGAGACGTCGACGTCGACATCCCGCTCGGCGTGCTGGTGGTGGTGACCGGCGTGGCTGGGTCGGGCAAGAGCTCACTGATCCACGGCTCGGTGTGTGGCCGGGCCGGGGTGGCGTGTATCGACCAGACCCCGATCCGTGGCTCGCGGCGGAGCAACCCGGCGACGTACACCGGTCTGCTGGAGCCGATCCGCAAGGCGTTCGCGAAGGCCAACGGCGTGAAGCCCGCGCTGCTCAGCGCTAACTCCGAGGGCGCCTGCCCCAACTGCAACGGCGCGGGCGTCATCTACACCGACCTCGCCATGATGGCGGGCGTCGCCACGGTGTGCGAGGCGTGCGAGGGCAAGCGGTTCCAGGCCGAGGTGCTCGAATACAAGCTGGCCGGCAAGGACATCAGCGAGGTGCTCGCCATGTCGGTGACCGAGGCGACCGAGTTCTTCGGATCCGGCCCGGCGAAGACCCCGGCGGCCCACGCAATCCTGTCCCGGATGGCCGACGTCGGGCTCGGCTACCTCTCCCTCGGCCAGCCGCTCACCACGCTGTCCGGCGGCGAGCGGCAGCGGCTCAAGCTCGCCACCCACATGGCCGAGAAGGGCTGCGTCTACGTCCTCGACGAGCCGACCACCGGCCTGCACCTGGCCGACATCGAGCAGCTGCTCGGGCTGCTGGACCGACTGGTCGACTCCGGCAAGTCGGTCATCGTCATCTCGCACCACCAGGCGGTCATGGCGCACGCCGACTGGATCATCGACCTCGGGCCGGGCGCGGGCCACGACGGCGGGCGGATCGTGTTCGAAGGCACCCCGGCCGACCTGGTGGCGGCGAGGTCGACGCTGACCGGCGAGCACCTCGCGGCCTACGTCGGCACCTGACCGAGGCCCTCGCGGACACCGTGAGACGCGTGCTCTCATCTGTTTCGACCGAGTTCTGCGACGATGAGCTGTCGTCTGTCGTCCACGCCGATGGACGCGGCGCGGTCGCGTTCGACGGCGAGCGCGCCTCCGCAGGTCGTCTTCCCGACTGCTGGGCCGCCGGTCAGGAGCGGTCGTGCTGCCCGCCGCAGCGCTGGACAGCCCCCGCTCGGCGTCCCCCTCACCCCCGGTCCAGCAGCTCCAGCACCGGCGCCAGCCGCTCGATCGTCTCCAGCGTAGTGGGGCGGAGGACCACCTGGAGGTGGCTGATCCCCTCGCGCGCGAAGGCGCGGAACGCCTCGGCCAGCTCCTCGGGCGAGCCCATCAGGGGCGCCAGCCCCTCCGGGAACTGGTCGCGCCCCAGGTAGTCCACCTGGACCGCCACGCTGCGCGCCAGCGTCGCCGGGTCCCGGCCGACCGCGCGGCAGGCGGCGTCCACCGCGGCGCGCAGCGGCGGGATGGCGTCGGGCTGGCTGCGGCCGAAGGCGAGCCAGCCATTCCACATATCCCCGTAGCGCGCCGCCAGCCGCAGCATGCGCGGGCCGCGCGGGCTGGCCCCGATCATGATCGGCGGCCCCCCGGGGCGTGGCCCGCGCGGGCGCAGCTCCGCCGCCTGCGTCCGGTAGAAGGTGCCGCTGAAGGTGCTGGTCCCCTCCCGGAGCAGGCCGGTGATGATCTGGATCGCCTCCTCGAAGCGGCTGGCGCGCCGGTCGTAGGGCACCCCCAGCGCCTCGTGCTCCAGCGGGGCGTCCCCCGCGCCGAGGCCGAGGATCAGCCGGCCGCCGCTCACGTCCTCCACCGTGTTGACGATCCACGCCAGCAGCGCCGGATTACGGAACGTCGTGCTGCTGACGAGCGGGCCCAGCGCGATCCGCTCGGTCGCCGCCGCCAGCGCGGCCAGCAGCGTCCAGCAGTCCCAGGTGCCCCGCGGCGGCCGCGTGCGCCCGGGGAAGCGCATCAGGAAGTGGTCCGGCACCCAGAGGGAGTCGTAGCCCAGCTCCTCGGCCCGGCGGGCCATCGCCACCAGATCGGGCCAGTGGGGGGTCGCGCCGGCCATCAGCCCCTCGCCGGTCGGGAGCAGCAGCCCGACCCGGAGCGGCCGGCCAGCGCGCGGCGTCGGCTGGCTCGCGCTCATCCTGTTCGTCTCCTTTCGGCTGGATCGGCATGATCCGCCGCGGAGCCCGATCCTGTCAAGCGTCGTGCCCGAGGCGGGTCCGCTCAGCCGTCGGCTGCCGCCGGCGCGTGCGTCCGGGCATGGGCCAGCGCCGCGGCGAAGCCGGGCAGCGCCCGGTCGATCATCTCGTCGCTGGCCGTGAGCGAGATGCGGAAGTGCCCCGGCATCTCCGCCTGCGCCCCCGGCAAGACGAAGATGTCGTGGGTGGCGAGCAGCTCGGTGAAGGCCAGGTCGTCGGCCCAGGGCGAGCGCGGCAGCAGGTAGAAGGTGCCCTCCGGCGTGTGGACCGCGTAGCCCATCTCCCGCAGCGCCGCCACCATGCGGTCCCGCTTGCGCTGCAGGTGCGCCACGTCGATCGTCAGGGCCTCCAGATCCGCCACGGCGTACTGCATCACCGCGTTGGGGAAGCCGTAGCCCCCGACCACCTGGCGCAGCAGGATGGCGAGCCGCACCTCCGCCCGCTCCGGCATCGTCGGCGGCAAGGCGATGTAGCCGAGCCGCTGGCCGGGGATCAGCAGGGTCTTGCCGAAGGTGTAGACCACGAGGGTGCGCGGGTAGGAGGCCACCGGGCTGGGGTAGGGCCGCCCGTCGTAGACGATGCGGCTGTACGACTCGTCCGACAGCAGGTAGATCGGCCGGCCATGCCGCTGCGACGCCTCGCTCAGCAGCGCCGCCAGGCGCTCCAGCGTCGCCGGCGGGTAGATCTTGCCGGTCGGGTTGTGCGGCGAGTTGACGATCACCGCCCGCGTCCGCGGCGAGAGGGCGGCGGCCAGCGCCTCCAGGTCCAGGTCGAAGGTGTCGGGCTGCATCCGGACCCGCACCGGCGTGGCGCCCGCGGCGACGATCATCGCCTCGTAGAAGAACCAGGGCGGGGAGATGAACACCACCTCATCGCCCTCCCCGGCCAGGGCCAGGAGGGCGTTGGCCAGCCCCGCGAAGGCGCCGGTGGTCATCAGGATATCCTCGGCGGCGAAGGGGATGCCGCGCCGCTCGCGCAGCGCGGCCGCGACCGCCGCCTGGGCCTCCGGCTCGCTCAGCTTGTAGGCGAACCAGTGGCTGTCCTGCGGGACGCTCCACCGCTGGATCGCCGCCGCGATGCCCGGCAAGGGCGGCTCCTGGGGATTCCCGAGCACGAAGTCGAGGATGCCCGGCTCGTGCTGGCGCCGGGCATAGGTCGACTCCGTCTGCGACTGGAGGAATCGCTCCAGGAGCTGGGAGAGCGCGCGGGTGCGTGGGGCGAACGGGGAGGCGGACGACATCGCGGGGTCCTTTCCCAGCGCCGCTGCCGCGGGGATCCCCGCGGCAGCGGGCGGCGACGCTCGGCTCCGATCCGGTGGCGACTGCGTCTCGCCGGCGCCCTGCCCGCCCCGGCGCCTGGCATGCACCATGACGGGCGGAAGCTAGTGAGGCACAAGCAGTGTAGGCGACGCAATGGAGCGGCGCAACGGGGTCGTGGCGGGCCGTGCGGCCGCGCGGGGACGCCGGCGGGCGAGCCCGGAGGCGGGGATCACGGCGCGCCGAGGATCGTCAGAGCGACTGGATCGCGCGCTTCAGCCAGGCGATGCTCTCCTCGTCACGGCAGTAGCAGGTGGCCGGCCCGGCCACCGTGCCCCGGATCAGGCCCGCCTCCCGCAGGACCTTCAGGTGCTGGGACAGCGTCGACTGCGCAATCGGCAGGTCCGCGCCGAGCGGCCCGCACTGGCACTCGCCGCGGTCGGCCAGGATCTGCAAGATGCGGTAGCGCACTGGGTTGGCCACGGCCCGGAGCATGAGCACCAGGCGCTCGTCCGTCCGGGATGGCATCTCGATCGCCTTCATCGGTCGCCCTCCTGGCATCGGATTTTCCCGATGCGAGGCGCCCGGTGTCAAGGTGAAGGGGGAGCGGCAGCATGGCAGCCACACCGGCGAGCGCGCGGGAGCGCGCCTTCATCGACCGGCAGCGCGTCGGCCGGCTGGCGACGGTCGACCCACGGGGCGCGCCCTCGGTCATCCCCGTCTGCTACGCCTACGACGGCATGTACTTCTACACCCCCATCGACGAGAAGCCCAAGCGGCGTGACCGGCCGCTGCGCCGCGTGCGGAACGTGGAGGCCACCGGCCGCGCCGCGCTGGTGATCGACCGCTACACGGAGGACTGGTCGCGCCTGGGCTGGGTGCACGCCCGGGGGCGGGCCTGGCTGCTCCATCCGGGCGCGGCGGGGCACGCGGCGGCGGTCGCGCTGCTGCGCGACCGCTACCCGCAGTACCGGGCCATGGCGCTCGAGGCGGCGCCCATCATCGTCCTCGCCCCGGACCGCATCACGAGCTGGGGCGTGCTGGACGCGTGAGGCGTCATGCGTCACCCGTCCTGCGTGATGGGTGATGCATGTTGGCGTCTTGCGTATTGCGTAGTCTGTATTCCGTCATGCGTGTTCCGGTCTGCCCCTCGCACTCCCGGTGGGGGCGGGGACGAGCGAGGGTTACGGAACACGCAATACGCAGTATGCAATACGCAACACGAAACGCACACCACGGAAGACGCATGACGAATGACGCATGGCGCCCCGCTAGCGCAGCACGTGGAGCGTGGTGTAGACGCCCATCGCCACCATCGCCAGCCCGGCCACCGCGCTCGCGAGGCCCCGGACGCGCGCGTCGACCACCATCTTCACCCCGTACGCGGCGATCGCCACCGCCGCTGCGGTCGAGAGGACGATCATCACGCCCCGCGCGCTGTCCGTGATCGGGCTGCGGCGCGCGGCGGTCGCCAGCAGGAAGAGCCCGAAGAGGGTGCCGGCGCTGACCAGCGGCGGCATCCAGGTGGGGCGGTGGTGGGTGCTGGCTCGTGGCAGATCACGCATGGGCTGCTCCTCCCTCAGGCGCGTCGCGCGGCGGACCCGGCCCGGCCGCCGTCCCAAGTCTACGCCACGGTCCTGTGCCCCCGCCGTGGCATGGGTCTTGAACACGCCAGACGCCAGCATGCGGCGCGCGCGGGGCAGGCTGCCCCCGCGAGCGCGCGAGAAGGGGGCGTGCGATGCTCTGGGGCCTCGTCGTGCTGCTCGTGATCCTCTGGATCCTCGGCTGGGGCGTCTTCCAGGTCGCCGGGACGCTGATCCACCTGCTCCTGATCGCGGCGCTGATCCTGCTGCTCGTCCGGCTGCTATCCGGCCGCCGGGCCGTCTGATCGTCTCCCAGCCGCGGCCACCGCGTGGGCTTGACGTAACAGTCAGCCCTTGCTGCGCCGTGCGCCGTTCCCCCGGTCGGAGGCCGTGTGTCGCGCGGCGCCGCCCGCGGGTGCGATCGGTGACGCGTACCCGGGCTCATGGACATTGACGGTTCACGATGCGTGCCATCCTGCGCGGCGCCCGTCCCAGGCCAGCCCCGTCCTTGTCATCCTGAGTGCTCTGGCAACCGTGATCGGTCCGGTGGCCCGGTCGGGGCGGGGCGTGTCGAACGCAGCCCGCCCGACCCGGCACACCGGCCGCCGCGCCGTCAGGTAGGGGCGGGCCGTGTGCCCGCCCGTGTGGTTTCCTACATCACGGTGCGGGACCTGTCGCGCACGGAGTGCCGAAGGATCGCGCCACCGCCCCTGGGCCCCCGTCCTGAGCGGAGACCGGCAACGCGGCACCGTGACGATGACCCATCACGGTGGTCGGAGCACTGAGTGGAGGGCCGCGTAGCGACCCGGCGTCGAAGCGCCTGCCCTGCGCCTGCCGAAGGGATGTCTGCAGTGCGTTGGCGCACCACCCCAGAGCGCCTTTCGGTAGGCTCGACTTCGCTCCGGATGCAGGATGACAGGAAGGCCACGAACAGTGAGGCGCTCCGCTGCGGTCGCGCCACGCTCCCAAGGGGGCTGTTGCTCCGTTTCCGTGCGGTCTGTCTCCTGCATTGGCGCCTGCGGCCGCGACGGACTCACGATGACCAGCGGGGTGAGGGGCACGGAACACGCAACACGCACCACGGAACACACCCCCGCCTACCACTCCACCGGCGGGTTGGCGATCGTCCCCGGCAGCAGGCGCTCGACGATGACCACGTCGCGCCAGACCCCGTCGAGCTGCGCGTGCTTCTCGTAAACCCCCACCTCACGGAAGCCGAAGCGGGCGCAGAGCGCCCGGCTGGCGGTGTTCTCCGGGAAGATGCGCGAGAGCAGCTTCCACAGCCCGGCCCGCTCGCAGGCCGGGATGAAGGCCGTCATCAGCGCCGCGCCGACGCCCTGGCCCCGGTAGGCCTCGTGCACGTAGACCGAGAACTCCGCCACGCCCCGGTAGCACCACCGGGGCCGGTATGAATCGGCCGAGATCCACCCCGCCACCTGGCCCGTGGCGGTATCCACCGCGACCAGCACCGGGTGATGCGCGTCGTGCTCCGCCAGCCAGCGGGCGCGCTCCTCGGCCGTCCGCTCCTCGGTCTCGAAGGTCGCCATCCGGCCGCGAATGCCCTGGTTGTAGATCTCGGCGATGGCCGCCGCGTCGGCCAGCACCGCCGGCCGAACGGTGAACCGCCCCGTCTCGCACCGCTCGCTCATGTCCAACCTCCCGCGCGCATCATTCGGCGCTCGGGGACGGCTGTCAAGATGCCGACGCCCCCTGGGCGGCCAGCGGGCTGCGCATCGTTAGGTTGACGAAGTTGCTATACTATGCGTGAGTCAACGTCGTGAACCGGAGGCGCTGCATGACCGCTACCGCCGTCCACCAGCTCACCACCGCCGCGCGCGACGCGTCGCCGAGCGTCGTCGCCGCCATCCTGCGCCTGCTCCAGCAGGTCGACTCGCCGGCCGAAGGGGCCTTCGTCGCCCGCGCGCTCAACGCCCTGGCGCGGCTCACGGCCGCGCTGGACGACGCCACCCTGGGGGAGGCCGCCGGGGCGCGGTCGGACTACGAGGTGCTGCTGGACGCGCTGGACGCACCGGCGGCGCTGGCCGTGCTGCGGGAGGACGACCCGCTCGCCGCGGCGCGGCTGCGCGGCCTCCAGGCCCGCATCCGCCTGCTGGCCGCCGAGGGCGGTACCCTCTCCTCGACCCAGGTCGCCGACCTGCTCG
The DNA here is from genome assembly GCA_029961075.1 of Sphaerobacter sp. Taxonomy (GTDB): domain Bacteria; phylum Chloroflexota; class Chloroflexia; order Thermomicrobiales; family Thermomicrobiaceae; genus Sphaerobacter. The sequence goes on from JASBVL010000028.1 coordinate 7,130, forward strand.
GCATCACCCGGCAGGCGGTGGACAAGCGCCGCAAGGCCGGGCGGCTCATCGGCCTGGCGACCGGGCGCCGCGGCTATGCCTACCCGCTCTGGCAGTTTGACCCCGAGCGTCGTGGGGTGCTTCCGGGCCTGGAGGCGGTGCTGGCCGCCCTGCGCGCGCACGACCCCTGGATGCAGGTCGCCTTCTTCCTCACCCCGGACGTACGGCTGGGGGGTGAGACGCCGCTCGCCGTCCTGCGCCGCGGCGACGTGGCGGCGGTCCGGCGCGCGGCCGAGGCCTATGGTGAGCAGGGTGCCGCCTGAGCCCGCGCCCGGGCCCCATCCGCTGCCGCCGCCCGACCTCGCCGGCCGGGAGCTCCCGATCGTCACCGGTGCCGGCCCCTGGTTTCGGCTCCACCGCGCCAGCCGTGGCCCGCTCCACTTTGGGCGATCCGCTACCTTCGGCTTCGACGACCCGGCGGGGCAGTACGGGGTGCTGTACGTGGGGGAGGATCCCTCCTGCGCCTTCATCGAGACCTTCGGCCGGGGGCCGAACGTGGCGGGCGTGGTGACGGTCGCCGCGCTGGCCGAGCGCCACCTCGCCCATTTCGTGTTGACCGCGTGTGATGCAAAGCCGGGCGCGCCTGTCAAGGCGAAGCTTCCAGTAAGTACCAAACTGGAATCAATACTAGTACTCATGGGATGGTGCATTAGTGATGCAACTGGCGTAGCACTTCTTGCTTGCAGGTATTGTCTCCGTCTGATACCATGTATGGCGATCAGAAGACATGTCATCGCAGTAGAGGAGCGTGAGTATGAAGCCAAGCCAGATCCTCGCTCAGGCATTGCAGGAGGTTGAAGAGGCCGGTATCCAGGATGATCTCCGTCCCGTTGCATTCGCCAAAGCAGTGGATCTGTTGTGTGGGGCGCTTCGTTCAAACGTCCCACAGGGACGTCCCGAGAGCAGGTCTCAAAGTGAGACGGCGGGTCCCCTTACCGCAAACGGATCTGCAATCGTGCGAATCGCTGAGCGATTGAAGCTTGATATGGGTGTCGTCTCGCAAGTATACGATTGCGAAGGAGACTCGCTTAGGGTCATTGTGCCGTCCGGTCGGCTTGGCTCGACCGTGGCCCAGGCAACTAGGGAGCTGGCCTTGTTGGTGGCTGCGGGACGACAGGCGGGCGGCTATGATCCCGAATGGACGTCGGTCGCGGAGATCCGGGCCGTATGCGAGGAATACGGAAAGTACGATTCGGCAAACTTCGCTTCAATCATCAAAGGCATGGATAATTGCTTCTTGATGAAGGATAAGGGGATCCAGCGCAAGGTCAAGTTGAGTAGGCCAGGATGGGAGGCCGCAGCGGACCTGGTGGCCAAGATGGCGGGTGTGGAGCAGGCGTGATGCAGGGCAGCTTTGCTCTGCAGGTCCAGTATCTCCCTCGAGTGCTGGATCAGGTGTTGATCGTGGGGTATCTCGCCGGCTTGCAAGCCGGCGATGGATACTTCGTGCCAAAGGACATTGCCCGGCTGTTTGATTCTCTCCGCCTTCCGCCCCCGGGCAACATCCATGACTCTCTTGGCACGCTGAGGAAACAACGCTTGGTCGTTCGCCACGGTTCTCCTGGCAAATGGGCTTTGACCCCTCTCGGTAGAGAGCACGTATCGCAGATTGGTGTTGCGCTGGATCTCCCAATGCTTGAGGCGCAGCTTGCGGGCAGTCCGGGAGTCCTCTTTGCTCATGCACGGCACTCAGTGATTCCACCTGAGTTTGCTCCCCCTCGTTGGTTACCGGGAATCCGAAGGCTCTTGGAGCGATACCCGTTTGAGAACAATGTATTCTGCATGACAAGATTTCCGGGAGCGAGCGTAGAGGGGCTGTCGGATCCTCTTGCAGACGTCATTGAAGTGTTACGGACATCGTTGCGTAATCATGGTCTGGTATTGCACTTGGCGTCCGATAGACATATCGATGACGAACTCTTCGGCAACGTAGGCGCATACATGTGGGCGTGTCAGTATGGAATCGGCCTTCTCGAGAACCGTACGAACGAGGGGATCAACTACAACGTTGTCATCGAGCTTGGGGCTATGCTCATCACTGGTCGACGATGTGCGATCCTAAAGGACACCACAACACCAGCCTTGCCCACCGATCTGGCTGGTCAGATTTACAAATCAGTAGATTTTTCTGATCTGGCTGCCATAGCTAGGCACGCTCACCTGTGGGCTGCTGAAGATCTCGGCTTGGGGAGATGCGCTGACTGTCCTGTTGACGGGACAGGTTAGATGAAGATGGCATTGCATGTGGGTTCCATGTGCAGTGCAGTGCCGCACTTTCGGACCGCACGGCCATTCATGACTTGCTCATTTCGTGCCTGTGCCTTGGTCAGATGGTCACGAGAATGCCCGTCGCGGCACGCGGGCAGCCTCGCTGACCCCGCGCAGGCACCGCTCCTGGCCGCGATCCTCGACACCTCTTGCTTCGGCCTCACCTGATGGCTGCTGCCCGCGCCGGCGGGTTGGCGCGCTGCCTGGGGGGAGACGCGCGGCGGTGGGGCCGCCGCGCGCCGGCCCGGCGCTACCTGCCCGCGCCGCGGGTGGTCACCGGGATCCGCCGCCCGCGGATCTCCGGCGTCTTCGGCAGCGTGATGGTCAGGACCCCATCCTCCAGCGTCGCCGAGACCTGGTCCGGATCGACCGTCACTGGCAGGGTGATGGTTTCCTGGACCTCACCGCTCATGATCTCGCGCACGTGCCAGGTAGCGGACTCGGCCTCCTCCTCGGGCAGCGTGTACCCGATGCGCGCGCGCAGCGTCAGGCTCCGCTGGTCGATCGAGATGTCGATGTCCTCCGGGCGGGAGCCGGGCACCAGCGCCTTGACGACCAACCGGTCCGGCGTCTCGTACAGGTCGACCGCCTCGTGCCCGCCGAGCATGCGCGGCAGCAGGCGGCCGCGCCGGAAGGGGGGCGGCAACAAGCGGTCCATCTCCTCAAACATGCGCTCGATGTCCGCGCGTGGCCTCCAGCGCTCGATCATCGTGACACCCTCCTTCCTTGATTCAGCCGGGACCCGAAATGGGCTCCGCGGGTAGCGCACGCAAGCGCGTCGCCACGGCGAGCCGGCGTCCCGCGGGGGCGGGGCCGGGCGGCACCGGCAACCGACGCCGGTGGCCGCCGGCCCGCCGTGGGAGGGGTCTGCCGCGGTGCGGCTCGGTGTGGTCGCGCTCGCGGGCCCATGCTCACCGTAGCCCCGAGGCCGTCGCCGCCGCGTGGCAACCGGCACGGCCGTGTATCAGTTCCGTATCAGTGCGGCGCCGCGCGGCCGCACGCGCCCCACTGCCGCAAATCTCACGTGTTGGCGCGACAAATCCAAGAGTTGCAGCGTGACTAGGGGGCACGCTGCGCGCTAGAGTTCGACGGATCGGGCGCGACATTGCGTCGCGCTCCGGCGACGACGGATGGACGATGGGTGGGGCATCGATGCAGCCGAACGTGCCTGCCGAGCTGGGCCGCTCCGACCGGCGCACCCGGGGCATCCAGCGCACGCTGGTGGGGGTGCTGCTGTGCAACCTGCTGGTCGCCGCTGCCAAGCTCGGCTACGGCCTGCTCAGCGACAGCCTCTCCATGACCGCCGACGGCGTCAACTCGCTGATGGACGGGGCCGCCAACGTCATCGGGCTCATCGCGATCGCCGTCGCCGCGCGCCCGCCGGATCCCAATCACCCCTACGGGCACCGCCGGTTCGAGACGCTCACCTCGCTCGGGGTCGCCCTCTTCATGCTCCTGGCGCTGGAGGAGATCCTGCAGGGCGCCTGGGAGCGCTGGCACAGCGGCGCGGTGCCGACCGTCACCCCCGTGAGCTTCGCCGTCATGCTCGGCACGCTGGCGGTCAACCTGCTCGTCACCGTCTGGGAGCGCCGCGCCGGCCGGCGCCTGCGCAGCTCGATCCTGCTCGCCGATGCCCGCCACACCGCCTCCGACGTCCTCGTCACCCTCTCCGTCATCGGGGGGCTGGTCGCCGTCCGGCTGGGCCTGCCCGAGGCCGACCTCGCCATCGCCCTGGTCATCGCCCTGGTCATCGCCCGGGGCGCCTGGACCATCATCCGTGACGCCGCCCTCTCGCTCAGCGACGTCGCGCCGGTGGCGGCGCCCGACATCGCGCGGGCTGCGCGCGCCGTGCCCGGCGTCAAGGGCGTCCACAACATCCGCAGCCGTGGCGGGGAGGGGCTCATCTGGGTCGACATGCACATCCAGGTCGATCCGAACCTGCGGGTCGACGAGGCCCACGACATCGCCAGCGACGTCGCCACCCAGGTCGAAGCCGCCCTGGGCGAGCCGGCCGACGTGACGGTCCACGTCGAGCCGGCCAGCCCCGAGCATCTCCGGCCGACCCGTGGCTTCCAGCCCGGGGAGATCACCAGCGCCCATCGGGCCCATCGGCGCGATCACGCCAGCGGGGCGTGACGACCGCGCGCCGTGCCCGCCCACCGGCGCCGTGCCGTCGGCGTTGGGTAGGATTGTCCCGACGACGGTCGGCCGGGAAGGACGGTGGCGTGGTGCCGGACGAGCAGGAATCGCGGTTCCCAGCACCCAACCTGGCGAGCGAGTACCGCGAGCGCGCCCGCGAGCTGGCGCGACGCTTCGCGGTGCTCGAGGGCGTCGTCGGCGTGGCGCTGGTGGGCGGGCTGACCCTCGGCCAGGCCGACCGCTACAGCGACATCGACCTCGCCGTCTACCTGCGCCACCGCACGCTGCAGACCTGGCTGCTCGGCGCGGCCCCGCTGCCGGAGGGCGAGTCCCTCTACCACGGCCTCCGGCTCGATCTGACCTATCGCGACTACGCCGAGGAGCTGTCCCGCCCCTGGACCGCGGCCGAGCGCTGGCAGATCGCCGCCGCGGAGATCCTCTACGACCCCGAGGGTCTCCTGGCGGATCTGTTCCGCGAGAAGGCCGGCGCGCCCGAGGTCGAGCGGCGCGCGCAGGTGCTCGCCGAACTCCGCGCCGCCGAGGAGATCCTGGAGCAGATCGTCCCCGCCTGGCTCTACCGCGGCGACGCCCTGGCGGCGCATCACATGCTGAACCTCGCCCTGCGCCACCTGCTCCGCGCCGTCCATCTCGTCAACGACCGCCCGGCCCCGACCGACCGCTGGCTGCTCCACCTGGCGACGGATCTCCCCTGGCGGCCGGAGCGCTGGGACGAGCGCCTGGCTGCCGCCCTGACCGTCGCCGACGCCGGCAACGTCGAGGCGACCCGGCGTCGGCAGGTGCTGACCGGGCTACTGCGGGAGTGCTGGGGCCGGGTGGCCCCCGTGGGCGCGGCCGACCTCCGCCCGGCCGCCGCCGAGCAGGCCCGCCTGCTGCGCGAGATGGCCGCCGTCGGCCGCCTGCCGCTCGACGAGTTCCGGCGTCGCTACGGCGAGCGCGCGCTCATCCAGAGCCCCGCCTTCGCCCTGCTCACGGTCGAGCGCGACGGCGGCTCCGCCGAGGTCGTCTTCCACCCCGACCGCCTGGAGGCCATCCTGGCCGAGGGGCTCGGCCGCTTCCTCGACCGCGACCAGCGCATCCTCCGCCACCTCGCCGCCGCGCGCTAGCCCCGCCGCCCCTCCCCTGGATCCGAGGGCCGCGCAGGCGGCCCCGAGGAGAGGGGGCTCCGCGGTCCGGCCGGCGCCTCCGGCGCCGCGGGACCGCGCCGGCTTCCGTTCGTCGCGCCACGGCCTGGCGCCGTGGCGCATGGAGCGCCGGCCTCGCACGGAGCTCGGCCGGCTCCCGTTCGACCGCGTACCCAGCCAGGGCCCGGGGCTGAAAGCCCCGGGCTGACAACGAAAAGCCCGCTGATGGCGTTTGACGAATAGATCTGGCATACCCGGGGATCTGCCCCGAGCCCCTTCAGTGGGCTTCGCCCAGTAGCCCGGGGGTTTACCCCCGGGCCGCGGCCGGGCGCGGATACCCGACTAAAGCGGGCTGGGCACGGCGGTCACCGAGGGCGCGCTGTCGAGCCCAGCCGCGCGGCAGGTGCCCAGGGCTGAAAGCCCCGGGCTAGCCGGCAAAGTCCACTGAAGGGACTCTAAGCCCCCAGGCCGCGGTGCGCCGCTGCCGGTCGGCGCGGATCGGGGGCCGCGCACCGCCGTCCCCGACGCGGCGGTCGGTGGGAGCCGCCCCAGCCCGCCCGCGGCGGTGGCCGCTCCCGCCCGGCATCCCTGGTAATCGTTTCCAGCCGGCTTACGGACTGTGACGCACAACCCTGACCCGGGACCCGGGCGAACCGTGCCCCAGCCCCTTCAGTGGGCTTTCCCCTCCTAGCCCGGGGGTTTACCCCGGGCCACGACCGACCGCGGGGGACGCGAGCCGGCGAGGGCGCCGGCGCTCCATGTCCCCCGGCCACCGCTATGGCGACGGCAGCCTGGCCGTTGTGGGCACAGCAGGACAGCCGGCTTCAGCCGGCTTCTCATTGTGAGCCCGGGGGTTTACCCCCGGACACCAGCCCTGGCACTGGGGGACCGGAGCCGGCGATACGTCGTTCGGCACCGGCGCTCCACTGAGCCAGCGTCGCACGCAAACCCGCCCCGCCGCGTGCCAGGATCGCCGCGCCGTACTACTATCGCGTGTCGAGGCGCGCTCCTCGGTGAGCACCGAACCGGATGCCAGCAGTCGCGGAAGGGGCGGATCATGGGCGCAGCAGCGGCGCGGACCTACCACTTCGTGCAGGTGGACGTCTTCACCGACCGGATCTTCGGCGGCAACCCGCTGGCCGTCTTCCTCGACGGCACGGGCCTCAGCGATGCCGAGATGCAGGCCATCGCGCGGGAGATGAACCTGTCGGAGACGACCTTCGTCTTCCCGCCGGCGCGCGACGACTGCGCGGCGCGCGTGCGCATCTTCACCCCGGGGCGGGAGCTGCCCTTCGCCGGGCATCCCACCGTCGGCACGGCCTACGTCCTGGCCACGCGCGGCCGCGCGCCGGCCGGGGCGACCGCGTTCGCCCTGGAGGAGGGCGTCGGGCCGGTGCCGGTGCGCATCGAGGGGGACCCGGCTGCACCCGCGTTCGTCTGGATGCGGCACCCGGCCGCCACGTTCGGCCCGCCGCGCCCGGAGCGGGCGCGCCTCGCCGCGGCGCTGGGCCTGACGGCCGACGACCTCCTGCCCGACCTCCCCGTCTGCGTCGGCTCGACCGGCGTGCCGTTCCTCTACGTCCCGCTGCGGGACCCCGCGGCGGTCGACCGCGCCGCGGTCGATCCGGCCGCGCTGCGCGCCTGGTTCGGCGATGAGGAGCCGCTGGGCACGTTCGTCTTCGCGCCCAACCCCGCGGCGGGCCCGCATCGCGTCTACGCTCGCATGTTCGCGGCGCACGCCATGGGCATCCCCGAGGACCCGGCGACCGGCGCGGCCAGCGGCCCGCTCGGCGCCTACCTGGTGCGCCACGGCCTGGTCGCGTCCGGTGACGAGGTGCACATCGTGAGCGAGCAGGGGACCAAGATGGGCCGGCCGAGCTTCATCCACATCCGCGTCCGGCCGCAGCCGGACGGCGGCGAGGCGATCGAGATCGGCGGAGGCGTCGTGCCGGTGCTGGAGGGCACGCTGACGCTGCGGTGAGGCGGCGTGCTTTCCGCGTCACCCGTCATGCGTACTCCGTATTGCGTATTGCGTACTGCGTATTCCGTGTTCCGTGCTTCTTCCATCTCCCCCGTGTGGGAGAGCGGGCCGGGGGGTGAGGGGGACGAAACACGCAATACGCAATACGGCATACGCATCACGAAACACGCATGACGCATGACGTGTGACCCGCCCCTACCCCTCGTCCTCCACCCGGCTCTCCAGCCAGCGCAGGTAGCGCTCGCGCTCTCGCTCGAACGCCGTGCGCGCCCGCTCGGGCGAGTTGTGGACGCTGTAGGCCAGGATGTCCAGCGGCCCCTCGAAGACGACGTACGATAAGGCCGGCCGCGCTTGCTCGATGAGGTAGACCCGGCTGTAGTAGCCGCGGAGGCGCCCGGTTGCCGCCGCATAGTCGCCCGACTGGATGCGCCGCCGCAGGTCGGCCAGGTGCTCGGCAAAGGTGAGCGGGCGGGTCGGCATCGGTGGGCCCCCTCGACGGCTGCAGGCCAGACGGCCCCGGTCGATCATCATGCGTCGTACGCCTCATTTGATCGCGCGTGGCTGACAGCACCCCCTCACCTCGCCGGCCGCGTCGATGAGGGTTCGTTCAGGCAGAAGGCGGGACGAAAAGTATACCAGTGGCGCGTCTCATTGCCCCAATGCGTCACGGTCGGTCGCAACCATTGCAGCATGCCGTGCGTTTCTCCTGTATCCGGGCAGCGCGCTGATGGTGCGGGCCGGGCAGTGGTATCGTGCGGCGCGTTCGGCCCCGCGGTGGTGACCTGTGCAGGAGGGGGTTGTGGCGCGGATCCTGATCGTGGAGGACGACCCGGCCATCCGGTCGTTCCTCGTCGAGACCCTGCGCGAGGCCGGCCATGACATGCTCGTCGCCGGCGATGGTCAGACCGGGGTGACGCTGGCTCGGGAGGCGCACCCCGATCTCGTGCTGATGGACCTGCAGCTCCCTGTGCTCGACGGCGCCGCGGCCACGCGCCTGCTCAAGAGCGACCCGGCGATCGGGGACATCCGCATCATCGCCATGTCGGCCGCCGCGACCTTCCACCTCGACCCGGCCCTGCTGCCCGCGGACGGGATGCTGGAGAAGCCCTTCGACCTCGACGTCTTGCTCGGCGCCATCCACGGCCAGCTCGTCACCGCTGGCGTCGCCTCCCCGTAGCTGCGGTGCGAGCGCCCGCCGCGGCCGGCAAGGCGCCGGCGCTGACTGAGACGGTGCGCGCCATGGTGGGGGCGCTGCCCGACACGCTCGGAGGACTCCGCGATCGGGTGCTCCTGTTGCTCGGCTTCGCCGGCGCCTTCCGCCGCTCCGAGCTGGTGAGCTTGAACGTCGAGGATCTGAGCCTCACCAGCGCCGGCCTGGTGGTGAGGCTGCGGCGCTCGAAGACGGACCAGGAGAGGCAGGGCCGGCCGGTGGGGATCCCCTACGGCGCGCAGCCCAACACCTGCCCGGTGCGCGCCGTGCAGGCCTGACGCGCCGCGGCGGGCCTCACCAGCGGCCCGCTCTTCCGGCCGGTCGATCGGCATGGACGCGTGGGGGCCGTCCGCCTGTCGGATAAGGCTCTGGCCCTGGTGGTCAAGCGCGCGGCGGAAACGGCCGGCCTCGATCCCCAGCACTACGCCGGGCACCGCCTGCGGGCCGGCCTGGCCACCAGCGCGGCCGCCGTCGGCGTCAGCGAGCGGGCCATCATGCGCCAGACCGGGCACACCAGCGAGCGTAGGGTGCGGCGCTACATCCGTGAGGGCAGCCTCTTCCGCGACAACGCCGCGGCTGCGGTAGGACTGTAGGACCGGCCAATGCGCCAAAACGACCATATCACGGCAAAAGCAGGAAGACATGAGGGACGTGCGTTTCTCGCTCCCACCCGTTGCTGTGAGCGACCCAACGCAGGACTCAGCGCGTAGCAGGCACGCCAACGGTTGGTGTCGGCCCCGGCGTCGGGGGGGTCTCGCGAGAGAAAGCAGGCATAATGATGACAAACACCACAAAGAGCGCTACGAGGACGATAAATGCGCGTACCAATACTCGCCGAAGGGGAGAGTCTCGCGAAGCTGGTCCAGACATAGTACGCTCCTCTCCAGAGATAGAGCGGCCAAGTGCGGTATCTCCATCGTACCACAGCGGCCGGGCGCCTGTCGGATAAGGCTGTGGCCCTGGTGGTCAAGCGCGCGGCGGAAGCGGCCGGCCTCGATCCCCGGCACTACGCCGGCCACAGCTTGCGGGCCGGCCTGGCCACCAGCGCGGCCGCCGTCGGCGTCAGCGAGCGGGCCATCATGCGCCAGACCGGGCACACCAGCGAGCGTATGGTGCGGCGCTACATCCGCGATGGGAGCCTCTTCCGCGACAATGCCGCGGCCGTTGTGGGGCTGTAGCGCACGAAAAGGGGCCGCACAGCCCACGGGCCAACATAGGTATCAGGAGAGGATATCGGTGGGATGGCGGCTGAGCCGCCGCAAGGTGGCAACGGCCCGCACGCTGGCGCTATGGAGCAGACTGATCGCCGGATCGCGGAGCATCACCATCACTACCAGGCCAGCGTCGCGAAGAGGCGACCTATCTGCGCGACCGATCGGCACTCATGCGCCTGAAGTTCGACCGTCTTAGGGCGTCTCCAGCCACTCGCGCAATCGCTTGGTGAGAATGACGTCGTATGGGAGCGCCTTCAGCTCGTCGGCGGTCACGGAAATGCCCTGCTGCCTGGCCAACTCGGCGAGCCACTCCCACGGGTGGGGCTCCCTGAGCGCTTCCTCGTCGTCGTCCGGGAGCACGACGTTCAGCACGTCCTGGCGGATGCTGTCTGGGGTCAAGCCAGCACGGGCGGGGGCCGCATTCTCCAGGACCACCCGCCGCCCATCCTCTAACTCCACGAGCTGCCGGACTGAACTGAGACTGAAGCCGAGCTCACGCAGGACGACATGTCGTCCATCCTCCAGCTCTACGAACTCTCGGATTGAGAAGCTCTGCGACGGTCCCGGATCTGGAGCCCCGGTCCGGAAGTCGCAGATGCCGCCGATGCGGACCACCCGGCCGGATCGACCCTGGTGGGCCGGGTTTCGGGCATCAGGGTCGAGGCTCGGATCATACGGGAACCAACCTGAGCGCCCGCTCATCACAGACCTCCAGTCATCCACAGCGTATCCCCATCGGAAACGCGCGGATCGTCACGCCGCAGGGGTGGGTCGCAGTTCAGACCAACGGGCCCACTAGCGATGAGAGTCGTGGTTCTCGCGGTCTACGCTGCCGAGATCGTCGCCGGGGAGCTGGTGAGCGGGGACGAGAGCGACGCGGTTGGCTTGTTCTCCCCCGACGCCGTGCCGCCGCTCGCCTTCGCCCACGACGCCGAGATCAGCGCCGCCTGGCGCGCCGGATCTAGCAGTGGGACGGCCCTAATGCGGAGCGTGGCGCGCCGTCCATCACGCACTCCGTACCGTCCCGTGCGGGACGGAGCGATCCGGTGCCCACGGCTGCGCCATCGCCGAGAAGGGATCCTTCGGCCGTCTTAGGGCGTCTCCAGCCACTCGCGTAATCGCTTGGTGAGGACAACCTCGTATGGGAGCGCCTTCAGCTCGTCGGCGGTCACGGCAATGCCCTGCTGCCTGGCCAACTCGGCGAGCCACTCCCACGGGTGGGGCTCCCTGAGCGCTTCCTCGTCGTCGTCCGGGAGCACGACGTTCAGCACGTCCTGGCGGATGCTGTCTGGGGTCAAGCCAGCACGGGCGGGGGCCGCATTCTCCAGGACCACCCGCCGCCCATCCTCTAGCTCCACGAGCTCCCGGACTGAACTGAGGCTGAAGCCAAGCTCCCGTGTGACGACAAGTCGTCCATCCTCCAGCTCGAGGAACTCCCGGATTGAGAAGCTCTGCGACGGTCCCGGATCTGGAGCCCCGGTCGCGAAGTCGCAGATAGCGCCCATGCGGACCACTCGCCCGGATCGACCCTGGTGGGCCGGATTTCCGGCGTCTGAATCATGCTTCGGGTCATACGGAAACCAACCCGAGCGCTTGCTCATGACCCACCCCCACGATCCTCTGCTACAGTCGAACAGTCCGGCATCACGTAGGGCTGCATGGAAGGTTCATGATGGCAGAGTAAGTCAATCCGGGCGGATCATTCCAGTCGATGAGATCGACATCGACGTAGGCGCGCCACCCCACTGTATCACCGCTTGCGCAGGCCCACCTCGCGGTCGCCCGCTTGCCGGCGCCGCCCCCTGCATAGACATCGGCCTGGCCGACCGTAAGCGTGGCCCAGTAACACGAGTAAGGGTAGTCGTAACAGTACCACGCCTGCACATACACCTGTACCCTGGCTTTGCTCGGGCATGCGCCAGAGCAGGAGCGATCTTCCAGAAGCCGTGAACGGAAGCGGCATCACCCGTACTCGACACGAGCGGATTATGAATGGCCTGCCGATCCTTACAGGTACCGGCGATGATCACCCCTGATTCAGCCATGGGAGAGACCGTCTCTGGGGCAGGAACAGTGTGCACGCTTGGGTCATAAGGGGCCTAGTGGCCACCGGGGACAGCCGTAACCGGGCCCGCCGCCTGAGCGGGGCCAACCATACCGACGAGCAGGAGCATCACCACACTCGCCACCGCCAGCATTCGCATTCGTCGCACAACTCCCCCTTCCGAAGTACAGAGCTGGTACTGGCTCCCTACGCGAACATCAGCGGGAAGCTAGTCGACCATAAGCGGGTGTCTTGACGCTCTTGATGGCTCTTGAATCTTGGCTATCAGACTCTTCGCGCTCTTAATTCGCGTGGACTCACCGCACGACGGTGAGTACAACATAGTACAAAACCCAGCGCATGTCAATCAGCCTGGCTGGGTCATGCCGCAAATCTTCATTATTGCATTGCATGGGGTTACTCGAGCGGCTGATCGGCCGCCCGCTCGATCCGGGCGCTGGTCTGCTCGAGCACGGTCAGCAGGGCCGCGGTGTAGGCGGCTTCGGCCGCGGCCGCTTCGTCGCACCGGCGCCAGTAGGTGCGCCGGTGCATACGCGGCGGCTTGCTGGGGAAGGGCGCCTGCAGGTTGGCGGTTCCCCCCAGCCTCATCCGGATCCGCTGCACCCGGCGCCGGGGCCGATCCACCGCGTCGGCGCGCGTGCTCGCGTAGGCCAGCCGGTGGCAATGCCGACACCGGAAGCGGCCAGCCTCGATCCCCCGCACTACGCCGGGCACCGCCTGCGGCCGGCAAGCCCAGCGCCAGGGCCCACCAGGAGCCGGCGATGAGCCCGACCAGCAACCCGGCCAGCGCGGCCGACAGGGGCACGGCCGAGAAATCCGACCGTGCTCGCACCGGCAAAGAGGGCGAAGAGCGCGGCGCGCACGAGCTGCCAGTGCAGAGCAGCGCGCAGGTAGTGGAACATGTCGCCACCGTGGCAAAGGCGTCCGCCGGGTCGTGCGCCTCTCCCGGTTTCGCCGCCGCCCCGGGCAGCTTGCCGAAGGCCACCAGGCCCCCCACCGCGGCGGCCGTGCCGAGCTTGCGCAGGAAAGCGCGGCGGCTGGCGGTCGCCGGCGCGCCAGCGGTATCGAGCAGCCGCACGGCCTGGACGGCCCGGCGTGGCCCGAGCACGCGCCCCAGCTCCCGCGCCGTGCCGCGACCGGTTCAGGCGCGGACCTCGTCGCCATCGAGGCGGACCAGGGTCGGCGCCCAGGCAGCGCCCGGGCCGAGCGCGCGGCGAGGTCGGCGTAGGTCACGCGGATAGCGAGCGGTGCCGTGCTGCCGTCCTCCCGCGGCGGCACCACACAGGCCGGCCGCGTCCGCTGCGAACGCGGTATATTCGGACGGTTGCGGTCCTGCTGCTCACCGCGTACCCCCGTTCGTCGCGGCGGGCGTGAGGGCCGCGATCGCGTGTTTGGCGATCAGGACCGGTGGCTGGTGGGGCGCCTGCACCTCGCGCGTGAAGCGGTCCTGCTGGGAGATCGTGCCGGCGATCGTCGTCCCGTCCGTCAGCCGCACGCGACCGCGCGCGCCGCGCGCCCTCGCCGTCGCTCGCCATCGGGGCCGCCCGGCGTGCCTCTGGGCAGGAACTCTGCGAGAGATGTCGTGCGCGCTCGCTTCCGTGGCCGGGCCCGGGGGGGCGAGCGGCCACCACCGGGTGGCAGTGCGGGAGAGGGTGAAGACGGATGGAACAACCGCGGTCGCATCCTGAGGCAACCGAGGACGCTGGCTCACCCGGCGCGGAGCGCGCTGCCCTGCGCCGCCCGTTCCGCGCCATCATCTTCGACTGGGACGGCACCGCCGTCGCCGATCGGCGGGAGCACGCCGACGCGTTGGTCACGCTGGCCGACGCCCTGCTCGCGCTCGACGTCTGGCTGGTCGTCGTCACCGGGACGCACTACGGCAACATCGACCGCCAGTTCTGCCGCTTCGTCAAGCCCGAGCTCCGCCAGCGCCTCCTCGTCTGCACCAATCGCGGGTCGGAGGTCTTCGGCTTCGATGCCGCGGGCCGGCTCGAGGCGCGCTGGCAGCGCACGGCCACGCCCGAGGAGGACCGGGCGCTCACCCGCATCGCCGAGGCGGTGCGCGATGCCATCCGGCAGCGCACCGGCCTCGAGGTCGGGATCGTCTACGACCGGCTCAACCGGCGCAAGATCGACCTGATCCCGCTGCCGGAGTGGGCCGACCCGCCCAAGGCGCAGATCGGCGCCCTGCTCGCGGCGGTCGAGGCGCGCCTGCGCGCGGCCGGCTGGACCGGCGGCCTGGCCGAGGTGATCCACCTGACGGCCGACCTGGCCGCCGCGCACGGCCTGCCCGACGCCCGCATCACCAGCGACGTCAAGCACATCGAGGTCGGGCTGACCGACAAGGGGGACGCGGTCAACTGGATCCGCGCGCACCTGCTGGAGCCGCAGGGCATCCCGCTCCACGACGTGCTGGTCGCCGGCGATGAGTTCGGCCCGATCGGCGGCGTCAGCGGGAGCGACGACCGGCTGCGCGAGGAAGCGCCCGGCGCGGTGGTCGTCTCGGTCGGTGCCGAGCCGAACGGCGTGCCGCCCGGCGTCCTGCACCTCGGCGGCGGGCCCGCGCGCTTCCGGGAGCTGCTCGCCGAGCAGGTCTGGCGGTGGCGGCGGGCGCGGGGGCTCACTCCCCAGCCGCCGCCCCCCTGGGTGGCCGCGCTCAGCCCGGTTGCCGAGCCAGCGTGGCGACTGGATGAGCCCACCTATCTCCCCGCCATCGAGCATCGCGTCGAGTCGCGCTTCACCGTCGCCAACGGCCTCGTCGGCGTGCGCGGCTCGCTGGATCAGCCCACCGCCGCGTCGCGTCCACTCACCCTCGTCGCCGGGCTCTTCGACACGCCGAACGCGCCCCTGGCCGTGCCCGCGCTCGTGCCGGCGCCGGATTGGCTCCGCCTGCGGATCACGCTCGACGGCCAGCCCCTCGAGATCGAGGGGGCCAACGACCTGCGCTACGCGCGCACGCTGGACCTGCGCCGCGGCATGCTGCTCAGCGACTGGTGCCAGCGCGACGCCGCCGGGCGCACCGTGCGCGTCCGCTCGCTCCGGTTCGCCTCCCAGGTCGAACGCACCCTGGCGGTGCAGATGCTCCAGCTCACGGTCGACCGGCCGGTGGCCATGCGCCTGGAGGTGTGGATCGAGGCGCCCCACGACCGCCTGGTGCTGGAGCGGGCGACCCCCGACGTGACCGTCTGGCGCACGGTCAACACCGGCCGGCGCGTGGCGATGGCCCCGTTCGTCCAGCTCTGGCTCGGGAGCGACCCCATGGCCCCCCCCACCTTCCGCGACGGCGTCGCCGCCTGGTCGTGGGTGGCCACCCCCGACCAGCCCGTGACCCTGCTGCGCACCGTGGCCATCGCGCGGGGCGAGCGCGCCGACCCCGTCGTCCCTGCCCGCCGGGCCATCGCCGCGCGAGCCCGCGCCCGGGACGCGGGGCCGGAGGAGCTGCTGGCGCGGCACGTCCAGGCCTGGGCCGAGCGCTGGGAAGAGGGCGATGTCCAGATCGAGGGCGACGAGATGGCCCAGCGGGGCATGCGCTACGCCCTCTACCACCTCATCAGCGCCGCCAACCCCGCCGACGAGCGGGTCTCGATCGGGGCACGCGCGCTCACCGGCGAGGCCTACCTCGGGCACGTCTTCTGGGACACCGAGATCTTCGTCCTGCCCTACTACATCTTCACCTGGCCCGCGGCGGCGCGCGCGGCGCTGATGTACCGCTACCATACCCTGCCCGTCGCCCGGGCGCGCGCGCAGCAGTTGGGCTACCGCGGCGCGCTCTTCCCCTGGGAGTCGGCCGACACCGGCGAGGAGGTCACGCCCCCCTTCGTCGTCAACCCGACCGGCCGGGTCATCCCGATCCTCAGCGGCACGCTCGAGCAGCACATCACCGCCGACGTCGCCTACGCCGTGTGGCAGTACTGGCAGGCGACCGGGGACCTCCACTTCCTGCTCAATGCCGGCGCCGAGATCCTGCTCGACACCGCCCGCTTCTGGGCCAGCCGGGTCACGTGGGAGGAGGACGGCTACTACCACATCCGCAACGTGATCGGGCCCGACGAGTACCACGACGGCGTGGACGACAACGCCTTCACCAACGTCATGGCCGCCTGGAACCTGGAGACGGCCCTCGAGGTTGCCGCCCTCCTCGCGCAGCGCCGGCCGGCGCGCTGGGCCGAGCTGCGCCAGGCGCTCGACCTCAGCGACGCCGAGCTGGCCCACTGGCGCACGGTGGCGGCGCGCCTCTTCCCGGGCCGCATCGTCGACGGGGTGATCGAGCAGTTCGCCGGCTTCTTCGACCTGGAGCCGATTGACCTGCGCGCCTTCGAGCCCCGCGCCGCGCCGATGGACGTCATGCTCGGCCCGGAGCGGACGCGCCGCTCCCAGGTCGTCAAGCAGGCCGACGTGGTGATGCTGCTCGCGCTCCTCTGGGAGCGCTTCCCGCCGCACGTGCGCGAGGCCAGTTTCCGCTACTACGAGCCGCGCACCGGGCACGGCAGCTCCCTCAGCCCGGCGACCCACGCGCTCGTCGCCGCCCGGCTGGGGGATGTGGACCTGGCCTTGCACTACGTCCACGAGACGATCGCCATCGACCTCGACGACGCCATGGGCAACGCCGCGCTCGGCGTCCACATCGCTGCCCAGGGGGGCCTCTGGCAGGCGGTCGTGCTCGGTTTCGCCGGCATGCGCCTGCGCCCCTTCGGCCTGGCTTTCGACCCGCACCTCCCGGCCACCTGGCGCGCGCTGCGCTTCTCGGTCGGGTGGCACGGCCGGCGCCTGGACGTCGACATCACGCAGGACCCACTGACGGTCACGCTGACGCTGCGGCGCGGCCGCTCGCTGATGGTGGAGGTCGGCGACCTCACGCACCGGCTCTCGCACGGGGAGTGCTGGACCTGCCACCGGGACGGCCCTGACGGCCGCTGGAAGGAGTCGCACTATGAGCCGGTCACCCGCGCGCGTGGATGACGCGGCGTGCCCCATCGTGCTGGTCGCGCTCGACGGGTCGCCGGCGGCGGCCACCGCGCTGCCGATCGCGGCCGCGGTCGCGCGCCAAATCGGTGGCCGCCTGGGTGTCCTCCATGTCGCCGCGCGGGCCGTCTCCGCGCCCGACATCGCGCGCGCCCTCGGCCTCACCGGCCCCGACTGGGAGTCGATCCCCGTCCGCGTCGAGGTCGGTGACCCGGTCGAGCGCATCCTGCGGGCGACCGAGGACCCCGACGTGGCCCTGCTCGTGCTCACCACGCACGGGCGCGAGATCACCTCCGGCGAGCGCCTCGGCTCGGTGGCCCGGCGGATCGTCGCCCGCGCCATGCGCCCGATCCTGCTGGTGCGCCCCGGCCCCGCGGCCGGCAAGGAAGCCATCGCCGCGGAGATCCGGCGGATCATGATCCCGGTTGACGGCTCCGAGGTGACCCTGCGGGCGCTCGGGCCCGTCCTCGCGCTCGCGGGTCGGTTGGGGGCCGAGATCGATATCCTCTACGTGGTCGAGCCGGGACGGGCCCCCCGACGCGAACGGGGAGGCATGACCCTGCCGCGCTACGTCGACCAGCCGCAGCACGAGTGGCCCGAGTGGGCGCGCGAGGTGGTCGATCACCTGTGTGCCTGTGCCGGTCAGTGCGTGCCGGGTCGCCACCCCCGCGTCTTCCTCGCCCGCGGGGAGGCCAGCGACCAGATCGCGCGCGTCGCCGCCGCGCGCCAGGTCGACGCGCTGGTGCTTGTGCGGAGCAGCCGCCTGGAGCCCGGCCACGGCCGCGTCCTGCTCTCCCTGCTCACCTCCGGGCCGTGCCCCGCGCTGCTCGTCGGCGCCAACCTGCCCGTGGCCGAGCCGACCGCTGCACCAGAGCGGGCCGAGGCCGCCGCCGACGCCTGATGGGGGCGCGGCCCGCACGCCGCGTCACCCCATCAGCAGCGCCACCAGCGAGTCGCCGGTGTGGATGCGGCGGATGGCCTCGGCGACCAGCGGCGCGGCCGAGACCACCGTGAGCTTGCGCGCCGCCCGCGCCGCGTCCAGCCGCACCGGCGCCACGCTGTCGGTCACCACCACGCCGTCCAGCGCGTCGTCGGCCAGCACCGCGTCCGCGTCCCCGACGAACAGCCCGTGCGTGGCCGCGGCGTAGACCGTCCGCGCGCCCAGCTCCTTCGCCGCGCGCGCCGCGGCGGCCATCGTCCCGCCGGTGCTGATCAGGTCGTCGAGGATGATCACGGTGCGGTCCGCCACCTCCCCGACCAGCCGCCCCGTCGTCAGCCGCCCGTGCGCCCGCGCCTTCTCCATGAAGCCCAGCGCCACCGGCCGCCCGAGCGCGCCCTGCAGCGTCTCGCGGAAGCTGGCGGCGCGCTTGATCCCGCCCTCGTCCGGCGAGACCACGGTGACCGCCGCGTCCGCGGGCAGCCGCCCGGCGAAGTGCTGCGCGAAGAGCCGGCGCGCTTCCAGATGATCGGTGCGGATGCGGAAGGCGTTCTGGAACGCCGCCAGATTGTGGACGTCGAGCGCCACCAGCCGGTCGGTGCCGACCGACTCGATCAGCGCGGCGAGGTAGCGCGTCGTCACCGGGTCGCGCGGCTGGGTCTTGCGGTCTTTCCGCATGTACGCCAGGTAGGGCGTCACGAGGGTGAGGCGCCCGGCCGAGGCGTCGCGCAGCGCGCCGGTGAAGAAGAGCAGGCGGATCAGCTTGTCGTTGACGCTCTGCGCCGCGTCTCCGTACAGCGACTGGATCACGAACACGTCCCGCTCGCGCACATTCACGAGCGGCCGCGCCTTGTGCTCGCCGTCCGCGAAGTCGCGCTCCTCGTGGGCGCTCAGCGGTACCCCCAGCGCCTGCGCCACCCGCTCACCGAACGGGCGCGAGGCGTTCAGGGCGAAGAGGGCCATCCGTCCGGTGTCCACTGCCTCGCACCTTTCACGCGTCGTGCGTCGTGCGCCTCGCGGGTGGGACCCCGCCCGATCGTCGGGGCGGCGAGGGCGCCGCCAGCCGCCTCACGCCTGCCGCACGACCACCGTCCCCGCCTCCGGGTCGACGGTGACGGCGGTGCCCATCTCGGCGCACAGGCCGCGCAGCCGCTGCACGAACCACGCTCGCTCCGGCTCCTCCGCCAGCATCGCCTGCCGGTCCATGATGTGCACCGGCACAGCTTCTAGGCCGAGGCGGCCGTCCGGTGCCACGCGCACCAGGAACAGCGCCGACAGGTCGTTGCGCAGCTCCGGGTCGACCGCGTAGTCATCCACGAAGTCGCCGGTATCGTAGAGGATGAGCCGATCTCGGTAGACCTCGATCCCCTGCACGAGGTGGGTGCTGTGACCCCAGAAGATGTCCGCGCCCGCCTCGATGACGAGCCGGGCGAACGCGCGGAAGGTCGGGGTCGGCCGCGGGCGCATGTTCGGTCCCCAATGGATCGAGAAGATGACGAGGTCGGCGTCCCGGCGCAGGGCGGCCAGTGTCTCGGCCACCGCGGCGAAATCCGCCGGGTCGACGGAGACGGGCGTGTAGTTGATGCCCGGCCGGTCCGGTCCGGCGGCCCACTCGACCGGATGGTCGGCGAAGGCGACCACCGCGACGCGCCAGCCAGCGGCGCTCAGCCGGGCCGGGGCGCGTGCCGCCGCCAGGTCGGCGCCGGCCCCGGCGTGGGCGATGCCGGCCGCGTCGAGCAAGCGGATCGTCTCCAGCAGCCCGGCCGTGCCGAAGTCGCCGGCATGGTTGTTCGCCAGGGAGGCGACGTCCACCCCGGCGATCCGGAGCGTGTCGCCGGCGACCGGGTCGGCCCGGAAGTAGAAGACCTTGTAGGTGCCGTCGTGCCAGGACTCCTGCTCGCGGGTGATGGCGCACTCCAGGTTGCTCAGGCGGAGGTCGGCGCGCCGCAGCGTCGGCCGGAGATTGCCCCAGGGGTAGGCCGCGCCGAGGGTGAGGATGGCGTCGTTCACCAGGCGACCGAGCATCACGTCGCCGGTGAGCGCGAGGGTCAGGGGCGCCCGCACCATCTGCCGCTCCTTCCCGGGTCGTGTGGCCGCGCGCGGGGTCCGCCCCGGCGGCTCCGCCGGGGCGCTGGCGTCTCCGCCTCAGCGCCGCTGGCGCAGGTGCGCCAGCAGTGCCTCGCGGTCGCGCGTGTTCACCACCCCATCCGGCTCGACCCAGCCGCGACGGGCGGTAGCCACCGCGTAGCGGACGTACCCCAACTGCCGCGTGCTGTGGGCGTCGCTGGTGCAGACCAGCAGCACCCCCAGTTCCCGCGCGCGCCGGCACCAGACGTCACTCAGGTCGAGCCGGTCCGGCTGGCCGTTCACCTCCACCGCCACCCCGGCTGCCGCCGCCGCACGGAGGACGGCTTCGATGTCCAGCTCGTACGCCGGCCGGCGCAGCAGCAGCCGCCCCGTCGGATGCCCGAGGACGTCGACGTACGGGTGGTGCAGCGCGCGCACGAGCCGCGCCGTCATCCGGTCGTGCGGCAGGTCCAGGTGGCTGTGGATCGACGCGGTGACGATGTCGAACCCGGCCAGGACCGCGTCCGGGTAGTCCAGGCTGCCGTCAGGGAGGATGTTGACCTCGGTGCCGTGCAGGATGCAGAAGGGGGCGTAGCGCTCCCGCAGCCGGTCGATCAGCCGGCGCTGCGCCTGCACCCGCTCGACGGTCAGCCCGCGCGCCACGCCGAGCGAGGGGGAGTGGTCGGTGATGGCGACGTACTGGTAATGCCGCGCCACCGCGGCGTCGACCATCCGCTCCAGCGAGTCATGGCCGTCGCTCCAGTCGGTGTGGACGTGGAGGTCGCCCCGCAGGTCCGTCGTCTCCACCAGGTGCGGCAGCGCGTGGCGCTGGGCCGCCTCGATCTCGCCCCGGCTCTCGCGCAGCTCGGGTGGGATCCAGTCCATGCCGAGCGCGTGATAGACGTCCGCCTCGGTCCGCCCGGCGATGCGCCGCCCCGCATGGTCGAACAGCCCATACTCCGACAGCTTCCAGTCGCGCGCGTTGGCCAGGCCGCGCAGCGCGACCACGTGCTCCTTGGAGCCGGTGAAGTACTGCAAGGCGGCGCCATACTCGCCGGGCGCGACCACGCGCAGGTCGACCTGGAGCCGGTCCCGCGTCAGGATCGACGGGCGGGTCGGCCCGGTGGCCAGCACCTCCTGCACCATGGGCAGGGACGTGAACGCGCTGACCACCTCCTCTGGGTGCGCCGAGGCCGCGAGGATGTCAATGTCGCCGATCGTCTCCCGCATGCGGCGGATGCTGCCGGCCGGGTCGGCCGCCACGACCGCCGGGTGCGCGCGCAGCCGCGTGACCACCTCCTCGGCCAGCGGCAGGGCGACGCCCAGCAGCAGCCGCCGCGAGCGCTCCCCGACCCGCGCCGCCTCCCGCGCGATCCGCTCCTCCAGCTTGGGCCCAAAGCCCGGCAGCTCGCGCAGGCGGTGCTCCTGCGCCGCCCGGCGGAGCTCCGCCACGCTGGTGATCCCCAGCCGGGTCAGCAGCAGGTGCGCGCGCGCCGGGCCGATGCCCGGCACCCGCAGCAGCTCCGCGGCGCCCGGGACGACCTGGCGCTGCAAGTCCTCGTAGTAGCGCAGGCGGCCGCTGACCAGATACTCGGCGATCTTCCGGGCGATCGATTCCCCGACGCCGGGGATCTCCTCCAGCCGCCCCTGCCGGTGGAGCTCCTCGATGTCTTCCGCCATCGCCGCGATGGTCCGCGCCGCCTCGGTGTAGGCGCGGATGCGGAAGGGGCTCTCGCCCTGCAGCGCCAGCAGCTCGGCGATGTCGTTGAGCAGCCAGGCAACCTCCTCGTTGCGCCGGGCCATGGTTCACCTCACCACGCCGCGCGGTCGACCGGCGGGGCGCGACCGCGCACGAATGCGGCCCCGACGACGGGCCGTCGTTGCGGAGCCGACGCACCGATCGTGCCCGGGCGCATCAGTGGCGCCCCGTGGGTGGGCTGGCAGGGGGGCGGCCGAGCAGGGGATCGCGGGCGGTCGCCCGCGGCGGGCAACACAAACGGATCCCGACGATCCGCGGTTGGTACTCTCTACTCACCTTTCGGCTTTCGATTTCCCGTCCTTGAACCATCGGGACCCACATGTAGGATCCCACAGCGTACGTTACAAAAGTGTGACAAACAGGCACAAAACATTACAGCCGCGTCACAGGTGCCCGGGCGCGCGCCTTCCGCGGGCGCGGCTGCTATGCTCCACCTGCCGGCGGCGCGCACCGGCGGCGGCCGGCCCCGCGCGCCCGCGCGGCACACCGCGGCCAGCGGGACCCGGAGAGGAGGCAGCGCGTGCCGTATCGCTACCTCGAGCATGAGGCGGATATCGGATTGGAGGCGTCGGGTGCCAGTGCCGCCGAGGCACTCCAGGCCGGCGTGCAGGGCCTGCTCGACCTCATGGCGCGGACCGCGACCGTGCGCCCGGCGGTGGAGACGCCGGTGGAGGCGGAGGGCGACGACCTCGGGGCGCTCTACGTCGCCCTCCTCAACGCCGTGATCGCCGAGCGCGACATCGCCGGCCACCTCTTCCACGACTTCCGGCTGGACGCCCTGGAGCGCACCGGCGACGGCTGGCGCGCCCGCGGCACCCTCACCGGCGAGCCGATCGATCCCGCGCGCCACGAGATCGGGACCGAGGTCAAGGCCGCCACCTACGCCGGGCTGCGGGTCGAGGAGCGGCCGGACGGGGTCACCCTGCGCTGCGTGCTCGACCTCTGACGCCGGGCGGGCACGGGGGCTGGTGCCCCGTGCCCGCCCGCGGCGCGCCACGCGCCCCGGCTGCCGGCCGCTGGGGACCCCCTAGAGGTACCGCTGGAACCAGCGCAGCGTCTCCTCGCGCCGCACCAGCCTCGTCTCGGGCTTGCCCGCCGAGAGCTGCGCGTGGCTCTCCCCGGGGAACCGCACCATCTTGCAGGGCACGCCCCGCGCCCGCAGCGCCGTGTAGAGCTGCTCGCCCTGCTCGATCGGGCAGCGATAGTCGGCCTCCGCCTGCAACAGCAGCAGCGGCGTCTTCATCCGCGTCACGTAGGAGATCGGCGAGCGCTCCATGTACCACTCGAGGTTGTCCCAGACCGAGCGCTCCATCTCCTTCTCCAGCCAGTACCACCCGATGTCGGAGGTCGTGTAGAAGGAGACCAGGTTGGAGATGCCGTTCTCGCTGACGGCGACCCGGTACCGATCGGTGTGCCCGATGATCCAGTTGGTCATGAACCCGCCGTAGCTCAGCCCGGTCACCGCCAGCCGCTCCGGGTCCACCCCGCCCCGCGCGATGGCCAGGTCGAGCGCCGTCTCCTGCTCGCGCCAGTCGCCGCCGCCCCAGTCCCCGATGTTGACGGTGGCGAAGGCTTCGCCGTAGCCCTGGCTGGCGCGCGGGTTGATGAAGAGCACGTTCCAGCCCTGGCTGGCCCAGAGCTGCATATCGAAGAAGAACGTGTGGCCGAAGATCGAGTGCGGCCCGCCGTGGATGATCTGCACCAGCGGGTAGCGCTGCGCCGGGTCGAAGTTGATCGGCCGGATCAGCCAGGCGTCGACCGTGAAGCCGCCGTCGAAGCTCGCGAAGGTGAAGTGCTCCGGCTCCTGGATGTGCACCGCCCCGAGCAGGTCGGCGTTCACCTGCGTCAGCCGGCGCTCCTCCGACCCGTCGGCGCTGCAGCAGTAGACATCGCAGGGGTTGGTGAACGTGCCGGCGACGAAGGCCAGCCGCGCCCCGTCCCGCGACTGCGACACCGAGCCGATTGAGCGGTCGCCGCCGACGACCAGCGTGACCTCGCCCGCCGTCGTCGCGCGGTACAGGCCGACCCGCCCGCGGTCGCTGGCGGTGAAGAAGACGGCGCGACCGTCCGGCGTCCAGCGCAGCAGCGCGTGCTCGCGCGGGCTCCAGACATCGCTGTACGACCCCGTGCCCGGGCTGCGGTCGAACCCCTCGGTCAGGCAGCGCAGCGCGCCGCCCGCGGGCGACGCCAGGTAGATCTCATTGTTGGCGCCGGCCCGCGCGCCCGGCCGCCGCCCGACGAAGGCGATCGCCTGGCCGTCCGGCGACCAGGCCGGCCACAGCGCGATCTCCGAGTCCTGGCTGACGCGGCGTGCGCCAGCCGCCGCCGCCCCCGCCACCGGGATGACGTAGAGCTGGGAGTGGAACAGCGGGTTGGCCTCATCCTCCTGGTTGGCGCTGAAGGCGATGAACTGGCCGTCGGGCGACCAGGCGAACGAGTGGACGCTGTAGTCGCCCCACGTCAGCCGTCGCGGCGCGCCGCCCGCCACGTCGATCACCCAGATGTGGCTGAAGCGATCGTCGATGTAGCCCAGCGCGTCGAACCGGTACTGCAGGCGCTCGACGCGCCGGATGAACCCGCCCGGCCGGTTGCGGATCTCGTCGTCCACCCCGTTCCCCTCGGACGAGAGGAAGGCGATCCGCGTCCCGTCGGGCGACCACTGCGGGGTGCTCACGCCGCGCGCCAGCGTGGTCACCTGGCGCGGCTCGCCCCCGGCCACGTTCATCACGTAGAGCTGCGGCGTGCCGCTGCGGTCCGAGACGAAGGCGAGCTGCCGGCCGTCGGGCGACCAGCGCGGCTCGGTGTCCTGCTGCTGCCCCGCGGTGAACGGCTGCGGCCGCCCGGCCGCACCCCGTCCGTCCGTCGGCGCGAGGTAGATCGCCGAGGTGTACGTGTTGCGCTCGCGGTCCGCGCGCTTGAGCACGTAGGCCACCGTCGTCCCATCGGGGGAGATCTCGGCGTCGGCGATGACCGAGAGCGCCAGCAGGTCCTCCACCACCAGCGCCCGCTTGCTGTCCGTCACTCCGCTACCCTCATTCCCGCGGTGATCCCACTCGCCGGGGCGGCGCGCAAGGCGCGCCGCCCCACCACGACTCTCCAAAACCTGGGGATGCTACGGTCCGCGCCTCGTCCTGTCAACGCACCCGGCCGGCGCCGGCCCGCGGGCGCGCCGCCTACCTCGACCGCAGGCGCTCGCTGTGGCGCTGCGCCAGGAGCAGGTAACCCCGCGCGCGATCCAGCCACGGCCCCCAGGCCGATCGGTCCAGCTCCGCGGTGCGCCACATGGCGAGCCGTGCCCAGAGGGTGGCACGGAAACTCTGGTAGAACGCGACCAGGCGCGCGGGCGGGCGGTCGCCGGTGAGCGCGGCGTAGGTGGCGAGCACGACCGGCCCGACCCACGGCGCCCCGATGCGCTCGCACTCCATCCCTAGGAACCCCAGCTCATCGACGGGATCCACGATGCGGAGCCGGCGGTCGAACTCCAGGCAGTCGAAGATCACCGGTGGCTCCAGGAGGCAGATGTGCTGGGGCCGCAGGTCGCCGTGCCCCTCGACGATCCGCCCGGCCAGCACGCGGCGGTCGAACAGGTCGGGCTCGCGCTGCAGCAGCGCGAGCTGCGCGTCGCGCAGCTTGCGGAGGAGCTCCGCCGGCAGGCCGAGCTCGGCGGGGGTGAGGGTCGCGTGGTTGATCCGAATCTCCGCGGCGAACCACGCCCGGTACGCCACCGGGTCGTGCAGGACCGGCGGGCTGTCCCGATAGAAGCGCGCCAGCACCGCCGCGGCCCGGCGCACCGCCGCATCGTCCGCCGTGCCGTGCCGCAGCATGACGTCGAGCATGCGGTCCGCCGGCAGCCGTTGCATCGCCACCAGCCACTCCACCGGCTCGCCGCGCCCGCCGATCACCAGCCGGCCATCCGGCTCGGCGGTCAGCGCGACGACGCCGCGGTAGACCGCACCCGCCAGGCGGCGGTTGAGCCGGACCTCCTCCTCGCAGTGGGCCCGGCGCGCCGCCAGGGAGCGGACGTCCACGGCGTTGTAGCGCAGCGGCTTCTTCAATTTGTACGCCAGGCGGTCGGTCAGAAAGATCCAGGAGCGGTGCGTCTCGATGGTCTCCACCCGCGCCGGGCGGTCCGGGTAGGTCTCCGGCCGGCGGAGGGCCGCCACCTTGGCGGCCAGGTCGATCTGGTCGGCGATCCGGGATCGCGGCTCGTCAGGCATCGGCCTCTCCCCGGCGCGCGTGCGGCGGGCGCCCGCTTCCCCGGTTCGCAATCTTCCGGCCGAGCCGCTAGTAGCCCTCCCGCTGGTCCACCACGTTGCGCAGCGGCGCATCCCGCCGAAACCGGCCGATGTTCTCCAGCAGGATCTCGATGGCGCGGTCCCAGTAGCGCGGCGTGCCGCCCGCGGTGTGGGCGGTGATGATGACGTTGGGCATGTCCCACAGGGGCGAGTCGGGCGGCAGCGGCTCGGGATCGGTCACGTCGAGGCCGGCGCCCGCGATCTCCCCCGCCTGCAGCGCGGCGATCAGCGCCGCCTGATCGACGATCGCGCCCCGCCCGATGTTGTAGAGGTAGGCGTCCCGGCGCATGGCGCGGAACTCCGCCGGGCCGAACAGGTGGCGCGTCCGCGGCGTCAGCGGCAGGCAGATGGCGACGTGGTCCGACTCGCCCAGCAGCGCGTGCAGCCCCTCCGGGGGGTAGACCCGCGCCACGCCCCGCGGCGCCGGGCCCGACCGGCGGCGCAGGCCCACCACCCGCATCCCCAGCGCGGCGGCGCGCGTGGCGAGCGCCTCGCCGATCTCCCCGAGCCCGACGATCCCCAGCGTCTGCCCGCCGAGCTCGAAGCGGCGCGTCGGGCGGCCCCACTCGTGCCGCACCTGAGCGCGCAGCAGCTCCGGCAGCCCGCGGGCGAAGGCCAGCATCATCGCCAGCAGGTGCTCGGCGATGTTCGGCGCCGCCACCCCGCGGTTGTTCGTCACCACCAGCTCGCGCGCGCGCAGCTCCGGCGTCAGCAGGCTGTCCACCCCCGCGCCGGGAAAGTGGACCCAGCGCAGCGCCGTCGCCGCGGCCAGCGCCTCCGGCGGCACCTGCCAGGCGACCAGCGCCTGCGCCCCCGCCAGCGCCGCCGGGAGTCCGGCCGGATCGGCGCAGACGACGACCTCCAGGTCCGGGTACGCCTCCCGGATGCGCGCGACGTCGGTCGGGTCCAGCTCCACCCCCAGCACCAGACGCGTCAGTTCCGCCACCGAGCCCCTCCGCTCGATCTCCCGGCATCACCACCGGGCCCGGGCACCCCCAACCGGGTCCACGCGCCGTTATCGCACGTGCGACGCCCGCCTGCAAACGCCGCGCCCGGCTCCCGCACCAGTTCGAGCCGTGGCCGTTCCCCGAGCCCTGCGGCTCGCAGCCGTTATGGTATTCCTTCGACATTCGGCGACGTGCTATCATGGTCAGAGGCAACGTTTCATTCACACGAACCGAAGGCCAACAACAACTAAAGGTCAAACAGTCTGCCATGCGCGGAGTACCTGGCGCATGGGAAGGATGCATGTCGCGGAGGGTTGGAGCGAACAGCGTGTATGCGTCGAGAAGCACGTGAGGCGCAACCACGTGCTCATGCCTTTGTGTCTTGAGTTCGACCCCGACCGCGCTAAGGACGAGGAGCGCGACTCTGATCTACCCCTTACATCGCTGACGCGTCCCTGGTCTTGTTCGACGACTCTGCGCTGGAGGCGGTTCGGAGGGATGGGTGGTTGTCATACCTGGTGGTATTGTCGAACTTGTGCACGAGAAGGCGATCAGGGAACAGAGGTGCTCCCGCCGGGGACAGCCTGTTCATGGCTCTAACGGCTAGGTTCGCGCCAATGACGAGAGTCTCGAAGCTGGGGTCGGCATCGTGTCCGGCTGTAAGGGAATCCGGGCAGTCTAACCTGAGAGCTCACCGAGTTCTTTCTAGACCGAACCCTCTGATGACTCGTAGCGTGCCTCACGGTTGAGTAATGATCATGATCGCCATGTGAGAACGGGCATGACGCTAGTTTTGCATTGTTAGTATTAACATGTTCCTATAAGCAGGCCGGAGTGAGCATAATGGGAGATGTCGTTAACATCTACTGTGACGAGAGCTGCCATCTAGAGCATGACGGGCAGCCGATCATGGTGCTCGGGGCCGTATGGTGTCCAGTCGCCAGGGCTCGCGAGATCGCTGTGCGCATCCGGGAGATAAAGGCCAACCACTCCTTGCCTCGGGACTTTGAGATCAAGTGGGGAAAGGTCTCTCCTGCCCGCCTAAAGTTCTATCTTGCCTTGGTGGACTACTTCTTTGATGACGACGACCTTCACTTCCGCGCTCTGGTGGCTACGGGTAAGGATCGACTCCGACATCAGGCCTTTGGTCAGGATCATGACACATGGTACTATAAGATGTATTTCGAGCTGCTCAAGGTTCTGTTTGAACCAGATGGTCGCTATCGGATCTATCTGGACTACAAGGATACACAGGCGGCATCTAAGGTGCGAAAGCTCCATGATGTTCTCAGCAACAACATGTATGACTTCGACGGAAAGGTCATCGAACGTGTTCAATGCGTTCGGTCACACGAAGTTGAGCAGGTTCAGTTGGCGGATCTTCTTACGGGAGTCATCAGCTACGTCAATCGTGGCCTAGCGGAGAGTCGCGCGAAAACGGCTCTGGTTGATCGTATGCGTCAACGATCTCAATACACCCTGACACGGTCAACTCCCTTGGGTGAGAAGAAAGTAAATCTGTTTCGCTGGACACCGAGTGAGGTCTAGCGTTGAACGCGGCCTTGAACTGGCTTCCGGATCTAGTCAAACTCTCCGATTTCAACGGAGACTGGGATCGATATCTCGCGAACCTGTATGGGTACTTCTACCAAGACTTCATAGTGTCGCGTCCCAGGTTCAGGGGAGAGGTGTGCCGGATCGCTACGCGTTTCGAGTCGGATGGAAAGGAGACGACGTTTTGGCATCTCATCTCAGACGGGCCTGTAGAATCAGACCGGCTGCCTGATCTCCGACCCTGTGAACGCATCCGGTGGCCGCGACCAATCATCGATGCCGCGTCCTCGAACCGTGTCAAGTGGTGGCGAAACAATCGGGGGCGTGAGCGCCGGTTTGTACTGGCAGTCGAGGATTTCAGCTACGTGGTTGTTCTTGCTCAACGTAAGGGGTACGTCGTGCTCTGGACGGCGTATTGCGTTGAGCACGAGAACCGACGACGAAGGCTGGAGGAGGAATACAACACCCTTAACCTTAAAGACTGACGCCGCCCCGGAGGACGACGCCGATACTCCTTCCACACATGGTGGATGAGTTACCATCATTATGCATGAACAGCGGTGAATTGTCAATACGACAGCCCTCTGCTGTCGAGAGAGGATGGGCCGTGTACTCTGCGCAAGTAGCAACCTTCAGTGCCTTAGTATGCCTAATTCGGTGTCCTTGCCGGGGTTGAGGGCGTTGAGTCAAGGGGCCTGTGGCAATAGCGCAGTAAACCGAATCCGCTGTCGGAACCGCTGCTCTGGCGTGGCTGGAGGCGCTGCGGTGCGCAATGCAGTATGGGCTGAATACGGCATCAAAGGAGTAAAAGGAGCCGGGCGCTAAGCGGTACGGCCCCGACTTGCCGGTCGCAGCGCTGGAACATGCCCATTGTTATGGCGCCGGCTCGTTTGATCGAGTTCGACCGTCCCGACGCCAACGACCGTCTCCCCGTCAGCTAGATCACCGTCGCTGCGGGCGGACATGCTCGCGGGCCGACATCGTGCACTTCGGCAATGGACTACTGCGGGTGGCGTTTGAGCCGAAGAGCCTGCCTGACGAACAGTCCACCATCTGGTTTCCCGTAGTTCCCTTGGCACAAAATCTAGTACGAGAGCCGGCTGACGATGTTGGTGATCTAGGAATCCGTGCGGCTCTCCGAGGCGTGGCTCGTCGCGTAGCTCGGCGTCGGCGTCAGTCGGCCGCCCCTCTCGCCGCTCTTTAGGACCACTCGACCCAGATCACCCCTGGCATCCATCACTGGGCCCGCGGGCGCTCTGGGAGCGCCCGCGGCTGTCTGTGCGCGGCATGCCGCCGTGTGCTGCAACGCTCATGGCGCCGTGATCGCGTACTGCCACAGATATTGCAACGTGCCCGTGGCTGTGCTAGATTGTGGCCAGCGAGGAACCCACGACGGAGTACTGCGAGCGCCCAGCGCTGGAGGAGCCATGGCACCTTCGGAGCTACAACAGCGGATCGCTGCGCGCTACGATCGCCTCAGCCCGAAGCAGCGGCAGGTGGCCCGCTTCATCGCCGACAACGAGGCCTTCACCGCCTTCGCCTCCGCCGCCGAGCTGGGCAAGGCGGTCGACGTCGACGCGGCCACCGTCGTGCGCCTGGCGCAGTCGCTTGGGTTCAGCGGCTATGCCGAGCTGCAAGAGGTCATCCGCGGCCAGATCCCGGAGCGTCTGACCTTCGTCGAGCGCGTCGAGCAGCAACGGCAGCAGCCCCGAGATCGCCAGCAGCTTCCCGTTCGTGTCTTCACCAACGACATCGACAACCTCAATCAGACGCTGTCCCAGACCCAGCCGGAGGTGGTCCACGCGGCCGTCGAGGCCATCTGCCGGGCGGACCATGTCGTGGCCATCGGCATGGGCTTCTCGGCCGCGGTCGCCGTCTTCCTCGGGCATGGGCTGAACAGCCTCGGCGTGCGCACCACGGTCTGCACCGAGGGTGGCTCCGGCCTGACCATCATGCTCGCCAATCTCCGGCCGACCGACCTCGTGATCGGTGTGAGCGTCTGGCGCTATCTGCGTGAGACGGTGGACGCCCTGAAGCTCGCCGCCGAGCGCGGCGTGCCGACACTCGCCCTCACCGACAGCAGCGTCTCCCCGCCCGCCCGCATTGCCGACCACGTCCTGGTCGCGGCGACGCGCGGGGTGGGCCACAGCCTGTCGCCGGTCGGGCTCATGGCGATCGTCAACCTCCTGCTCGCCGAGATCGTCGCCCGTGACCCGGAGCGCACCCTGCCAACGCTGCGCGAGATCGATCGCCTCTATCGTGAGCGAGGGATGGTAGACGGAGCGGAGCAATCGGAGTAGGTTGCGCGCCGCCGGCGAAGGAGGAGGAGAAAGGAGAGGGCTGATGGCCGAATCCGCGCGTCCCAACGTCACCCACCATCCGGGGGCCCTGGGCCAAACCGACCTGAGTCGCCGGGCGTTGCTCCGGCTGCTCGCCGCCTCCGCGACCGGGGCGTCGCTGGCCGCGCTCCTGGCTGCCTGCGGCGGTGAGTCGGCCACCCCCACCCCGGGCCAGCAGAGCGGGCAGCACGGCGCCGCGCAGCCGACGGCGACCGCGCCGAGTGGCTCACCGGCGGCCGCGGCGACGCCCGCGCCGGCCGGGGGCGGCACCATCACCGTCGCGATCACCGCGCCGCTCCAGTCGCTCGATCCGGCCAACCACCGCGACCGAGTGACGGAGACCGTGCTCCGCGCGATGTTCGACGGGCTGGTCACCCGCCGCCAGGACGGGGAG
>JASBVL010000029.1 GCA_029961075.1 Sphaerobacter sp.
ATGGCCGAGTCGACGCGCCTCGGCCTCCCGGGGCAGGAGTCGGCCCTGCGGGTGGCGGGCCGCTTCTGGCCGTGGCTGCCGCCGGTGGCCGAGTGGCTGCCCGACGCGGACTGGCGGCCCGACGTGGGACGATCACGATCTCTTCCGGGAGGGCCTGCGCCAGTTGTTGGAGACGGTCCCCTCGGTCGAGATCGTCGGGGAGGCGGCCGATGGGCATGAAGCGGTCCAGCAGGTGGCGGAGCTGCGCCCGGAAGTGGTCCTGATGGACATCAACATGCCGCGCATGGATGGGCTGCGCGCGACCGAGTACATCGTCAAGCACTTTCCCCAGACGGCGGTCGTGGTCCTCACCATGTACCAGGACGACGAGTACGCGATCCACGCCATCCGCGCCGGGGCCAAGAGCTATCTCCTCAAGAACAGCCGGTCGGAGGAGGTCATCAAGGCGATCCACGTCGCCGCGAGCGGCGGCTCGACCATCGACGCGGCCCTCGCGCCCGCCCTGATGCGCGAGTACCAGCGCCTGCTCACCAAGGCGCCGGCCAACACCCGCCAGCAGCTCACCCAGCGCGAGCTGACGTTGCTGCGCCTGCTGGCCAACGGCTACAACAATCGCCAGATCGCCGACCAGCTCCAGCTCGCCGAGAGCACGGTCAAGAACAACCTCTCGGCGCTCTTCCAGAAGATCGGCGTCCGCGACCGCACGCAGGCGGTCCTGTTCGCCATCTCCCAGGGGCTGGTGCCCACGCCGAGCGAGAACGGCTGAGCGCTCGCCGCTCAGCGAAGGAGGCGCTGCCGATGGAGCCGCTCGCGATCGGCCAACCGGCGCCGCTGGCCGGGCGGGTGGCCCTCGTCACCGGGGTCAGCCGGCGCGCCGGGATCGGCTTCGCCATCGCCACCCGGCTGGCGCAGCTCGGCGCCGACCTCTGCGTGCAGTCCTGGGTGCCCTACGATGCCGCCAGCCCCTGGGGCGCCGACCCGGACGGCATCGAGTCCATCCTGGCCGATCTGCGCGCGCACGGGCGCCGTGTCGTGCATGTCTCCGCCGACTTTGCCGACCCCGCGGCCCCGGAGCGGGTCGCCGCGGCGGCCTTCGCCGCGCTGGGGTCGGTGGACATCCTGGTCGTCAATCACGCCGTCAGCCAGATGGGGACGCTGGAGGAGCTCACCGCCGAGCAGATCGACCTCCACCTGCACGTCAACGTCCGCGCGGCGCTCCTCCTGGTACAGGCCTGGGCCGCGCGCCACGACGACGCCCGGCCGGGAGGCCGGGTCATCCTCATGACCTCCGGGCAGCATCGCAACCCCATGCCGGGGGAGCTGGCCTACGTGGCCTCGAAGGGGGCGCTCCACCAGCTCACCCGCAGCCTGGCGGCGCACCTGGCGCCGCGCGGGATCACCGTGAACGCCGTCAACCCCGGCGCCACCGACACCGGCTACGCCGACCCCGCGCTCTACGCCGCGGTGCTGGCCCAGGAGCCGATGGGGCGCTGGGGCCAGCCCGACGACGCCGCGCGGCTCATCGCCTGGCTGGCGACGGACGACGCTCGCTGGATCACCGGCGAGGTCATCAACTCCACCGGCGGCGGGCCGTAGCCGACCCGGCGCCGCCGCGCGCTCGGGGCAGGACCTGTCCCGATCCTACCCGTTTGGGTGGGGACAAGCCCCCGCCGCATCGTGAATAGTAGTGCGATGGGCATGCGCGCCACGAGTGATGCCCGGATAGCCATGCTGGCGCAGGCCACGGCAGGCAGGTGAGGGAGGGTGCATGGCGAAGCAGGTCGCATCGGCAGGCCCGCGGGGTTCCGCTCGGCAGCGCCGGGCGCCCCAGCGCTGGCTCCGGTGGGGCGGCCTGGCCGCGATCGCGCTGCTCCTGACCGCGGCAGCCGTGTGGTGGTTTGTCGGCCGCGCGAGCAATCCAGCGCTCTATCGCTTCGATACGCTGGATTTCCATGCGGTGGCCTTCGACCCCACCGACGCCCGAACCCTCTACTTCGGCCACCACCAGGGGATGAAGATGAGTCGCGACGGCGGGGAGACGTGGCAGGACACGATCGTGCGCGACGCCGACGTGATGCAGATCGGTATCCCCGTCAGCGACCCGCGGCGCCGCTATCTCGCTGGGCACGGCCTGTTCGTCTTCAGCAGCGACGGAGGCGAGACCTGGGAGCAGCCCGCGACCAATCTGCCCGACTATGATCTGCACGGCTTCGCCGTGGCGCCCTCGGACCCGCTGCGGGTCTACGCCTTCGCCGTCGGCGCCTCCGGGCTGTTCACCAGCGGCGATGGCGGGCTCACCTGGGAGCAGCGGTCGCTGCCGCCTGGCGATGTGGCCGGGATGCTGCCGTTGGCCGTGGCGCCGGATGACCCCTTGCACCTCTACGCGGCGGTCGACGACATGGTCGCCGAGAGCCGCGACGGTGGCCAGACATGGCAGACGGTGCCCGGGCCGAAGGCGATGATCACCGCGCTCGCCGCGAGCGTGACGACCCCGGGCGTGCTCTACGCCGGCACGGACCAGGGGATCTGGGCGCGCTCGCCGCAGGGGACGTGGGAGCGCCTCCCGCTGTCCCCCGCGGGTGTCGTCATGGCGGTGGCGGTCAGCGCGGGCGCGCCGGAGCAGGTCGCCGTGGTCGATCAGGAGGGCTACTTCTACCGGAGCGGCGACGGCGGGCGGTCGTGGGGCCGTGGCTAGCCGCCGAGGGGCGGCCGGCGCGGCGCCTGGGGCTCCGCTGGTGCAATCGGAGCGACTTCAAGCTATAGTTATCCGGGCATATGGCCTGCGTTGTGCCCTGGCGTGAGGTGTGGCTCTGACCCGCGGCGGTGCGGGTCGGCGAAGGGAGGATCCAGTGAAGGTGTGGTCCCGCGGCATCGCCAGAGTGACGATGCTGGTGGCGGCAGCGGCTCTGCTGATGCTCGCTCTGGCGGCGTGCGGAGGCGGTGGCGGCGATTCGAACGGTGGCGGTGGCGGTGAGGCGGGTGCGATCACCGTCAACATGTCCGAGTTCAAGTTCGATCCCGGGACGATCCAGGCCAAGACCGGCGAGATCACGTTCAACCTGGTCAACAAGGGCACCGTCGCCCACGACATGCACATCGAGATTCCGGGGAACCCGCAGACCTCGCCGCTGGTCGAGCCCGGCAAGTCTGCGACCTGGAAGGTGACCATCAACGATGCCGGCGACTACGAGATCTGGTGCACCGTGCAGGGGCACCGCGAGGCCGGCATGGAGGGCACGCTCAAGGTCGGCAGCTAGTCCGGCGTCACCGCTCGCATGCGATCCCGCCGGGTGGACGGTCGTCCACCCGGCTTTCTGTTCCTGTCTGATGCGTGGTGAGGGGGCACAGTGGAGCAGCCCGCGGCGCTCCCGTGGGCCCAGCCCGGCGGGCGGTGGGCGGTCGCGGCGTCGGCCCGGCTGCCCGACCCGCGCCCGCGAGGCCGAGGCCGTCCCCGGCTGGCTCCGGGAGTTCCTGGCGCTCGTGGGGTAGTGCCGGGCGCCGTCCGCGCCCGGCGCAGGGGAGCCGGGCGGGCCAGCGGCCCGCCCGATCTACGCACCGGTGCTAGGGGAGGAAGTTCAGCGGGTCCTGCCAGACGCCGTGCTGCTTGACGGCGAAGTGGAGGTGCGACCCGGTGGACGCGCCGGTGCTCCCCATCGGGCCGATCTGCTGGCCTTGCTCGACCCACTGCCCGGCCCGCACGTACGGTTGCTCGGCCATGTGGGCGTACAGCGTGCTCAGCCCATTGCCATGGTCGATCTGCACCATGTAGCCGTAGCCGCCGCTCCAGCCGGCGAAGGTGACCGTCCCGGCGGCCGCCGCGACGATCGGCGTGTAGGCCTTGTTGGCGATGTCGAGCCCCTGATGGAAGTGGGCGTAGCCCTGATAGGCCGGCTCCATCCACAGCTTGCTCGGGCCGAACTGCTGGGTGATCCTGCCCTGCGCGGGCCAGATCAGGCCGCTGCTCGGCTGCGCCTGCGCCGGAGCCTGCTCGGCCGGCGGTGCCGGTGGCGGTGCTTCCTCGGCCGGGGCCGGCTGGGCCTGGTTGCCGCCTCCGGCGGCCTCGGGCGCGGCCTCCTGGGCGGGCGCGGGGGCGCTGACCCCCGGGATGGTCAGCGTCTGGCCCGGGTAGATCAGGTGCGGGTTGGCCAGCTTGTTCGCCTGGATGATGCTGTCCATCGACACGCCGTAGCGGTTGGCCAGGATCCAGACCGTGTCGCCCCGCTGGACCTCGACGGTCAGCCCGTCGCCGCCGGCCCCGCCCGCGGCGTCCGCCCCCGGAATCGTGACGCTCTGGCCGGGGTAGATCAGGTTCGGATTCGGGAAGTTGTTGGCGGCGATGACCGCCTGCAGCGGGACGCCGTAGCGCTGGGCGATCTTGTACAGCGTGTCGCCCGGCTCCACGGTGTGCGTCACGCCCGGGCCAGGACCACCCATCCCGGTCCCGGACTCGGCCGCGGCCGGGTTCTCGGTCGCCGCGATGACCGGGAACTGGTCCGTCCGCTCCGACGCCCCGTGGGCGGCTGCCGTCGCCGGGGCTGGCCCGACCGCTCCAGCCGTGGCCACGGCGGCCACCGCCGCCGCCACCAGAGC
Source organism: Sphaerobacter sp. (assembly GCA_029961075.1). GTDB lineage: Bacteria > Chloroflexota > Chloroflexia > Thermomicrobiales > Thermomicrobiaceae > Sphaerobacter. The sequence goes on from JASBVL010000029.1 coordinate 4,591, forward strand.
CGACTGCGCCAGGCGCGCCCGGCGGCCGCGCGCCTGCTCGCGCGCACCGGTGTCCGGCGCCGGGCGCGGCGGCATCCAGTAGAGGGGCGCGTTCAGCCACTCGTCGAGCGAGGTGTCGCGTCGCGGCGTCACCGCGGCGAGCACCGCCGGCCGTTCGGCAGGCCGTGCCGCGCTGCGGAACGGGTGATCAGTCACCGTCGGGTGTGTCGTGTCGGGGCGGGGCGCGCGGCGTGCTCGGTGCGGCGTGGCGGCCGGCGCGGCAGGGGGGCGCCAGCCATACGGCTCCGGGTGGGGCGCTGCGGGGGCGTGGTGCATCACCCGCCCATCGTCGCCCCACCGCTCATCGAAGCGGTGAGTCATCGATATTCCCTTCCCTTTCCCCTGTTTCTCCCGCGGTGGGATGGATCGGCAGCCGTCCCCTAGCTTCACCCGATCTCTCACCGCGGTCGTGATCCGTGGGCAGAGGATAACAATGCGGCCGGCACAAGTCAACTGGCCGGCGGGATCGGCAGGCGGGAGCCGGGAAGCGTGGGGGAGCCGGCCAGCGTGGGGCGGCACGCGTGAGCGCGCCGCCCCACGGCGGGGATGACCCGGCGCGGCCGTGCGGGCACCCCGGCCGGCGAGCGGGCCGGGGCGGGGCGGTGCGCCGGCCGGCGGCGCCGCGCTGCCTCAGGCGATGCCGGGGATCGGCCCCGCCAGGAGCCGCTGCGCGACCGCGTAGAAGGCCGCGGCGCGCGCCGCGGCCTGCTCCCGCCGCGCCGCCAGCGCGCGGGCATGCTCGTCCAGCCCGAGGTCGACGGCCGTGCCCAGGTGCGTCCGCTTGGCGAGCTGGGCATGGGGGTCCATCGGCGGTACGGTCTCGAGCGCCGTGCCGATCTGCCGGTAGGCGTCGCGGAAGGGGACCCCCTGGGCCACGAGCTCGTAGGCGGCGTCGGTGGCGAAGAGCTCCGGCGTGCAGGCGGCAAGCAGGGCGGCCTCGTTCGGCACCAGATGGCGCACGGTGAGCGCGGCGACGGCTGCGGCGCGCGCCGCGAGGTCGAGCGCGTCGATGAAGGGGCGCTTGGTCTCCTGGTAGTCCATGTTGTAGCCCGAGGGCAGGCCGACGAGCAGGCTCATGATCTGCTGCTGGTAGGCGAGCATCACGCTCCCCTTGGCGCGCAGCATCTCCATCGCGCCGAGGTTCTTCTTCTGCGGCATGATGCTGCTCCCGGTGGTGAGCTCGGCGTCGATGGTGAAGAAGCCATACTCCGCGGTGGTGAAGAGCAGGATGTCCTGCGCCAGCTTGGAGAGGTCGAGCATCACCTGGCTCAGCGCCTGCACCACCGCCGCCTCGAACTTGCCGCGCGCGTTCTGCGCGTAGAGCACGTTGCGCTGCGGCGCCCGGAAGCCCAGCAGGTCCGAGACGTACTGCCGGTCGATCGGCAGCGGCACGCCGTAGCTGGCGGCCGACCCCAGCGGGCACTGATCGTTGACCGCCAGCGCGGCGTCGAGGAGCGTCAGGTCGTCGAGCAGGGCCTCCAGGTAGGCGCCCGCCCAGACGCCCACCGACGAGAGCATGGCCCGCTGCATGTGGGTATAGCCGGGCATCGGGGTCAGGCGATGCCGGCGCGCCAGCTCCAGCAGCGCCGCGGCGCAGTCGAGGATCGCGCCCTCGACGCGCGGCGCCTCCTGCTTCAGGAAGAGCCGCAGGGCGACCAGGACCTGGTCGTTGCGCGAGCGGGCGGTATGGATCTTCTTGCCGGGGGTGCCGACGCGCGCGACGAGCGCGTGCTCGATCTTGGTATGCACGTCCTCGTCCCCCGGCTCGACGCGGAACGTCCCGGCCGCGGCCTCCGCCGCGATGGCGGCCAGCGCGGCGCGCAGGGCTGCGAACTCCGCGGCGCTCAGCACGCCGATCTTGACCAGCCCGGCCGCGTGCGCGATCGAGCCGAGCACGTCGGCCAGGATGAGCCGGTTGTCGTAGACCACGTCGTCGCCGACTTCGAAGGCCTCGATCTGCGGGTCGAGCTCGTACCCCTTGTCCCAGAGCTTGGTGGCCATCCCTGGTCCTCTCGTGGTGAGCCCTCACCCCCGGCCCCTCGCCCAACTCTGGGCGAGGGGAGAAGGACGGAATACGCAGCACGCAGCACGTGCTACGTCCCCCCTCTCCCAACTTTGGGAGAGGGGGGACGGGGGTGAGGGCTGCTCCCGTCTACCCCTCGGCCGCGAGCGTCTGCTGCCGCAGCGCCAGCACCTCGAACGGCAGCCCGCGGATCAGCGCCGCCGGCCCGCAGAGCTGCTGGTTGAAGCCGCTGCTGGCGATCGAGCGGATCTCCGGCCGAAACAGCGACGCCGGGCTCTCCCGCTTCACGATCTCGATGGTCCCCTTGTAGAGCTGGACGGTCCAGGTGCCGCGGACCACCTGCTGCGTCTCCTGGATGAAGGCGTCCAACGCGGCGCGCAGCGGATGGAACCATTCGCCGTGGTAGACGAGCGACGCCCAGGTCTGCTCCACCAGCTTCTTGAACTGCAGCTCCTGCTTCGTCAGGACCGCGCTCTCGATGTCCCGGTGGACGGCCAGGATGATCTTCGCCGCCGGCGCCTCGTAGACCTCGCGGGACTTCAGGTCCATGATGCCGTCCTCGAAGATGTCGATCTTCCCGATGCCGTTGGCCCCGCCGATCTCGTTCAGTGTGGCCACCAGGTCCGGCAGCGGCATCGGTGTGCCGTCCAGGGCCACGGGCAGACCGGCCTCGAAGGTGAGCGTCAGCGTCGTCGGGGTATCCGGCGCGCGGTGCGGCGGGACCAGCCACATCCAGATGTCGTCCGGCAGCGCGGTTTCCAGGCCGATCCCGCCGCTGGCGATCGAGCGGCACCAGAGGGTCTTGTCGTCACCCCCGGCGATGATCTCCGTCACCGGCACGCCGTAGTGCTCGCACAGGGCCAGCTCCTCCTGGCGGGTGAGGTCGAAGTCGCGCACCGGAACCAGGATGGTGAGCTGCGGGGCGAACAGCTTGAAGACGTTGTGCATCCGGTACTGGTCGTTGCCCCGGCCGGTGGAGCCTTCCATGACCGCGTTGCAGCCCAGCTCCAGCGCTTGCTGAGCCACCTTGGCGGCGATGAGCTGGCGCGTCATCGCGGTGGAGACGGGGTAACCGTTGTAGTCGCCGTTGGCGCGGATCGCGCGCGCGAGCCACTCGTTGGCGAACTCCGCGCGCGCGTCGATCAGCAGCGGCGTGATGCCGAGCAGATCGGCCTTGGCGAAGCTCTGGGCGATCTCGTCCTCTCCCTGGCCCACGTCGACGGTGATCGGCACGGCCTCTGCCCCGTACTTCTCCCGCGCGAGCACGATGCAGAGCGTGGAGTCGAGCCCGCCTGAGTAGGCCACGGCGATCTTCTTCACGGGCGGCACCGGCGTGTCGGCGATCTTGGTCAGGGCGGTCGTCAGCAGCGAGGAACTGGTGGCCATCGGTGTGCTCCCTTCAAGGACGGTGATAACGCGAGTCGGGTCGTGGCGAACGGCGCACACACCTATGCCGATCGAGCCGGCGCACGGCCGGCGCGCAGGCAGTGTCAGGCTGCGGCGCCGAGACGCGCCGCGTGGGCAAGGCGGTCAGGAGGAAGAGACAGGACGCCGAGGAGATGCCAGTCACCGATCACCGCTCCGGACCTGAGCGCGCCGAGCAGGCGCGGCCGACGCTGACGAACGATCAGCGGGTCCTGGTCCTCCGGAGCACGTGATGCGGTGCCATCAGCAGCGGTCCTCCCGTGGGAGAACGACACGAGTTGAGGTCTCGATGGCGCCCAGTCTAGCAGAGCCCAGGCCGCCGGTCAACGCCCGCGCCGCGGCCAGACCGGGCCGCAGCGAGTAGGATAGAGCACGGCCGCGGCGCCTCCCGACCGTCGAGAGGCGCGGCGGGCGCAGCCGACACGAGGAGCATGGAGATCATGAGCCACGCCCCGCGCACAGTGGATGCCTTGATCGAGATTCCGGCCGGCAGCCGGAACAAGTACGAGTACGACGAGCGGGCCGGTCGGATCCGGCTCGACCGCGTGCTCTACAGCTCGGTCCACTACCCGACGGACTACGGCTTTATCCCGGATACGCTGGCGCCCGACGGCGACCACCTCGACATCCTGGTCATCACCCACGAGCCCACCTTTCCCGGCTGCCTGGTCGAGGCTCGGCCGATCGGGGGGCTGGACATGGAGGACGAGCAGGGGAGCGACTTCAAGGTCCTGGCGGTGCCGGCGGTGGACCCACGCTTCGACGACACGCACACCCTGGAGGACCTGGCGCCGCACTGGCTCCGCGAGATCGAGACCTTCTTCGCGACCTACAAGCTGCTGGAGCCGAAGCAGACCGAGGTGCTGGGCTGGCACTCGGTGGCCGACGCCTGGGAGATCATCGAGGCGGCCCGCCGCGCGTACCGGGAGCGCACCCCGCACTAGACCGCGTCCCTAAGCAGCCACCGCCGCCGCTGGTCGGGGCGGGCCGTGTGCCCGCCCGAAGAACCGGACGTCCGACGTCCGCGGGATGCCCGCCGGCGCAGCCCAGGACACGTCCCACCGGAAAGGCCGGCGCGAGCAGCGACGGGTGCCGGGGTGATTCGGGAGCGCCAGCGTCGAACGGAATGTCGCCGGTTCCCGCCCGCCGCCAAGGCGGACGCGGTCGCCAACGGTGCCCAGGGCTCTTGCCGCCCGCGTCGGCCATCTGGTCGCGGCGGGGCTTATCGGACGGCGCGCCGCCCGCATCGCCCCGCAGGAATCACGGCGGGAGGGCACACGGCCCGCCCCGACCAGGGGCACGGTGGACGAGCATCCCGCACCGCGACGAACCCGGCACCCACCCTTCCCATTCGCGGCACGAGGTGATACGATGTGTGGCGCTGACGTCTGAACGACGGGAGACAGCCAGGGTGGAGAGCGTCTGGGCCCGACAGTCGAGGAAAGCGCGCGCGGCGGTCTGCCTGGCAGGGCGCCCGTTCGGTGTGCCCGCTGTCTTCGGCCCTGCCGGCATCCCCGCCCCTAGGTGCGGCCAGGCTCCCGCTTGTCTCGGCGTCGGCGGAGGGTGCCACTAAGGACGGCACAGATTCCGGTGAAGCACGAGCGGCGGTGAGCCTGACAGGCCACCGCCGCTTTTGTTATTGGCGACCGGAGCACGCGCGGCCCTCGCCCGCGTGATCTGGGAACGAAGAGAGGGAGGGACGACCCATGGGTGAATGCCCGGAGTGCGGTGCCAATCTGGGGCTGGAGAGCGTCGAGCAGGGCGAGATCGTGCAGTGCCCGGATTGCGGCGTCGAGCTGGAGGTGCTGGAGACCGACCCGCTGACGCTCGGCCCGGCGCCGACCGAAGAAGAAGACTGGGGAGAGTAGGCGGCCGTGGCGCGGGTCGCCCTGCTTGCCGATCGCTTGCGCGTTGAAGAGCGCCTCCTGATCGAGGCCTTCGCGGCCCGCGGGCACGAGGCGGTGCTGCTGCCGCCCGCCCGCCTCGCGCTCTCCCCCGCCGCGCCGAGCGCCGGGGACTTCGCCGCGGCGCTGGACCGCGGCGACGCTACCACCGAGCGGGCGGTGCTGGCGGCGCTGCTCGCCTCCGGCGGCACCCCCGTGGTCAACCGCGCCGCCACCGCGCGCCTCCTGGCCGACCGCATGGCGCTGCTGCGCCACCTGATCCTGGCCGGCATCCCGGTGCCGGAGACGCGGGTGTGCTTCGGCGAGGAGGCGATCTTCGCCGCCATCGAGGCGCTGGGCTACCCGGTCATCCTCAAGACCCTCACCGTCGACCCCGCCTTCCCCGTGGCGCTGGTCGAGGATCGGGACGCCGCGGAGGCCATCGTCGAGCACCGCATCATGCTCGGCGGGGAGCGCGCGGTGCTGGTGCAGCAGTGCGTCGCCGCGCCGAGCGGACGGTCGGTGCGCCTGGCCGTCGTCGGCGACCGCCTCGCCGGCATCGAGCAGCGGGCGCACGACGGCTGGCGGCCGGGACGCGACGCGTCGTACGAGCCGTACACCGGCGACCCGGCGCCGCTGACCGCGCTCGGTGAGCGCATCATCGAGCGGCTCGGCACCGGCACCTACGCTGTCGAGGTCGTCGAGGCGGCCAGCGGGCCGGTCGTGGTCGGTGTGGCCAACCTGGTCGATTTCCGCTCGCTGGCCGGGCGGGGGGTCGACGTGGCCGGGATGATCGCCGAGTTCGTGCTGGGGTAGGGCATGCCCGGTCCGCCGGGCCGCTCGCCCCGCCTGGGAGCGGGGAAGTTTATGGAGAGAGATCCGGTGCTGGAGTCCATCAGCCCGACGAGTGTCCAAACCGCCGAGCTCCTGCGGGAGCTGGTGCGTATCCCGAGCCCCTCCGGCGCCGAGGCCCCCGCGGTCGAGTGGCTGTGCCGGCAGATGGCGGCCCTCGGCTACCACGCCGCGCCCGACGGCGCCGGCAACGCTGTCGGCACCCGCGGCGACGGCCCGCGGGAGATCCTGCTCCTGGGCCACATCGACACCGTACCCGGTCACATCCCGGTGGAGGTGGTGGACGGCGTGCTCTACGGTCGCGGCACGGTCGACGCCAAGGGGCCGCTGGCCACCTTCGTGGTCGCCGGGGCGCGGGCCCACCTGCCGCCCGGCGTGCGCCTCACCGTCGTCGGCGCGGTCGAGGAAGAGGTGATGTCCTCGCGCGGCGCCCGCTACCTGATCGAGACCCGCCCGGCGCCCGATGCCGTGATCATCGGCGAGCCCGGCGGCTGGGACGGCGTGGTGCTGGGCTACAAGGGCTCGGTCGCGCTCGAGTACCGCGTCACTGTCCCGATGGCGCACTCGGCCGGGCCGGCGCCGACCGCGGCGGAGCTGGCCGCGGACTACTGGTACCGGCTCCGGACCTGGTGCGCGGAGTGGAGCGTCGGGATCGACCACGCCTTCCACCGCGTCGACCCGACCCTCAACGCGCTGAACTCCACCTCCGACGGACTCGTCGGCGCGGCCGTCGCCCGCATCGGCCTCCGCCTGCCGCCCGCGCTCTCCCCCGAGGAGGCGATCCAGGTCGCAACCTCCCTGGCCAGCACGGGCGAGGTGGCGGCCACGGTCAATGCGCCCGCCTTCCAGACCGACAAGCGCCAGCCGCTGGTCGGGACGTTCCTGGCGGCCGTGCGCGCCCACGGCGGCACGCCGCGTCTCAAGCTGAAGACCGGCACCTCCGACATGAACCTGGTCGGGCCGGCCTGGGGCTGCCCTATCCTGGCCTACGGCCCCGGCGACTCCAAGCTCGACCACACCCCGGAGGAGCACGTGCCGCTGGCGGAGCTGGAGCGCGCGACCGCGATCTTGACGACGGCGATCGAGCGAGTGGCGGCACAGTTGGCCGCTGGCCGCTGGGGAGGTGAGCGGTGAACCGGCCGCGCATTGGGATGCTGTTCTCCCACGTGCGGGAGGAAGAGAAGCGGCTGCTCGCAGCCTTCGCCAAACGCGGGATCGAGCCCGTGCGCCTGTACGACCGGAAGCTCGTGCTGGAGCTGACCGCCTGCGGCAAGCTCCCGGTGGCGCCGGTCGACATCGTGCTCGACCGCGGCATGGCCCACGGCCGTGCCGCGGTCGCGATGCAGATCTTCGATGCGCTGGGCATCCCCACGGTCAACTCCAGTCGTGCCTCGAACCTGGCGGACGACAAGGTCGCCACGACGCTGGCGCTCGCCGGGGCCGGCGTGCCGACGCTGCGCACCGTGGTGGCCTTCGACATCGACTCGGCGCTCGCCGGGCTGGAGCAGATTGGCTACCCGGCCGTGATCAAGCCGGTCATCGGCTCGTGGGGGCGCCTGCTGGCCAAGGTCAACTCGCCCACGACCGCCCGGACGCTGCTGGAGCACAAGCGGCTGCTCGGCCACTACCAGCACGGCGTCTTCTACATCCAGGAGTACGTCGAGAAGCCGGGGCGCGACCTGCGCATCTTCGTCGTCGGCGACGAGATCGTGGCCGCCTCCTACCGCGCCGCCGAGCACTGGGTGACCAACGTCGCGCGGGGGGCCGTCTCGCTCCCCTGCCCGATCACGCCGGAGATCGCCGACATCTCCTTCCGGGCGGCGCGCGCGATCGGCACCGAGATCGCCGGGATCGACCTGGTCGAGACGCCCGACGGGCTCAAGGTGATCGAGGTCAACACCGGCGCCGAGTTCAAGGGGCTGATGCGGACCACGGAGAAGGACATCGCCGGCGCGATCGTGGACTACGTCATCGCGCGCGCCGAGCGCGCGGCGTACGAAGCCGCGTACGTCATGCCCGGAGCGTGAGGAGCGGTCCGTATTGCGTACTGCGTACTCCGTAATTGCCTGCACAGTAGGGCAACCAGTATCCGGCTGAGGAGACGACCGCGAGACGGATCACAGGTCACGGAACACGCAATACGCAATACGCAGTACGCAGCACCGAGAAAGGACACCCATGACCCTCTCAGTCGCGATTCTCGGCGGGTCCGGCTACGCCGGCGGCGAGCTGCTCCGGCTGCTGCTGGGCCACCCCGAGGTGACGGTCACGCAGGTCACCTCGCGCGCACGCGCGGGGAAGTTCGTGCATACCGTCCACCCCAACCTGCGCAAGCGCACGTCGCTCAAGTTCATCCCGCCCGACCAGCTCGAGCCCGTCGACGTGCTCTTTGCCGCCCTGCCGCACGGGGCCACCGCGCCGCAGGTGGCCGACCTCCTGGAGCGCGGCTCGATCGTGATCGACCTGAGCGCCGACTTCCGGCTGCGCAACCCGGCCGACTACGAGCGCTGGTACGGCTGGACCCACCCCTGCCCCGCGCGCATCGCCGACACGGTCTACGGCATGCCGGAGCTGCACCGCGAGGAGATCCGCACCGCCCGCTACATCGCGGGGCCCGGCTGCACCGCGACCGCGTCGATCCTGGGCCTGGCGCCCCTCGTCCGCGCCGGGGTGCTCGATCCGGCCATGCCGATCGTCATCGAGGCCAAGACCGGCTCCTCGGGCGCCGGGGCCGAGGTGAACCTCTCCGGCCACCACCCGGAGCGCAGCGGGATCATCCGCTCCTTCAAGCCGACCGGGCACCGGCACACCGCGGAGATCGTCCAGGAGCTGACCGTCGACGGCCGGCCGCCCACCGTCCACTTCACCGTGACGAGCGTCGAGGCGGTCCGCGGGATCCTGGCCACCTCGCACGTCTTCCTGAAGGAGCCGCTGGCGGACAAGGACCTCTGGAAGATCTACCGGGGGATGTACGGGGACGAGCCGTTCATCCGCCTGGTGAAGGAGGCGACCGGCATCCATCGCTACCCGGAGCCGAAGATCCTCTCCGGCACCAACTACTGCGACATCGGCTGGGAGCTGGACCAGGACGGGAAGCGGCTCGTCGTCATGGCCGCCATCGACAACCTGATGAAGGGCGCGGCCGGACAGGCGGTGCAGGCCATGAACATCCGCTGCGGCTTCGACGAGACGGCCGGCCTGGACTTCCCGGGCCTGCACCCGATCTAGTGGGGACGAGCCCTCACCCCCTCGCCCCCTCGCCCAACTTTGGGAGAGGGGGAACGGAGTGGGTGCGCCATCGTCTCCCCTCTCCCCCACCTGAGGGAGAGGGGCCGGGGGTGAGGGGCGAGAGAGGCCGGACATGCGACGTCGCCTGACCATCATCGGTGCGCTCGGGATACTGGCGGCCATCGTCGCCGGCTGGTGGCGGCAGCGGGCGGCGCCCCGCCCCTGCCCGGCGCGGCTGGCGTGGGTCCTGCGCCTGCCGCCGTTCGGGCATGCCCGCGCCGAGGTGATCCTGGACCGGTTGGACCTCCGCCCGGGGATGCGCGTGCTCGACGCGGGGGCCGGCACGGGCCGCCTGAGCATCCCGGCCGCGCAACGGGTCGCGCCGGACGGTGAGGTGGTGGCGCTCGACATCCAGCCGGCCATGCTGGCCAAGCTGGAGCAGCGGGCCGCCGCGGCCGGGGTGACCAACGTCCGCACCGTGCAGGCGGGGCTGGGCGAGGGCCGGCTGGAGCCGGAGCGCTTCGATCGCGCGCTGCTGGTCGGTGTGCTTGGCGAGATCCCCGACCGGCTCGCGGCGCTGCGCGAGGTGTACGCGGCGCTGAAGCCCGGCGGCATCCTCTCCGTGAGCGAGGGATTCCCCGATCCGCACTACCAGCGCGCGGACGCGGTGCGGGCGCTGGCGGCGGTCGTCGGGTTCCAGCCGGGGCAGGAGTGGCGCACCCGGCTGGGCTACACGATGCATCTGGTGAAGCGTGAGGCGTGAGCCGTCATGCGTCATGCGTCAACCGTCATGCGTGAGGCGTATTGCGTGTTCCGTATTGCGTATTGCGTAC
>JASBVL010000003.1 GCA_029961075.1 Sphaerobacter sp.
GCGTGAGGGGCTTCGCATCACCGCGATCACCGAGACGCACATCCACGCCGACTTCGTGTCCGGCGCCCGGGAGCTGGCGCGGCGCACCGGCGCGCGCCTGTACCTCTCGGACGAGGGGCCGGCCGAGTGGAAGTACGCCTACGCCGCCGAGGCCGGTGCCGCGCTCGTGCGCCACGGCGACTCCTTCATGGTCGGGAACGTCCGGATCGACGTGGTGCACACGCCGGGCCACACGCCCGAGCACATCTCCTTCCTGGTCACGGACACCGCCGCGGCGGACAAGCCGATGGGCATCTTCACCGGCGACTTCGTCTTCGTCGGCGACATCGGCCGGCCCGACCTGCTGGAAGAGGCCGCGGGGATTCGCGGCACCAAGGTGCCCGGCGCGCGTCAGTTGTTCAAGTCGCTGCAGCGATTCAAGGAACTGCCGGACTACGTGCAGATTTGGCCGGGCCACGGCGCGGGCAGCGCCTGCGGCAAGGCGTTGGGAGCCGTCCCGCAGAGCACCGTCGGCTACGAGCGGCTCTTCAACTGGGCCTTCCAGATCACCGGCGAGGACGAGTTCGTGGAGGCGGTCCTGTCGGGGCAACCCGAGCCGCCGAAGTACTTCGCCGAGATGAAGCGGGTCAACAAGATCGGCCCGGCGATGGTGCGCGAGTTGCGCCCTCCCCGGTCGCTCGCGGGTCGGGACCTCCCGGGCGTCATCGAGTCCGGGGCCATCGTGGTAGATACCCGCGCCGCGGCTGCGTACGCCACGGGCTTCATCCCTGGCACGCTCAACATCCCGCTGGACAACGCGTTCGTCACCTGGGCGGGGTGGTTGATCCCGTACGACGTCGACATCTACCTGCTGGTCGACGAGGAGTGCCCGCAGTGCGCGGCCACGGCCGTGCGCGGCCTCCGGCTGATCGGGCTCGACCGGGTCGGCGGCATCGTCGGCGCGCGGGAGGCACTCACGGCGTGGACTGAGATGGGCCGCGGGGTGGAGACCTACCGGGCCGTCACGGCCGCCGAACTGGACCAGATGCGCCAGGCGGAGACCGTCGCGGTGATCGACGTGCGCGGCCGGGTCGAGTGGGAGGCCGGTCATCTCCCCGGCGTGCGCAACATCCCGCTCGGCTACCTGGCCGACCGGCTGGATGAGCTTGTCTCTGAGACACCGACCGTGGTCTGCTGCCAGACCGGCGCGCGCTCGGCTATCGCGGTCAGCCTGCTCCGCGCCAAGGGCCTGACGAACATCAGCCACCTCGCCGGCGGATTCGCCGCCTGGGCGGCGGAGGGCCGGCCGGTGGCGCGCGCCGCCGGCCGGGTCGGCGCCGCGTAGCCGGCCACACCACCGGGCACTCCGGCGCGATCGCGCACCAACCGACGGGGGACCGCATGGCGGACCCCCGCCGCCATCCGTGAACCCATCACCCACGCCGCACACGGGGCCACGCGGCAGCGCATGCTCCGGCCGGTGCTATAATCGCCGCCGCGGCACGTGGCCGCGGAGTCCCGAGGCTAGTGTTGGCGCACGCGAGACAACCACCCGCCGAGTGGCAGCTCATCCCGTTCTATCTGGGCGCCGCGATCGGCCCGACGGGCGGCGGCGTCTTCGCCGTCCTCTTCACCATCCTCCTCGGGGCGTTCGATGTCGACCGCTCCCTGCTCTCGCTCGCCGTCCCGGCCTACATGGTCCCCTACGCCGCCGTCCAACTCGTGTCGGGCGGGCTGTCCGACCTCACCTCCCGCCGCGCGAGCATCCTGCTCGGATTCGGCAGCTACGGCGCGGCGTCCCTCGTCGCCGCGCTCGCGCCCACCTTCCCGGTCTTCCTGCTCTCCCAGGTCCTGCAGGGCGCGAGCAACGCCTTCACCACCCCCATCCTGCTGGCCACGCTCGGCGATGTCCTGCCCCGGGAGCGGGTCGGGCGCTCGATGGGGCTCTTCTCGTCGACCAACCAGGCCGGCGCGTTGGCCGCGCCCCTGCTGGCCGGTGCGCTCGGTGACCTCAACTGGCGGCTGGTCTACCTGGTCATCACGGGTATCAGTTGGGGGTTGCTGCTCTGGTACGTGCTCTGGTTCCGGCGCTACGGGGCGCTGGTCCCGACGCGGGTACGCGCCAACAACCTGCCGGCCACGCTGCGGACCATGGCCCGGGCCGTCGGCCTCCCGGTGGTGCTGCTGGCCAGCCTCTCCTTCCTGACCAACGGCGCCATGCGGGGACCGAGCTACCTCTTCGCCGAGTACCTCCGCGATACCTGGGGGACCAGCGTCGGCCAGGCCGGGCTCCTGCTCTCGACCTACGGGCTGGCCGCGTTGGTCGGTGGACCGGGCGCGGGCTGGCTGGTGGATCGCGTGGGGCCGATTCGGGGGATCGCTGGCGGCATGCTCGGGGTCGCCGCGTCGCTCGTGCTGATGGGCTGGGCACCGTCACCCCTCCTCTTCGCCGCGGCCAACTTCACGCTGGGGTTGGCCGGCATCGTGGCCTGGGCGGGGCTCAACACGCTGGCCGTGCGGACCGTGCCAGAGCGTCGCGGCACGGTCGCCTCGATCGCGGGCAGTGCCCGGTTCCTCGGCCAGGCCGTGGCACCGCTCTGGTTCACACCCCTCTACGACGCGGGCATGCCCGCGTCCCTCTTCCTGCTGTCCGCGGCGATGGCCGTCGCCGCGCTCGCGCCGCTGGCAAAGCTCCGCGCGCTCGCGCCTGAGCAGGAGCGGGCGGCCGGCCCGGCATCGGCCCGCCGATGAGGGCCGCGCCCCGGGGGCGCGGCCGCCCGCTCCGGGACCGTGGCCCGGACCACGGCCGTATTCCTCATACCGCTGTATCGGCCGCGCTCCGTGCCGATCCTGCATTCCATCGCGCCGAACACCGCCGTTGAGGAATCTCGGCCGCCTTTGCTATTCTGCCCGGCGGCGCGGGTGCCACGGGGCCCCGCGCCGCGCCACACGCACCGCGAGGAAGGAGACGCCATGCCCGCAGACGCGCATGCAACGCTCGAGCGCATCATCGCCCGAGCCGCCGGGTTCCCCGGCACCATCGGGGTCGCGGCCAAGGATCTCGACACGGGCGAGGAGCTCGCCTACAACCCGGACGAGGTCTTCCCCACCGCGAGCACGATGAAGACCGTCCTGCTCTACGAGCTCTATCGGCAGGTCGACGCCGGGCGCATTGACCCGGCGATGCGCATCAGCTTCGAGCGCCGGCACCTCGTGCCGGGCAGCGGGGTGCTCCAGGACCTCGACTTCGGCCTCCAGCCCACGGTCAAGGACCTGGCCACGCTCATGATCGTCGTCAGCGACAACGCCGCGACCGACATCATCTACGAGCTGGTCGGCCGCGACGCCGTGGCCGAGACCCTGGCTCGCCTCGGCATGACCCGCACGCACCTGCCGCTCAACATCTGGGAGATGCTGGCCGGCCTGCACGACCTCGACCCCATGGACCCCACCCTCACCTACGAGCGGTTCAAGCAGACGATGGACGAGCAGGAGGCCCCGTGGGACTGCGCCGCGCTGCGCGAGTCGCCGGACAACGACGTCTCCACCCCGCGCGACATGCTGCGCCTCCAGGAGGCCATCTTCCGCGGCGAAGGGCTCAGCCCGGAGTCCCGCGCGGCCATCATCGACATCCTCCGGCGCCAGAAGCTCACCACCATCATCCCGGAGCAGCTCCCGTTCGGCGTGCGGGCGGCGCACAAGACCGGCAGCCTGCGCGGCGTCCGCAACGACGTGGGCCTGGTGTTCGCCGGGGAGCGGACCTACGCCATCGCCCTCATGAGCAAGCGCGGGCCGGACCGCGTCGACGCGCAGCGCCGCCTCTCCGACATCTCGCGCATCATCTACGAGCACTTCATCGGCCCCGTCCCGGGGGCGGCCCAGTAGCGCCAGCCGCCGCGCCGCGCGGGCACGCGCGCCGATTCGCCGGGACGATCGATCGCCCGGGCCAGCGCGGGTAGCCCGCCAGTCTGCCTGGTGAGTGAGGGTGGCTCACTGCGCGCCGTCGAGCGCGCGCCGCCGCAGCTCGTAGAGCGTCGTGAGCGCTTCGAGGGGCGAGAGCGACTCCACGTCGAGCGCCCTGAGGTCCTCCACGATGGGGTCCGGCACGCCGAAGAGGGTCAACTGGATCGCCTCCTGCTGGGGAGCGGCCATGGCCCGCCGCCGGTGACCCTCGGCGGCGGCGGCGCTCCCCTCCAGGTCGGCCAGGATCTCGCGGGCCCGGCGCACCACGGCACGAGGCATCCCCGCCAACTGCGCCACGTGGATGCCGTAGCTCCGATCGGCCCCGCCGGGGACCACCCGGTGCAGGAAGACGACCTCGTCGCCCTCCTCCAGCACGTCGACCCGGAAGTTGCGCACCCGCGGCAGGATCTTCTCCAGCTCGGTGAGCTCATGGTAGTGCGTGGCGAAGAGGGTCTTGCACCCCAGGCGCGGGCTGTTGTGCAGGTGCTCCACGACCGCCCGGGCGATCGCCAGCCCATCGTAGGTGCTCGTCCCGCGCCCGATCTCATCGAGCACGACCAGCGAGCGGGGCGTGGCGTGGTGCAGGATCGCGGCCGTCTCGACCATCTCCACCATGAACGTGCTCTGGCCGGTGGCGATGTCGTCCTGCGCCCCGATGCGGGTGAAGATGCGATCGACCAGGCCGATGCGCGCCCGCTCCGCCGGCACGAACGACCCGATCTGCGCCAGCAGCACGATCAGCGCGACCTGGCGCAGGTAGGTGGACTTGCCGGCCATGTTCGGCCCGGTCAGGATCGCCACCTGGCAGGACTCGGTGTCGAGCATCGTGTCGTTCGGGACGAACTGGCCGGACTCCAGCGTCACCTCGACCACCGGGTGGCGGCCCCCGACGATCTCAAGCGCGGTCCCCTCATCCAGCTCCGGCCGGACGTAGCGCCGCCGCACCGCCACCTCGGCCAGCGCCGCCAGCACATCGAGGCGCGCCGCCGTCTGCGCCGCGGCCCGCACCGCATCCGCCGAGCTCGCAACCTGCGCCAGGAGCCGCCGGTAGACCTGCTCCTCCAGCTCGGCGATACGCTCCTCGGCGTTGAGTACCCGGCTCTCGTACTCCTTCAACGCGGGGGTGATGTACCGCTCGGCGTTGACCAGCGTCTGCTTCCGCTGGTAGTCGGGCGGCACGGCCCCGACGTTCGCCCGGCTCACCTCGATGTAGTAGCCAAAGACCCGGTTGTAGCCGACCTTCAGCGACCGGATGCCGGTCCGCTCCCGCTCGGCCTGCTCCAGCCCGGCGATCCACTCGCGCGCCTCGCGCGACGACGCGCGCAGGCTGTCCAACTCCGGGCTGAAGCCGGCGCGGATCGTCTGGCCGCCCCCCAACACTGCCGGCGGCTCGTCGACCAGCGCCTGCGCGATCACCCGGGCGATCTCGGCGCAGTCGGGCGGCGCCTCCAGCAGGCGAGGGCGGCCCTCCTCACCGAGGATGGCCGCGATGGCCGGGAGCTGCTCCAGCGAGCGGGCCAGCGCCAGCAGCTCGCGCGGGCCGGCCGCGCCCGTGACGACCCGGTTGATCAGCCGCTCGATGTCGGCAACGTGCGCCAGGGCGTCGCGCAGGCGCGCGCGCACCAGCGCCCGCTCGACGAAGAAGGCCACCGCATCCTGCCGGTCGCGCAGCTCCGCGAGATCCAGCAGCGGCTGGCCCACCCAGCGCCGCAGCAGCCGGGCGCCCATCGGCGTGCGCGTCTGATCCAGCACGCCGATCAACGAGTGCCGCCGCTCGCCGCGGCTGCTCTCCATCAGCTCCAGGTTGCGGCGCGTCTGGCCGTCGAGCGCCATGTAGCGCTCGGTGCTGTAGGTGACCAGGTCGACGATCTGCTTCAGGCTGCCGACCTGCGTCTCCGCCAGGTACTGCAACAGTGCCCCGGCGGCGCGCACCGCGTACGGCTTGCCGGCGCAGCCGAAGCCGTCGAGCGTCTCCACCCGGAAGTGCCGCTTCAGCTCCTCGGTCGCGACCTCGAGGCGCCACTGGGCGCGCTCCCGCCGGGTGATGTAGCTGCCCTCCGGCACAACCCCGGCCGTGAGGGGGTCCTCCTCCTCCGGCCGCGTCGCCGGCACCACCACCTCGGCCGGGCGCAGCCGCAGCAGCTCCCGCTGCACGGCCCCCTGCGCCGCCGCGGCGTCGCTGGCGTGGATCTCGGTGGTGGCGAACTCGCCGGTGGAGATGTCCGCCACCGCCACCCCGGCCCGCGCCCCGTCCAGCAGCACGGCCGCGATGTAGTGGTTGCTCGTGCTGTCCAGCATGGCCGGGTCCGTCACCGTGCCGGGCGTCACGATGCGGGTGACCCGGCGCTCGACCAGGTCCCGGCCGTTCGGCGTGCCGATCTGCTCGCAGATGGCCACTTTGTGCCCGGCGGCGATCAGCCGGGCGATGTACCCCTGGGCCGAGTGGTATGGGATGCCCGCCATCGGGACGCGGTTCCCGCGCCCCATCTCGCGCGACGTGAGCGTGATGTCCAGCACCGAGGCGGCGAGCTTGGCGTCGTCGTCGAAGGTCTCGTAGAAATCACCCAGGCGGAAGAGGACGATGGTGTCGGGGAACTGCCGCTTGATCGAGAGGTATTGCCGCCGAATCGGCGTCGACATGGCTGTCTCGACCCTCCGTCCACCGCGCGACCGGCGGCGCCGCCGCGGCGGACCTGGCCCGGCCGTCGCGCCCGCTAGGCCGCAGCGCGGACCAGGTCCTCTTCGAGGCCGTTGTCCAACTGCTCGAGCAGTGCCAGGCGCGGCTCGGTGTCGTGCCCGGCCAGGAGCCGCTTGAGCACGACCTGGCGGAGGAAGAACGGCAGGAGCGCGCGCTCCGCTGGGGTCAGCGGCCACCGCTGCGTGTAGTGCCGAACGAAGTCGACCGCGGTCGCCGCGCTCGGCTGCGGGTAGACCCCTTCGTCGCCGGCGAACTGGAACGCCGCATAGGCCACATCGTAGACGCGGCTCTCCCAGAACGCGGCATCGAGATCGAGCACTCCAACGATCCGTCCATCGTCGAGCACCAGGTTCCCCGGGCGGTAGTCGCCGTGGACGACCGCCGTCCCCGCCTCGAGCGCCGTTCGGTAGGCCGCCCCGTCGAAGCGGTCGCGCGCGCCCTGCATCTGCATCCGCACGGCGTCTGCGACACCGGCAGTGGGCGCGGTCCGGTCGCAGAAGTCGGCAAACAGTGCCTCGCTGCGATCGACCCAGGCATCCGCCGGGAGGTAGAGCGGCGCGAGCTGGTCGGCGCCGGCCCGTTCCGGCCGGAAGTCACGCACCGCGGCGTGCAGGTCGGCCAGCACGCCGGCAGCATCGGACAGCAGCGGCCCGGACCAGTCGCGGTGGGTCGAGCCGCTCTGCCCCGGCACCCAGTCGACCAGCGCCACCGTCCCCAGGGGCGTCCCCGCGTAGTCGCGCCCGCTCGCCGTCTTCAGCGTCGGCGGGATCAAGGTGAACCCCCCGGCCCGCATGTGCTGCCACAGGTTGAACTGGAAGTCACGCGGCGGCTTCCCCGGCTGGCGCCGGAAGACGATCAGACGCTTCTCGCCCGCGGAGGTCGTGAGCTGGAAGTGGTAGTTGAATCCTTCATGAATCTGGCGCGCAGCCGACGCCTTCACTCCGTAGTGCTGCAGCGCCGGCTCAAGCGCTCGCAGTGGCGTCTTCACGACGTGCTGGCACCCCCCTGCCCATCATTCGTGGTGCAATCATACACCACCAGGCCGATGGGAATCTTCGGGTAGAAGTAGGTTGATTTCTGCGGCATCAGCTCCCCGGCGCTGGCCACCGCCAGCAGGCTGTCGATCCGCGTCGGCCGCACCAGCAGCGCCGTCGCGGCCGTGTCGCGCCGCGTCACCCGGACCGCCTCCGCGATGTCGGGGGTGAACGCAACGCGCTCCTCGATGGCGCCGTTGTGGATGCCGAGCACGTGCGCCAGCACGACCGCATCCGCGACCGTCGCATCCAGGCGGCGGGTCAGCCCGGAGGACTCCGCCGGCAGGACACACTCGACCTCGTCCCAGCGCCGCAGCCGCACCGTCGCCATGCGCCGCGCGCCCGGCTCCAGCAGCAGGTAGGCCGGCGGGCCATCAACCGCGCCCAGCCGCGCGAGCGCCGCCGCGACCGTCGGCCCCGGGTCCCCCTCCGGCAGCGGCTCCCGCGTGACCGCGAAGTGCCGCGCCAGGTGATCCACGACCGTGCCCCAGGCGTTCGCGTCGACGTCGTGGACGATGCGGTGGATCGGCAGCACCAGCACCCCGGGGTCATCCACCGCCGCGATATGCGTAAGCACGTACTCCGCCGGGCCGGCGTCGCCCGTGGCGCGGCGGCGCTCGTCCCGATAGATCAGCGCCGCCGCGTACCGGTGGTGCCCGTCGGCGATGTAGAGCGTCCGCCCGTCGACGACGCCCTGCAGGGCCGCGATCGTCGCCGGATCGGTCACCACCCAGAGGCGGTGGACGCCCCCCTCGTCGTCGGTCCCCGACTGGTCAGGCGGCGCCGCCATCACCCGCGCCAGGATCGGCGCCAGGCGCCCCTCGTCCTGCACCAGCGTGTAGACCGCGCTGAGGTTCGCCTGCAGCCCGCGCAGGAGCGCCAGGCGCTCCTCCAGATTCTCCGGCAGCAGCCCCTCGTGGGGCCGAACCATGCCCTCGGCCGGATCGGTCAGCCGCAGGGCGGCGAAGAACCCCCGGCGGCGGTGCCGCTCGCCCCCGAATGCGTACTCATGCTCGTAGGCGTAGAAGGCCGGCCGCGCATCGCGCACCAGGATCCCGGCCGCCAGCCACTGCCGGAACCGAGCTCCGGCCGCCGCGAACCGATCACCCGGGGTCGGGTCGCGCATCTCCAGCCGCACCGAGTGGTAGGGATGCCCGGCCGTGAGCGCCGCCGCCCGCTCGTTCGACAGGATGTCGTCCGGCGGCCCGATCACTTCGCGCAGTCCGCCAACCCGCGCGATGTCGTAGCGTACGCCTCGGAACGGCCGGATCTCCGCCAATGCCACATCCTCCGCCGGGGAGCCCTGAGTGACGCGCGGGGTGGCACGCCACCCCGCCCGCCGCAAGTCCTCCACACACTATAACAACTGTCAAGGATAAATCCGTCCCGCTACCAGCCGGCGGCGTAGGCTTCCGCGCGGGCATCGGCCCCGGCGGTCAGCGTCCCCTGGTCGTGATCGACCAGGATGGCGCAGACGTTCCCCGTCACCCGCGTCCACTCCGGCCACAGCTCGATCTGATGGCCGCGCTCGCGCAGGTCCTCGATCACCGCCGCGAGCACGCGGGCCTCGACCATGACCGCACCGGGGCGATAGGTGTGGGGCCAGAACGACTCCGGGTAGTTGAAGGTGCCGAAGCGCGGCTGCTCGATCGCCTCCTGCGGGTCCATGCCGAACTCGACGATGTTGAGGAACACCTGGAGCATCGCCTGCGGCTGCATGTCCGCGCCCGGTGTGCCGAACGGCATCAGCAGCCGGCCGTCCCGGAACGCCATCGCCGGGTTCGGCGTGAGCCGCGGGCGCTTGCCCGGCGCCAGCGCCGACGGGTGGCCGGGGATCAGCCAGCTCTGCGACCCGCGCCCGGAGCAGAGCAGCCCGAGCCCGGGCACGATCGGCGTGCTGCCGATCCCGTCGCTCGGCGTGGCCGAGAAGGCGTTGCCCTCCTCGTCGACCACGCAGACGTAGCTCGTGTCCGGCTGGAGCGGTACGCGCGCGTCCGCCGCCGCGGGGGTGGTCCCGCCGGCCGGCACCCCCGACGGCGGCATCTCGGTGAAGGCGCGCCGCGGGTCGATGCGCGCCCGCTGCCGCGCCGCGTACTCCTTGGAGAGCAGCGTCGCGAGCGGCACGTCGACGAACTTCGGGTCGCCGTAGTGCGCCTCCCGGTCGGCAAAGGCCAGGTCGAGCGCCGCGAGCACGGTATGCACGTAGTCGGCCGAGTTGTGCCCCATCGCGGCCAGGTCGTAGCCCTCCAGGATGTTCAGCGTCTGCGGGATGACCGGTCCCTGCGACCAGGGACCGCAGGCGAAGACGTCGATGCCGCGATAGCTGGTGTGGATTGGATCCTCCACGTCGACGTGGAAGTCCGCCAGGTCCGCCTCGGTGATGAAGCCGCCCTCACGGCTGATGAACGCGGCGATCTCCTTGCCGATGTCGCCCCGGTAGAAGAAATCGCGCGCGGCCTCGATGCCGGCCACGCGCCTCCGGCCCGCGGCCGCTCGCTCGGCGTCGACCATGCGCCGGAACGTGCGGGCCAGCTCCGGCTGCCGCAGCACGCTGCCGACGGCCGGCGGCTTGCCGCCCGGCAGGAAGATGGCGGCGCTCGAGGGCCACTGCGCGATGACGTCGGCCTCCTTGGCGATGTTGCGGTGCAGCGACGGGTAGACCGGGAAGCCGCCCTCGCACAGCTCGATCGCCGGCTGCACGACCTCGGCGAAGGAGAGCCGGCCGTAGCGCGCCAGCGCCGTGAGCCAGGCGTCCGGCGCACCCGGGACGACCGAGCGCCGCACGCCGACGGGGATCTCCCCTCGCTCGTGCTCCAGGTAGAACTCGAGGCTTGCGCCCCGCCCCCAGCAGCCGAGCCCGGTGATGACCTTCAGCTCGTCGGTGGCGCGGTGGTAGACCATGATCGGCGCCACGCCGCCGAAGCTGGTCAGGTCCGGCAGCAGTACGTTGAGGCAGATGCCGGCCGCCACCCCCGCGTCGATCGCGTTGCCGCCCCGGGCCAGGATGCGCAGCGCGGCGGTGGTCGCCAGGTAGTGCCCGGATGCGGCGGCGTAGTGTCGCGCCTGGATCGGCGGACGATGCGACGTGCGCCGGAGCGGCGTACCAGCAGTCATCCTCGGCCCCCTCTCGTTGGATGCGTCCCACGCTCC
Organism: Sphaerobacter sp.; assembly: GCA_029961075.1. Classification (GTDB taxonomy): domain Bacteria; phylum Chloroflexota; class Chloroflexia; order Thermomicrobiales; family Thermomicrobiaceae; genus Sphaerobacter. The sequence goes on from JASBVL010000003.1 coordinate 10,825, forward strand.
GGGGTCAACATGCCGCCCCGGGGCAGCACCGGCCACCACGCCAGACGCCGGCGCCGCTCGGTGCAGCTCCTCGGCAGGTGTACCCTCCACGCTCGGCGCATAGTATCGCGCCTATTGCCCGCAGCGCGAACCAACGCGTGGCCCGTCGCCACGCGGCGGTGCAGCACGGGCCGAGGTTCACCGGAGTGCCGGCGGGCTCGGTGTGGATGACGGCTGATATCGGGAGCGTGACGGCAAGGATCGCGGAGCTGCACACGGAGCGCCGGGACCGTGATGGCGATGCGTCGGAGCCGGGCCGGACGCGGCGGCCAGCCACCTGTGTTATGACGAACACCGCCGCGATCGTCCCGCCGGGGCCCGGCGCCGCTCGTGCGTCGTGCCTCGGTTAGGAGCGCGCCTGGACGGCCTGCAGTTGCGCGACGTTCGCCTCGGAGTCGCCCTCGGCGCCCAGCAGCACCAGCATCACCGCCTCCGGATCGGCGTCGGCAACCGCCTCGGCGGCATCATGCACGTAGCGGTCATCGCCCCAGCCCTCGGGCTGATCCGGCTGGTAGGTCTCGCACAGCCAACTGCGACTGGCGATGGCGTTGCTGCCCAGCTTGCGGCGCGGCCGCTCCACGCAACGGTCGATCCGCCCGCTCGCGTGCAGCGTGAACACCTCGACCACGCGCCGGCCCTCGTGCCGGCCCTTGGCCAGGATCGCCTCGCCGGTCGCTGCGTCGATCTCCTCCGCGGCTGTGCCCCGGGCTGTCTTGAGATAGTACCTCACCACTGTACCTCCGACTGCGGCGCGGTGCCCCCGCGCGGGGTCGTGATTGCGCGTTACCTCATCACATCCCTCATCACCGCTTAGTGTACTACGAGGGGCGCACCCCCACAGGCCGCGCGCCCGCCAGCCTGTTCCGTGTGCCGTACCTCCGGTAAGGGCGGGCCCTTGTGTCCGCTCGGCGCCTCGCATGTCCCACGCGGGCGACTCCATCCGGGCCAGGCCCCGCCCCTTTCCGGCGCGCGTCCTCCGGTAGGGGAGGGCCTTGTGCCCTCCCGCATTCGATTCGGGCGGCACTCCGTTCGACAAGCCCCGCCCCTGCCGGTGGCAGGCTTCGGAAGTGGTCGGTCGGGACACGCCGCAGCCCAACCTCGCCACCCACTCAGGTCCGGGATCCCTTCCCCAGCAGGGACGCGTAGAGCGCCGCATGCTCCGCCGCGATGCGGGACCAGTCGAACGCGCGGGCGGCCGCCCGCGCCCCCTCGCGCAGTCTCGCCCGCAGCTCCGGCCGCGCCAGCAGCCGGTCGAGGGCACCCGCCAGGGCGTCGACGTCCCACGGCGGCACCAGCCAGACGCTGTCGCCGTCGACCAGCGGGTCGAGCGCGTCGCCGGGCACGGGCGCCGTCGTCACCACCGGCGCACCCGCGCGCACCGCGGCGATCAGCGTGCCGTTGCGCAGGCTGGCACCCTGCCGGAAGGGAAGCGCGACCACGTCGAGCGCGGCCAACGCCTCGGCCGCATCCTGCGGCGCCAGGTGCCCGGTCACCGTCGCCGGCACCGGGCTGCGCGCCAGGCGCGCGCGGAGCTCGCGGTGGTAGGCCGCGTTCGCGGCATCGGTGTCGCTGAGCGCCCCGCCGATGATCACCAGGCGCGGCCGATGCTGCGGCAGCCGCTCGAGCGCATCCAGCAGCAGCTCCACGCCCTTGTCCCGCGTCAGGAAGCCGAAGAAGCCGACGGCGCACTCACCCGGGGCGACCCCGAGCCGCGCCCGCACCGCGACCGGATCGACCGCGCCGACGTCCGGCAGGTTGCTCCCGATCAGGATGAGGGCGGTGCGCGCGGCAACGCCCGGCCAGCGCGCCAGGCAGCCGCGGTCGAGCGCGTTCGTCGCGATCACGGCCGCCGCACCGGACGCCAGCAGGCGGTTCGCCCACTCCCGGGCACGCCCGGCCTTGGGGAAGAGGTACGGGACCCGCAGATCGTGGAAGGTCACCAGGACCGGCACCTGGGGCAGCCAGCGGCGGAGGACGTGAGGCAGCAGGTTCACCACCGGGTGCATCGCAAAGGCCCCGGTCTGGTACTGGATGTGGACCAGATCGGCCCCCGTCGCCAGGACGGCGCGCCGCACCACGCGCGCAGCCGCCCATCCCCAGCGGTCGATCCAGGGCAGGACGCGCGGGTCGGGATTTGTTGCGGCCGCGTGCGCCGTGAGGATCGACGCCTGCCAGCCGGCCTCGGCCAGCGCCGCGACCAGTCGGGCGGTGTAGTCCCCAATCCCGCCCCGCATCGGCGGATACTCGCCGCTCACAACGAGCACGCGCCGCTGGCCCGCGCCCGTCACGACGGTCGCCTCCCCGGGCGCAGGCCGCTGCGGAGCGCGCGCAGGTAGAGCGCCACTCGCTCTCGCCGCAGCGTCGGCTTGTGTCCGGCGAGCCCCTTGGCCCCCTCGATCCCCACCCGCAGCAGGTAGCTGGCGAGCAGGAAGGCGCGGAGCGCCTGGGCCGCGGTGCGCCCGTGCAGGCGCTCGAACAGAAGGACCTTCGAGGTGTCAAAGGCGACCTGCCGCGTGGGGAGATCCTGGCTGCTGCTCGCCCCCTCCAGGTGCGTCACCGCCGCCGCCGGGACGTACATGATCTTCCACCCGGCGGCGCGGATGCGGTGGCACCACTCCACCTCTTCCGAGTACATGAAGAAGCGCTCGTCGAGCAGGCCGGCCTGCTCGATCGCCTCCCGGCGCGCCACCAGGCACACCCCGACGAGCCAATCGACCTCCTGCTCGGTGTCATCGTCGCGGTCGGCGACGTAGTAGCGCCGGAGCACCCGATTGCGCTTCCAGTAGTCCTGGACGATGGTGCTCTCCAGGAAGCCCGTCGCCAGCGTCGGGAAGCGGCGCCGCGTCGGCTGCGTCGTGCCGTCGGGGCGATAGACCCGCGGCCCCGCCACGCCGACCTCCGGGTGGTCCTCCAGGTAGCGGGCCAGCACCCCGAGCGCATCGCCGATGACCGTCGTATCCGGGTTGAGCAGGGCGATGGCGCGGCCGCGTGCCAGCCGGATGCCCACGTTGCAGCCCGCGGCGAAGCCGAGGTTGGCGCCCGTCTCGACCACCCGCACCCAGGGGAAGCGGCGCCGCACCGCCTCGGCCGTACCGTCGGCGGAGGCGTTGTCCACGACGATGACCTCCGCCCGGTGCGCGTGCGCGGCGAACGCCGCCTCGATCGAGGTGAGACAGTTCAGCAGGTGATCGCGCACGTTGTAGCTGACGATCACCACGCTGAGGTCCAACTCCGGGAGCGGCAGGGCGATCGGCGCCTCCGGCGGCGCCAGTGCCGGCGCCGGCTCGTTTACCCAGAGCCAGGTGCGCAGCTCGAACCAGGCCAGGATCGCGGCCAGGGCCAGGCCGAGCGGCCCATCCCGGTAGCCCCGCAGGCTGACCAGCCGTCGGACCAGCTCCCGCGCCGGCTGCCCGACATAGGTACGCAGCCGCGGCCGGCAGCCGGCCGCCCGCAGCGACGCCGCCCGCATCCGAGCGTAGCGCCGCTGCTTCGTCCAGAACTCGCGCAGCGAATCGTAGTTCAGGTGCAGCAGCGGCTCCGCCAGCCACCCGGCCGCGCCGTCCAGGTCGACCACCTCGTGGACCTCGCGTCCCGCCCGGTACCGCGCCCGCTCGCGCCGCAGCAGGCGGAGCTGGTGGTCCGGCCACCAGCCGCCGCCCCGCAGCTCTCGGCCGCAGATCCAGTTGCGCCGTGGCACCCAGTAGCCGGCCACCTCCGGGGGCGCCTCGCGCACGGTGGCGATGATCTCGGCCGCGAGTGCCGGCGTCAGCCGCTCGTCGGCGTCGAGGAAGAGCACCCACGGCCGGTCGACCATGCGGAGCGCCGCCTGGCGCTGGCTCGCATAGCCGTCGAACGGGCGCACGGCGACCCGCGCCCCGAAGCGGCGCGCGATCGCCACCGTCTGGTCGGTGCTCTCCGAGTCGAGCACGAAGAGCAGCGCGCCCGCCGCGACGAGCGCCTCCACGCTCGCCAGACAGTCCGGCAGGTGGCGCTCCTCGTCGCGGGTCAGCACGACCACCGCGAGCGGCAGTGCCCCGTTCCCCTCAGACATCGGCGGCCCCCGCCCCGGCGTAGACGGCCGCGACCTCGCGCAGCAGCGCCGCGCGTTCGCGGCCGCGGCGCGCCTCCACGGCGGCCGCCGCCCGTGCCGCGGCCGCCGCGACGCGCAGGAACCAGGGTGCGTGGTAGCGGCGGTAGTAGCGCGCCCGGCTCCGGTGCAACTGGCGCAGCATCGCCTCCGGCATCTGCCCCGTGCTCTGACCGCCGTGGTGGATCACCCGCGCGGCGGGCGCCGTCACGATGGTCCAGCCCGCCGCCGCGATCCGGCGGCACCAGTCGATCTCCTCGCTGTAGAGGAAGTAGCCCTCGTCGAAGCCACCGACCTCGTCGACCACCGCCCGGCGCACCAGCATGCAGGCGCCCAGCGGGTGGTCGATGGCCACCGGGCTCAGCCCGTCGCCGGGGGCGACCCGCCCGTTGAGCCGCGAGGCCACGAGGCGCGGGTGCAGCGGGAAGAGGTCGATCAGCAACTGGGCCAGCCCTGGGAAACGATACCCTGCCGACTGGAGCGAGCCGTCCGGGTTCAGCAGCAGCGCGCCGGCCATGCCCACGTGCGGCGCCGCGTGCAGGGCGAGCCAGAGGGCGCGCAGCGCACCCGGGAGCAGCTCCGTATCGGGGTTCAGCAGCAAGACCGCCGCGCCGCGGGCGCGCGCCAGCGCCAGGTTGTTCGCCGCCGCGAAGCCGCGATTCGCCTCCAGCGCCAGGAGCGACACCGCCGGGAACCGCTCGCGCACCAGCTCCGGTGTGCCGTCGGTCGACGCGTTGTCGACCACCATGATCTCGCCCCGCAGCCCGCTGCGGTCCAGCTCCCGCTCGACCGACGCCAGGCAGCGCGCCAGCAGCTCGCGGGTGTTCCAGGAGACGATGATCGTGGTGATGTCGATGTCGACGCCGCTCCCGGTCTCATCCATACCTGCTGTCTCTCGCTCTCCCTGATGACCGACCCCGCACCCGCGGCCCCGGGCTGGCTCCCTCGTCGCCGCGCATGCTAGACTCGCGCAGAAGGGGTCGCATCGGCACGCCCCTTCGCAGCCGCCACGCGCGGGAAGGTGTGAGGTCGTCGATGCGGCTCGTCGTCAACCACGGAGCGATCAAGCGCCAGCGGCGCCGAGCGCGCCTGATGGTCCTGGCCGGCCTCGTGGGCCTCTTCTCATCCTTCCCCCTGACGCTGCGCCCCCAACTGGTGTTGCTGGCCTACGCGGTCCTCATCGTCGGCTTCGTCCTTTTTAACACCGGCATGCAGCAGCTCAGCAAGTGGGGTCGCGGGCTGCGGCCCGACGAGATCCTCAACCGGGAGCTGCGCCGGCTGAACGACCGCTATACGCTCATCCACTACCCGCAGGTCGGGGGAGTCCAGCTCGAGCACGTCCTCGTCTATCCCGGTGGTCTGCTCGTCATCCTCACGCGGCAGGTCTACGGCGGCGTGCGCGTCGAGAACAATCGCTGGCGCCGCGTCGGCCGCCGCTGGCTGGCGCTATTCAACCTGGCCGGCCCGCCGCTCGGCAACCCGACCGTGGAGTGCCAGCTCCACCAGAAGGCCCTGCGCGCCTACCTGGAGTCGGAGGGCCTCCCCGGCGCCGACTTGATCGACGGGATGATCGTCTTCGTCCACCCGCACGTCCAGCTCGAGGTCGTCTCCTCCGACCTCACCGTCGTCCGGGCCGATGAGCTCCTCGCCGCGGTGCGCAACCTCGGCACCGAGGTCGTGCTCCACACCAGGCAGCGCGAGGAGATCGTGGCCGCCCTTGCGCGCGGCGAGGATGTCGAGGGGCCCGTCTCACTGCCGAGCCGCGACCCGAGCCCCGGACGCGCGCGGGTATAATCCCACGACAGCGACAGTGCCCGCCTCACCGGCCGCGTCGAGCGCCCGCGCCCGACCGGCCGGACGGCGCCACAGGAGGAATCTCCCGTTGACGGCCGCGGATCCCGCACCGGCTGAGGCACATTCCGGGACGACCACCCACCCCTGGCCGATCGTCGGCCATGCGGTCGCCGTCGACCTGTTGGCCCGCGCGACCCGGACCGGCCAGGTGGCGCACGCCTACCTGATCACCGGGCCGGAGGGCATCGGCCGCTTCACCCTGGCGCGCACCGTCGCCCAGGCGCTCCTGTGCGCGGCCGCGCCCGAGCGGCGCCCCTGCGGCGACTGCTCGGCCTGCCAGCGCGTCGCCCGGGGCGTCCACCCCGATGTCTCCGTCATCAGTCGGGAAACCCAGGCCGCCAGCGAGGAGCGCGGCGACGCGAAGCACACCCGCATCTCGATCGAGACGATCCGGAACCTGCGCGCCACCATCGCGTTGCGGCCGATGGAGGGGCGCTGGCGCGTCGCCATCATCACCGAGAGCGAGCGTCTGTCCCGCGACGCCTTCGATGCCCTGCTCAAGACGCTCGAGGAGCCGCCCCCCTTCGTCGTCCTGCTCCTCATCGCGACCGAGGCCGAGGCGCTGCCGGACACGATCCGCTCCCGCTGCCAGCCGGTGCCGCTGGAGCCGCTCAGCCGCTCCGCCGTGGCCGCCGAGCTGACGCGGCGCGGCGTGCCGGCCGCGCAGGCCACCACCATCGCCAGCCTGACGCGCGGCCGCATCGGCCACGCGCTCGCGCTCGCCGCGGACCCCGAGGCGCTCCAGGAGCAGAGCGCGGCGGTCCAGGCCGGGCTGGAGATGATCGAGAGCCCGCTGGCGGCACTCGCCGCCGCCCGGCGGCTCGCGGATGCCTACCGTCGCGGCCAGCGCGACGCGGTCGAGCGGCAGCTCGACCTCCTGCTCGGCCTCTGGCGGGACCTCCTCCTGCTGGCGGGCGGCTGCGACGAGGCGATGGTGAACGCCGACCAGCGGGACCGCCTCGCGGCCCTGGCGCGCTCGTGGTCCATCGCCGAGGTCCTCTGCGGCCTCACCGCCACCTACCAGGCCCTCGGCGACCTGGCGCTCAACGCCCAGCCGCGGCTGGTGCTGGATCATATGGTGATGCAATGGCCGCAACCCCGCTAAACCCCGGTGCATCCCGAACCGCGACGATCCCCGTCCTCGGCGCCCGCACGCCGGGGCTGGGGCGGGTGCGCTTCTGCGAGGCACGGCTCCCCGACCCGGCGCTCGGCGCGTGGGTCGCCGTGCCCGGCCCGGCCGGTGAGGAAGCGGGTCAGATCGTCGTCACCCCGCAGCAGGTGGCGCTGGCGCGCCTGCCCCGCGCGCTGCCGGCCGTCACCCGCCGGCTCTCGCCGGCGGAGATCCGGCGCGCGGTGGACCTGACCGAGGCGGCCCGCGCCGCGCTGGACCGAGCGCTGACCCGGATCCAGGAGTCCGGCCTGCCGGTCTTCCTCACCAGCCTGCGCTTCACCCTCGACGGCGCCACCGCGCTCGCCGCCTACCGCGGGACGCCGCAGGATGCGGGCGCCCTGGCGTCGCTCATGTCGGACGTGCTCGGCCGGCCGGCCCGAACCGAGTGGGAGGGCCCGCTGGCCCCGGCGCCCGGCCACCTGTTCGGCGGCCTCGGCCGCCTGCGCGCCGAGCCCCTCGATCTCGACGCCACCGTGGCCGCGCGCTTCGACCGGCCGGGGAGCGCGACGGTCGCCCCGGAGGGCCTGCCCCGCATCGGCAGCCGCGTCCAGACGCCGGAAGGATCTGGCACCCTCCAGTCCGTCACGACGCGCCATCGCCAGGCCACCGTCCAGCTCGAGAGCGGCGCGGTGGTGACCGTCCCGCTCGCCGAGCTCCGCCCGGCCGAACCGTAAGGCGGCCCCCGCGCCCGGGTGGGCAACCCGCGGCGACTCGGCGACCCGCACGGCCGGATGCGCGTGGGAGGGGAGGGCCGTGTGCCCGCGGAGCGCGGCGCTCAGCCAGTCCGGCCAGCGGTGGCCAACGGAAACGGCCGGGCACTGCCCGGCCGGTGGTACCGAATGGGATGCCTGCGGGCGCTACCGCGCAGGCGGTGGCGGCAGATGCACCTGGAGCAGCGCCTGATCGGTCAGGACATAGGCCACGCCCAGGATATCGTCCACCGCGATGTCGCGGATGTTCGCCAGCGACGGCGCGCCAGCCCCCGCCATGAACTGCTGCACCACGGCGCCGTCGCGCGTCAGGCGCAGGATCCGTCCCTCGCCGTCCGCCACATACATGTACGGCCGGCCCGGCTGCGCCGAGAGCGCCACCGCGTCGTGGATGGCCGGCGTCACCGTCGGCGTGTAGGTGTGCTCCAGCGCGCTGCGGTAGAAGTCCAGCACGCGGCCGTCGGCGAGCAGGACGTAGATGCGCCCGTCGATCTCCATGTCGGTCGCCTGGGTCAGGTCCTCGGCCGCCAGCCCGCCGGTCCAGTCCTCCGGCTGCTGCGCGAACGCGCCGCTCGCGAACTTCAGGATCTGGCCCGACGAGGGGGACAGCAGGTAGAGGTTCCCGCCGTAGCCGTTCGACTGCACGATCCCGGCGTAGGCCGTCCCGAAGGTCCCGAGCGGCTGCCGGCTCCAGGTCGCCGTCGCCGGGTCGAACAGGTAGGCGGCCGTGCCGGAGAAGGCGATCGGGCTGCCGTCACCCCAGGCGGCGCCGAGGAGGGTCCCGACCGGCTCCCCCCCCACCAGGTCGTCCGGCCCAAGCAGACGGATGAGCTTGGTCCCGTCGGTGTCCAGCCGATAGAGGGCGTCGGTGAACACGTACAGTTGCCCGTTGCCGAAGAAGATGCGCGGCGACACGCCCTCCGGCGCCGCGGGCACCCCGCCCAGCACCTGGATGTTGGCCAACCGGTCGATGCCGAGCGCCTGGTCCCGGGTTGTCGCGATGGCCGCCAGCTCCTGCTCCGCCCGCACCGCGTCCAGTCCCGCGGCCTGCGCCTGACGGATGCGCGCCTCGGCCGCCTCCAGGTACGCCTGGGCGGCCAGCGGGCTCGTCTGCTCCAGCGCCTGCTGGCGCTGCGCCACCGCCTCCTGGAACAACTGCTCGATCTTCGCCTCGCGGGCGCGAACGCGGCTGTTGTGGACCGAGAAGATCAGCGCGCCGGTCAGGCACACGATGAGCACCAGCGCCACCACGCCGGTCAGGCGACCAACCGGCGCCCGGGGGAGCCGCGCACGGATGCCGGTGAAGTCGGGCAGCCGTGGCCGATCCTCGTACCGACCCAGGCGCGGGAGCCCGAGTGTCCCGTCGTCCCGCGGCTGCTCGATGGGCCGGTCGCGGTTGACCGTGAGCTGCCAGACGCCGACGACCGCGGCGGAGAGGGCTAAGACGGCACCGGCGAGTAGCTCGGTCAGCGTTCGTCTCCCTTCCCCGTGGTCCCCGTCGTCTACGGGGTCCGCAAACGCACCGTCGTCAGGCCAGGCAGCCTCGGGCGCGTCATCGGCGCCGCCGTGCTCGGCGTGGGGTTCCCAGTACACGCCGTCCGGGTCGTGTCCCGGGAAGCCGACCACGAGCGGCTCGTCGTGGCGGGCCGGCGGAAACCGCCGGGCCGTGTCCGCCCCGCCGACGGGCCCGGCCGGGGCCGCGTCGCCGCTGTCGATGTCCGGCCCGTCTTCTGGGGTACCCCCAGTGTGCACCGCGCTCGCGCGCCGGTCAAGCGCCTCGCGCGACCGCCGTGCCCGCGACTGGAGGCGCTCGGCTGTCTCCTCCGGCAGGAGATGGCTGAACATCGACGCCGCCCGGCGCAGGAAACTGATCTCCGCCGACGGTCGCGCGCCGGCCTCGGCGCCGGTCACGGCGATCGCCGCCCCGTAGCCGTCGCTCAGGGCGAACGTCTGCGCCAGCCCGAGCAGGTGGTCAGCGACCGCGCCGGCATCGCCCGCGACGAAGACCTCCTGCGGCGCTAGGTCGATCACCCGCGCCAGGGAGGTCGACACCAGGGTGATCAGGTCGCCGCGCTCGATGCGCGTGTGGTAGAGCTCCGGCTCGATCTCCGGGAACAGGCCGAGGGGCTGGGCCTCCTCCGCCAGGCGCCGCCGGCCGCGCCAGGTCTCCAGGCCGGGGAAGGCGTAGAGCTCCCCTTCCTGCCCGATGAGCACCTGGCTCGGCGGGACCTGCGCCAGGTAGAGGTCGTCGTCGCGCGCCAGGATCAGGGTCAGCCCGAACCGCAGCCGATGGGCCAGCGGTCGATCCACGTTGGCGGTGCACAGCCAGGCGTTGGCGGCCTCCACCGCGCCGAGGATGGCCGCCGTCGGCGACTGTCCACCCCGCCGCGCCAGCTCGTCGTGCATCAGATCGAGCACCTCGCGGGCGGCCACCTCCACTCCCGGCACGTCATCGACCGGCTCCAGGATGGCGAACACGTGCCGCGTGCCGCGCACACCGAGGTCATCGGCCGGCGCCACCGACAAGAATGGCGAGTCCGCGGTGAGCCGCCCCGCGTCGATCGCCACCACGGAGGTAGCCGCTTCTCGTGATTGCAGACGAGGCATGTTCGGCCTTTCCCAACCCCAGTTCAGGCATCCCCGGATCGCCGCGGCCGCGCACGGCACGCAGCATCCCCCAGCGGCGGGCCGGTCGGCCCGCCGAGACGCACTGTCTATTCAGCAGTGTGGAGGATCAGCCGCTGTGACTGGCTGACAACCGCCAGTCTAGCACACGGGTGTACGTACGTCCAGGGTACGAAGGTACATAGTGTACGGACGCTTGGTTAGCCGCGAGCGCTAATCCCGGAGCGTGTCCCGCCCCGGCTCCGGCTCGTCGCTCACCGCGAGCTCGCCGAGGAGGAGATCGTCCCCGAAGCCGCTGCCCCCGGTCGGCGTGGCCGGGCCCAGCCAGCGGAGCAGCTCGCGCGCGGCGTCCGCGGTCGCGAAGTCGCCCGCGGCCATGGCCTGCTCGATCGCCCGATCGAGGTGGCGCCGCGCCTCATCGTCCTGCTCACGGTCGTACAGCAGGGCCCCGAGGTTGTAGTGGAGAATCGCTGCGCTGCGGCGATCACCCAGCGCGTCGGTGACCTCCAGCGCCCGGTAGTAGCTCTCGATCGCCGCGTCCGCCTTGCCGGCGGCGTCCTGGACCGTGGCCAGCCCGCGCAGTGCGCGGGCCAGCATGCGCGACGAGCCCGCCGCTTCGGCGGCGACCACCGCGCCCCGGTAGTGCTCCTCGGCTTCCGCCAGGTGGTTGCTCCCCTGGTACAGCCGCGCGAGCTGGCCGTGCAGCCGCGCCTTTATCTCCGGGCTGCCGTCGAGGGTGGCCACCTCCAGCGCCTGGCGCAGGTGCTTGATCGCGGCGGCCGGCTGCCCCGCCTGGGTTGCCAGGTGGGCCAGCAGTTGTAGGTAGTGCAGCTCTTCCTGGGTATGCCCGCGCCCGCGCGCGATCGCCAGCGCGCGGTGCAGGTTGTCCTCGGCCTCCCGCAGCATGCCGCGGCTCATGTTGATCGAGCCGAGCAGCGCGTACGCCTCGGACTCGAGGTGCGCGTTCCCCGCCTGACGCGCCAGCTCCAGCGCGCGCGAGGCGACCGCCAGCGCGTCGGCCGTCTCGTCGAACTGCAGCAGCAGCTCGCCGATCCCGATCAGCCACCGGCCCTCCGCCGCCGGGTCGCCGCTCTGCCGCGCGTCGTCGAGCGCCTGCATCAGGCAGTCCAGCGCCTCGTTGCGGCGCCCGAGCGCGCCGTAGGCCAGCCCCAGCAGCCCCAGCACCCGCTGGCGCAGGAGCGGCTCGTCCAACCCCTCGACCAGGTGGGCCGCCGACTCCAGCAGGTTGCGGGCGCCCTCCGCGTCCCGCAGCTTGATCAGCGTCTCCGCCGCCTCCAGCAGCGCCCGCACCGCCGCCGCACGGTTGCCCAGGCGCTGCTCCAGCTCGGCCAGCTCCCGGAAATGACCGGCCGCGTCCTGGAGGTAGCCGGCATGCTGCTCGACGCGGGACAGCCCCGTCAGGCAGCGGCTCTCCATCGCCAAGTCGCCCATCTCGCGGGCGCGCGCCAGCGCCGACAGGAGCTGCGTCCGGGCACCCTCGAACTGCCCGGTCTCCGCCATCAGCGCCGCGGCCTGGACGGCGATCTCCACCTGGAGCCGCGTGTCGATGGTCCGCTCGGCCGCGTCCTGGGCCTGCTGCAAGAGGAGCATGCCCCCCTCGCGGTCGCCCTGCTCGCGCAGGATCACCACCTGCCGCAGCAGGGCGTCCACGACGCCGGCGAAGTGGCCCACCCGGCGCGCGCTCCGCGCGGCGCGATGGTAGAACTCGCGCGCCGCGGCGTCGTCCCCATCGCGCCGCGCCAGGTCACCGAGGAGCAGGGCCGTCTCGACATCCTCGAGCGTGTCGACGTCCTCGCGCCCCGCCTCCAACTGGCGCGAGAGGAGCTCACGGGCACGGTCGGCCTCGCCCCGGTCGAAGGCCAGCCGGGCGAGCCGGGCCAGGGCGCGCCGCTGCCCGGGGATGTTGGCGATGCGCTCGGCGGCGTGCAGCGCCTCACGCAGGTGCAGCTCCTGGTCGCGCTGCTCGCCCATCTCGGCCAGCAGCTCCGCCGCGCGCAGGTTGCAGTCGACCAGCACGCGGTCGAAGCCCTTGTGGCGCGCCGCCAGGATGGCCAGCCGGGTCAAGATCAGCGCGCGCTCCGGGTCGTCGACGGCCGCTCGCGCCGCCTCGCGGTCGAGCTCCCACAGGTCGCCGTCCGCCAGGCGGTTCAGGATGGTCTGCCGCTCCACCTCCTGGTACGCCCGCTCGACCGGGATGCGGCCGTCCCACACGTCGTTCGCCAGCCGGTAGATCGGGTTCCGCTCGATCCCCTGGCGGCGCCGCAGCCACCGCCCGACCTGCTCGAACCCAATTCCCCCCCGTGGGCGACGTCCTCGCTCGGTGTCCGACCAGTCCCCGTCCATGGTCGCTTAGCTCCCCGCCGTCGACAACGCCCAACGCAACGTGTCAAGCGTAATGTTCCCACCGCTCACGATCAACCCGACTTTCTTGCCAGCGAGTTCGGCGCGGAGCTGCTCGGCCGCCGCGAACGCCGCGGCGCCCGCCCCCTCGGCCAGGAGATGCGCCGTCTGCAGCAGCCGGACGATCGCCCGCCGCAGCTCCTCCTCCGACACCAGGCGCATGTCGTCGACCAGCTCCCACATGATCCGCAGGGGCAGCTCGAACGCGACCCGGGTCGCCAATCCCTCGGCGAAGGTCGCGCCGCCCTCGCGCGCGACCAGCCGCCGCTCCCGGAAGGCCTGGTAGACCGCCGGCATCTCCGCCGACTGCACGCCGATGACTTTGATGGCCGGGTTGACCGCCTTCATCACGATCGCGGTGCCGCACACGCCGCTGCCCGCGCCGACCGGCACGATCACCGCGTCCAGATCCGGCACCGCCTCGATCATCTCCAGGGCGTACGTGCCGACGCCGGCGATGAGATCGGGCTCGTTCGCCGAGTGGACGTAGCGCAGCCCGTCCTCCCGCGCCCGCTGCTCCGCCGCCAGGCGTGCCTCGTCGAAGTCCCGCCCGGTGAGCACCACCTCGGCGCCCAGGCGACGCATCGCGGCGACCTTGTCCGGGTTCGCCCCCTCCGGCGCGTAGACGACGGCGCGCACGCCGAAGACGCGCGCGGCATAGGCGATCGACTGCCCGTGGTTGCCGGTCGACGCGGTCACCACCCCGCGCTGACGCTCATCCGGCGCGAGCCGGCTCATCAGGTAGAGCCCGCCCCGGATCTTGAAGGCGTTGATCGGCTGGAGGTTCTCACACTTGAGGTAGGCGTCGAAGCCGAAGTACTCATTGACCGCCGGGGAGTTGAGCAGCGGGGTCGGTGCCAGGTAGCGCTGCACCACGGCTCGCGCGCGCAGCACGTCCAGCAGCGTCGGCACACGCAGTTGGTCACCCATCGCACTCCCCCACCCGTTGAGATCCCCACCGACTGCGGGCCGGGGGCGCCCCGCGTTGCCCCCGCCCTGCCGCCATTATAGTATCTCGGGAGCAGCGTGACCGGCGTCGGCCACCAATCCGGCGACGGTCGACTCCGTACGGACAGACGAGATGGGGGAAGTCGATGAGCTGGCTTGAACGTTTGCGCAAGGTTTGCGAGCGGGCACAGTCGCTCGTCTGCGTCGGCCTGGACCCCGATCCGCGGCGCCTCCCCCCGCATCTCGGCCCCGGCACGGACGCCGCCACCCTGGTCGCCTTCAACCGCGCCATCATCGACGCCACCGCCGACCTCGTCTGCGCCTACAAGCCCAACCTGGGCTTCTACCTGGCCTACGGCCCCGCCGGGGTCGAGGCACTGCTGGAGACGCGCCGGCACATCCCGGCCGAGATCCCGGTCATCCTCGACGCCAAGGTCGGCGACATCGGCAGCACCTCGCTGGCCTACGCCCGCGCCTACTTCGACACCTGGGGCTTCGACGCGGTGACCGTCCATCCCTACATGGGCGAGGACGGCCTGGAGCCGTTCCTGACCCGGGCCGACCGCGGCGTGTTTGTCCTGGTCAAGACCTCGAACCCCGGCAGTGGCGATCTCCAGGATCTCCCCGTGGCCAGCGACGGCGGCACCGAGCCGCTCTACCTCCACGTCGCGGCACAGGTCCAGCGCTGGGCCGACCGCTATGGGAACTGCGGCCTCGTGGTCGGCGCGACCTACCCGCGCCAACTCGCCGAGGTGCGGCGGCGCTGCCCCGACCTCCCGATCCTCGTCCCGGGCGTCGGCGCCCAGGGGGGCGATCTCGCCGCGACCATCCAGGCCGGGCGCGACGCCGCTGGCGGCGGGCTGCTGGTCAACGCCGCCCGCAGTGTGATCTACGCCAGCGACGGGCGCGACTTCGCCGCGGCTGCACGCCAGGCGGCGACGGCGCTCCGCGACGCGATCAACCACGCACGCTGGGGCTGAGTCACCCGGCTCCGCCCACACCCGGGATGGGGCCGCCCGAACGTGCCTTGACAGCCGCGGTGCCGCCTGCTAGATTCGCGCTGACAAGCGAAGAGCCTCGGCACGACGACGGGAGCCCGGGGACCCGGGCTGAGAGGGTGGCCAGCGATCCGCCACCGACCGCTGAACCTGACCTGGGTAATGCCAGCGTAGGGAACGATGTCGATCACGTCACCTCCGGACGCTGGCCTGACCGACAGCGTCCGTTTTTTGTGCCCCGGCAGCCGGCAGGGGTCGTCCCTACCCTCGCGCGCCGGCCGGCGGGGATGACGCGAGCGTACGACCGTGCAGCCACGCGACACCCAACGAGAGACACGACCGGAGGGGCGAGCGCCGCGCCTGGCACTGCGCGGCGTCTCGAAAGTGTTCGACGGCCCGCGGGGCCGTGTCGAGGCCCTGCGCGGCGTCGACCTCACCGTGTACGAGGGCGAGTTCGTCGCGATCGTGGGGCCGAGCGGGTGCGGCAAGAGCACCCTCCTCAACATCGTCAGTGGGCTGGACCAACCGAGCGCGGGCCTGATCCTGCTGGACGACGCGCCGGCGACGTCCCGGCTCGGCCGCACGGCCTTCATGCCGCAGCGCGACCTGCTCCTCCCCTGGCGCACGGTGCTCGATAACGCCATTCTCGGCCTGGAGATCGCGGGGGTGCCCCGGCGCGAGGCACGGGCGCGCGCCCGCGCGCTCCTGCCGCGCTTCGGCCTGGCCGACTTCGCCGACGCCTACCCGGCGATGCTCTCCGGCGGGATGCGCCAGCGCGCCGCGCTCCTGCGCACCGTCCTCCCCAACAAGTCGCTGCTCCTGCTGGATGAGCCGTTCGGCGCGCTCGACGCGCTCACCCGCGCCGCGATGCAGGAGTGGCTGCTCGGGCTGTGGGAGGACCTGCGCCGCACCATCCTCTTCGTCACGCACGACATCGAGGAGGCTGTCCTGCTCGCCGATCGGGTCCTGGTCATGAGCCCGCGTCCGGGGCGGATCGTGCGCGATGCCCCGGTGCCACTGCCGCGCCCCCGGGACTACACGGTCGTGACGACGCCGGAGTTTGTCGTGCTTCGGGCGGAGCTGCTTGCCGCGCTGCGCGCCGGCGAGGGAGGGGCGGGGTGAGCGCACACCCCCAGGGCTGGCGCCGGGGCTGGCTCCCACCGGCGGCGCTGCTGCTCGCCGGCGTCGCCCTCTGGGAGGCGCTGGTCCAGATCACCCAGACCCCGCGCTGGTTCCTGCCCGCGCCCTCCGCGGTCGCCGCGGCGCTCGGCGAGAACTGGCGCCTGCTCGCCCGGCACACGCTCGTGACCGCCGAGGAGACGCTGCTGGGCTTCGCGCTCGCCTGCCTGCTCGGCGTCGCGGTCGCCACCGCCATCGCCTTCTCCCGGCTCGTCGAGCGGACCATCTACCCGCTGGTGGTCGCCTCCCAGGCCGTCCCGATCATCGCGGTGGCGCCGCTGCTCCTCGTCTGGTTCGGCTACGACCTCACCCCCAAGGTGATCGTCGTCGTGCTCTTCTGCTTCTTCCCGATCACGGTCAACACGGTCGATGGCCTGCGCGCGGCGGACCGCGCCGCCGTCGACCTGCTCCGCAGCATGGGCGCCGGTCCCGGGCAGGTGTGGCGGCTGGTGCGCCTGCCGAGCGCGCTGCCGTACCTCATCTCGGGGGCGCGCGTGGCCGCCGCGGTGAGCGTCGTCGGCGCGCTGGTCGGGGAGTGGGTCGGGTCCGCCGCCGGGCTGGGCTATTTCATGATCCGCTCCGCCTCCCAGTTCCTGACCGATCGCGTCTTCGCCGCGGTCGTCCTCTCGGCCCTGCTCGGTCTGGTGCTCTTCGGCGCCGTCAGCCTGCTCGAACGGCTGCTGCTGCCCTGGCAACGGCTCGAGCGGCGGGAGCGCACCTGATGCGTCGGGCATGGTCCGGTTGCGTGTTCCGTGCTCCGTCGCGCGCACCGACCGCGCCCCGGTTGACGACCGAGTGGGCTCCGCGGGCCGCTCCAGGAACGCCGTGGGAGCAAGGCGAAAACGGATCACGGAACACGGAACAGGCGCGTGTTGAAGGGACGCTGGCTATGCACGCAATCTGCCGCATCCTCGCCCTCGTGTCGCTCCTCCTCCTGCCGCTCGTGGCCGCCTCCTGCGGCACCGAGCGCGCGGCCGAGGGCGGCAAGGTCACCGTCGCCCTCGACTGGTATCCCAACGCGAACCACGCAGGGCTCTATCTGGCCAAGGAGCGCGGCTACTTCCGCCAGGCCGGCCTGGACGTGACGCTCTACACCCCGGCCAACCCGGATGACGTGCTCCAACTCGTCGGCACCGGCAAGGACACCTTCGGCATCAGCTACGAGGCCGACGTGCTCCTGGCCCGCGCACAGGGGATCCCCGTCCGCGCGATCGCGGCCATCGTGCAGCATCCGCTCAACTCGCTGATGGCGCTCCAGTCGTCCGGGATCACCCGGCCCAAGGACCTGGAGGGGAAGAAGGTCGGCGGGACGGGGCTGCCCGGTGAGGAGGCGATGCTGGCGACGATGCTCGCCGCGGACGGCAGCAGTCTGGACCGCGTCCAGATGGTCAACGTCGGCTACGACCTCCTCCCGGCGCTCCTCAGCGGGCGGGTCGACGCCATCGCCGGGGGCTACTGGACCCACGAGGCCATCCTCGCCGAGCAGCAAGGCCACCCGGTCACCGTCCTGCGGGTCGAGGACTGGGGCGTGCCCGACTACTACGAGCTCGTGCTGGTCACGAGCGAGGAGACGATCGCCAACCGGCCGGAGCTGGTGCAGCGCTTCGTCGACGCCGTGGTGCATGGCTACGAGGACGCGGTGGCGGACCACGCGGCAGCGCTGGACGCCATCCAGGCCAACTACGCCGAGATGGATCGGGCGACCGAGGAGCGCGGGATCGAGCGGCTCGCCCCGCTGTTCGTCGACGCGTCGCGGGGGTTTGGCTGGCAGGCGGCGGAGAAGTGGTCCCACTTCGCCGGCTGGATGGAGGAGCGGGGGCTGCTCACGACGCCGGTGGATGCCGACGCGGCCTTCACCAACCAGTTCCTGGAGCGGGCTGGGGGCCGGTGAGGCGGGCGGCTAGCCGGCGGCCGTGTCCCGGTGGCGCCGGATCACGACCAGCCAGTAGGGGAGCAGGGCGAAGACGTTGAGGAGCGCCAGCACCAGCAGCCAGACGAGGCGGGCCTCCTCGCTGAGCTGGGTCTTCGGCCGCTGGGTCACGTCGACGAAGGCCACGATGAGCGCCAGCCAGGTCACCAGCACCCCCGGCAGCGCCGGCAGCAGCAGGGCCCAGATCGCAATGTCCGTGGTCAGCCCGAGCGTGAGGGCCCCAGCGAAGTAGATCACCGAGGCAATGGTTGCCGTCGGGAGCAGCCACGTCAGGCCGTTGATTCCCTGGATGTTCACCGATGCCTCCGGCCGCGGGGGGGTCGATCGGGGCCGGGGCGAGGGCGCGCGAGCGTCCCGGCACCGGGTTCGGCCCTGACGCTCGCCGCCTCGCACCCCGCTGTGAGCGGACGACGTGATCCGGTTCTGCGCTAATCGTCGAGCCGCTACTGCTGCGCCATCTTGGCGAGCTTCCGCCGGCGCTTATGCTCGGCCTTGCGTGCCTTGGCGCGCCGCTGCTCGCTCTTGCTCACGAACCGGCGCTTGCTCCGATAGTCGCGCAGCAAGCCCGACTTCTGAACTTCCTTCGTGAAGCGACGAAGCAACGAATCGAAACTCTCGGAGTCCCTGAGTTCAACGCGCACGAGCCGGATCACCTCCTCTCTCTGCTGGCTGAGGACACCACGGACGACCGGCTCCCCGCGATCGCGCTCCCGCGCACGCGAATACGCCCGACCCCGCCGGTGATGTCGCGACCAGTATAGCATACCGGCCGCCGGTCACCCGGCGGCCGGCGCCTTAGCCGCGCTGCTCCAGCGGCACGTACGGCCGCGGCGCCGGCCCGACGTAGGCCGCCTGCGGCCGGATGATGCGATTGGCCGCCGCCTGCTCCAGCAGGTTGGCCGTCCAGCCGCCGATCCGGCTCAGCGCAAAGGCTGCCGGCATCAGATCGGGCGCACCGAGCAGCGCGTACAGCAGCGGGGCCGAGTAGAACTCCACGTTCGGGTACAGCTTGCGCTCCAGGAAATACGGGTGCTGGCTCGTGATCTGCTCCAGGCGCGTCGCCAGGTCGTGCCAGGTCGTGTCGCCCTGCTCGGCCGCCACTGCCTGGGAATAGCGCATGAGATGATCGACCCGCGGGTCGCGCGTCTTGTAGATCCGATGCCCGAGCCCCATGAGCCGGCGCTTGATCCGCAGCGACTCCTCGACGTACTCCGCGGCGCGGTCGGCCGACCCGATCGCCAGGAGCATCTCCATCGCCCGGCGGTTGGCGCCGCCGTGGGCGTCGCCCTTGAGCGTCCCCAGCGCGCTCGACACCGCCGAGTAGATGTCCGACAGCGCCGACAGCGTCACCCGCGCCGAGAAGGTCGAGGCGTTCATGCTGTGCTCGGCCAGCAGGACGAAGTAGACCTCCATGGCGCGCTCTTGCAGCTCACTGGCCCGCTCGCCGCGCAGCATATAGAGGAAGTTCGCGGCGTGGCCCAGCTCGGGGTCCGGCGCCACCGGCTCCGCCCCGCGCCGCAGCCGATCGTAGGCCGCCAGCATGGTGGGCATCGCCCCCGCCAGGCGAATGGAGCGCGCCAGCAGCCCCTCGCGCGACAGGTCGAAGGCGTCGGCATCCTCCATCCCCATCACGGTCACGCCGACCCGCAGCGCGTCGATCGGCTCCCCGCCCCGCGGCAGCGCCCGCAGCACGGTCATGACGTGGTCGGACAGCGTGCGTGCCGCCACGAGCTGCGCGGTCAGGTCGGCCAGTTGCGCCCGCGTGGGCAGCTCGCCGTACCAGAGCAGATAGAGCACCTCCTCGAAGGACGCGCTCTCGACCAGGTCGTGGATCTCGTAGCCCCGGTAGAACAGGCGCCCGTTGGTGCCGTCTACCAGGCTGAGCTCGGATTCGGCGACGACGATGCCTTCGAGCCCGCGGCCCGCGGTGGCACCGGCGCTCGTGCCTGCGTCAGCCATCGATCGAACCTCCTTCTTGGGGGTATCCCCACCGCCACCATGTTGCGCTCGCCACGGCCTATCGATCAGCGGTATGGTAACACCGTGCCAGCCATCTGTGTATGTGACATGACACGCATTGATTCCGCTTGACGCCCCGCTTTACGCCCACCGCCCGAGTCACTATACTGATCGCAGGAGGGCGGCCATGATCAACATCGACGGGATCGAGTATTTGACCGCCTCGGAAGCTGCCGAACTGCTCGGCGTCAAGGTCACCACCGTGTACGCCTATGCCAGCCGCGGTCGCATCCGCAGCTACCGCCGCGGGATCAAGCGCGAGCGCCTCTACCGGCGCGCCGAGATCGAAGCCCTGCTGCGCCTGCGCCCCTCAGACCGTGAGAACGCGGCGGACCGCCTGCCGCCTGCCGACACCTGGATTCCCTATTCCTGACGTTTGTGTAAGAATGGACACTCGGGTACGGTAGGGTGCGACAGCCACCCCCGCCGTCCGATGCCGGGAAGGGGACTACCGGCCTGTCCGCTTGCCATCCTCGTGCTGTCTGATGGAGGCGCTGTGACTCGGATCCTCATCGTCGATGACGATCCCGCGATCCGGACCCTGCTCAATGAGCTGCTGCGGGAGGAAGGCTACACCACCTTCGTGGCCGGCGACGGGCAGACCGCGATCGAGCAAGCGCGCCAGACCCACCCGCACCTGATCCTGATGGACCTGATGCTCCCCGTGCTGGATGGGGCGTCCGCGATCCGGGTACTCAAGAGCGATCCGCGCACCAGCGGCATCCGCATCATCGCGATGTCCGCCGGCGCCAACCTGCGCCAGTACGCCGATCACCTGCCCGCCGACGGCGTCCTCGGCAAGCCCTTCGACCTCGACACGCTCCTGGCCCACGTGGCCATCAACACCCGCGACGTCGCCCACCATGACAAGTCGGACGAGACCAATGCCTGAGCACGCCGAGCACCCGCCGCTCTACGTGTGGCTCGATGCGGACCCCCGCGTCGAACCACCCGACACCGCCATCGAGGACGTCCCCGGCGTACCCGACCTCGACCTGGTCGTCGCGGCCATCGTCGACGGGCGCCTCGGCCCGCTGCTCCCCGCCCGCATCGCGGTCTCCCCCACGCCCCAGCCAGGGTCGCCGCGGGTGCGGCACATCGATGTCGGGCGCCTGCTGCGCGACCGCGGCATCCCGCATCGCCAGCGCTTCGAGGTCCTCCGCCCGCCCGCCGCCGCGCGCGAGTGAGCCGGGGTGCCTCAGGCGTAGACGCGGATCAGGATGTCGGTCGGGTTGAAGGCGTTGCAGGCGTTTTGGTCCTGCGGGCAGGCCGACACCGCCACGATCAGGTCCATCTGCGCCCGCAGCAGCACGTAGTCGTTGGGCTCCGACAGCGGCTCGCGGATCTCGAACTCCCCGCGCGCCTTCAGGCCCACGTGCATGAACCAGTTGATCGGGTCGGGGATGTGATCGTAGCTCACGCCGTACGGCGCGAGCACGTGGTACAGGTTCTCGCGGCAGTTGGGGTGGTCCTCGATGCCGTAGTCGTTCAGGTAGCGCTGCGGGTCGCAGGCCGGCATGAGCATGTCGTGCCGGCCGACCGTGTCCTCCAGCAGCACCATCATCGGGTTGCGCCGGTTGCTGTAGAGGGTCATCCCCTTGACCAGCATCAGCGAGTTGTTGATCCCCCGCGTGTGGGCCGTCGAGAGGTACTCGTCGATGTCGTGGCGGTTGAAGCACACGAAGTCGCAGACCTGCTGCCCCTGGGTGTCGGTGATCTGGAGGAACTGACCCTCCTTCATCGGGAAGGCGATCGGCGCCTGCGGGCGCACCTGCGCGGCCCGGATCGGCATGCGCCCGGCCAGGATGTCGTTCCGCTTGAGTACCACGGGTCCCCTTCCTCCGCCTCCGGCGCCATCGGCGCCCTAGCGGCCCCGCTCGCGCCGGTTCAGCGCCAGCACACTCAGGAACTCGAAGATCACGTTGGCCGCGATCAGCGCGGTGATACCGTTCGGGTCGTGCGCCGGCAGCACCTCAACCAGATCCATCCCCACGACGTCGATCCCCACCAGCCCGCGCACCAGCTCCTGCGCCTCGCGGCTGGTGAAGCCACCCACCTCGGGCGTGCCCGTGCCGGGCGCGAAGCTCGGGTCGACGAAGTCGATGTCGAAGGTGAGGAAGACCGGACCGCTCCCGACCCGCTGCCGGATCGCCGCCAGCACCGCCGCCAGCCCCTCGCGGCGCACGTCGTCGGTGGTCCAGAGCTCGAACCCCAGGGCCCGCGACTGCGCCAGATCCTCCGGCCCGTAGAGCGAGCCCCGCATCCCCACCTGGATCGCCCGGGCGGTGTCGATCAGTCCCTCCTCCACCGCCCGCCGGAACGGCGTCCCGTGGTTGTACTTCCGCCCGAAGTATTCGTCCCAGGTGTCGGCGTGCGAGTCGAACTGGATGAAGCCCACCGGCCCGTAGCGGCGCGCCACGGCCCGCAGCTCGGCCAGCGTGATTGAGTGGTCGCCGCCGATGGCGATCGGGATCACGCCCGCCGCCAGGATCGGCGCCAGCCCCGCCTCCACGCGCGCGTAGGTGTCCTCGATGTAGCCCGGCACCGTCGGCAGGTCGCCGTAGTCCACCACCGAGAGGTGGTCGTAGACGTTGACGTCCAGCGAGGGGTTGTAGAGGCGCAGCATGGCCGACATCTCGCGCACCGCGGCCGGACCGAACCGGGCGCCGGTGCGGTAGCTGGTCCCCGTATCGAAGGGGATCCCACAAACCGCCACATCGACGCCCGCCAGGTCCCGCACGTGCGGCAGCCGGGCGAAGGTGCGGATCCCGCTGAAGCGCGGGCTCTCGAACGCATTGACGGGCGCGTAGCGACCCACCGGCACCGCTCCTTTCCGCTTCCCGCTACTCCGCCGGCTCGTAGCGGCGGAAGACGAGGCAGGCGTTCTGCCCGCCCAGGCCAAAGGAGTTCGAGAGCGCGACCCGGACCGTCGCGCGGCGCGCCGTGTTCGGCACGTAGTCGAGGTCGCACTCCGGGTCGGGCGTCTCATAGTTGATGGTCGGGTGGATGAGCTGATCGCGGATGGTCAGCACCGTCGCCAGCGCCTCCATCGCCCCGGCCGCCCCCATCAGGTGGCCGATCATGGACTTGGCGGAGCTGACCGGCACCTGGGCGGCGCGCGGGCCGAGCGCCTGCTTGATCGCCAGCGTCTCGGCCCTGTCACCCAGCGGCGTGCCCGCGGCGTGGGCGTTGACGTAGTCCACCGCCTCCGGGGCGATGCCCGCATCGGCCAGCGCCGCCATGATCGCGCGGACCGCGCCCCGCCCCTCCGGGTCCGGGGCGATCGGGTGGTAGCCGTCGTTGCTGCTGCCGTAGCCCGCCACCTCGGCGTAGATCGTCGCGCCCCGCGCGAGCGCGTGCTCCTCGGACTCGAGCAGCAGCACCGCCGCCCCCTCGCCGATGACGAAGCCGTCCCGGTCCGCGTCGAACGGCCGGCTGGCCCGCTCCGGCTCGTCGTTGCGCGTCGAGGCCGCCCGCTGCACCGCGAAGCTGGCGACGAAGAGGGGGAAGACGGCGTGCTCCGTCCCGCCCGCCAGGGCCACCTCGGCCAGCCCCTGGCGGATCACATGCGCCGCTTCCCCGATCGCCTGCGCCCCGGTGGCGCACGCGGTCGACACCGTCAGGCTCGGGCCGAGCAGGCGAAACGTCTGGGCGATGTGGTACGCGGGCAGGTTGTGCGGGAAGGTCGTCATGAAGAAGGGCGACACGCGCATCAGGCCACGGCGCTGCGCCAGCTCCTGGGTCTCCAGGATGGTCGCCATCCCCCCGGCGCCGGTGCCCATGATGACCGCCCCCGCGCCGGGGTCGATCGACCCCGGCTCGAGCCGCCCATCCTGCAGGGCCATCCCCGCCGCCGCCACCGCGAACTGAGCGAAGCGCGCCATCTGCCGCGCCGTCTTGGCGTCGACCCAGTCGCCGATGCTGAACCCGCGCACCTCCCCCGCGATCTGCACCGGGAGCTCGCTCGGATCGAAGCCCTCGATGCGGCGGATGCCCGAGCGGCCTTCGATCAGGCCCTGCCAGGTCTCCGCGGCGGTCAGGCCCAGCGGCGAGACCGCGCCGACGCCGGTGACCACGACGCGGCGCCCGGCCACGGGCGCGTCGTCCCGCAGTTTTCGTCCGCACCAGGGACAATACTTGGCAGCGAGGGGCGTGGGCGTTTGGCAACTCGGACAGCGCACCGGGATCCTCCTGGTGTGCGGTTTGGCCTCTCGGCCGGCCGCGATTGACTGGTCGCGTCGCTCCGGGGCCGCGCGGCCAGCGGCGCGGTCGACCCCCACGCCGTTCGCTGCGCGGCATGTGTGGCAGATCGTACCAGATGCGCGGGCGGTTCGAGGAGTCAGGGCACCCGCACCCGACGGCGCTGCACGACTGACACCGGACACCGTGGCTGAACGGGGCACCCCGGCCAAGGGAGCCAACGCCCCCCGCCCGCTGGCCCACGCGGGGTGGGGACGCGGCGGGTGCTGGCCGCGCTAGGTGGTCGGCCGGAGCATGATGCGTGGCCGGCGCGGCTTGCGCACCGCCTCGACCGCCAGCCGGGCCGCGGCCTGGCGCGCCGCGTCACGGAAGGCGACCGCCGGCGGGGAGTCGGGCTCCGCCACCACGATCGGGAAGCCGATATCGCCGCCCTGCCGGATCGAGCCCTCCAGCGGGATCTGCCCCAACAGCGGGACGCCGTGGCGCGTCGCCGTCCGCTCGCCGCCGCCGAAGCCGAAGATCTCGGAGCGCTCCCCACAGTGCGGGCAGACGAAGTAGCTCATGTTCTCGACGATGCCGAGGATGGTCGCCTTCACCTCGCGGAACATGGCCAGCCCCTTGACCGCGTCCGCCAGCGCGACGTCCTGCGGGGTTGTCACGATTACCGCACCGGAGAGCGGGATGCGCTGCACCAGCGTGAGCTGCACGTCGCCGGTGCCGGGCGGGAGGTCGATCACCAGGTAGTCCAGCTCGCCCCAGTCGACATCGTTGAGGAACTGGGTGATGAGCTGGGAGACGAGCGGGCCGCGCCAGATCAGGGGCTTCTCGGGGTCCAGGATGAACCCGACCGACATGACCTTCACGCCGTAGGCCTCCAGCGGGACGATCTTCCCGTCCCGCATCGAAGGCCGGTGCGTCACGCCGAGCATGAGGGGCAGGCTGGGGCCGTAGACGTCGGCGTCGAGCAGGCCCACCGCGGCGCCGTCCTGCGCCAGCGCGATGGCCAGGTTGACCGCGACCGTCGACTTGCCGACGCCTCCCTTGCCGCTCGCCACCGCGATGGTGTTCTTCACGCCCGGCAGCGGCTCACGATCGGGCATGCCGGACCCGGCCGCCCGCACCCGGGACGAGAAGGTCACGGCCACCTCCGCCACCCCCGGCAGGCCCATGACCGCCTGGCGGACGTCGGACTCGATGCGGCTGCGGAGGGGGCAGGCCGGCGTGGTCAACTCGACGTGGACCGAGACCCGCGCCTGATCGATCGTGACGTCCTTGATCATCCCCAACTCGACCAGGCTCCGCCCGATCTCGGGATCCTTGACGGGCCGCAGGGCATCGAGCACCTGCTCACGGGTCAAGTGTGTGTCCAGCATCGCGACCCCTCACTTCCACATCGGCGGCACGGCGCGCTCCGGCGGCCAGCGGCGGCCGCGCCAACCCCTGGCCCCACATTTCTCAACCTAACTGTAGCATAACTGGGCCCGCCCCGCTGCCCACCGCGACGCGAGCCGCGGCGCGCCTGCTACTCCTCCGGCTCGATCGGCACAAGCACCCAGAGGATCGCGTAGGGCACCAGCCCCGGCAGCCCGCCGGGCAGCAGGAGGAGGAGCCACAGCGTCCGCATCAGCCACACGGGCACGCCGAAGCGCTCGGCCAGCCCGCCAGCGACACCGGCGATCATCCGGTGCTTGCGCGATCGGTACAGCCCACGGGAACTTGCCATTCTGACGCCCCTCTCCACCGCCGGTGGCACCCTCGCCTCCGACCGCGAACGCGCGCCAGCGGTCTGTGTGGCAATCATAACCTGTTCGGCACACCCGGCGTCGGCGCGAGAGGTGGTCAGGGCCTGCTCCACGTTTCCGTGCGGGGACGAGCAGGCCCTTCGGTCGTGGGGAGCGGGCCGAGAGCCGGTGGCTGCTCCGACCCCGGAGGGGAACAGGAGGAACGGATGGCGAGGAAAGTGCCCATCCGGAGCGGTGAGGTCCGCCGAGGTCGCCCCCGCACCACCAGCGGGGCCGTGCTCGGTTCCGGTCCGCCGACGGGCAGCCTGGCCCGGAATCAATACCCCTGGCCGGAACTCGGCATCCGCGTGCGGCGTGCCTCACCGTCACCTCTCACCATTAATCTAGAGGAAACCCGCACACCTGCCCACCTGTCTTTGGGACTGGACGATCACCAATGATTGGACAGGTGGATCACTGTCCATTTGGACAGTATCGGCGCGGGGCCGGCCCCGCGCGCGGCGGGCCCGTCAGGTTGACGGCGAACAGCCCCACCGCCACCAGCCCCGCCACCCCCGCGACCGCACCCAGCGCCGCGACGTCCCGGCCGGTCACGCTGGTGCCGACCCGCAGCAGCGCCGCCAGGTTGCCGAGCACGAGCGTGGCCCACGCCAGCGCCGCGCGCCGCAGCCGCCGCTGGGCAAAGCCCGGGATCATGTGGGCGCCGACCCCGAAGATCAGCAGCGTCGCGAAGCCCGCCCCCACCGCGTGCCACTCGCTGTCCGGCGGGATGGCCGGCACGCCCACGCCAAGCTGGCGGAGCCCCGTCAGCCCGCTCATCCCGGCCGCCACCGCCAGCCAGGCATAGGCGCTCAGCACCAGGAGCTGGAGGGGGTCGCGCAGCCAGTGGACCGGCCGCCGCGGCAGCGGCCGGCGCTCGCCCCACACCCGCAGCGCCACGATCAGCACCACGAGCGCCGCGCCCCGCAGCACGCGCCCCAGCCCCGCCAGCGCCAGGTCGCCCGGCACCTGCAGCGCCAGCCCACCCAGGATCCCCGCCACACCCAGCGTCACCAGCCGCGTCCGGGCCAGGTGCGTCTGGAAGTAGAGCGGAAAGGTGCGGGCGGTCATGGCCGCGGCGACCGGGAGCAGGAACGCGTAGAGCTCGAGCTGGACGATGGCGCGATCCCGGGCCGGCGCCACGACCCCGAGGCCGCGCGCCGCGTCGAGCAGCCCCCAGGCGCTCAGCGCGCTCGCGCCCCAGAGCGAGCCGAAGGCGACCGGGAAGAGCGGCAACACGGATCGGACCGCACCCCGCTTGCGCGGCGGCGGTGGACCGACCAGCGTCGCGAGCAGCATCCCCACGGCGAGCGTGACCCCGCCGAGGGTGATCCCGGCCGCCGCGAGCAGCCCGCCGCGGGGCCACGCCCCACCGCGCTCCGCCGCGACGAGCGGCTGGCAGAGCGCGCGCAGCACCAGCCCGGCGACGATGAGCCCGAGGGCCACCGGCGCGAGACGCGCCCCGCGCAGCGGCGCCCCCACCAGGCGCGGCAGGAAGTGCAGCGCGACCCCCAGCACCATGAGCCCGACCCAGCCGAGCATCTGCACCTGCCCATGGACCTGCCCGGCCGCCACCCACCACCGCCCGGGCGTGACCCCGAGCCAGCGCGCGGCGAGGAGCGCGCCCCCGGCGGCGAACCCGCCCGTCAGCGCCAGCGCGATGGCCGCCACCACGAACGGCCGCCACACCGCGCCCGGTGGGCGCGCCTGGTCGCCTGCTCCGGCCTTGGGTCGATCCACCACCACGCGTCGCCCCTCTCGCCCGTCCATCCGCGGCCGGCCGATCTGCCGCGTGCCGTCCTTCTACCACAGGCGTCACCGGCGCGCCGACCGACCCGCCTTCGGGGGCCACGCCGGCCCCCTCCCCTGTCGCCACCCATTCCCCGAAACGGCGCCCCTATGGGGACACCCCGCGCGACCGGTCGCGCGGGGTGCCCCGTTTCGAGAGTGAGCACGGAGAGCGACGGCCGCGGCGCGATCGGGGCCTGCGCCGCGACACGGCATCACCCGCCCAGCTTGGTGATCCGGACCTGCCACACCTCCGGCCCGGATTCGACGTACTCCCAGCCCGCCTGGCCGGGATACTCCGCCATCAGCTGGTAGTACAGCGGCTTCGGATCGTGGTCGTTGATCAGGCGCATGCACTCGCCCGGCACCAGCTCCGCGAACCGCTGGAAGATGAGCGGATGGCGCTCCCGCGGCGCCAGCTCGCGCACGTCCAGCGTCACCGACTCCGGCGTCTCATGCGTCACGTCATCACTCCGTCCTGTCTCGCGCCGGCCTGCGACGGCCGACCACCCACGCGACGAGTCCGACCGAGCGGGATCGGGAGCGCGTGCCCCGCGATCCCGCCCAGGTTGATCAGGAAGCAGCCCAGCTCCGCGGCGAGCGCCGCTCCGGCGATGCGACCCAGCGGCGCGCAGCCGAGCGGA
>JASBVL010000030.1 GCA_029961075.1 Sphaerobacter sp.
GGCACAGCGCGCTGGTGCTGCCACTGCTCCCGGTGATCCACGGGCTGGCGCGGGGGCAGCCGGCGCGCCGCGGCCGGGGTTAGCCGGCCGGGCGAAGCTCCTCCAACTGGCTGGCCGCCTCGGCATCCAGCAGCCAGACGACGTTGCCGCGCGCGCTGCGGATGACCTGGGCCGGCGTTTGCTCCGGCGCGTAGGGGGCCTCGAGTGCCCGCCGGATCGCGGGGGCCTTGTCCGCCCCGGCGGCGAGCACCAGGATGTTGGCCGCCTGCGTGATCACCGGGACAGTGAGGGTGATGCGCACGGTGTTGAGCTGCGGGACCTCGTTCTCGACCACCGGGGTGTCCTGGACCTGCACCGCGCGCGTGCCGGGGAAGAGGGAGGCGGTGTGCCCGTCGGTGCCGACGCCGAGGAGCACCAGGTCGAAGACGGGCATCGCGCCCGGCTCCAGCCCGAAGACGTCGGCCAGGGTCGCCGCGTAGCGCGCCGCGGCCTCCGCCGGGTCGCGCTCGGCCTCGATGCGGTGGATCTGGTCGCGGGGGATCGGGACGTGGTCAAGCAGCGCCTCGCGCGCCATGCGGTAGTTGCTCTGCTCGTGGTCGGGCGGGACGGTCCGCTCGTCGCCCCAGAAGACGTGGACGCGCGCCCAGTCGATGGCCTCCGGCTCCTGCGCCAGCAGGCGGTACAGCGCGCGCGGGGTCGAGCCGCCGGAGAGCGCCACGGTGAAGCGGCCGTGGCGGGCGATCTCCTCGCGGGCGATCTCGACAAACCGGTGCGCCGCCGCCTGCGCCAGCGCATCGGCATCCGGCACGACCACCACCGTCTGCTCCTTCATAATCGCGCTCGCTCATCCTTCCCCAGCGCGGCGACGCAGCGCCGCGCCGCGGTCAGCGCCTCCTCGTACACCCCGTCGCGATCGACCGACCGGAGCTCCTGCATCAGCAGGCTGCCGTCATCCGCCCCGCGGCTGCGCATGGCATACGACACCGGCGGCACGCCGTCGATCCCCACGGTGACCCGGATGGTCTCGAGATCGTCGACGCGCTCAGCCCGGAACTCGCCGCTGCGGCGGCCGTCGCGTGCCTGGAGCACGCCCGACAGGAGCGCGCCGTTGAAGGCCGGCGGCGCCGGGATCCGGTGCAGCTCAATCGCCACGTGCGCGCCGTCGGGGCGCCGCGCGGTGACGCGCCAGGGACCGCGGTTGGCCCGCTCCGCGGCCACGACCTCCCAGCCCAGGCGGCTCGTCACCCAGCCAACGAAGAGCAGTGCCTGCGCCGGGCTATCGGCGGCACCGCGCGTGTAGCCGTACTGCACCGTCAGCCGGGTGACCGCGTCGAGCACCCAGCGGTGCTCGGCGACGTCGAAGGCCTGGGCGGTCAAGGCCCGCCAGGGAGCCAGGCAGGCCCAGTTCAGGTCGCTGAGCGCACAGTCGTCGCCCAGTTGGCGGCACAGCTCATGGAGCCGGACCAGGCTGGCGGCCGCGCGGGTAAAGCCGCGCGAGTCGACAACCAGCCGATCAACGGCGCGCGCGAGCCGGACGAGGTTGGGCTCACCCAGCGGGGGCGGCTCCGGCCACCAGAGGAAGGTGGGCAGGTCCGGCAGCACAAGCGAGGGGATGACGCTGACGATGAGGTCGAGCGCCCCGGGCGGCACGGTGATGATGACCCGCTCGAAGCAGGGTGCGACGTGCGCCTCCGGCGCCGCAGAGCAATGCGTCGAGACCTGGGCGTCGAGATCCCGGGTGGGGTCGGTAGCACTCCAGTCGGGCACGAAGACGATGAGGCGCGACGGGTGATGAACCGAGAGCCAGCTCACCGTGCGCGCGATGCGCGCGGCCCCGGCGTGCCCCGAGGCGACCACCACCAGGTTGAGGACGCTGGTCCGGACGGGGACCACCTCGGCCTGCGTCAACGAGCCCAGCTCCGGCGCCTTCCACAGATTGGCCAGCTCCCGCTCGATCGCCTCGACATCGACGTTCGGGCCCGGGAAGCCGTGGACATCCCGAGTGATATCGACCTCTCCCATGCCAGCCTCTCTTGTGCCTACGGTTGACGCCACGCGCGCCCGTCTCGGGCGATGAACTCGTCGGCCTCGCGCGGCCCCCAGGTCCCCGCCTCGTAGTTGGGGAAGCGCGGGGGCGGCGCCTCGGCCCAGCCCTTCAGGATCGCCGTGATCGGCCGCCAGGCTGCCTCCGTCTCATCCCGGCGCGTGAAGAGCGTCGAGTCGCCGAGCATGCAGTCCAGCAAGAGCCGCTCGTAGGCGTCGGGGGATTCCACCATGAACGAGGTGCCGTAGAGGAACCCCATGTTCACCGAGCGCAAGCGGATAAGCGGCCCCGGCACCTTGGCGGCGATCTTGAGCGAGATGCCCTCGTCGGGCTGGATCCGGATCGCTAGCACGTTCGGTTCCATCGATGCGGCGGCCGGGCCCCGGAAGAGGGGGTGCGGCACGTGCTTGAACTGGATCGCGATCTCCGTCACCCGGCGCGGCATGCGCTTGCCGGTGCGCAGGTAGAAGGGGACGCCGGCCCAGCGCCAGTTGTCGATGAAGAGCTTGAGGGCCACGTAGGTCTCGGTCACCGAGTTCGGGGCGACGTTGGGCTCCTCGCGGTAGCCCGGCACCGGCTGGCCCCCGACCCAGCCCGGGCCGTACTGGCCCCGCACGGTCATCTCGTTCACCCGCTTCGGATCGATCTGCCGGATGGCGCGCAGCACCTTCACCTTCTCGTCGCGGACGGCGTCCGCCTCGAAGGCGATCGGCGGCTCCATGGCCGTGACGCAGAGCAGTTGCAGCATGTGGTTCTGCACCATGTCGCGCAGCGCCCCGGCCTGGTCGTAGTAGTCGCCACGCCCCTCCAGGCCCAGGCTCTCCGCGACGGTGATCTGGACGTGGTCGATGTAGTTGCGATTCCAGATCGGCTCGAAGATCCCGTTCGCGAAGCGGAAGGCCAGGACGTTCTGGACCGTCTCCTTGCCGAGGTAGTGATCGATCCGAAAGATCTGCTCCTCCGCGAAGATGCGGAGCAGGTGGTCGTTGAGCGCCACGGCGCTCTGGTAATCGCGGCCGAAGGGCTTCTCGATGATCAGCCGGGTCCAGCTCCCCGGCTCGGCCGGCACGTTCAGCCCGGCCCGGCCGAGGTTGTCGATGATCGTCTCGTACTGGGTGGGCGGCGTGGCCAGGTAGAAGATGCGGTTGCCGCGGGTGCCGCGCTCGCGATCGATGCGCCGCAGCTCCTGGTCGAGCCGCGCGTAGTCGGCGACGTCCTGGAAGGTGCCCTGGACGTAGGTGATCCCCTGCTCGAACGCCTCCCAGGTGCCGGGGTCGACCGGCCGCCGGCGGGAGAACTGATTGATCGCATCCCGTATCTGCGCACGGAACTCGCTCGGCGCCATCGCGCGGCGCGCAAAGCCGACGACGGTGAAGCCGGCCGGCAGCAGCCCCTCCAGTGCCAGGTTGTAGAGCGCCGGCATCAGCTTGCGGCGCGTCAGATCTCCCGACGCGCCGAAGATGACCACGGCGCACGGCGGCGGCATCCGCTCCGCGTCCAGGCCCGCTCGCAGTGGGTTCTCGACAGTGGCACTCTGCATCGATGCCTCTCCCCAGGATGTGATGCGAATCTGGCCTGCGTGGTCCGTGTTCCGTGGTACGTATTCCGTGGTGCGTACTGCGTACTGCGTGGTGCGTGATGCGTGTTCCGTTCGTCCCCCCTCTCCCCCCGCGGGGGAGAGGGGCCGGGGGTGAGGGGACGCATCACGCAACACGCAATCCGTCATGCACAACACGCATCACCGATGCCGGATGACGTCTCATGCATGACGTATGACGCCTCACGCGTCAGCCTGTCACTCCGGCGTCCCCGACTCCCGCTGCACGGCATGGCCGCCGAACTGGTGCCGCAGCGCGGCCACGACCTTGGCCGCGAAGGAGTCGGGCTGGCGCGAGCGGAAGCGGGCCATGAGCGACAGGGTCAGGACCGGCGCCGGCACGTCCTGCTCTATCGCCTGGAACACCGTCCACCGTCCCTCGCCCGAGTCCTCCACGTAGCCGCGAATCGACGCCAGCCGCGGATCCGCGGTGAAGGCGCGCTCGGCCAGCTCCAGGAGCCAGGACCGGATCACGCTGCCCCG
The DNA here is from genome assembly GCA_029961075.1 of Sphaerobacter sp. Taxonomy (GTDB): domain Bacteria; phylum Chloroflexota; class Chloroflexia; order Thermomicrobiales; family Thermomicrobiaceae; genus Sphaerobacter. Next base: position 4,125 of record JASBVL010000030.1, read on the forward strand.
GTTCCAGAGCGCGGCCAGCTCCGCCAGGTTGTAGTCGTAGGGCGACGACTCGAGGATCTCGAACCCCTCGGCGTAGGCTTGCAGCATGCCGTACTCGATGCCGTTGTGGATCATCTTGGCGAAGTGGCCGGCGCCGTTCGGCCCCAGCAGCCGGTAGCCCTGCTCCGGCGCCAGGCTCTTGAAGGCTGGCTCCACCATGCGGAAGGCGGCCTCCTCACCGCCGATCATCAGGCAGTAGCCGACCTCCAGGCCCCAGATCCCGCCGCTGGTGCCGACGTCAAGGTAGTGGATGTTGTGCTCCTTGACGGTCGCCGCGCGCCGGACCGAGTCCTTCCAGTACGAGTTCCCCCCGTCGATCAGCACGTCGCCCGGCGACAGGAGCGGCAGCAGGTCCTTGATCATCTCGTCGACCGGGTCCCCGGCCGGGATCATCATCCAGATAACCCGCGGCGGCGCGAGCTTGTCCACCACCGAGGCCACCGAGTAGGCGCCGACCGCGCCCTCCCGCTCCAACTCCTCGATCGGCCCGCGGCTCCGGTTGTGCACCACCACTCGGTGTCCATCGCGCAGCAGCCGCCGGGCCATGTTCGCACCCATCCGGCCCAGCCCTATGATCGCGAGATCCATGCACTCACTCCTTCGACGGTACCGCTCGCTCCCGCTCGCCCTGATCGGCGTGGGTCCGCTCCCCGCGATCCGCGTCACCCACGCCGCGCCGGCCGGGATCACCGCATCGTGGCGGGGGCCAGCACCTGCAGGACGCGATCCAACCCGGCGACCGGATCATCGCGTAGCTCCAGGCGCAGCAGCGGGCGCCCGCGCCGCTGGAGCGCCGCGAAGTCGCCCAGCGCCTGCGCCCGGAAGAGCGTGCCGAACGCATACGCCTCCCCCGGGATCGGCAGGTCCTGGCGCGGCGCCGCCACGATCTGGATGAACGCGCCGGTCGCCGGCCCGCCCTTGTGGAGCTGCCCCGTGGAGTGCAGGAAGCGGGGCCCGTAGCCGAGCGTCGTGGCCACCTGCAGGTGGTCGCGCAGCAGATCGCGGATCTCTTGCAGCCGCGCCTCCACCTCCGGCGTCGGCTCGACAAAGGCCATGATCGCCACGTAGTCGCCCAGGCGGACCTGATCCAGGAAGGTCCGCATCGCCTCCACGACGGTGGCGGCCGGGATCCCGGCGAGCGCCACGGAGCCCTCTGACGCCTCCGCCGGCGGCTCGGGCAGCACGCCGCGGGTGCGGAACTCGGCGAGCAGGCGGTTGGTGTTGTCCTTGCTCTCCTGCACGTTCGGCTCGTCGAAGGGGTTGATCCCGAGCACCACCCCGGCAGCCGCGGTGGCGACCTCCCAGCGGAGGAACTCGGCCCCGATGTCCCACTGGTCGCGCATGCGCAGGCGGATCACCGGCTGGCCGGCGACCTCCAGCGCCTCCAGCACCGAGTCGGTCTGCGCGTGCGGCTGCGGCACCAGGTCCAGGCCGACGAACACGCGGTCCGCCCCGTAGCCCTCGGCACTGGCGCGCGGCTCGCGCACGACCGGGATGAGCCCGTAACCGTCCTTGCCGGTGCTCTCCGCCAGCAACTGCTCCAGCCAGTCGGCCAGGCGCTCCACGGCCGGCTCGAAGATGAAGGTGACCTTGTCGTGCTCCGCCATCGCCAGCGCCCCCAGCGCCGCGCCGAGCCAGAGGCCGGGGTTGTGGGCGCCCGGCTGCCGCAGCCGCGCCGCCATCGGCGCCACGCGCTCCAGCAGCGCCCGCACGTCGAGCCCGATGATCGCCGCCGGCACCAGCCCGAAGTAGGAGAGCGCGGAGTAGCGCCCGCCGATGTCGGGCGGGTTGAGGAAGACGTGGCGGAAGCCGTGCTCGCGGGCCAGCGTCGCCAGCGGCGTGCCCGGATCGGTGATGGCGATGAAGGAGCGCCCCGCCTGCTCCGCGCCGTGCCGGTCCGCCAGCAGCCGGTGGAAATAGCGGAAGAGCGAGATCGTCTCCACCGTCGTGCCGGACTTCGAGCTGACGATGACGAGCGTGCGGTCCAGGTCGAGCCCATCGGCGAGCCGGCTGATCGCGTCGGGGTTGGTCGTGTCCACCACCTGCAACTCCGGGAAGCCGTCCTGGTTCCCGAAGGTGTGCTGGAAGACCTCGGGCGCCAGGCTGCTGCCGCCCATGCCGAGCAGCAGGGCGCGCGTGAACCCGGCGGCGCGGATGTCCTCCTGGAGCGCGGTGAACCGGTCGATCTGGCCCAGCATCGCCTCGTGCACGTCGAGCCAGCCCAGCCGGTTGGCGATGGTCGCCTGAACCTGGGGGTCGTCGCTCCACAGGCTCGGGTCACGCTGCCAGAGCCGCTCCACGAAGCGGGCGCGCGTCAGGCGCTCGATGGCGGAGCGGATGGCATCCTCAAAAGGGTCGAGGTTGCCCGATCGCCCTCCAGTCGGCCCGAGCAGGAGCGCCCGCTTCTCCGCGATCCCCTTGATCAGGTTCTCGTACGACTTGGCGAAGACCGCCACGCCCTGCTCCTGCAACAGCGCCGTGACCTCGTGGTAGTCGATGCCGGCTTCGGCCAGCCGCGCCAGGATCTGGCGCGCCTCCTCGACCCCCTGCTCGACCGTCTCCGCGACCACGCCATGGTCGCGGAAGGCCTCGACCGTGACGGGCGCCATCGTCTCCACCGTGTCGGGGCCGATCAGCGCCTCGACGTACTTCACGTCGCTGTAGGCCGGGTTCTTGGTGCTGGTGCTGGCCCAGAGCGGCCGCTGCACGCGCGCGCCCTTTTCCTGGAGCCGCCGGAAGCGCTCCCCGTCGAGGAACACCCGCCGGAACTCCTGATAGGCGAGCTTGGCGTTGGCGATCGCCACCTGCCCGCGCAGCGACTCGAGCAGCTCCCGCCGCGCCGGGTCGGTCGTCGTCTCCAGCAGCTCGTCGATGCGGCGATCCACCTCGGTGTCGACCCGGCTGACGAAGAAGCTGGCGACCGAGTTGACGTCGCGCAGCGGCAACCCGGCCGCGGCCCGGCGCTCCAACCCGCGCAGGTAGGCCTCGATCACCTGCCGGTAGTTGTCGAGCGAGAAGAGGAGGGTGATGTTGACGTTGACCCCCTCGGTGATGAGCCGCTCGATGGCGGGAATGCCCTGCGGCGTGCCGGGCACCTTGATCATCACGTTCGGCCGGTCGACGGCGTGGAACAGCCGCTTGGCCTCCGCGATCGACCCCTCGGTATCGAAGGCCAGCCTGGGCGGCAGCTCCAGCGAGACGAAGCCGTCCGCGCCGTCGGTCGCGTCGTAGACCGGGCGCAGCAGGTCGGCCGCCATGCGGATGTCTTCGATGGCCAGTGCCTCGAAGATCTCCTCGTCGCTCTTGCCCTCGCCCGCCAGCCGCTCGATGTCCTGGTCGTACTCGTGGGTGCTGGCCAGCGCCTTCTCGAAGATGGTGGGGTTCGAGGTGATGCCGCGCAGGCCGTCCTCCTGGATCAGCCGGGCCAGCTCACCCGAGGTGATGAGCGCGCGGCTGAGGTTGTCGAGCCAGAAACTCTGCCCGACCTCGGCGAGGCGTTGCAGCGGATTGGCCACGTGGAGCCTCCCTCCTGTCGTCTGTCGCTCGCAGTAGTGGGGTATCCAGCAGCCCGGCGCGCGTCGGGCCGCTGTGCGGAGCGGTCGCCCGGCCGAGCGGATGCGCTGTGCGTACACATGGGGGCGGGGCCGCCGGCGTCGGGCCGCCCACTGGCCCACACTCCACCAAGCAAGTATACGCCTAGCAGAAACACTGCCAGCCGGCGGGGTGGAATTGCGATAGAGGCAAGACGTTCAGGGGGTGAGCGGGACGGCGTCCACGGGTCCGTTGCTCGTCCCAATCCAATCAATCCCGGTAAGCACTGCCCCGTGGCACCACCCGGGTGACCAGGACTACCCCGGCGGCGTTGTCCAACTCAAAGATCACCCGCCAAGTGCCGACGCGCAGGCGCCAGGTCCGCTCAGTCCCCTCGAGCTTCCGGATATCGACAGAGCCGGGATCGGTTACCAGGCGTCCGAGTGCCCGGTCGATGGCTTCCCGATCTCGAGGCGGCAGACGGTGCAGTTCCTAGACAGCCCGGGCGGCGACACGGAGTTGCCAGGGCATCAGACATCTGATCCTCGGAGGAGCTCCTTTCGCAGCTCCTCCCACGGGATGCTCGCGCCCCGCTCGTACGCTGCCCGCGCCTCAGCAATTGCCGCCTCGTCATCCGGCGTCAGTGGCTCGTCGTCGACCGGCGCAGCAGCGAGGGCCCTCAAGAGAGGATCGCCGGCCGTCCGCAGGAAGTCGAGGTAGCGCTCCGCGGCATGGAGTTCGCTCTCGGGCAGTTCGTCGACGAGCCGATGGAGCCGCTCACGGGTCTGCATGGTAGCCTCTCCCAACGTCGCCTGCGGTTGCCGCACACGTGACGACGACTGACCACACCAATGATACCCCGGCCCCTTCCCGCGGATGGCGAATCCCAGGGCCTCCGTCACGCCGCCCGCGTGTCGTCGGCGTAGTAGCCGCGCTGGTAGAGCCAGCGGTGGAAGCAGAGCCACGCCACCGTCCGCGGCGAGAGCGACGCGTCCGGCTCCGCGGGCCGGGACGCGAGGTGCGCCAGGTAGGCAGCCCAGGCCTGCCGGTAGGCCGCGGTGTTCAGCGGGTCGTGCAGAGCACGGAAATGCAACCGTCGCGCCGCCTCGAAGAGCCGCTGCCCCTCAGGGCAGCGCGCACCCTGCTCCAGATCGCAGGTGCACGTCCGCGGCATGTCCCCCATCATCATCCCCCCATCTACCGAGCACGATCTCGCCTGGATGAGCCCCGTCTCCGCCAGGAACAAAACGCTGGGGCCGCGACGGAGCCCCAGCCATCGCCGGCAAGCCCACCTCACTCTTACGATTATGTCATACACCGGCATGATCGCACAGGGGAGGAGCCGACCCACCGGCACCGAACCTGCCGCCCGCGGCAGAAGAACGCCTCACGCTGTCCCATCGCCGAGCCAGGGCGCGAGCCGGCATGACCGCCCGTCCCACGCGGTCACGTACGGCGCCCAACCCGGTCGGGGGCCATGTACGCTCCCGCACGAGGCGCCGGGGCCTCCCCTACCGACGCACGCGGCGGCGGCGGGGCCCGGGGCGCGTGGAGCGCCGGCGTCGCACGGCGCCGCGCCCGTGGAGCGCCGGCGTCCTCGCCGGCTCTCGTTCGCGATGCGAGATGCACCTCCGGCACCCGCCAGCCACCGCCCTCCCCCGTGGAGCCTCGACTCCCGGTCGGGGGCGAGGGCCGGCGCACGCGGTGACCCGTGGGCGTGTACAGTCGGTTATGGGTGCTCGGGGATTGATCCCGGGGCTGACAAGAAAAGGCGGCTCAAGCCAGCTGGGGACGATCACCGGAAGTGCCGGACTCAATCGTCAAAGTCCATAAGACGGGTGGGGTCCCACCATGCGCCTGCCCGGCCCGGCCAGCGCGACGCTCCACCACACGAGAGCGTCACCACCATCGATCCGGTCCCGACATCTCGGGGCACTCGGCCCCGCGGTTCACCCCCACGCGTGGGGACGACGTCAACTTTCAGCTCGGCGAACAGCTCGCCAACGGTTCACCCCCACGCGCGTGGGGACGACCGACGCTGGCGGCCGCCCAGGCTGCGGGCCTCTGGTTCACCCCCACGCGCGTGGGGACGACTGGGTGCTGTCCGCATTGTCGGTCTGCGCAATCGGTTCACCCCCACGCGCGCGGGGACGACTCGCAGTGCGTGTAGGATGCGCCGCCGGGTGGCCGGTTCACCCCCACGCGCGTGGGGACGACCACGACATCCACCGGCCGGTCCCACGGCGTTACCGGTTCACCCCCACGCGCGTGGGGACGACGTCCTCCTCGCGGGCGCCGGAGATGCTGAAGCTCGGTTCACCCCCACGCGCGTGGGGACGACAGTATCGCGGCCGAAACCTTCGGCGCGCGGCTCGGTTCACCCCCACGCGCGTGGGGACGACGCCCACGAGATTGCCCTCAGAGCGTCTCCATCACGGTTCACCCCCACGCGCGTGGGGACGACACTTCCGAAAACCGCGTCAGCATGCGGTTCGGCCCCGGGAAAACCCCTGGAAGTGTCACATGCCGGTCAAGGGTACTCTAGCATATGGTGGCGGGGCGTGCATGGGGGGCGCTGTGGCCCATGTGCCGCGCGGGGAAGCGCGCCCGGTCAGCGCGCCGGCAACTGGCCCTCGCCCTCCCGCTCGGCCATCCAGCGCTGGGCCTCGGCCAGAGCGGCCTCTTTGTCGCCCGGCGCGATCACGCCGTCGATGACGAGCTCGCGCAGGTGGTCCTTCAGCTCGCCGATCCAGCGGCCGGGCGGGCGCCCGAAGATCGCCATCAGCTCGTGGCCGTCCAGCGGGCTCTGGAGCTGCGCCAGCGCGTGCTCCTCCTCCAGCCGGCGCACGTGCGCCCGCAGCGCCGCGATCCGGCGCGCCGCCTCCCGCTGCCGGTGCGCCCGGGCGCTGGTCACATCGGCCGCGGCCAGGTCGAGCAGGTCTTCCAGGAGGTCGCCGGCCTCCAGCATCAGCCGCCGCACCGCGCTGTCGGTCCAGGTGTCGTCGTAGGCCGCCGGCCGCAGGTGCATCTCCACCAGCCCGGCGACCCGGTCGATCAGCGCGCGCTCCTGCCGCAGCCGCCGCAGCGCCCGGCGGGCCAGGTCGGCCCCCACCCGCTCGTGGCCGAAGAAGTGCACCTCGCCTCGCTCGTCGACGGAGCGGGTCATCGGCTTGGCCGCGTCGTGCAGCAGCGCCGCCCAGCGCACCGCCAGCCGCGGGGGAGACTGCTCGACGACGCGCAGCGTGTGGTGCCAGATGTTCTTGTGGCGCCCTTCGCCCACGTCCTCGGCCATCGGCACGATCTCGGGCAGCACGTAGCGCAGCAGGTCCGCCTGCTGCAGGAGCGCCAGCCCCCGCGACGCCGCGGGCGCGATGAGGAGCCGGTTCAGCTCCGCCGCGATCCGCTCCCGGCTGATGCGCTCGAGCTGCGGCCCCATCGCGCGCATGGCCGCCAGGGTCGGGCGATCGACGCTGAAGTCGAGCTGGGCGGCGAAGCGGGCCGCGCGCAGGATGCGCAGCGGGTCCTCGTCGAACCGGGCCCGGGGGTCCCCCACGGCGCGGATGATCCGGCGCTCCAGGTCGGCGATGCCGCCGAAGGGGTCGTGGACCGTGCCGTCGCGCGCATCCACCGCCACGGCGTTGATGGTGAAGTCGCGGCGCGAGAGATCGCCCACGAGGTCGGTCCCCAGGCGCACGGCCGGGCGCCGGTCGGGGGTCGGGTAATGCTCCTCGCGGTAGGTGGTGATCTCGACGCTCAGGCCGTCGAAGACGAAGCCGACGGTGCCGAACTGCTCGCCGACGGTGTAGACGCTGTCGGCGCCGGCCTCCGCCCCGGCCGCCTTGGTGACCTCCGGCGTGGCCGAGGTGGCGAAGTCGAGGTCGGTGACCGGCTGGCCGAGCAGCAGGTCGCGCACGCTGCCGCCAACCAGGTACAGCTCCGCGCCACGGCGGGCGAAGGCCTCGCCCAGGCGCGCGGTGATGTCGCGCATATGCGCCGGCAGGCGCTCGAGCAGCGCCCCGGCCCGCCCCGCCGCGGTCACGCCCACCTTCCGGTCCGACTCAGCCACACACCCTCCTGCTCCGCGCCGCTCCCGGCGTCTCCGGCACGATTCTACCCGTCCGCCCGGTGGGCCGGCACGCCCGATGGCCCGTCGCCGGAAGATCGGTGCCGGGGAGCGCGGGGGGTAGGGGTGCTGACGCGGGGGGAGGTCTCAACGGCGCCGCGGTCTCGTCGCCACCCGCGCGAGCTGCCCGGAGAACTGGGCCGGTCCCTCCTCATGGACACGCGCGAACCGATCGAGCAGCGTGACGATGTCCTTGAGCGTCGGGTCCATCCAACCGATGAGCTCGAGCACCTCCCGGTGCTGTTCCCAGAGGGATATCGTCTCACCCGGATGGCTCGGCAGCTTGGCGCGGCTCATGGTGGAACACGCGGTTGCGAAGATCCCGCACTCGGGCGAGCCGGGGCTGGATCTGATAGCGGGCGCGGAATCGCTTTGGAGCGTGCGGGAAGATCTGCTTCAGCATCTGGCTGCCCGCTTGTTTCCAGTACGCATTGTGGGGCTTGTTGAAGAGCGAGACCCAGAAGCCGAACCGCAGCTCGGCGATGATCCTCCCGGCCGTCACTGGTTTCCCACGATCCTGCAGGCGTGCTACAGCCGCCTGGTACGCATCGACTTCGTGGCTCGTGAGTTGGAAGATCGCGTCCTCGCAGAACCAGAGACTCGTGCCATGCACGACCAGGCCACCTGTGCAGATGCGGTTTCGGAGCGTCACTTCAACGGCCTGGAGGGAGGGATACAAGGCTTCGCTCAACGCGAGGTTCCAGAGGTAGTTCGCGAGCATGTCGTCATCGCTGCCACCCTCTGGGCGGTAGGACTCGAGGCGCTCCTCCGAAACCGACGCAAGGATCCGAGCGACCAGTGGATGCACGATGCCGTCGCTCTTCTCACCCATACCCAACGGTGCTATACTGGGAGTGCAATCCCCCGGATGGTCCTCTCCCGGGCATGCGCAGCATGTTCCCGGTGACGCCCCCGGGGTTTTGACTTAAAGCGCCCCACTGAGCTGATCATCAACGCCCGTCACCAGCGCATCTCTGGTCGTGACACAGTCGACCAGAAGTGTACCGCAACTCTTGAACATGTGATGCTGATCAGCGCGAATCCACAAGATCGTGCGTCAGGCGAGCATGGCGACCCCACCTGACGCGTCCACGTGGCCGGCCCCTCGGTTCGCGCGCGGCCACACCGCGCACGTCATGCCGTCGCTGGACTATATTCCCGGCAGCCGACTCCTCTCGGCTTGCCAGGAGGGAAGATCAGCGGCACCCGACGGCTCATCCGCCGGGGTGATGCCGGATCGCCATGGGTGCGTCGATGTGGACCAGGTGGCACGGGACGTCCAAGGGCTGCTGCAGCGCGTCGCGGATGCACGTCGGGAGGAGCCGCACGCGGTCGAGGTCCGCCAGCGGGAACCAGCGGAACTCGAGCCGCGCCTCGCCCTCGCGCCCGGTGTGGACCGCCGCGGTGTCGAGCAGGGGGCACCCCTCCGGCAGGGCGACGGCGAAATAGAGACCAAGCTGATGGTGGGGCTGGCCGTCGAGGACGAACAGGTTCTCGACGACCTACAGCAGCCGGCCGACCGTGACGTCAACGGCCAACTCTTCGCGCATCTCCCGCGCGAGCGCCTCGGCCGCGGTCTCCAGGATCTCGCACCGTCCGCCCGGCAGCGACCAGTAATCGTCGTCCACGGCGCGGTGCAGCAGGACGCGCCCGTCCTGGAGGCAGACGCCGCCGGCCCGATAGAGAAAGTGCGCCCGCCCCAGATCGACGCTAATCATGCGCACCGTTCGGCGCTCCTCGATCGCCGCCCACGCCGGCCGCACCGGCGGCGCGGGGTCAGCTCTGCGCCCGCTCGATGGCGGCGCGGAGGTCGGTGAGGACGCGCTGCTGGGTGTCGAGCACGTGCGCCACCATCTCGCGCAGGTGCCGGTTCATATCCGCGGTGAGGTCGAGCGCCTCCGCGGCCAGGCGGAGCAGGTCGTCCGGCTGGTCGGCCGGCACGGCGGCCGCCTGCTCCAGCAGCGCGGCGGTGCGCTCCTCGTACTGGGTCACCTTCACCCCGAAGACCCGGAGCAGCTTGCGCGTCGGATCGCGCGGCTGGCGCTCTTCCTGCATTGTGACACTTCCCTCCGTTGCGGTGCGGCCCCCATGGGTCGCCGAATCCACGACCATTGTAGGCCGAACGCGCCTCGCCAGCACCCCACGGCGCGGAGCGGCAGCCCCGCCGGCCGCGCGGCTCAGCGGCGATAGGCGACGATCAGCCCGTCGCGGATCGGGATGAGGGTGGCGATCCAGCCCGGGTCGGTGGTCAGGCGCCGGGTCGTCTCCCGCACCCCGACGGTCGCCGGGGACTGGTCGGCCTCGTCGAAGATCCGCCCACCCCACAGCATGTTGTCGATGATGAGCACGCCGCCCGGCCGCAGCTTCTCGGCGATGACCGGGAGCGAGTCGGGGTAGCCCTCCTTGTTGATGTCGTTGAAGATGAGGTCGAACGGCCCCTCGGTCTCCCGCAGCGCCTGCACCGCCTCGCCGACCCGGTAGCGCACGATGTCGCCGTAGCCGAGGCGCTCGAGGTGCCCCCGCGCCTGGCGGGACAGCGCCTCGTCCCAGACGACGTGGTAGACCTCGCCCCCGCCGTTCTCCTGGACGGCGCGGGCGAACCAGGCGGTGGAGTAGCCGTAGCCGGAGCCGAGCTCGAAGATGCGCCGCGCCCCGGCGATGCGCGCGATCTGGTAGCAGAGGTAGCCCGCCGCGGCGCCGATGATCGGGAAGTCGTGCTCCCGCGCGTACGCCTCCATCGCCCGCATCTCGGGCGGGCGCTGCGGCACGAGGTCTTCGAGGTAGGCGCCTAGCCGCGCGCGCTCGTCCATCCCGCTCATGACGCCCTCCTTGCCGGCTCACCGCTGAACGTCGGCTGTGGAGCCGATTGTACGCGATCGGGGGAGGGCGCACGGCGATACCGGCAGGGACCCCGCGAGGCGTCACATTACGTCTGGGAGGTCGTGATTGACAGGTGCACAGGGACCTGTCAGTATTCTCGCACCTTCTGTTCTCTGCGCACAGGACGATTTATGAAGATTTTGCTTCTTGACGAGTCTGGCGACCACAGCCTCAGCAAGATCGACCCGCAGTACCCCATCTTTGTCCTGGCCGGAGTGATCGTCGACGCCGCCTATGCGGCAAGTGAGCTCGACGAGCGACTCAGGGCATTCAAGCAGCGCCTATTTGGTCGCGATGACCTGATTCTCCACACGGCCGATATCGTTCGACAGCAGAATGGCTTCGAAGCGCTCGCAGATCCCGCCTTCCGAGCCAAGTTCTACACGCACCTCAACACGCTCATGAGCCAGCTCGATTACATGGTCGTTGCCTGCGTGATCAAGAAGTATGTCTTTCATCGTCGATACGGCACGAAGGCGCTCGACCCATACATGTTCAGCCTCGAAGTACTCGTTGAGAGATTCTGCTACGAGCTGGGGAACCGTAGAGGTGCGGGCCGCATGGTAGCGGAGAAACGCAACTCCATTCTGGATAGCCAGATCGACCTGGCATGGCGCCGACTGAAGGTCGAGGGCACGCGGTATCTCCAGGCAGCCACGCTCAGGAACCGGATCATCGACCTGGAGCTGCGTCCCAAGCGGGACAACCTGGCTGGCCTCCAGCTCGCGGACCTCGTGGCGTCGCCGATCGGCCGCTTCGTGCTCGGAAAGCCGACCCGAGAGGACTGGCGGATCGTGGAATCGAAGTTTCGCCGCCGTGACGGCGACTACCGCGGGGCGGGACTCGTCGTCCTGCCAAAGAAATAAGGCCAGGACCCGCTACGCAGTTCCCAGCCTCCATATGGGCCAGTTCCTAGCCCCTGGGAGAAGGCCAGGACCCGCTACGCAGTTCCCAGCCTCTCGAGGCAATTATGCCGGATCACCAACTGCGAGTCAATCCGTGTCCAGACGCCCAGACGGCTCCGCCACGCCCCCTACTCCTCACCCCGCCCGGCGTAGAAGGCCACCACCCGGCGGGCGGTGGCCAGCACGCGCTGCCGCAGCGCCGGCGGGTCGAGCACCTCTACCGCGTCGCCGAAGCCGAGCACGTAGCCCACGGCGACCTCCTCCACGTCCGCCACCAGGTGCACGACCGCCCAGCCGTCGGCGGCCGGCGGCTCGATCCGCTCGGCGCGCACGTAGCCGGCGGCCGCGCCCAGCCGCGGCAGCGCCGCAGGCGCCGCCCGCAGCGTGAACGGGTAGCGCGGCAACTCGCGAACGAAGCGCGCGGTGGACTCCGCCCAGTAGGCCGCGAGGTCGAAGCCCTCGGGGCGGACGCACGGCTCGTCGGTGACCGTCACCGACTGCACGCGCGACACACGGTAGGTCCGGACCTCCCCGTCGACGGCGGCGACGAGGTACCAGGGGCTCCCCTTGGCCACCAGCCCGAGGGGGTCGAGCTGCCGCTCGACGGTCGTGCCGTCGCCCCGGCGGTAGACGACCCGCACGCGCCGGTCCCGGCAGAGGGCATCCTGGAGCGCGGGCAGACAGGGCACCGGCTCCTCCCCCTGCCGCCAGCCGGAGGTGTCGATCAGCAGCCGCTGGCGCGCCCGCTCCGCCTCCCGGCGCTGCACGTCCGGCAGCGTCACCAGCAGCTTCAGCAGCGCCCCCTCGGCCGCCTCCCGGTACCCGAGGTCGGCCAGCGGGCGCACGGGCTGCGCCAGGAACAGCGCCTGGAGCTCCGGCTCGGTCAGGCCGGAGAGATCGACGCGGTAGTCGTCCGGCAGCACCCAGCCGCCGCGCGCCCCCCGCTCGGCGTACACCGGCACCCCGGCCATGCTGAGCGCCTCCATGTCCCGCTGGATCGTGCGCGGCGAGACCTCCAGCCGCTCCGCCAGCGCCCGCGCCGACATCCGCCGGTAGCGCTGCAGCAGCAACAGAATCGCCAGCAGCCGGCCCGCCCGCATCGGCCCCTCCTCCCCCATCACCGGACATCGTAGCGCGGAAAAATATGACAGACGGTGGCCAGTATCGTGCCCTATCGTGGGAGAGTCGTGCAGATCGGACCCGAGCCGGGTCGAGCGAGCAGGAGGACGGCACATGAGCGAGCGATCGCACATCGGGCAGCGGGATGAGCCCCGGGCCAGCCGACCCTGGATGGAGGGGTACGGCGTCCCGGCGGAGGCCGACGGGATGCTCCCCTGGCAGTTCGCGGTCGAGCGTCTGGAGCAGTCGCGCAGCTACTGGATCGCGACGGCATCGCCCACCGGGCAGCCGCACGCCGTGCCGGTCTGGGGTGCCTGGCTCGACGGCGCGGTCTACTTCTCCACGGCGCCGTCGTCCCGCACGGCCCGCAACCTGGCGGCGAATCCGGCGGTGGAGGTCCACCTGGAGAGCGGCGAGGAGGTGGTGGCGCTCGAAGGCGAGGCCCAGCCGGTGACCGCGATGGACGCCGAGACCTTCGCCCGCCTGGCCGACGCCTTCGCCGCCAAGTACGACGGCTACCGGCCGGAGCGCCCTGAGGGGTTCTACGTCGTGCGCCCACGGGTCGCCTACGGCTGGACCCTGGCCGACTTCCCCCGCAGCGTGACCCGTTGGCGGTTCGACGGGGTGTCGTAGTCGCCCATCGTCCGCCGCACACCTGGCGGTCGGACCAGGGGGTATCGTCGGATCGGACGACACCCCCACCGAACTAGTGTTCTGTTACAACAAGGTAGACCTAGTGGAGGGTTGTTGTAACAGGCACGTCGAGATGGTGGGGCGGCCGATGGAGCGAGCAACGGGACTCGGCAGCCGGCTACGTGCCGCCCGTGAGTGGGCAGGATTCACGCAGGAGCAGGCAGCCGCCGCGCTCGGCGTCACCCACACGCTGATCTGTTACTGGGAGAAGGATCGGCGCACCCCGGGCCTCGGCCATCTGACGCGGCTCGCCGAGATCTACGGCACGACCGTCGACGATCTGCTCGGGACTGCTGTCGCGAGGCCCTCAACCGAGCGCCCGACGCTCCTTTTCCGCGATCTGGGCGACATCGCGCCGCGGACCCGCACCAGACTGCGCCAGTGGCTTGCCTTCCTCGATGACTGGGCCGACTTGCTGGAGGAGTGTGGGGATACGCTCCCGGGCCCCGGGCACGCTCCCGTGCCGGCATGGCGGGGCCGCCGACCGCTCACTGATTCCCGAAGGACTCCGGCGCTGGCCGTCAAGGTCCGCGAGCACTACGGCCTCGGGTTGGACGCGATCCCGGACCTCCTCGCCTTTCTGGATCAGCAGCGCGTGCTGGTGTATCGCGTGGCCCTCGACCCGCTCGATGTGCCGGGCAGCATCTCTGGCGCCTTCTGCAACCACCCCCGGCTGGGCTGCTGCGCCCTGGTCAACACTCGGACGACGCCGGGTCGGCAGACCTTCACGCTCGCTCATGAGCTCGCGCACGCCCTGTTTCACTACCAGGAGCCAGGAGTGCTCTGTCGCGCGGGCGCCCCGGACGCTAAAGAGCGGTTCGCCAACCGGTTCGCCGCGCACTTCCTCGTGCCGCGGGGAGGGTTACGTCGTGTCGTGAAGCGTCTCGGCGGTGGCTCCGTGGCCGACCCGCACGCGGTGATCCGGTTGCAGCAGTACTTCGGCGTGAGCTACGCGACGATGCTGAACCGGCTGCTGGATGAACGCTATCTCACCCCGGCGCAGTACGCGGAGTATCGGCAGCTCAGCCCGTCCGCGTTGGCGTCGAACCTCGGGATCGAGAGCGACGTGTACCGGCAGCCGTCCCCGGCGCCAGACGGCGTCTCACTGGAGACGTACCCGCCGTCGGTGCTGGAGCGGGTGTGGGCGTTGATCGAGTCGGACGACCTCAGCCCGGCGGCCGCGGCGTCCCTGCTCCGTGTCGCACAGGACGACATCCTGCGCGGGCTTCTCGCGCCGCTACGGCCGGCCACCGATGCGGAGCGGCAGGAGTTCGCCGAGCTCCCGGCCCCCGCCACCTCCGCGGCGTGACGGAGTGCACACGATGACGGGCGGCCCTTCGGGCAGCACTCCGTGCGTGGTGGACAACATGGTGCTGGCGATGTTCGTGGACGCTGGCCACGCGCCGCTCCTCGTCGCACTGGCAAGCGGTGGGTTGTACATCACACCGACCATTCTCGACCCCAGCGAGTGCCCGCCGTACGCTGCCCAACCAGTGAGTGAGTTCGCCAAGGGGATCTACCGTGCCCAGCCCAACCCCACCGACCCGATCCATGCCCAGCGCGTTCAGCATCGCACCGCCTTCATCCAGGCCATCCACGGCTCGTGGCAGCCGGTCAGGCTCTCGCAACGGCAACTGACGCTCGCCCACTACCTCCAGTCGCGCCAGGCCCGGGACGATGCTCGTGCGCGGGACCCGGGCGTCCGGGTCAAGCGCATCGACCCGGGCGAGGCGGAGTGCGCCGCTGTCGCCCTGATGCGCGGCTGGGAGTTATGGACCGACGACGGCGGCATCATCAGCCTGCTGCAGGTGCGGTACCCCCAGTGCCAGGTGGTGCGGACCTGTGCCCCGCTCATGCGTGCCGTCGCGCGCGGACTCATCCCCTGCGCAGATGCCGCGCATCTCTACAACGACATCTTCACGGCGCAGCTTGGGCTGCGGACGCAGCTCTCGCTGTACTGCCACGGGGAACACGCCACCTGCCGCTGAAGGCCCCGGCCTACCCCGCCCTCACCGGTGTGGGCAGGAAGCGCGCGGCGACCTCGTTGGCCAGCAGCAGGCCGCGGCGGGTGAGGCGCACCCGCTCGCCGTCCCACGCCAGCAGGCCGAGGCGGGCGAGGTCGTCGAGCTCCCGGCCGTAGACGGCCGCCAGATCCCGGCCGTGGCGCGCGGCGAAGGCGGTCGCCGAGACGCCCTCCTCGGGCAGCCGCAGCCCGAGCATCATCGTCTCGGCCATGGCGGTCGCCTCGTCCAGCTCCTCGCGCTCGGCGATGGGCAGGCGCCCGTCGCGGACCGCGGCGATGTAGCGCGCCGGAAGGCGGATGTTGCTGGAGCGGACGTGGTCGATGTGGGCGTGGGCGCCCGCGCCGAGGCCCAGGTAGTGGCCGTTGCGCCAGTAGAGCAGGTTGTGCCGCGAGCGGTGCTGCGGCGTGCGCGCCCAGTTGGACACCTCGTAGTGGTGCCAGCCGGCCGCGGCGAGCCGGTCCAGCGCCCGCTCGTACATGTCGGCCGTGGCGTCCTCGTCGGGCACCGTCAGGATGCCGCGCTGGACGGCGCGCGCGTAGGGGGTGCCCGGCTCGACGATGAGGGAGTAGAGCGACAGGTGGTCCGGCTGCCAGCGGAGGATGCTGTCCAGGTCGTCCTCCCACTCGGCCAGCGTCTGCCCCGGCCAGCCGAAGATGAAGTCGACGCTGAAGTTGTCCACCCCGGCCGCCCGGGCCGCGGCCAGCGCCCGCTCCGGCACGTCCGGCTTGTGGGCGCGGCCCAGCACCTTCAGCCCCCGCGCCTGCTGCGTCTGCACGCCCAGGCTGATGCGGTTCACCCCCGCCTGGAGGAACCCGGCCAGCGTCTCGGCGTCGATGGTCTCCGGGTTGGCCTCCAAGGAGATCTCGGCATCGTCGGGCAGGGGGAAGCGCGCCCGCACCGCCTCGATCAGGCGGGCGACGAGCTCCGGCGGAAGGAGCGACGGCGTGCCGCCGCCAAAGAAGATCGTCTGCGCCGGGCGGGGGCCGAGCGCCGCCAGCGTCAGGTCCATCTCCCCGATCAGCGCGTCAACGTAGTCCGGGATCAGGTGCTCCTGGTGAGCATAGGTGTTGAAGTCGCAGTAGGGGCAGATGCGGGTGCAGAAGGGAATGTGGATGTAGACGCCGAGCGGGGCGTCGGCCGGCAGCGGCGCGGTCACGGCGGCGATGCTCTCCTGCGATCCGGCGCGGGCCGGTGCGCGCCGGCCCGCCCGTGACGGTTCGTATCCAGCAAAGTATACCGCGGCGCGGCTACTCCAGCTCGACGGCGAGGAAGGCCTCGGCCAGCGCCAGGCCGGCCGGGCGGCCCGCCTCCTCGGCCCACCGGCGCAGCCGCGGGTGCAGGCCGCCGGGGAAGGCCCCGGCCTGGCTGACATGCTGCTCCAGCGCCGCGATCTTCCGCTCGAACACGGGCGCGATGTCGACGAAGGTGTCCGGCTGGTCGCTGCCGAACAGGAGCGCCCGCCCCACCACGTGCGGCGCCAGCCCGGCCGCGACCTGCTCCGGGAAGAAGGTCGCCAGCCGGCAGGCGGGGAAGGCGGCCGCCAGCGTAGCCGCGCCGACGGCCCGGTGGTCCGGGTGCTGACGGTAGCGGCGCGTCAGCGGGTCGTGGGTCACGATCAGGTCGGGGCGGAAGCGGCGGATCTCCGCCGTCAGCCGCGCGCGCAGCTCCAGCGTGTCGAATACCTCGCCGTCGGTCAGACGGAGGAAGGTGACGTCGCTGACCCCGAGCGCACGGGCCGATACCTCCTGCTCGGCCTCGCGTCGGCGGCTGAAGGCCAGCGGGTCCGCCGCGGGATCGGGCATGCCCTTGTCGCCCGAGGTGACCACCACGTAGGCGACGACCGTGCCGGCCGCGGTCCAGCGCGCGACCGTCCCGCCGCAGAAGAAGTCGGGGTCGTCCGGGTGCGCCCCGACGATCAGCACCCGCGAGGCCGCGGGCAGATCAGCCATCGTCTCCCCCCTTCCCCCATCCGGTGGCGTGCGACCGGCACGGCCCCACTCTACCGCGGCCCCGGGCGGCGCGCCAGGGTGCCGGGCGCGCCGGCACGACGGAGCACCGGCGTCGAACGGAGCCTCGCTGGTCCCGGTATGGTCGGGGGGTGCCGGATATCCTTCTGTGTCCAACGCGGGCGGCTCCGTGCGGCACCAGGCCCGCCCGGAAATGCCGGGGCAACCCTCCCATGCGCGCGAGGGAACGAGGCCCGACCGGGCAGGCGACGGACGGGAGCCGGCCAGGAGGCCGGCGCTCCACGCCGCGACGGGGGCCGGCGGGCCGTATGCTCAGCGGCGCGCTCGGCACTCGGGCCAGCAGGGGAAGGATGCCAAGGTGGGATCGCCGTCGGCGTCGCAGCCAGCCGTGGCTGCGTCGACGGTCAGTCGGCGGCGGACGCTGCTGGGCGCGAACGCCCTGCTGGCCCTGCTGGCCGTGGTGAAGCTCGCCGCCCACCTCGCGGTGGCGGGGAACTACGGCTACTTCCGCGACGAGCTGTACTACCTGGCCGCCGGCCGGCACCGCACCCTCGGTTAGGCCTACTTCCTCGCGCCGGCCTACCCGATGCTCTTCGCCGGTGGCGCGGTGCTCGTCGAGCGCGCGACCCAGCGCGGGGCGCTCCGGGGTCTGCGCACGGCCTACCCGGTGCTGCTCGTCGTAAGCGGGCTGCTGCTTGCCCCGGTCGCCCTGCCGATCCTCGCGCCCGCCACCTGGGTGCGGTACTACGGCTTCGTGACCGGCGCCACGGCCCAGGAGCGGGCCCATCAGCGCGGGGCACCGCCGCAGTGGCTGGGCGACCGGTACGGCTGGGAGACGCTGGTCGCGACCGTCGCCGAGGTCTACCACGCGCTGCCGCCGGAGGAGCGCGCCCGCGCCTGCCTCTTCACCAGCAACTACGGTGAGGCGGGGGCCATCGACCGCTTCGGCCCGGCGCACGGGCTGCCTCAGGCCATCAGCGGGCACAACAGCTACTACCTGTGGGGCCCCGGGACCTGCACCGGTGAGGTGGTCATCACGGTCGGCATCCCGCGCGACGATCTGGCCGCGTTCTTCGGCGAGGTGACGCCGGCCGCGACGGTGACCTGCGACGCCTGCATGCCCGAGGAGCACGACCTGCCGGTCCTGGTGGCCAGGGCGCCGCGCCAGCCGATCGAGCAGCTCTGGCCGCAGGTGAAGCACTTCACCGGGTCGTGGTTGACCAGCATGCGGATGTCGTCGACGCGATCGAGCAGCTCTGGCCGCAGGTGAAGCACTTCACCTGATCGACCGGCCGCCGCGCCGGCTCCCTATCGACGCCTGCGCCCCCGGCCGGCAGCGGGGTGACGGCGCGCAGGCGCCGTGGTAGTGTCCCGGTACGCCGGTGCAGGGTGCGGCGGCCCGGAGGGGGGCGGACGCGATGACGACCTATCGCGCGACGTGCGAGATCCCGGAGCTGGTGCAGCGTGCGCTGGCGCTGGCCGCGGAAACAGGGTTCACCCAGTCATGCACCCCCGAGGTCGGGCGCCTGCTGCGCGTGCTGGCCGCCCAGGTGCGGGGCGGCGTCATCGGCGAGATCGGGACCGGCTGCGGCGTGGGCACCGCCTGGATGGCGAGCGCGCTCCCGTCCACCACGCGGCTCGTCACGGTCGAACTCGACGCCGAGCGTGCCGCCGCCGTGCGCGCGCTGCTGCGCCCGTGCCCCGGCGTGACGGTGCTGGCGGGCGACTGGCACGCGCTGCTCCCCTACGGCCCGTTCGACCTGCTCTTCGCGGACGGCGGCAAGGCGAAGGAGCGCGAGCCCGAGACCCTGCTGCGTGCCCTGCGCCCCGGCGGTCTGGTCGTCCTCGACGACCTCACCCCGGAGGAGCACTGGCCGCCTGAGTGGCGGGGCCAGCCCGACCCGGTGCGGCAGTTCTGGTTGAACGACCCGCGCCTGCTCGCGACCGAGCTGCTGGTCACCCCCACGGCCAGCGTCATCCTGGCCACACGCCGGCCGGGGGTCCCGGACACCGGCGCCGGCACTTCCGCCACGGACGACTGAGCGGGGCGCCCCCCCGCGGAGGCGCACCAGGGTGTCCGCGCTCACCCGCACGAAGCCACGCGGGTTGGTGCGGCGGCTGCTCCGCCTGCCGATCCCGCTCGATGAGCGCTGGCTGGGCGGACTCCTCGGGCACCGCTTCCTGCTGCCCACCCACCGCGGGCGGGCCAGCGGCCACCTCCACCAGACGGTGCTGGAGGGCCTGCGCTACGACCCGGCGACCAGGGAGTGCATCGTCGTCTCGGCCTGGGGGCCGCGCGCCGACTGGTACCGCAACCTCCAGGCAGGGCCCGCGGTGGAGGTGCGCACCGGACGGCTCCGCTACGCGCCCACCCACCGGGTGCTGGACCGCGACGAGGCGGCCGCGGTGCTTGCCCGGTGGGAGCGCGACCCCGCCGCCCGGCGGCGCATCCTCGACACCGCGCCGGTCGTTGCCTTCCGGCCGCGGGCGGGCGCGGGGCACCCCGCGCGCGACGGCTGAGCCCTGACCCGCGCCTACCAGCGCGCCAGCACCGCCGGGTCGAACCCCTCCAGCGAGGGGAGGATCAGGTCGACGCGACGCAGCACGGCCGGGTCGGGCGGGTAGCGCTGGTTCGGCACGGCGATCACCCGCAGCCCGGCGGCCAGCGCCGCAGCGATGCCGGCGGTCGAGTCCTCGAAGGCGACTGCCTGCGCCGGTGCGACACCCAGCCGGTCGCAGGCCAGCAGGTAGACGTCGGGCGCGGGCTTCCCCTGGGCCACCTCGTCCGACGAGGCGATCGACTGGAAGCACTCAGCCACGCCCATCTCCGCCAGGACGAACCGGATGAGCCCGGGCGGCGAGGAAGAGGCGACCGCCAGCGGGTATGCGGCGGCCAGGGCCCGCACCGTCGTGATGGCGCCGGGCAGCAGCGGCAGGCGCTCGTGATAGAGCGCACGCATGCGGGCGATGATCGCCGCCGCGATCTCCTCCTCACGCAGCGGGATCCCGAAGGCTTCGCGGAGGTAGCGCGACCACTGCCGGGTGTTGGCGCCCATGACCGCGCGCTGGTGCTCGTCGCCCCACCGCCCACCGTAGCGGGTCACCAACTCCCGGCGCGCCTGCTCCCAGTACTCCTCCGACTTCACGAGCAACCCATCGAGGTCGAACACCACGCCGCGGATCACCCTGCACTCCCGTCGCGCTGCCGACGCCGCCGCCCGCCGCGCGGCGGCCGCGCCGACCGGGCGCACGTCCCGCGCCGCGGGTGAAGCGCTTGACGCTGTGGCATTACTCTTGACACAATTCCCTCTACGGCAGCGCTGACGGACACACAGGAGTCGATCATGGTCCTCACCCAACACGAGCTCCACGATCTCGAGGCCCGCATTCTCCAGGCCAGTCCATCGGCTGCCGAGGCCGATAGCCTCATCGCGCGCTACATCGAGCCAAACCCCGCGCGGCCGGGGGTCGCGGAGGCTCGCCTCATCGAGTCCGGCGTGCCGGTGTGGGCGATCATCCCTACCACCTCGTTGAGAACGACCTGACTCGCGCCGCGATCGACTACGACGTGCCGGTGACCGCAGTGATGGCGGCGGTCCTCTACTACGCGCGACACAAGGCCGCAATCGACGCCCGCATCGCCGACAACGAGGCGCCGTCCACGCCGGACGAGTATGAGCGCGTTCTACCTCGATAATGACGTCCCCGTTGCGCTGGCCCGAATCTTGGACAGCCGCGGCCACGACGTCCTGACGACGCGGGCGATGGGGTTCCAGCTCGCGAGCGATCCCTTCCAACTGTGGTACGCCGCGCTGAGTGGGCGCACGCTGATCACGCACAACTGGAAGGACTTTCAACTGCTCCACGAGGCCTGGCGCGTGTGGTTCTCTCCCTTGCAGCGGCGGCCACCCCTCCCGGCCAGACTCGGGATCTGGCGGCTGAGGTCCCTGCGCCTTGTGCCACCCGCGCTCGACCATGCTGGGATCCTCGTCATCCCGCAAGGGTGGCCTCTCCAACTCCTGGCGAACGAGATCGACCGTTTCGTCGGCACCTTCCCCTCCCCCACCGGCCATCTGTGGCGACTCCGGTCCCACGGCTGGCAGCATGAACGCTAGCTGCCGCGGCCGCCGCCTCGACACGCGGGAGCGGACAAGCCGCTTCCCTACCGGACCGGGCCCCCGCCCTGGCGCAGCAGCCCCACGCGTCGTCACCGCCCGCCTCGGCAGTGCCGCGAAACGCTGGGCGGCGCGCGGCCCGGCCCGACCAGGGGGAACCGAGACGCCCCCGCAGCCCGGCCCCGGGTGCGCTATGATGGGGGCGAGGTCGCGCGGTGCCCCGGGGAAGGACGGCCGGGATGCGGATCGTCTCGCTCGTGCCAAGCAACACCGAGATCTGCTTCGCGCTGGGCCTGGGTGATCACCTCATCGGCGTGACCCATGAGTGCGACTACCCGCCCGCAGCGCGGAGCCGGCCGCACGTCACCCGCAGCGTCCTCGCGGCTGAGGTCACCGACGGCGCCGAGATCGACCGGCGGATCAGCGAGCGGGCCCAGCAGGGCCAGTCGATCTACGAGCTGGACGTGCCGCTGCTGGAGCAGCTCGCCCCGGACCTGATCCTGACCCAGGAGCTGTGCATCGTCTGCGCCGTCGCCTACGAGGACGTGCTGACGATCGCCCAGCGGCTGCCCGGGCCGCCCCGGGTCGTCTCGATCGAGCCGCGCGGGGTGGACGAGATGCTGGAGTCCATCACGACGGTGGGCCGCCTCAGCGGGCGCACCGCGACGGCCGCGGCCGTGACCGCCGCGCTGCGCCGCCGGATCGAGCACATCCGCGCGCAGGTCGCGCGCGAGCGGCCGCCGCGCCGCGTGGTCTGCCTGGAGTGGCTCGACCCGCCGATGGTCGGCGGCCACTGGGTGCCCGAGATGGTGGCCCTGGCCGGTGGGCGGGACGTGCTGGGCCAGGCGGGGCAGCCGTCGGCCCGCGTCACCTGGGAGCAGATCCGCGAGGCCGCGCCGGAGGTCATCGTGCTCATGCCGTGCGGCTACGACCTCAGCGGCACGCTGGCCGAGGCGCAGCGGGCGGCGCGGGCCGGTGAGGTGCTGCCGCCGTTCCTCGACGAGATCCCGGCCGTGCGCGAGCGGCAGGTCTACGCGGTGGACGGCGCCGGCTATTTCAACCGGCCGGGGCCGCGGCTCGTCGGCGGGATCGAGATCCTCGCCGGGATCCTGCACCCCGAGCGCTTCGCCCGCAGCCGCCTGGCGGGCGCGGTGCAGCAGATTCGGCTGGAGACCGGGGAGCCGGTGGGGTGACATGGTGATGGAGCAGGTGGCACCGCCACGGCGCCGCGGCTCGCCGGTGATCTGGGCGGCGAGCCTGGCCGGGGTCCTCACCTTCACCTACCCCTTCGTCCTCCCGCTGCTGGGGCAGCCGCGGCGGCTCAGCGGGCGCGGCATCGAGGTGCCGCTCCTCTTCGCCCTGCTCGCCGTCGTCTGCCTCGTGACCATCCTGCTCGAGGTCCAGGCCGGGGCCACCCAGCGCGGCGCGGCCACGTCGAAGATGGTGGCCTTTCTCGGGGTGCTGGTGGCCGTGAACGCCGCGCTGCGCCTGATCCCCAGCCTGCTGGGCGCGTCGCCGATCTTCCTGCTCATCATCCTGGTGGGCTTCGCCTACGGGGCCGACTTCGGCTTCCTGATGGGCGCGCTGACCCTGCTCGTCTCCGCCTTCATCACCGGGGGTCTCGGCCCCTGGCTCCCGTTCCAGATGCTGGTCGCGGGCTGGGTGGGGATGAGCGCCGGCTGGCTCCCGCGGCTGGGCGGCCGACGGGAGATCGCGCTGCTGGCCGTCTTCGGCGCGGTCTGGGGGCTGCTCTTCGGGGCCATCATGAACCTCTACTCCTGGCCCTTCGCCGCGCCCGGGCTGGAGCAGCCGGCCGGGCTGTACTGGGTGCCGGGGATGTCGGCCGCGGAGACGCTGCGCACCTACGCGCGCTTCTATCTGGTCACCTCGCTCGGCTACGACCTGTTCCGCTCCGTCGCCAACGTCGTGCTGGTGGTGCTCGTGGCTCGCCCGGTGCTGGCGCTCCTCGATCACTGCTACGCGCGCTTCACCTGGCAGCCGTGGCTGGCGGAGGCGTGAGGCGCAGCCTGGCATAGAATGTGCGAACGAATGCCCCTACGCGGGCGGCGCAGGGGTGCGTTGGCCCTGCGCCAGGTGAGCGCGCGGAGGCTGCTCGAAGGGGAAGGGGAAGGATCGTGCCGGAGCGACGTGTCGCAGGGCACGAAGAGATGGCGCGCGCCGGCGCGACACGTGAAGCGCCGCTCCGGTTCCTCGCGGAGGCCAGCGTCGCCCTGGCCGGCACACTCGACTACCGCGCCACCCTCGCCACGGTGGCCCGCCTGGCCATCCCCGTGCTCGGGGACCTCTGCGTGGTCTACCTGCTGACGGCCGATGGGCGGCTCCAGCGGGTCGCGGCCGCGCATGCCGACCCGGCCAAGGAGCCCCTGGCGCGGCGCATGCAGGAGCGCGTGGTGAGCCGCCCCGACGCGCCCTCCGGCCCGGCCCACGTGCTGCGCACCCTGCGCACCGCCTTCTACCCGCGCATCACCGAGGACATGCACCGCGCCGTCATCGCCGACCCCGAGCACCTGGCGGACGTGCTCGCGCTCGGCATCCGCGCCAGCATCGTCGTCCCCCTCCTCGCCCGCGCTCGCCCCCTCGGCGTCATCTCCTTCATCCTCACCGAGCCCGGCCGGGAGTACGGCCCCGACGACGTGGCGCTGGCCGAAGCGCTCGCCCAGCGGGTCGCCCTCGCCGTCGACAACGCGCTCCTCCACCGGGAACTGCAGCAGGCGGTCCGGCGCCAGGCGGAGTCGCACGCACTGCTCGACACGCTCTTCGCCAGCACGCCCGTGGGCCTGGCGCTGCTCGACCGCGACGGCCGCTACCTCCGCGTGAACGACGCGCTCTCCCGCCTGACCGGGGTGCCGGCCGCGGCGCACCTGGGCCGCACGGTGCGCGACGTCCTGGGAGACCTCGCGACCGAGATCGAGCCGCGGATCCGGCACGTGCTGGACACCGGCGAGACGCTCACCAACGTGGAGCTCACCGAGGCGCCCCGTGCCTGGCTCGCCAGCTACTTCCCGCTGCGCGCCGCCGATGGGCAGGTGACCGGCCTCGGCATCACCACGGTGGAGATCACCGAGCAGAAGCGCGCCGAGCGCGAGCGGGAGCGCCTGCTGACCCAGCTCGAGGCGGAGCGAGCCCGCCTGGAGACGGTGCTCCAGCAGATGCCGGCCGGCGTCCTCATCGCCGACGCCCCCGCCGGCCGGCTGATCCTCGCCAACGCGCAGGCCGAGCGCATCTGGCGGCTTCCGTTTCTGCCGGCCGCCAGCATGCACGAATGGGAGGCGGTCGGCTACCGTGCGCTCCACCCGGATGGCCGCCCCTATCGACCGGAGGAGTCGCCGCTGGCGCGGGCCATCAGCCGCGGCGAGACGATCGCCGGGGAAGAGACCCAGATCGTGCGCGGCGACGGGACCACGGGCAGCATCCGGATCGACGCGGCGCCGATCCGGGGCCGAAACGGGGAGATCGAGGCCGGGGTGGTCTCCTTCATCGACATCACCGAGCAGCGCCGCGTGGAGGAGCACACCCGCTACCTTGCCGAGATCGGGGAGCTGCTCGCCTCCTCGCTCGACTGGGACGCGACGCTCCAGCGCGTCGCGCAGTTGGCCGTTCCGCGACTGGCCGATTGGTGCCTCATCGACGTCGTCGCCGAGGACGGCACCCCGTCCCGGCTGGCCATCGCCCACGCGGACCCCGACAAGGTACGGTGGGCGCGGGAGATCGAGCGACGGTACCCGTTCGACCCGGAGGCGCCGCCTGGGCTGGCGCAGGTGCTCCGCACCGGCGAGCCGGCGTTCTACCCCGAGATCACCGAGGCGATGCTGGCGGCCAACAGCCGCGACGCGGAGCACCTCCGCATCCAGCGGGAGATCGGCTACCGCTCCGGGATCGTGGTGCCGCTGCAGGCACGCGGCCGCATCCTCGGGGCGATCACGCTGGTGATGGCCGAGTCCAACCGGCGCTACACCGAGCGCGACCTGGACTTCGCAAAGGAGGTGGCCCGCCGCGCGGCGCTGGCCGTCGACAACGCCCGGCTCTACGCCGCGGAGCGGCGGGCCCGGGTTGCCGCAGAGCGGGCGGCGACGCGCATCGCGCAGATCCAGTCGCTCACGGCCGCGCTCGGCGCCACCCTGACCCCCCGTGAGATCGCCGTGGTCACCACCAGCGCGGAGTTGGCGGCCCTCGGGATCCGCAGCAGCATCATCACGGCGCTGGCGGACGACGGCGCCACGCTCGAGGTATTGGCCGCGGTCGGCTACCCGGAGGGGTGGGGCGAGCGCTGGCGCCGCATGCCGTGCGACAGCCGCCTGCCCCTGGCCGACGCCGCGCGCAGGGGGACGCCGGTCTTCCTCCCATCGCGGACCGCCATGGCGGCGCACTACCCGGCGGTCGCCGCCGACCCCGACGGTGCCGCCGATGCGGCGTTCGCCGCCCTCCCGCTGATCGTGGAGGGGCGGAGCCTCGGTGTGCTCGGCCTGGGCTTCGCCACGCCCCAGGCCTTCGACGAGGAAGACCGCGCCTTCCTGCTGGCGTTGGCCCGCCAGTGCGCCCACGCGCTGGAGCGCGCCCGCCTCTACCAGGCGGCGCAAGACGCGCGGTCCACCGCGGAGGCGGCCCGGCGCCGGCAGACGTTCCTCGCGCAAGCCAGCTCGATCCTCTCCTCATCGCTCGACTACGCGCAGACCCTGCGCTCGGTGGCCGAGATGGCGGTGCCCGACTTCGCCGACTGGTGCATCGTCCGCATCCTCGAGGCGGACGGCACGCTGCGCCACCTGGTCATCGCGCATCAGGACGCGGAACGGCGGGAGCGGATCCACCAGGCCTACCGGCGCCGGGCGCCGCGCTACGTCCGCCCGCACCCGATCGCCGAGGCGCTGGAGGGGAACGTGCCGATCCTGCGGACCGACCTCACCGACGTCGACTGGGCTGCGATGGCCAGCGACGCCGAGCACCTCGAGCTGCTGCGCATCGTCGCCCCCCGCTCGGTCATCGTCGTGCCGCTGATGGCGCGCGGGCACCGGCTCGGCTTGATCTCCTTCATCTGCGCGGACTCCCTCCGGCGCTACGACGCGGACGACCTCACGCTGGCGCAGGAGCTCGCCCACCGGGCTGCGGTGGCCGTCGACAACGCCGTGCTGTTCCAGACGGCACAGGCGGCGGAGGAGAGCAGCCGCCGGCAGGCGGAGCGGAAGGCCGCGCTCGCCGCGGCCTCCAGCGCCTTCGCCGAGGCCAGCCTCGACCTCCCGACCGTGCTGGCGACCGTCACCCAGCGGATCGCCGAGCTGGTGGGCGACGGTTGCCTGATCCGCCTGCTCGTGAGCGGCAGCGAGGAGACGATGGTCCTGGCGCCGGGGGCGCTCTATCACCCCGACCCGGAGGCGCGGGCCCTGGCCCCCTCCCTGCTCGAATCGATCGAGCACTCCGCCATCGCCGCGCTGCACCGCGAGGCGCTGGGCGGGGGACAGCCCGTCCTGCTCCACTTCCGGGATCAGGCGGAGTTCCGCCGCGTCATGAGCCCGGAGTACCACGTGTACGCGGAGCGCTTCCGGCTCCACAGCTTGCTCACCGTGCCGCTCCACGTGCGCGGCAGCACGATCGGCACGCTCGTCCTGTGGCGCGACCGCACCCCGCAGCCCTTCACCCCGGAGGACGTCACCTTCGTCCGGGACCTGGCCGGGCCCGCCGCGCTCGCCATCGAGAACGCGCGCCTGTACCGCGAAGCCCAATCGGCGGTCCGTGCCCGGGAGGACTTCCTCTCCACCGCCTCACACGAGCTGCGGACGCCCCTGACCACCGTGAAGGGCTACGGGCAACTGCTCCTGCGCTTCCTCCGGCAGCCGACGGCCGACCGGCAGCACCTCGTCAAGCTGGCCACCCACCTGTGCGAGCAGATCAACCGCTTTGAGACGCTCGTCAACGATCTCCTCGACGTCTCGCGCATCCAGCAGGGCCGGCTGGAGCTGCGTCCCCAGCCGATGGATCTGAGCGAATTGGCCGGCGCCGTGCTTCGCCGCTTCGAGGAGTCGCCCGAGCGCACCCCCGCGCACCGGCTGACCCTCGACGCGCCCGAGCCAATCGAGGGGCACTGGGACCCAGGCCGGCTCGATCAGGTGCTGACCAATCTCATCTCCAACGCCCTGAAGTTCTCGCCCAACGGCGGCGAGGTCCGGGTCACCGTCCGGCGCCGGGCGGACATGGCGGAGGTCGCGGTGCGCGACGAGGGCATCGGTATCCCCCTCGAGGAGCAGGGGCTGCTCTTCCAGCCCTTCGCGCGCTCCCACCGGGCCCGGCGCGAGATCGGGGGAACCGGCCTGGGCCTCTTCATCGCCCGGCAGATCGCCGAGCAGCACGGCGGGACCATCACCCTGGAGAGCGCGGACGGCGCCGGCTCCACCTTCACCCTCCGCCTGCCGCTGATGCCGGCGCCCGCACGCGCGACAAGCGGCGAGTAGCGCCCCCCGCTCGCCACCGCGGGGTAATCGTTGCCGGGCTGCGCCGCACGTCCCGGGCGGGGTCTGCCCGCGTCGGCGGCTAGACCGGCGGCTCAATCGTGAAGCCGACGTCGTAGCCCGAGTACTCGATCGTCATCGTCCCCTCCGGCGTCTCGGCCACCATGCGCCGCGGCAGGTGGGCGTCAGCGCCGCCCCAGATCGTCGTGGTGCCGCGGGTCCCCTCCGTGGGGAGGGTCACCTTCCAGACCCGGCAGGGCACCCCGTTCACCGTCTCGGGGCCTTCCTGGACCGCGGTCGCCTCGGGCACGACGGTGTCCGCGAGCGTCTCCTCCGGCTGGACCGGGACGACGGCGCCGAGGTCCTGCTGCGAGGGAAGCTGCATCCAGGTACCATTCACGTAGAACGCGCCGGCGATCCTGATAGCTTCGAACGTCCCGTCCGGCCCGGTGATGGTCACATGCTGCCGATCGGGCGGGATCAGCTCGATCGTGAACTCGACCACCTGGCCCGGCGTCGCCGTCGGCGTGAGAGTGCCGACCATGCGCACGCTGCTGATCCCGTCCCAGGCCGCGATCGTCGGGGCGAGCACCTCGCTGGCCGGCGCCGCGGTCGCGGTCGCCGCCGGGGGCGACGTCGGCTCGGCGGACGATCCGCCACACCCACCCAGCACGAGACTGCCGGCCAGCAGCGCGATCGCGCTGCGCCGGCCCCGGCGACGGCACCACGGACGGCGTGCTGACTCGCTCACCGGCCCCTTCCCTTCCCCAGCGTCATCGCCACCGCGTGAGCGCCGGACCAGAGAGATCGGGCAAAGTGGCCCGATCGTACGCGCCGATCACGCACGAGTCAACGGAGAGACGGCACCGCACCGGCGTCGGCCGCGCGCAGCCTGGCACGCCGCTCGCGACAGAGCCCGCACGAGCCAGCGGCACCCGCTCAGGCGGAAGGATGCGGTGATGGCAGCGATCGATCTGGCACGGGAGTACATCTCCCACGTGAACGGCCACGCTGGGCAGGCGGCCGCCGCGCTGTTCGCCCGGGACGGCGAGATCGCCGTCCCGGCGGGCCGCGTCTATCGCGGCTGGGACGCCATCGCGGCCTTCGTCGCAGCGGCGCCCCCGGGCACGAGGGCGCAGATCGCGGAGCGGACGATGGGCACCCACCGAGTGGTCCTGCGCGGCGTGGTGCAGACGCCGCGGCTGGCACCGGCGCAGATCGAGTGGGTCTTCGAGGTGGAGCAGGGCTGCATCCAGCGGCTGGCGATCCACCATCTGCGGCGATGAGGCGACCGGCGCAGGCCGGCGCCGCTCAGCACTCGCAGGCGACGAATTCCAGCCAGCCCGGCACCTCGTCCGGCGCCATCATCCGGTGGGCCGCGTCCGCGACCGAGGCGTCGTAGATCGTGCCGTAGCGGTCGGTGACGAAGAGCGCCGCCCGCGGCGCGCCCCCGGCCACCAGGCCGTAGCGCGCGTGGACGGCGAGGTCACCATCGGCAACGACCGGGAACGGGAGATCGAGCTCCCGGCACAACGCCTCGGCCGCCGCCGGCGCGGCCGCCACGACCGCGATGACCTGGCCGGCCGCCGCCTGCGTGGCGCCATGCTGCCGGGCCAGGCCGCGCAGCAGGTCCCGGCAGGCCGCGCAGTCCGGCGCCGTCAGCGGCGGGAAGTGGTAGTCGAAGGCCGCGTCGTCCCGGAAGAGGGGCCGGAACCGGGCGGCCATGTCGCGCAAGCGGCGCAGCAGGTAGTCGGTGTCCTCGTCGCCCGCGTAGTGCTCGACGCGCGCCAGGCTCCCGTCCGCGCGCTGATAGACGGCGATGCGCTCGCCGATGCGCTCCCCCTCGGCGGCGTCCGCCAGGCGCCGGTTAGCCTCGCTGGTGAAGGTCTTGTCGGTGATCGTCTCCCAGCGTGCGAGGTCGTGGACATCGACGGCACGGTCGATGAGCCGCTGCGCGGTGTCGAGGTAGCGGGCGCGCGCCGCCTCGGGGGTGCCGAGCAAGCAGGCGCGGGCGGCGTCGCGGAGGAAGCGGCGCAGCACCGGTTCCTCGCGGCGGCTGCGCAGGCTGCTGCCCTTGAGGATGACCCGCCCGTCGACCGTGAGGAGGGCGTAGTTCTTGGCCTTCAGCGAGATCATGCCAGCGAAGCTGCCGTCGTGGGCCAGGGTGATGCCGCGGGCCAGCCGCGCGCCGATGGCCGTGACGAACGCTTCCTCCGCCGCGGGGCCGCGGACGGCCGGCGGCGGCCGGAAATAGACGCCGTCGGTGTCGATCTCGATGGTCTCGGCGCCCGCCTCGTCGAGGGCCTCGACCACCTGCCGGATGATCTCCTGGCCGCGCAGCGTCACTCGGCGCGCGGCGTCGTAGTCGCTGAAGAGTGCCCGGCTGTACCCGAGGTAGCCGTAGAACGAGTTGATGAGGACCTTGAAGCTCGACTGCAAGCCCAGCCAGCGGGCCTGGTCAGCGCCGCTCGTCTCGCGGGCCCGGCGCTTGGCCTCGAGGCGTCGGGCGGTGAGGACCTCGAGGAGGTCGAGGTAGACCCCCGCCGCATCCGTCCGAGGCGCGATGCGGTCGTGCAGCATGATGGCGGGATAGAGGCTCTCGACGTCGCACTTGACCACCGGGCGGAAGACCCCGACCCGCCGGACCTCCGTGTAGCCGCCTGGGTAGGGGGTGGGGACATCCGGGAGCGGCAGGCTGTGCCCCAGGGCGAGGTACAGCCGCGTCATGAGGTAGTTGATCTTCTCGCCCGGGCCGCCGGTCGCGACGCTCTGCAGCCCGCGCGGCAGGATCTGGCTCTGATAGAACTCGGTCGGGAGCGTCAGCTCGCTGAGCAGCGCGACGTCGGCCACGTCGTCGAGGGCGTAGGCATGCACCCGGGCGCGGTCGTCGGCGTAGACGTGGCCGAGCTCGTTCCCCGGGATGAAGACGCGATCCGGGCGCGTCAGCCCGAGCGCATCGACCGACTGCTTGAGCCCGTAGCTCTCCAACTCCCCGGCGTTGTCGTAGCGCTGGATCTGCTGGTAGGTGTCGACGAGGTGGCGGCCGAAGATCGACACCGCCTGGAAGGGGACCGTGCGCGGCCCCGCCTTGAACCGCTGGCTGCCGCCGAGCCGGGGCGGCGAGCCGTCGCGCCCCCAGGCCAGGGTGACGCCATGCTGCCGCGCGCGCTCGAGGAGGAACGGCAGGTCGAAGTTGAACAGGTTGTGCCCCTCGATGACGTCCGGGTCGATCGTCTGGATACGCTCGGTGAGCGCGCGCAGCACGCCCGCTTCGGTCAGGTCGGCGACATCCAGCACCTCGCGGTGGCCGCGGTTGGTCGCCAGCGCCACGACGAGCAGGACCGCCCGATTGTCGCGCGCGTCGAAGCCGGTCGTCTCGATGTCGAGCTGGAGGCGCAGCAAGTCGTCGAAGACCATCCCACGGAAGAGCGTGCGCCCGCTGAGGGTGAGGTATTGATCGGTGGGGTTCCCGAACGCGTGGTAGGGGAGACCCTGCTGCCGGAGCCCCTCCATCGCCGCGCGGAACGCGGTCCAGGTGGGCCAACGGACCAGGTAGCGGAGGGGGAGATCCCCCTGGAGGCGGGTAATCGCCACCCGGCGCCGGTCGAGCGCCCGAACGCCGTCCTCGGTCAGGACGGCCCAGGGCTGGAAGGGGACGCTCTCGGCGACGACCTGGTCGTCTGCCAGCCGCCGGAAGACGCGCAGCCGATCCTGGCCGGCGCGCTCGACTGCGACGATCCGCTCGGTGGGGTCCTGGCCGTAGAGCAGGTGGTTGCGATCACGGGTGTTCATCGGCGTTCGTGGCAACTATACCACTCCGCCCCGCGCGGGGCGGCGGCGCCCCGGCGCCGCGCCACGCTCGTTACCAACGTACTATAGCCGCCGCCTAGGCCCCTTCCTACACTCTGAGAAGTACACCGGCGTGGATCATACCCCACATAGCCGGATGGGCCGCGGGGAAGACCGCCGACGCGACCGCTCGGAGCGAGCCGGGGAGGGAACGTACTGTATGCGCAAGAGCGGACGGCTCTTCATCCTTCTCGGGGTGGCACTGGCCCTCGTTGCGGCCGTCCTCGCCATCGTCGCCTGGCGCGGGGGCAGTACGTCACCAGGGGAGGGGGGCCAACAGGCCGCCAAGGCGACAGTGGTGGTCGCCGCGCGGGATATCCCGGCCAACACGGTCCTCTCCGCCGACGACGTGGAGGTCACCGAGGTTGACCGCTCGACTGTCGGGCCCGGGAGTGCGACGTCGCCCGGCCAGGTGGTCGGGATGGCGACGTCCGGGGACCTGGTGAAGGGTCAGCAGATCCTGGCCGCCAATCTGGTGGCGCCGGGACTGACCTTCGATCTGGCAGCGGGCCACCGCGCCATCGCGTTGCCGGTGGACCGCGTCAACGCGCTGGGCGGCATGATCCGGCCCGATGACCGCATCGACATCATCTACTCGGTGCGGATGAAGCTGACGCGCGTGGTGCCGTCGGAGCCGTTGGAGGTGCGCGACACGACCGCGGGCTATGCCCAGGACGGGGGGCTGACGCTGCCGCCGCCCGGGCCGGGCGGCGCGCCGACCTACCCCTACCCGGGCGAGCCGGGCTCGCGCTTCGTGGTGGAGGACACCACCGACGGGAACCCGGTGACGAAGATCGTCGTGCAGAACGTGCGCGTGCTCCGGGTGATCGCCGGGGAGACCGCCGTGAACAGTACCGCTGATCCGAACGCGGGCGGCAACGCTGAGCCCACGCCGACGGCGCCGGAGGGCGCGCCGGCGCTGCTGCCGAACGCGGATCTCCTGGTGCTCGAGGTCGACCCGCAGCAGGCGGAGGTCATCAAGTTCCTGATGGACAACGACGGCAGCTACCAGATCGCGCTGCGGCCCCAAGGGGACGATGGTGCGGCGAGCACGACGGGGGTGACGTACGACCAACTGGTCAGCCAGTACGGCCTGCCGGTGCCGAAGACCGTCCGGCTGCCGGGTGGAGGACAGTAGATGTCTGGGGGCACGATCCGGGTGCTAATCGTCGACGACGTCGCGGAGAGCCGCGACAACGTCGAGAAGCTGCTGCGCTTCGAGCCCGATATCACCGTGGTGGGGAAGGCCGCGCGTGGCCGTGAGGGCATCGACCTGGCGGTCGCGCTGCATCCGGACATCGTGCTCATGGACCTCAACATGCCGGACATGGACGGCATCGCCGCGACCATGGAGATCACGGCGCGGGTGCCGACCACGGCCGTCATCATGATGTCGGTCCAGAACGAGCCGGACGTGCTGCGGCGGGCGATGCTTGCCGGCGCCCGCGAGTTCCTGGCCAAGCCGTTCAGCCTGGATGAGCTGATCATGGCGGTGCGCCATGTCTCGCGCCTGGCGCCGCGGCCCGCGCCGGTCGTCGGCCCCGCGGTGGTTCCCGGGATCCCGAACGGTCGCGCCGATGAGGCGAGCCACGCCCGGATCATCAGCGTGGTGAGCAACAAGGGCGGGGTGGGGCGCACGACGTTGGCGACCAACCTGGCGGTCGCCATCCGGCGGGCGACGCAGAAGCAGGTCGTCCTCGTCGATGCCGCGCTCCCCTTCGGCGACGTGGGGGTCATGATGAACGTCGCCGACGGGAAGACCCTCGCCGACATCGTGCCGCAGGCACGGTCGCTCGACCGGGAGCTGATGGAGGACATCCTGGTCACCCACGGGACCGGCGTGCGGCTCTTGCTCGCCCCGCTGACGCCGCAGGAGGCCGAGACGGTCACGGCCGAGCATCTCCGCGCCGTGCTGGCGCTCTTGAGCAAGATGGCGGACTACATCGTGGTCGATACGCGGCCAGGCTTCGACGACACCATGCTCTCGATCCTGGACGCGTCCGACCGCATCCTGCTGGTCCTGACCATGGAGATGACGGCTATCAAGGATACCCGTCAGTTCCTCGAGATCGCCGAGTTGCTGGGATACCCGGCCGATAAGCTCTGGCTCGTGCTGAATCGCCAGACCGCGCTCTCGGGTATCCCGGCCCAGGACATCGCGGAGAATCTCAACCGCGAGCTGACGGCCAAGATCCCCGACGAGCCGGCGGTCGTGCTTCGGAGTGTGAACGAAGGTGCGCCGCTGGTGGAGAGCCACCCGGACCACCGGGTCGCGGTCGAAATCAATCGGCTCGCGGCGAGTCTGGTGGCCGACGATCTGGTCGAGGGGCTGCCCTCCGGCGCGCCCCAGCCGGGGCGCAGCTCCGGGCTGGTCGGCCGCCTGCGCACGGCGTTCCGGCATGCCTGATCTGGCCGGTGGCCCGCGCCCCGCGCGACCCCCGCGACGGCGCGGGGCGGTGCGGCGAGGGAGGGAGTAGCACATGTCACTGCTGAAGCGCCTCGGGCGGGCTACCGCGGAGGAGCCTGCTTCCGCCGCGCCCGAGCCGGCATCCCCCGCGGCGACGACGAACCGCCTGACGCCCCCGGAGGCGTCACCCGCCCCGCGCGTCGGCGCCAGCGAGCTGGGCGTGCTGCGGCGTCCTGCGCTCGGCCCCAGCGCCGCGAGCGTGCAGCGCAGCGACTCCTTCAACGAGCTCAAGAGCCGGATTCAGAACCGCCTGATCTCCGAGCTGGACCCGCGGATGGACCTGGGGAACCCGGACGAGGTCCGGCGCACGGTCGAGGAGACCTTCGCCTCCGTGCTCGAGGCGGAGAACATCGTCCTGACGCGGGTGGAGCGCCTCCGGCTGTTCGAGGCCATCGCCGCCGAGATCCTCGGGTATGGCCCGATCGAGCCGCTGCTCAAGGATGACACCGTCTCGGAGATCATGGTCAACGGGCCGCGGCAGGTCTACGTCGAGCGGAACGGCAAGCTGGAACGGACCGATGTGGTCTTTCAGGACGATGATCATGTCATGCGGGTGATCGACCGCATCGTGTCGCCGCTGGGGCGACGCATCGACGAGAGCTCGCCGATGGTCGACGCCCGGCTCCCCGACGGCTCCCGCATCAACGCGGTGATCCCGCCCATCTCGCTGGTTGGCCCCACGCTGACGATCCGGAAGTTCGCCAAGGACCCGCTGACGGCGGACGACCTGGTGCGCTTCGGCACGATGAGCCAGGAGATGGTCACCTTCCTCAAGGCGTGCGTTGAGGCGCGGCTGAACATCGTGGTGTCGGGCGGGACCGGCTCCGGCAAGACGACCACGCTGAACGTCCTGTCCTCCTTCATCCCGGCGGACGAGCGCATCGTGACGATCGAGAACGCGGCCGAGCTCCAGCTCCGGCAGGACCACGTGGTCACGCTCGAGTCGCGGCCGCCGAACATCGAGGGGCGCGGGGAGATCACCATCCGCGACCTGGTCGTCAACGCGCTCCGCATGCGCCCCGACCGCATCGTGGTCGGGGAGTGCCGCAGCGGCGAGGCGCTGGACATGCTCCAGGCGATGAACACGGGCCACGACGGCTCGATGACGACGGTGCACTCGAACAGCCCGCGCGACACGCTGGCGCGCCTGGAGACGATGTGTCTCATGGCCGGGGTTGAGCTGCCGGTGCGCGCGATCCGCGAGCAGATCGCGTCCGCCGTCGATCTCATCATCCACCAGGCGCGGCTCAAGGACGGGTCGCGGCGCATCGTGGCGGTGACCGAGGTCCAGGGCATGGAGGGCGACGTCATCGTCCTGCAGGACATCTTCGTATTCGAGCAGACCGGGATGGAGAACGGCAAGATCGTCGGGCGCATCAAGCCGACCGGCATCCGGCCGAAGTTCGTGGAGAAGTTCGAGGTGGCCAACATCTACCTGCCGCCGACGATCTTCGGGGCAGGCTTCGATCGCCTCTTCTGAGGCAACGGCGGGCTGGCGCCAGCCGTGGTAGCGTCGTGAGGATACGGGCATGGATCTCGTGACGCTGGTGCTCATCTTGTCCCTCCTTTCGGCCACGCTGCTGATCGTCGGGCTGGCGACCCGCCGCGAGCGGGCTGCGTCCCCCGAGCTGGAGGAGCGGCTGGAGCGCTTCGCCTCGGTCGAAGCGCAGGCGACCGCGCAGGTCGCCGTGACCCGCACGCCCAACCCTGTCGCCCAGCAGGTGGACCGGATGGTCCAGGGGAAACGCTTCTCCGAGGCGGTGGCGCTGCTGCTGGCCCGTGCCAATATCCGGATGACGGTGGGCGAGTTCCTGGTGGTCCGGGCCGGGACGGCGACGTTCGCCTTCGCCCTGGGGTTCGTGCTGGGGCGGGGGGTGACCCAGCCGATCCTCGGGCTGCTGGTCGGGCTGGTGATGGGGGTGCTGGGGTGGATGGGGCCGCACTGGTACGTCTCGCTCCGGGCACGGCGCCGGACGAACGCCTTCGTGAACCAGCTCGGCGACACGATCACCCTGATGGCGAACTCGCTGCGGGCCGGCTACAGCTTGCTCCAGACGATGGAGCTCGTGGCGCGCGAGTCGCCGCCCCCGATGAGCGAGGAGTTCCTCCGGGTAGTGCGCGAGGTGGGGCTGGGCATCCCCACGCAGGAGGCGATGGAGCATCTGCTGCGCCGGGTGCCCAGCGACGACCTCGACCTGCTGATCACGGCGATCAACGTGCAGCACGAGGTGGGCGGCAACCTGGCGCAGATCCTGGACGTCATCGGGGAGACGATCCGGGAGCGGGTGCGGATCAAGGGCGAGGTGCGTGTGCTCACGGCACAGCAGAGCATCTCCGGCTACATCATCTCCGCCCTCCCGCTCGGGCTCGCCGCGTTGCTGGTGGTGATCAATCCGGGCTACATCATGGGCATGATGCGCTGGCCGTGGATCTGCATGCCGATCACCGGCGTGATCTTGATCATCCTCGGCTTCCTGGCGATGCGCAAGATCGTCCAGATCGAGGTGTAGCGGGGTGCGAGCGAGGTAGGACGCGACCATGCACCAGTTGCTGCCGGTTCTGACCATCCTCCTCATGCTGCTGGCGATCGTGCTGGTGGTGCTCGGCGTGCGCCGGCCGCGCGCGGAGATCGTGATCGAGCAGCGGCTGACGCAGTTCGGGCATCGCGTGCCGACCCTGGAGGAGCTCGAGCTCCAGCAGCCGTTCCGCGACCGGGTGCTGACCCCCCTCCTGCGCCGACTGGCGGGCGCGGTGGCGCGCTTCTCGCCGCAGCACAACACCCAGCGCCTTCGCCAGATGCTGACGGAGGCAGGCAACCCCGCGGGCCTGGGGCCGGTCGAGTTCACCGGGCTCCGCGTGCTCCTGGGCGGCACGTTCGCCGGGATGTTCTTCCTCCTGTTCCTCCTCAGCGGCCGCGGCCTCACCGCGCTGGTGCTCTTCCCGCTCGTGACCGGGATGATCGGGTATCTCTTGCCGGGCATCTGGTTGGGGAGCCGCATCCGGCGGCGCAAGGCCGAGATCACCCGCGCGCTGCCGGACGCCATCGACCTGCTGACGATCAGCGTGGAAGCAGGGCTGGGCTTCGACCACGCGCTGCAGCGCGTGGTCGAGAAGTGGGACAACGAGCTCACGCGGGAGTTCGGCCGCATGCTGTCCGAGATCCGCATGGGCCACTCGCGGCGCGAGGCCATGCGGGCGATGGCGCAGCGCGTCAACGTGGACGACCTCAACGTCTTCGTCTCTGCCGTGGTGCAGGCCGATCAGCTCGGCGTGAGTATCTCCCAGGTGCTGCGCGTGCAGTCGAAGCAGATGCGCCAGCGCCGCCGCCAGCGTGCGGAGGAGCAGGCGCACAAGGCGCCGGTCAAGATGATCTTCCCGATGGTGTTCCTCATCTTCCCGGCGCTGTACATCGTGCTGCTCGGCCCGGCGGTGCCGATCGTCTGGGACGCGTTCATGCGCTGATCCCGGCCGGGGCCGTCGTGGTGCCGCCAGGTCGGCGACGCGTTGCGAGTCCAGCCCGGGCGCCCCGCGCCGACCCGGGCCGACGGCTGCCGGACACCCATACACGGCCGAGTGGCGCAGCCGCCGGCGCGGCCGCACCGGACGCGTCGCGCCCCGCGCGACCGCTCGCCGATGATGGGGATGCCGGCTGAGCGCCGGTGGTTGCGCCGGGGCGGGGGCGGCGATGCCCTGCTGAGGGAAGGGGACCGGGACGGATGGCGAGTCGTCGCCGGGCGTGGCCAGCCGTGGTGCGGGTGCTGAACGCGGATCGGGGCACGGTCGTCGCCGAGCGGGTGCGCGTGGCGCGGCGCCTGTGGGAACGCGGTCGCGGCCTCATGTGGTGCCCGCCGCTGCCGCCGGGCAGGGGCCTGCTGATCGACCCCTGCTCGTCGATCCACTCGATGGGGATGCGCTTCCCGATCGATGTCCTCTACCTGAACGACGAGGATGTGGTGGTGCGGCTGGCCGAGGCGATGCCGCCGTGGCGGATCGGCCCGCTCTTCACCGGTGCCCGCTACGTCATCGAGTTGCCGCCCGGCTCGTGCCGGGCGAGTGGGACCGTGGTGGGGGACCGGCTGCGCTACCTGGCCGCCGGAGCCGACGACCCATGAGCCCGGTCGGTCCGCGGGCGTGGGCGCAGTGGCTCGGGCGAGCGCTGGAGGCGACGCTCCTGCCGCCGACCTGCGGCGGGTGCGGCCGGCGCGGGGCGTGGCTGTGCCCCGCCTGCGCGGCGGCGCTGCGCCCCGTCCCCGGCCCGCTGTGCCGCTGTGGGGGCCGCAGCGGGCAGAGCGGCGCGACCTGCCCGGTGTGCGCGAGCTGGCCGCCAGCGCTGGGCCCGGTCCGCGCGGCCTTCGTCTTCGAGGGGCCGCTGCGTCGCTCGATCCATCGCTTCAAGTACCGCGGCGAGCACGCGCGCGGCCGTTACCTGGGCGAGTTGCTGGCCGGCTGCGCGGAGACCACCCTCCAGGGGCAGCTCCCGGACCTGCTCCTCCCGATCCCGCTCCACCCGCGCCGGCTGCGCGAGCGGGGCTTCAACCAGGCTCAGATCCTGGCGGAGGCGGTGGCGCGGCGGCTCGACGTCCGGATCGGGGAGGGGCTGCTGCGCGTCGTCGACACGCGCGCGCAGGTCGGTCTGGACTTCGCCGGCCGCCGGGCGAACATGGCGGGAGCCTTCCAGTGCGTCACGCCGGGCGTGGCGGGGGCCTCGGTGCTGCTGATCGACGACGTGGTCACGACCGGGGCCACGATGGAGGCGGCCGGGCTGGCGCTGCTGGCGGCCGGGGCGCAGCGCGTGCGGGGGCTCGCGCTGGCCCGCGGGGTGTAGCCGCCGCTCAGCGGCGGGCGGCCTGGGCGGCCACGACGGCCGCGGCTTCCCGCCGCGCCCAGGCGTCGGCCTCGGCGATGGCCTCCAGCGTCAACGGCCCCGCGGCCGGTTGGTGGCGGTCGAGCACGGCCCGGACCACCGCGACGATCTCGGTGAAGCCGATCTGACCGGCGAGGAACGCCTCCACGGCCACCTCGTCCGCGCTGCTGAGCACGGTCGGGAAGGTGCTCCCGGCCTCACCGGCGGCGCGGGCCAGGCCGAGCGCCGGGAAGCGCTCGTGGTCCGGCGGGAGGAACTCGAGCCGGCCCAGGGCGGTGAGGTCCAGCGTGAGGTGCGGCGCCGGGGCGCGCTCCGGGTAGGTCAGCGCGTACTGGATCGGCAGGCGCATATCGGGCACGGCGAGGTGCGCCACGACCGAGCCGTCGACGAAGCTGACGAGCGCGTGGACGATGCTCTGCGGATGGATCAGGGTGTCAATGCGGTCGTAGGGAAGGTCGAACAGCCAGTGGGCCTCGATCACCTCGAGGCCCTTGTTCATCAGGGTCGCCGAGTCGATCGTCACCTTGCTTCCCATGCGCCAGGTGGGATGCGCCATGGCTTGCGCCACGGTGACGGTGGCCAGTTCCCGTGCCGGCGTCTCCCGGAACGGACCGCCGGACGCGGTCAGCGTGACCCGAGCCACCTCGCCCGGACGGTGGTGGGCGCTCAGGCATTGCCAGATGGCGCTGTGCTCGCTGTCG
>JASBVL010000031.1 GCA_029961075.1 Sphaerobacter sp.
CGACGTCGAAGCGGTCGGGCAGGCTGTCGACCACTGCCAGCGTCTGCCGGCCGATCGAGCCGGTAGAGCCGAGAATCGCGAGGCGTTGGCGCACGGCGCGCACCTCCCTAGAGGAGCCTGGCGAGATAGTAGGCGACCGGGGCGGTGAAGAGGAGGGCATCGATGCGGTCCAGGATGCCGCCGTGCCCCGGGATCACGTGCCCCATGTCTTTGATACCGAGGCTCCGCTTGATGAGCGACTCACTCAGATCGCCGAGCTGGCCCACGCCGGCCAGCACGAGGCCGACTCCGGCCGCCGCAGACCAGGGGAGTGGCGCGCCGAACAGCGCGGCGGCAGCCACCCCGGCGAGGGTCCCGGCCGCGAGGCCGGCGCCGGCGCCGACGCGGGTCTTGCCGGGGCTGATGGCCGGGATCAGCTTGGTCTTCCCCAGCGCGCGGCCGATCAGGTAGGCGGCGGTGTCGGTGAGCCAGGTAACGGCGAGGGTCAGGCCGAACCAGGCCAGCCCCAGCCCGGTGCCCCCGGCGCCTAGCAGCTCGACCACCTGGTTGACCCAGCCCTGCGTGGCCGCGCCGGGCAGGGCCCGCAGCGCGACGACGTGGGCCAGCGGTAGGGCGACGTAGAGCGTGCTGGCGACGGTCAGGGCCCAGTCCTGGAGCCCGGGGATCGGGTCCGGGCGGAGGACGGCGACGGTCAGCGAGATCAAGAGGGTGCCAGTCAGCACCACCGCCAGCACGACGGGGGCGGCCCGCAGCGCCACCGCGCCGATGAGGGCGGCCGTGGCCGCGAGCGCGACCGTCCGGAGCGGGCGTGCGCCACGCGACTCCAGGGCACGCAGCAGCTCCGCGACGGCGAGGAGCCCG
This sequence comes from Sphaerobacter sp., assembly GCA_029961075.1. Taxonomy (GTDB): domain Bacteria; phylum Chloroflexota; class Chloroflexia; order Thermomicrobiales; family Thermomicrobiaceae; genus Sphaerobacter. The sequence goes on from JASBVL010000031.1 coordinate 862, forward strand.
AGCAGCAGGACGACCGCGCTGAAGACCGGGCCACCGATGAAGGCCGGGACGGCGGCCACGAGCACGATGATGACGGCACTGCGACTGCGCTGCCGCAACATGCCGGCCAGCCCGAGCTACCCGGCGTCGCGGCCGGAGGCGGCCGGGGTGATGCCGCCGAAGCGGCGCTCGCGTTGCCGGTAGTCCTCCACGGCGCGCGTCAGATCGGCCGGGCCGAAATCGGGCCACAGGACCGGGGTGAAGTAGTACTCGGCGTAGGCGGCCTGCCAGAGCAGGAAGTTGCTGGTCCGCTGCTCGCCCGAGGTGCGGATGATGAGGTCCGGCTCGGGGAGGTCGGCGGTGTAGAGGTAACGGCTCACCAGCTCCTCCGTCACCTCCTCTGGGCGCACGCCGTCCTCAATCATCTTGCGGATCGCGTGGACCAGCTCGGCCCGGCCGCCGTAGTTGAAGGCGATGGTGAGCACGATGCGGTTGTTGTGCCGGGTCAGCGCGATGGCGTCGCGCACGGCGGCCTGCAGCGCGGGCGAGAGCCCGTCCAGGCTGCCGATGTGCCGGAGCTGGGCGCCGTGGCGGTGCAGCTCGGCCGTCTCCCGCTCGATGGCGCGGGCCAGGATCTGCAGGATGCCGTCGACCTCCTCCTTGGGGCGCCGCCAGTTCTCGGTGGAGAAGGCCCACAGGGTGAGGTAGGCGATGCCGAGCTCGGCCGCGCGGGTGGTGATCCGGCGGATGTTCTCGGTGCCGGCCTCGTGGCCGGCGAGGCGAGGCAGCCCGCGGCGCGTCGCCCAGCGCCCATTGCCGTCCATGATGATGGCCACGTGGCGCGGGACGCCGCGCGCGGTGGACGGCGCGGCGGTGTCGGTCGCCGCGGAGGGGGTGATGTCCGGGGCGACGACGCCGTTGTCAGACTTCGAGGACCTCGGCCTCTTTGTGCTTGCCAATCTTGTCCGCCTCGCTGATGAAGCGATTGGTGAGCTCCTGGATCTGATGCTCGGCACGGCGCTCATCGTCCTCGCCGATCTGCTTTTCCTGCAGGAGCTCCTTGATGTGCGTCAGGGCGTCGCGACGCACGTTTCGGATCGCCACCCGGCTCTCCTCGACCTTCTGCCGTACCACCTTGACCAGCGCCCGGCGGCGCTCCTCGGTGAGCGGCGGGATGGTGATGCGCAGGACCTGGCCGTCGTTCGACGGGTTCAGCCCCAGGTCGGAGCTGCGGATGGCCTTCTCGATCACCCCGATGGCGCCGCGGTCCCAGGGCTGGACGACCAGCAGCCGGGGCTCCGGCGCGCTGATGCCCGCGATTTGATTCAGCGGGGTGGGGGTGCCGTAGTAGTCGACCTCCAGCCGCTCGATCAAGGCCGGCGACGCACGGCCGGTTCGGATCCCGGCCAGCTCGCGCTGCAAGGCTTCGAGGGTTTTCCCCATTCGTTCTTCGGCATCGGCTAGCACGTCGTCGATCACTCTGGCCTCCTGCGTCCTGTGCCCGCGCCGGCCGGTGATGGCTCGCGGGGGCGGCGAACCGATGCTAACAGACGAGGGTGCCCACCTTTTGGCCGAGGGCGGCGCGCTCGATATTGCCCGGGCGGTTCAGGTCGAACACGATCACCGGCAGGTCGTTCTCCCGGCACAGGGCGAGTGCCGACTGATCCATGACCCGCAAGTGGCGCTCCAGGGCCTCCTGGTGGGAGATGACGTCGTAGCGGGTGGCGTTCGGGTTGACGTTCGGGTCGTCGTCGTAGACGCCGTCGACGTTGTTCTTGCCCATCAGGATCACCTCGGCGCCGATCTCGACCGCCCGCAGGGCTGCCGCCGTGTCGGTCGTGAAGTACGGGTTGCCCGTGCCGCCGGCCAGGATGACGACCCGGCCCTTCTCCATGTGCCGAATGGCCCGGCGCCGGATGTAGGGCTCGGCGACCTGGTGCATCTCGATCGCGGTCTGCACGCGCGTCTGCACGCCCTGGTGCTCGAGCGCGTCCTGCAGCGCGAGGGCGTTGATGACGGTCGCCAGCATGCCCATATAGTCGGCCGTGGCACGGTCCATCCCGCGGGAGCTGGCCGCGAGGCCGCGCCAGATGTTGCCGCCGCCGACGACGATGGCGATCTGCACACCGTCGGCGGCGACGCGCGCGATCTCCGCGGCCAGGCGCGTGACCACGGCGGGGTCGATCCCGTACCCGGCGCTGCCCATCAGCGCCTCGCCGGAGAGCTTGAGCACCAAGCGCCGGTAGCGGCGTCGCTGGCAACCTGGTAACGCGGCCTCGCCTCCGCCCACGGTGCCGTCCTTTACTGCTGGCCGTCGGGCTCGGCGCTGGCCCCGAGCTCGAAGCGCGCGAAGCGCCGTACCACCACATTCTCGCCCAGGCGAGCGATGTGGTCCTTGACGAGGTCACCGATGGTCAGCTTCGGATCCTTGATAAACGGCTGGCAGAGCAGCGCGACCTGCTTCAGGAACAGCTCACGGTCGCCGTACTCGCGCGTGCCCTCCTCCAGGACCTCGGGCGGGATCTCGTCGGGGCTGACGTAGCGCGGGTTCATCGCCGCCACCTGCATGGCGATGTGGTGCGCCAGCTCCTGGAACTCCTTGGTACGGGCGACGAAGTCGGTCTCGCAGTTCACTTCGACTAGCGCCCCGATGCGGCCGCCGCCGTGGATATAGGCCTCGACCAAGCCCTGGGACGCGACGCGGGAGGCCTTCTTCTCGGCCCGGTCGAGCCCGCGCTGCCGCAGGACCGCGGCGGCCTGGTCCATGTTCCCGCCGGTCTCCTCCAGGGCGCGCTTGGCATCCATGATGCCCGCGCCGGTGCGCTCGCGCAGTTCCTTGACCATCTGCGTGGTGATCTGCACAGGTCCTCCTCGTGGACTGCCCGGGGCAGCCTGCGCCCGGTTCCAGACATGGAGCGGCCGGCGCGTGCGCCGGCCGACGGTACAGCAGCCTCAGCGGCGCGACGGAGGCGTTTCGGTATCGAGCTCCTCCACCTCCTCGCCCTCGAAGGGCTCGTCGTCGAGGGCGTACGTGGGGATCTCCTCCGGCTCCTCGTCGACGCCGGGCTCCCCGGCCATGGTGCTCTCGAGCTGCGTGCGTCCTTCGATCAGGGCGTCCGCGATCCGCGACGTGATGAGCCGCACCGAGCGGATCGCGTCGTCGTTGGCCGGGATGACGTAGTCGACCAGGTCCGGATCGCAGTTGGTGTCGACCATGGCGATGATCGGGATGCCCAGCCGCCGCGCCTCGGCCACGGCGATGCTCTCCCGCTTGGTGTCGACGATGAAGACCGCGGCGGGGAGCTGCGTCATGTCGCGCATCCCGCCCAGGGAGTCGCGCAGCTTCTGCAGCTCGCGGAGCTTGCGGATCGCTTCCTGCTTGGGCAGACTGTGGATCTCGCCCGTGGCGACCTGGCGCTCGAGCTCCTTGAGGTAGCGGAGTCGCGACCGGATCGTGACGAAGTTGGCCAGCGTCCCCCCGAGCCAGCGCCGGTTGACATAGAACATGCCGCTCCGCTCCGCCGCCTGCTGGACGGCATCCTGCGCCTGCTTCTTGGTGCCGACGAAGAGCACCCGCCCGCCGCGCGCGGCGAGGTCGCGGGCGAACGCTTGCGCCTCAGCCAACAGGCGCACCGTCTGCTGCAGGTCGATGATGTGGATGCCGTGCCGCTCGGTGAAGATGTACGGGCGCATCTTGGGGTTCCAGCGCTTGGTCTGGTGACCAAAGTGGACTCCCGCCTCCAGCAGCGCCTTCATGCTCACCCGAGTGGCTTCGGTGTCGGGTGTGGTAACCACGGTACGTCCTTCCTGGTGTTACATCGTCCGTGCCCATCATCCCGGCCGAGGACCACGCAGCGCGTGGCACACCAGGGGCGGTCCGGGCACGTGTAAATCTGGCGGCAGGTACCGCCGGCGGTCAGTATAGCACAGCGTGCATTCGCTGCTCAATCGGCCGGGTGGGTCGGCCGCGAGCGGGCGCGTGGCCTACGGGGCGAGGTCCAGGTAGTCCTCGACGACGTAGCCCGCGCCCTCGTCCGTCTCCACCGGCCACCAGGTGTAGCCATCCGCCGTCACCGACTCCCCGGTGATGGTCAGTTCCGTACCCTCGGCGAGGGTGGCGACGACCTCACCGCTGGCGCTGGGGGTGTCGCGCAGGTTGACTCCGCTTCCCCCGGTGTTGGCGACCACGACCGTGGCCCCGGCACGCAACACGTCCGGTTGGGCCGGCGTGTCGGTGCCGCTGGTGGGCAGCGGGCGCGGCGTGCCTACTGCGCCGGCGCCGGTGGTCGGGCTGGCGCCCACCACGACCGTGGGGACGGTGCCGGCGTCGGTCGGCTCGTCAGCGCTACCCGTGCCATCCCCGAGGAGGGACTGGAACAAGAACCACACGAACCCGAGCATGAGGATGACGCCGACGACCGGGACCGCGATGCGGAGGTAGTCGGTCCAGTACCGCTCGTCGCTGTAGTACGTGAACTGGCGCTCGCTCCCGCTGGTGAAGGGGGCGCGGGGGCGCTCGTACGAGGCGGTATGCTGGATGTCCTCCTCGTCGTCGGGGTCATCGGGGCGCCGGCCGCCGGAGTACCGATGCATGTCACCTCCTCGCGCGGAGCGCGGCGGGGCCAGGTGCAGGGGCGCCACGTCGGGGTCGCCGTACGGGTCGGGGTGCGAGCGTGTGCCGATGGTGGCGGCCTCAACGGTCGGCTCGACCCCGCCATCACCCACCATCTCCTCGGCGGGCTCCCAGTAGTTCCCCATGCCCCGATCGCAGTCCAGGTCGTCCTCGCCGACGAGATGGCTCTGCTGGGGCGAGTAGAGCAGCGGATTTCGGCACCAGCCCTTGCGCCAGATCGGCGCCGGCTCGTAGTGCTTGCAGGTGCTGCACTTCCGTACGGTCATGGCTCCCCCTCGCGCCGGGTGCGATCGCGGAGCCGCCGGGGTATGGCGAGGCGTGCACCGGGGACGCGCGACGACGCAAGGCGCTCAGACCCGCCCCCGCTCGTAAGTTAACCCCCCCCCCCGCCGGCGGCGCCATTATAGCACGCGCCTCCCGCCCGCCACAGGGCCGCGACGCGTGCACCACCGGCGCTACTCCTCCGGCTTCGCCCGCTGTCCGCCGCCCGACGACGGGGGCGTGGGGGTGCCCTCCGTCGACTCCTCGGCGAAGCGCCGCAGCATCTGGGGCAGCGCGTCGGCCGCCGAGGGCTCGCCGGTCGTCGGCAGGGCCGGGGTGCCGCCGTGGTCCATGTGCAGCTCGCCCTCGTAGATGGCGCCCTCGTTGATCACCAACGTCTCGGTGCGCACCGTGGCCCGGACCCGGCCGGTCGGCATGATTTGCAGTTTGCCGCGGCAGGTGATCTGCCCCTGCAAGTTCCCGGCGACGGTGATGTGGGCGGCCTCAACGGTGGCGTCCACGTCGGCGCCCTCGGCGATGTACACCAGGCCCTGGGTGCGGAGCGTGCCGCGGAGCTGTCCCTCGATCCGCAGGTCACGCTCCGAGGTGAAGGTGCCCTCTACCGAGGAATGGCGGTCGATGAGGCTGTAGCTCTCCGGCACCTGCGGGCTGACGCCCTCACCGTAGCCGCCGCTGGTCCCGCCTGCTCGATAGGACATGGTCGTCCTCCTCCCAATCCCCTGGACAGGCGGAGCTACTGGCCGGAGCGCCGCGCCTTGGAGCCCGCGCTGCCGGTGGAGTACTGCGCCTCGGCGGAGCTGCCGCTGCCCTCCATCTGGAGCTGTCCGCTCAGCCGGGCGCCCTCATGCACGACCAGCTTGGGGGCCTTGACGTCGCCGGAGACGTGGCCCTGCGGCAACACCTCGAGCCGGGAGCGGGCCTCGACGCGGCCGCGGACCAACCCGGCGACCACGACGTTGTCGGCGTAGATCTCGGCGTCGACCTGTGCCCCCTCGGCAACGTAGAGGTCGTGGGTGGCGTGGAGCTCGCCGTCGGCGCGGCCATGGACGTGGAGCGAGCCCTCGGTCCGCAGCGTGCCGTTCCAGTGGGCGTTGCCCGCGATCACGCTGGTGTTGGTGTCCGGGGTCTGCCAGGAGCCCCGCGGCGCGGGGGTCGGGCCAGCGGGCGTCGCGACCGGCATCGTCCCGGAGAAGTCGGTGCTGCGCGCGGGCGCCACGGACTCGCCGCGGTCCGACGTCGCGAACTGTGACGTCTCCTGGGGCTCTCCGAAGCGGTACTCATCGGTGTGCGGCTCGGTCTCGGTCTGCAGTTGCTGGCGCAGATTGGAGATCTGCCGCTGGAACGATTCGCTGCGGTTCTCTTTCCGGAAGATCATCGCCTTCCCTCCCGGCATCAGCCATCCGAGCGTCGCGGTCGTCAGACGAGAGGTGGGTGCCACCGTGGCGGGCCAGAGCCAGCTCCGGCACCAGGCACGCAGGCTGTCCGGGATGCTACCGACGCGGGGCCACCACCCGCGCAACGGCCCAGTCCACGGGGCAACGGGGTTCGTCCGTTCCAGGTCGGGGCCGAACGTGCTCGTAATCGTCCGCCAGATCTCGGTCCGTGGTCGAACTACCATTGGCCCCCACTTTCCAGGGATTGTACTATGGGCGTTTGGCGGCCGCATCCCACTCGCGGGCCGAGCGAGCGCCGCGTCGCCGATCGATACCGCCAGTATAGGGTGTACGTACATCCTTGTCTAGCGGTCACGGCCGGGGTCAGGGGCGGCGTCTGGCGGCCCCGCGCGGTGGGGCGGGGGACGATGGGGGTATGTGTGGTGCGGGGCGATGGCGTGCCCCGGGGCCGGAGCGTGGCACGGGGGCGTCTGGTGATGAGGTGGCATGGACGGCCGGCAACCTGACAGGAGGGACCCGGGGCCTTGGGTCTTTGTGGGCATCCTCGTGGGGTTTAAGCTCTGGACGTTGCTCGTGATCCTCCTCGTGGCCACGTCGTGGCGCACGGTGTGGTTCATCATCGCCACGCACGCCCTGTGGGTCTTCATTGGCCTGGCGGTGCTCTGGGGCCCGGCGATCTTCTGGCTGCGGCTGTGCCGCGCCCGCGCGCGCCGGCGCCAGCTCGTGCGCGCCGAGTGGGAGGTCGAAACCCCGCACCAGACGCGTCGCTGAGCGCGGCGCTGAGGGAGAAAAAACCAGCCCGAGGGGTTCCCCTCGGGCTGGTTGGATTGCCATCGTGCGGTACGCCCGGCAGGATTCGAACCTGCGGCCTTTTGCTCCGGAGGCAAACGCTCTATCCACTGAGCTACGGGCGCATGCCACTGCGCCGGATAGTATACCACGTCGGCCAGGAGGCGGCAACGACGCCGGCACGCCGGTGTCGTGGCCGCCCGTCTCCATCCCGGTCTGAGGCCAGGGGGCTGGATCTCGCGGCTGCAGCGCGGACGAGCATCCCCGCGTCAGGCTCCGTGCGCGGCGGTTCGGTGCCGATCGTCCCGCGGCTGGCCGCGCCTCACATGGGCGGCATCATGCCCGTGCTGTGGGCGTGGATGATCTCCCCGTCTTCCCAGATCGGATCCTCGGTCAGGTGCTGGCGCATCTGCCGATACCACTTGTCCTGCTCGGGGTCCGCGGCATTGGCCCTATAGCTCTCCCGGTCGTCGAAGAGCACGACCAGGAGGTACTCGCCGGGGTTCCGCTCCGATTCGAACAGGTACTCGCCCACGAACCCCTCGACCGTGGCCCCATGACCCTCCTGCCACTCGGTGTTCATGTCGATCAGATGCTGGATGTGACCCTGCTTCGGCTTGAGGCGGGTAACCGTGCCGAACATGGGGGTATCTCCCTCCTGCGGACGGGCGCCGCAGCATCAGCAGCCACGTACTCATCCGGGCCACGCGCACAGCACCGGTGTATCGTCCGGCCTCGCACCCGGAGCGCTCGCGACAGCGATCCCGGGCCGGACGCGGTCTGAACGCGCATGCGAACCGTGGGGCCAGTATATAGTGTGGTGCTAATGGCCGCGATCATCCTGACAGGACCGTCAGGTCGTCGCTCAGCCGGGCAGCCGGCCGGGGAATCACGCGCCGGATCGGGCCGTGGTGGGACGGAGGATGCCCTGCTGCAGATCGTGCTCGATCAGATCGGCAACCACGTTGCCGATCCGCACGCTGTAGTTGGTGCCCCGGTCCTCCGGATAGATCTGCGCGGTGTTGGCCAGGTAGAGGCCCGGCAGCGGCGTCCGGTGCTCCGGGATGCGCGCCGAGTAGTTCAGCGGGATGATTGGCTGCGCCGCGTACTCGCGGAAGACCCAATAGCGCTCGACCCAGTCCGGGCGGAACGCCGGGTTGATCCGTTGCAGGTACGGGACGTACTCGGCGAAGAGCTGGTCGTCGGGGGTGGTGAGGTAGCGATGGCCGTGCTCCACGTACTTGCTGACGTAGATCAGGTGGCGTCCCTGGTAGTGCTCCGGTCCGATGAAATTCGTGTGCTCGATCACGCCGGTGAAGGGGATGGCTGGGTCGCCGATGTTGAGCCAGTAGATGTCCGACAGGGGGTGCGTGGTCTGGAGCAGCATGGTCACCGCTGCCTGGTAGACCGCGCCCGTCAGCTTGGCCTTGTACGCCTCTGGCAGTTCGGGGAAGAGCTTTGCCAGGACCGGGGAGGGCACGGTGGCGACGATCACGTCACAGGCCACCTCTTCCCCCTCGCTGGTGCGCACCAGCCACTCGTCACCGCGCCGCTCCAAGCGGTCGGTGCCGACGCCGACCTTGATCGTGGCGCCGTGCGCGGTGATGACCTCCTCCAACCGGTCGATCAGCGTGTTGAAGCTGCCGCGGATGTAGCCCAGCTTCTCCTTCGCCAGGAGCGAGGGGCGGGACTGGGTGCGGAGGTAGATCTTGTTCCAGAACCAGACCATCGCCACCTGGTCGAAGGCGGGCCCGAACTTGGCGCGGAGCTGGGCGCCCCAGACGCGCTCGAACGCCCGCTGCCCCACCGCGCGCCGCAGCCACTCGGCCGCGGTGACGTGCTCGAAGCGCTGCCAGTTGGTGGTCTTCTGCAGGTAGAGGGTGACGAGGCCAACGCGAATGCGGTCGATGAGCGGGATGCACCCCAGCCGGAGCAGGTCGAAGGCCCCGGAGAGGGGGTAGATCCGCCCGTCGGCGAAGAAGCCGACGCGGGAGGGGAGCCAGATGAGCGCGTCCCCGATCCCGATCTCCTCCAGGAGCTGGACGATGTCCCGATCGCTCATGAAGAGGTGGTGATAGAAGTACTCGAGCGCGGTGCCCAGCACCGGGAAGGCGGCGGCTTGCCCGCCGAGGCGCGGCCCCCGCTCCCAGAGCGTGACCTGATGCCCACGCTGGGCAAAGCGGTAGGCGGCAGTGAGGCCGGCGATGCCACCGCCGATCACCCCGACGCGGAGTGGGGGCAGCGCGGCGATGCGTGTCGTCACGGGCGACTACCTCGCTCCGCCGGCAGGCGCGACGCTCGCCGGCCCAGCAGCCGGGCGACGGCGCGCTGGATCTCCCCGTTCTCCCACGCGACCACGATCTGGCTCGCGTTGAAGATCGACGAGTAGGTGCCGGACACGATCCCGATCAGCAGTGCGAGCACGAACGTCCGGGTCGTCTCGCCGCCGAAGAGGTAGAGCGCGGCCAGCGTGAGGACCACGGTCAGGGAGGTGTTGAGCGAGCGGACCAGCGTCTGCACCACGCTGTAGTTGACGGTCTCCTCGAAGGTGCGGCCGGCCTTGCGCGCCAGGTTCTCGCGGATGCGGTCGAAGACCACGATGGTGTCGTGCACCGAGAAGCCGATCACGGTGAGCACGGCGGTGACGAAGAGGGCGTCGACCTCGACGCCGCGCAGCCAGCCCAGGATCGAGAAGACGCCGATGAGGACGGCCACGTCGTGCAGCATCGCGACGATGGCGGCGATGCCGTAGAGGAACGGGCGCTGGGTGTTGCGGAAGGCGTAGGCGATGTAGGCCAGGATGCCGAGCCCGGCCAGTCCGATCGCGATGATGGAGCGGTTGCGGATCTCGGTGCCGAGGGTCGGGCCGACCGACTCCAGCCGCAGCTCGGTCACCGCGCCGAACTGCTGCTGCAGGGCGTCCAGCAACTGCGTCTTGACGTCCGAGCCCTGCTGGAGCTCCTTCATGCGGACCAGGACGACGTTGTCCTCGGAGGTCTGGACCAGCGCGTCGTCGAAGCCGTGCGCGGCGAGGACCTCCTTCACCTCTCCCGGCTGGACCGGGCGGCTCATCTGGAGCTCCCACAGCGTGCCGCCGGTGAAGTCGATGCTCAGCCGGAGCCCGTTGACCGCCAGGGAGATCATCCCGGGCACGATGATGAGCACCGAGAGCAGGAACCACCAGTACCGCTTGCCTACGATATCGACCATCGGTGGAACGTTTCCTCGCCGTGGGCCCTACCGCAGGGCCGCGAATGCGGGCGTCCGGGTCCTCATCGGCCGGTCGCGCGGCCGGCGGGTGGGATGGCCGCCGCCTCGACGCCGAACCACCACTCGTTGTGGAAGAAGCCGCGCGTCAGCATGATCCGGAGCAGCGTCCGCGTGACGGTGATCGCGGTGAACATGCTGATGGCGACGCCGATGAAGAGCGTGAGCGCGAACCCCTGGATGATGCTGGCGCCAGTATACCGCCCGAACCAGTAGAGGATCACGCAGGTGATCATGGTCGAGATGTTCGAGTCGCGGATCGACGGCCAGGCGTGGTCGAAGCCCGCCTCGATGGCGCGCCGGACCGGGTGCCCCAGGCGCAGCTCCTCCTTCATGCGCGAGAAGATCAGCACGTTGGCGTCGACCGCCATGCCGATCGAGAGGATGAAGCCGGCGATGCCGGCCAGCGTCAGTACCACCGGGATCAGCTTGAAGAGCGCGAAGACCAGCGCGGTGTAGATCAGCAGGGCGATGACCGACAGGACGCCGGGCACCCGGTAGAACAGGATCATGAACAGCGCGACGAGCCCGAGGCCGACCACGCCGGCCACGATGCTCTTTTCGATCGAGTCCTGCCCGAGCGTCGGGCCGACGGTGCGACTCTGCACGACCTCGAGCGGCACGGCCAGGGCGCCCGACTTGAGCTGCAGTGCGAGCGCGTTGACCTCCTTCGCCGGCATCCCCTGGATGACGCCGGTGTCGCGGATGGCGTCGTTGATCGTCGCGGTGCTGATGACGCGCTTGTCGACCACGATCGACATCGGCTCGCCGATGTGGCTGCTGGTGAAGTCGAAGAACTTCTGCGCGGCCTCCGGCTTGAGCTCAAAGCCGACGACCAGGACGCCGGTGTTTGGGTCGGTGGTTGGGTAGGCGTCCTTCAGGTCGGCGCCGGTGACGATCGTCTCGTAGACCGGGCCGGCTGGCTCCGGGGTCGCCTGGTCGCTCGTGTCGCTCCCGGTGCTGCCGCGCGTCCCGGGCGTCGCCTCGGGGCTGGCGTTCGGGGTGGCGCCGGGCGTGGCGGCCGGGCTGCCCGTGCCGACCGACTCCGCGGGCCCGAGGGTGGTGTTGACCACGGTGCCCACCGGCAGGTACTGCCCGTTGGGGTTGATGATCTCGAGGAGCGCCGTCTCCTTGAGGATGTTGACCGCCGCTTCGGGGTCCTTGATGCCGGGCAGCTCGACCACGATCTGGTCGTCGCCGCGAGTCTGGATGAGCGGCTCGCTGACGCCCAGCGCGTTGATCCGGCGCTCGATCGTGTCGCGGGTCCCGAGCAGGGCGTCGCGACTCACCGTTTGCCCGGCCGGGGGCCGCGCCTCGAGGATCACCTGGAGGCCGCCCTGGAGGTCGAGCCCCTCGTGCACCGCGATGCGGTCGCCCTTCCAGCCGAAGGGGTCGAGCACCTGGTCGGGGAGGTCGACCCAGACCGCGGCCAGCGTCAGCAGCAGGATGAGGATCAGCGTATGTCCCGGTTTGATCCGCACAGCGGTTACTCCTCGTGGCGGGGACCCGCGGTCCGGCCCCGGCGGTGGCGGCAATCATAAGTATGCCCGCCGAATCGGCGGGCGTCTCGGATTATAGAACCTGCCTCGCAGCGTGTCAAAAGGCGGCCGGCTGCGGTGATGCCGTGCGGCTGCCCCGTGCGATGGCGGATGCAGCGACGGCAGCGGCACATCCTCCCGGGTGCGTCAGGTGGCCGCGCCACTGGGTTGCGCCCCGCGCCCGAGCGTGCCCATGCACCGCGGCAACGGCGGTCGCGCCGTCGGGCCGCGCGTCGCGGGCTGATGACGCCAGCCCACGCACGCGGCGCGAGACCGGTCGCCTCGCCCGCGACCGGCGCGGGTCACTCGCCGCGGTACAGGCCGCGGCGCCGGATGTAGTCCTCCACCTCCCGGGGGACCTGGTAGGTGATCGGGAGGCCGTCGCGCACCCGCTGCCGGATGACGCGCGAGGCGATCTGGATCAGCGGCACGTCGACCAGGGTGATGCGGTTCGCGGCCGCCGGCACGCGCGCGATGATCGCCGCGAGGTCGATCGTGACGCCGGGGCGCAGGGCGACGCCGAGCAGGGCCTGCCGCGCGATGCGGTTCGGGTCGTGCCAGTTCGGCAGGTCGCGCAGCGAGTCCTGGCCCATCAGAAAGTAGAGCGTGTGGTCGGGGTACTCCTGGCGGAGGATCGCCAGGCTGTCGGCGGTGTAGGAGATGCCGCCCCGCGCCAGGTCGACGTACGAGACGGCGAAGTAGGGGTTCCCGGCGATCGCCAGTTCGACCATCAGGGCGCGGTCCTCGTCGGGGCTGATGCGGCGGTCGGTCTTGTGGGGTGGGCGGGCCGCCGGGAGGAAGAGAATCCGCTCCAGCCCCAGACGGACGCGCAGCTCCTCCGCGACGATGAGATGCCCGAGGTGGATCGGGTCGAAGGTGCCGCCGAAGATCCCGAGCCGTGCGGTGCGCCCCTTCGTCATGACTGTCTGGTTCCTCCCCTGCTCTCCACCCCGTCAGCCGGCAGTGCGGCGGCATGCGCATATCGTAGCATCCGGCAGGGCGGATGCTGCTCCATCGGGCTCGGCACGATCGGCGCGTGCTATACTCGCGCGCTGAGGGAGCGCGGGAGGGAGCGGGGTGGAGCGCTGGGAGCCGTCGAGCAGCTCGCACGTGCGGGAACGCCCCGCGCGGCTCACCCGCGCTGACCGGCCGCCGGTCGATCAGCGGAACATCTGGGCGAATGCGCTCCTCGCGGCGGGGGGGCGGATGGGTATCGCCGCCGTGCTCGTCGTCGGCCGCGTCCTTCCCCTCCCGACCCCCGCACTGACGATCCTGATTGCGCTCGTCCCGCTTGTCCTGCTCTGCGGGATCGTGCAGGCCGGGCGCGTGGGCTGGCCGCGCTGGGGCGCGGTCTGGCTGATGGACTTCGCGACCCTGAGCTTCCTGACGCCGGTGCTGCTCTGGAACGGCTTTGCCGCGGCGGGGCCGCCGCGCCTGCTTCCGGCCGAGCGCAGTGTCTATCTCGAGACGGTCATCGTCGCATTCATGCTGCTCGCCCTGCTCGGCGGGCTCGCCGGGTGGCTAGCCGGCCGCCAGCTCGGCGTGGCGGCGATCCTCCTGCTGCCGGCCGTGCTGGAGGTGCCCGCCCTGGTACCGGCCTTGACCGACTACCGCGATGCGACCGCGTTCGAGGCGCTCGTGAGCGCCTATGCGGTCGCGTCGGTGGTGACCCTGATCGCCTGGCTGGGGCCGGCCGCCTGGCGGTTGTGGCTGGGGCCGCTGGCGACGGTGGCGTATCTCGCCTTCCTGATGCTGGTGCCGGGGTTGGGCATGTTGGCGCGCCGGCCGGCGCCGGTGAGCGCCTTCCACCCGCTCCTCATCGCCTTCGGCCTGTTCTTGGTCGTGGCCGCGCCCCTCTTCGGCGTGCGGCTCCGGCTGGGCCCACGGCGTGGCTCCCGGCGCCGGTCGCGCCGCCGCACGCGGGTCGGCACCGACGCCGTCGACGTGGTCGCGGCCGCGCACGAGTCCGAGCGCCCCGAGTGAGCCTGGCCCGCGGCGGGCTAGCCGGCGCGCGGTTCCCCGCCGTTTGCGACCGCCGTCAGGTCCCGGTCGACCGCGCCCTCCTCGAGGTCGGCCATCTCCGCGTCCTCCGGCGTGCGGATGACGGTGACCGAGGCGACCTGGTCCTGCTCCTGGAGGCGCATGATGCTCACGCCCTGAGCGATGCGGCCGATGCGCGAGATCTGCGCGGCGGGCACCCGGATCACCATGCCGCGCAGGCTGACGAGCATGATCGTGTCGGTCCCCTCGACCACGCGCGCCGCGGCGACCGGCCCGTTGCGTTCGGTCACCTTCATGGCGGTGACGCCTTGCCCGCCCCGGCCCTGCACCCGGAACTCCGACAGCCCGGTCCGCTTGCCGTAGCCGTTGGCGGAGACGACGAGCAGGTCGCGGTCGGGACGCACCACCTCGGCCGCCACCACGCGGTCGCCCGACTCCATGCGGATGCCGATCACTCCGGCGGCGGGGCGGCCCATCGGGCGCACGTCGGTCTCCGAGAAGCGGATCGCGTGGCCGTGCTCGGTGACCAGGATCAGCTCGTCGTGCCCGGAGGTCACCCGCACCCAGCTCAACTCGTCGCCGTCCTCCAGGCCAATCGCGATCAGCCCAGAGGCGCGGACCGAGGCGAACTGGTCGAGGCGGGTGCGCTTGACCCGGCCGTTCCGCGTGCACATGAACAGGTAGCTGCCCGAGCCGAAGTCACGCACCGGCAGGAGCGCGGTGATCGTCTCGCCGGGCTCGATGCCGATGAGGTTGATGACTGGGATGCCGCGTGCGGTGCGGCCGGAGTCGGGCAGCTCGTAGACCTTGAGCTGGAAGACCCGCCCGCGGTCGGTGAAGAAGAGCAGACTGTCGTGGGTCTTGGCGGCGACGATGCGGTGGACGCCGTCCTCCTCGCGCAGCGTCATGCCGGTCACCCCGCGGCCGCCGCGGTGTTGCACGCGGTAGGTGCCGTCGGCGATCCGCTTGACATAGCCGCGGTTGGTGATCATAACCAGCACGCTGACGTCGGGGATGAGATCCTCGTCGCTGATCTCGCCGGACACGTCCTGGATGACCGTACGGCGCTCGTCGCCGAACTCATCGCGAAGCTGCTCCAGCTCCGCCCTGATGACGGCCATGATCTTGGCCGGGTCGGCCAGCAGGTCCTCCAGGTCGGCGATCTCCTTGAGGAGCCCACGGTACTCATCGTCGACCTTGCGGCGCTCGAGCGCCGCCAGCCGGCGGAGCTGCATATCGAGGATGGCGTTGGCCTGGGCCTCGCTGAGGCCGAACTGGCCCATGAGGCTGGTCCGCGCGATCTCGATCGTCCGCGACTGGCGGATCGTGCGGATGACCTCGTCGAGGTGATCCAGCGCGATCTTCAGGCCCTCCAGGATGTGCGCGCGCCGTCGCGCGCGGCCGAGCTCGTACTCCGTGCGGCGCCGCACCACCTCGCGCCGATGGTCGAGGTAGAGCTGGAGCATCCGGCGCAGGGTGAGCACGCGCGGCTGCGTCCCGTCGACCAGGGCCAGCATGTTGACGCCGAAGGTCTGCTGGAGCTGGGTGTGCTTGAACAGCGCATTGAGGACGCGCTGGGGCTGGGCATCGCGCTTCAGCTCGATGACGACGCGCATGCCGGTGCGGTCCGACTCGTCGCGCAGGTCGTGGATGCCCTCGATGCGACCGAGCTTGACCAGCTCGGCGATCTTCTCCAGCAGCGCCGACTTGTTGACCTGATAGGGCAGTTCGGTGACGATGATCTGGTAGCGCTTGCTGCGGGCCACCTCCTCGATGTGCGTCCGGGCTCGGATGACGACGCGCCCCTTGCCGGTGGCGTAGGCGGCGCGGATGCCCTCGCGCCCAAGGATCACCCCGCCGGTGGGGAAGTCCGGTCCCTGGATGATCTGCAGCAGGTCGTCGGTGGTCGCCTCGGGGTTGTCGATCAGGAGGATGAGCCCGTTGCAGATCTCGGCGAGGTTGTGCGGCGGGATGTTCGTCGCCATGCCGACGGCGATGCCCGACGCGCCGTTGACCAGCAGGTTGGGCAGCTTGGCCGGCAGCACCTCCGGCTCCTGGGCCTCGCCGTCGTAGTTCGGCTTGAAGTCGACGGTCTGCTTGTCGATGTCGCGCAGCATCTCCTCGGAGATCGCCGCCAGCTTGGCCTCGGTGTAGCGCATGGCGGCGGCGCTGTCGCCGTCGACGGAGCCGAAGTTGCCCTGTCCCGCGACCAGCGGGTAGCGCAGGGAGAACGGCTGGACCATGCGGACCAGCGCGTCGTAGACGGCGCTGTCGCTGTGTGGGTGATACAGCTTGAGCACCTCGCCCACGATACCGGCGCTCTTGCGGAACCGGCTCTGGGGGCGCAGGCCCATCTCGTGCATGGCGTAGAGGATCCGCCGCTGCACTGGCTTGAGGCCGTCCCGTACGTCGGGGAGCGCTCGCTGCACGATCACGCTCATGGCGTAATCGAGGTACGAGCGACGCATCTCGAGGTCGATGTCAACCTGGCGTACGGTTCCGATATCCACGGGTGGGCGGCCTCCCTGAGGTTCCTCGGCGCAAGCTCAGTTGCGCCTCAAGTCTACCATTTCCGCACACCGGCGCGCCGGTCCGGCAGCCCGCCGCCGGGCCGCGAGGCGGAAACGGGCGGGTGATGCCGGACCGGGTCCAGGAAGCGCGCGGGGCGCTGGGCCGCCGTCGGGGTGGCGGCGGGCCGAGCCGCGCCGTCACGACCGGCCGGGCGGGGGAAACAGCCGGCGCGCCACGGCGGCGGCATGGAGCTCGGCGCGGAAGTCGGGGTGGGCGATGCTGATGAGCAACTGCGCGCGCTCGCGCAGGCTGCGCCCGCGTAGGTTGACCGCGCCGAACTCGGTGACGATCCACTGCACGTGCCCGCGGGTGGTCACAACCCCGGCGCCCGGCGCCAGCCGCGGCACGATGCGGGACACCGTGCCCCCCTTGGCCGTCGCCGGCAGGGCGATGATCGCCTTCCCCTCGGGCGAGCGCAGCGCACCCTGCACGAAGTCCATCTGCCCGCCGATCCCGCTGTAGATCCGCTCGCCGATGGAGTCGGCGCAGACCTGGCCGGTCAGGTCGACCTCGATCGCCGAGTTGATGGCGACCATCCGGGTCTGTTGGCGGATCTCGCCCGGGTCGTTCACGATGTCGCTCGGGTGGAACTCGACGAAGGGGTTGTCGTCGACGAAGTCGTAGAGCCGCTGCGTGCCGAGCGCGAAGGAGGTGATGACGCGGCCGCGGAAGCGCGACTTGGCGCGGTTGGTGATGACGCCCGCCTCGATCAGGTCGATCAGCCCGTCGGTGAACATCTCGGTGTGGACCCCGAGGTCGGCGTGCTGGCGCAGCGCGACGAGCACCGCGTTGGGGATCTTGCCGATGCCGAGCTGGAGCGTGGCGCCGTTAGGGACCAGTGGGGCGATATGCTCGGCGATGGCCTGCTCGATGGGGCCGAACGGCTCGGGCGGCACGCTCGGGAGGGGACGGTCGACCTCGACCGCGGCGGAGATGCGGCTCACGTGCACGGCGGAGTTGCCGAGCGTGCGCGGCACCCGCGGGTTGAATTCGGCGATGACGATGCGCGCGTGGTCGACGGCGGCCCGGGCGCAGGCGACCGAGGTGCCGAGCCGGCAGAAGCCATGCCGGTCCGGCGGCGAGACCTGCACCAGCGCGACATCGAGGGCGAGGGTGCCGTCCGCGAAGAGCGCGGGGATCTCGGACAGGAAGACCGGGGTGAAGTCGGCCCGTCCATCGTTGACGGCGGCGCGCACGTTGGCCCCGACGAAGAGGGCGTTGTGCCGGACGTGGCCCGCCATCTCGGGCTCCACGTAGCGGGCGGGGGCATCGGTGTGGATGTGGACGATCTCGACGTCGCGCAGCGAGGTCGCGCGGTCGACCAGGGCGTCGAGCAGCGTCCTCGGGGCCATCGCGGCCTCGTGGACGTAGACCCGATCCCCGGACTTGATCAACTCGACGGCACGCGCTGGCTCCATGATCTGCATGGCGGCTCCTCCCGCACCGAACCTGGACGCGCGGCGGGCTCGCTCGCCGCGCCCGCTCACCGCCGCTGCGCTCGGGCTGACGGGCGCGCCGCGCCGTCCCCCGGTAGCCTCGCCGGTGGCCGGCCGCGTCGCCGCGGCGTGTATCATCTCGCTGGAGGCCCGGCGTGCGTGCGCGGGCTCCGGCACGACAAGCCGCGGCCTGGACCCGGGAGGAGGCGGGGTGCGCAGCGAGCGCTGCCTCATCTTCCAGCGCGATCGCACCATCCTGGTATCGACCGGGGCGGCCGCATACCCGGCCGCGCGCGACGGCCTGCGCCAGTTCGCCGAACTGGTGCAGGCAGCGGGAGCGTACCACACCTACCGCGTGACGGAGCTGGCGCTCTGGTCGGCCGCGGCCGGGGGGCTGACCGCGGACGCCATCGTCGCCTTCCTGGAGCGCTATGGTGTGCATCCGCCACCCCGCACGCTGGTGGCCTTCATCCAGGAGATCATCGGCCGCTACGGGCTGCTCCGCCTGTCCGGGCCGCTCGGGGGGCTGCGGCTCACCGGGCTGGATCGGGCTCTCCTGGCGCGCGTCGCTGAAGCGCACGGCCTGTGCTGGGACGGGGACGGGCTGGTCGTCCCGGACGCGGCGCGCGGGGCGATCAAGGCCGCCCTGGCCGACGCCGGCTACCCGGTCGTGGACGAGGCGGTGCTGGCGGCGGCGACGCCGGTGCGCTTCGCGCTCCGGCCCGGCGTGCGGCTGCGTCCGTACCAGGCCGAGGCGGTGCGGCGCTTCACCGAGCGGGCCGCCACCGGCGGGGTCGTGCTGCTCCCCTGCGGGGCGGGCAAGACCGTGGTCGGGGTGGCGATCGCGGCCCGACTACAGGCGGCCACGCTGATCATTACGCCCAGCCGCACTATCGGCGAGCAGTGGCTGCGCCACCTGCGAGAGATGACCACGCTGCCGCCGGAGGCGGTCGGCGAATACGTCGGCGGCCGCGAGCCGCCCGCGGTTACCGTGCTCACCTACCAGCGCCTCACGGCCCGCGCCAACGGGCGGCAGGCGACCCTCGGTGCGCTGCTCGACTGGCCCTGGGGGCTGGTGATCTACGACGAGGTCCACGCCCTGCCCGCGGAGGTCTTCCGGCAGAGCGCCAGCCTCCAGTCCCGCCGGCGCCTGGGGCTCACCGCGACGCTGGTGCGCGAGGACGGCCGGGAGCGGGACGTCTTCGCTCTCGTCGGGCCGACGGTCTACGCGGTCCCCTGGCGCGACCTCGAGCGCCGGGGGTGGATCGCGGCGGTCGACTGCGTCGAAGTGCGCGTCCAGCCGTCGGGGGTCGGGGAGGCGAGCGCCGATCGCCTGCTCGCGGCCAAGCTGCGCGTGGTGCGGCGGCTGGCGCGCCGGCATGCGGGCGAGCCGACGCTGGTGGTCGCGCACCGGCTGACCGAGGTGGCTGCCGTGGCGCGGGCGCTCGGCGCGCCGATGGTGACCGGCCAGACCCCGGCGGGCGAGCGCCGCGCGCTCTACGACGCCTTCCGCCGGGGCGAGACCCGGTGCCTGGCGCTGTCGCGCGTGGCCAACGTCGGCGTGGACCTGCCCGACGCGGCCGTCCTGATCCAGCTCTCCGGCGCGTTCGGGTCGCGGCAGGAGGAGGCGCAGCGGTTGGGACGATTGCTGCGCCCCAAGAAGGCCGGGCAGCGCGCCACCTTCTACACGCTGGTGGTGCCCGGCACGCGCGAGGTGGAGTTCGCGGCGCGCCGCCAGCGTTTCCTGGTGGATCAGGGCTACCGCTACCGGGTCGTGGACGCCGAGCGGCTGGCCGCCTCGTGATCGGACACCGGCGCGGGGCGGGTGGCCCACGGCAGCCGCGCGACGGTGCGGGGCGGGTTGTCCCAGACCGGCTGCAGCACGCCCCACTGGCCAGGGTCGCGCGCGATCATGCGCTCCAGCGCACGGGCCATCTGCCGGAGGTTGGCCCGGAGATCCGCCTCCCAGTCGTCGGTGCGGACCAGCTCGATCGCGGGCTCGATGAACGCTAGCGACGGCCGATTGCGGCGGCGGAGGGTGGCAGCCGGCACCAGCGCGGCGCCGGTGCGCATGGCGAGGAGGACGGGGCCGGTCGGCAGCCGGGTCGGCTCCCCGAAGAGCGGCACCGGGATGCCGTTGCCCGCCACGTCGCGGTCAGCGGCCACGAGGAGGATCCCGTTGCGCCGGAGGAGGCGCACGATGGGGCGCAGCGCCTCCGAGCCCGGTGGCACGACCTCGACGCCCAGCGTTGCCCGCAGCCGGCTCACGTAGTCGAACAGCGGCTCCGGGTGGACGCGCTCGGCCACGACCGCGGTCGGGTAGCCGAGCGCCGCCGGGTAGCTGGGGACGACGTTGTAGTTGCCGACGTGGGCGGAGAGGATGATCACGCCGCGGCCGGCCGCCAGGGCGGACTCCAGGTGCTCCCAGCCCTGGACCTCGAACAGGTCGCGGATGCGCGTCCGGTCGACCGTGCCGAGACGGATCAGGTCATAGTAGTTGGTGACCACCGTGACAAAGACGCGCAGGGCATGCCAGCGCCGTTGCAGGGGGCCGGCGTGCGGCACGACGCGGCGGAGGTTGCTGAGGACGTGGCGCCGGGCCGGCGCGTTCGCCACCGCGAGCGTGACCCCGATGATCCAGCAGATGGCGTAGCCAATCTGAGCGGGGATGCGCGGCGTCAGGAAGGCGACGCCCTGGAGGCACCGAAGAGTCCACATGCCGACCTCCGCTCAGCTCATCGCCAGCTCCGGGAGCCGCGCCTCGGCCGGACCATCCCAGAGTGCCTCGGCGCACGTCCATTGTTCCACATACGCCCGGATCGCACGCTCGGCGGCGGCGAGCAGCGCTGCGTCCGAGCCCGGGAGCGGCGTCAGGCGGAGCAGAAGGCTGTCGCCGCCGGGGCGAAGCACCAGCGCGGCGAACCAGGCGGGGCGGTGCTCCTGCGCCGCTGGGTCCGGGAGGTGGAGCCGGGCGGTGGCGCGGAAGAACGTGACGGGCCGGGCGGTCGGCGCCGTGGGCTGGTCGAGGAGGTGGATCGGCCGCGGCCTGGCGGCCGATGCGACGAGGCCCAGGACGCGCGGGAGGAGCCACCACGGGCCGAGGTGGACGGTGGCCACCGGCGCCTGCGCCTCGCCCGGTTCACCCAGGTTGGGGGCTGCGCCCGCCTCGGTCAGGACCACGATGCGCTCGCGCAGCGCCGGGTCGGGCAGTGCGGCCAGGCGGCGCGCCGCCCGGTGGATCCGGCGTGCCTCGGCGTGGCTGCGCGCGGCGAACGCCCCCACCAGCTCGGAGCTGGCTGGCTCGTGGAGCACGAAGGAGAAGTTCAGCCGCCGAGGTTCGAACTCCACGGGCTGCCTCCGACTTCCCGACAGCGGGCCGCGGCCGGAGACGAGACGGGCGGCCGGGTGTGCGCCGGCCGCCCCCGTCGGCAGGACGCTGGTCAGCTAGCTCTCCGCGACCACCTTGGCCGCCTCGCGCTGGGCGACCGTCTCGCGGATGAAGCTCTCGACCATCTCCCGCGCCTCATCGTCATGGTACTGGACCGGCGGCGACTTCATGAAGTAGGCCGAGGGGCCGAGCAGCGCGCCGCTGATGTTCGTGTCCAGCGCCAGCTTGGCGCAGCGGATGGCGTCGATGACGACGCCGGCCGAGTTCGGCGAGTCCCACACTTCGAGCTTCAGCTCGATGTTGAGCGGCACGTCGCCGAAGGTCGTCCCCTCCAGCCGGATGTGGGCCCACTTCCGATCCTGGAGCCAGGGCACGTAGTCGCTCGGCCCGACGTGCACGTTCTCCTCGGGTATGGGGTAGTCGATCTGGCTGGTGACGGCGTTGGTCTTGGAGATCTTCTTCGACTCCAGCCGCTCCCGCTCCAGCATGTTGAGGAAGTCGGTGTTGCCGCCGAAGTTGAGCTGATAGGTGCGGTCGATGCGCACGCCGCGGTCGGCGAAGAGGCGCGTCAGCACTCGGTGGGTAATGGTCGCGCCGACCTGGCTCTTGATGTCGTCGCCGATGATCGGCAGCCCGCGCTCGCGGAAGCGCTTCTGCCAGTACTCCTCGCGGGCGATGAAGACGGGGATGCAGTTGACGAAGGCACAGCCGGCCTCGAGCACCTGCTCGACGTACCACTTGGTGGCCATCTCGGCGCCGACCGGCAGGTAGTTCACCACCACGTCGGTGCCGGTCTCCTTGAGGATGCCGACGATGTCAGCGGTCGGGCCGGGCGCCTTGGTGATGATCTGCGACAGGTACTTGCCCAGGCCGTCGTGGGTCATGCCGCGATGCACCGGGACACCGAGGTGCGGGACGTCCGAGAACTTGTAGGTGTTGTTCGGTGGGGCGAAGATCGCCTCGGACAGGTCCTTCCCGACCTTGTTGATGTCGATGTCGAACGCGGCGCTGAACTCGATGTCCCCGATGTGGTAGCCGCCGAGATCGACGTGCATCAGGCCGGGCACGAACTCGTTCGGGTCGGCATTCCGATAGTACTCGACCCCTTGAACCAGAGATGAGGCGCAGTTACCCACGCCGATGATCGCGACACGGATCTTCTTGCTGCTCACCGGTGCCGGGTCCTCCACTTCTTGCCGCCGCGCCCGCCGTCGTACGGCGCCGGTGCAGGCGACTCGGTTCACGCGCGGCCGACAGTCATCGCGCATGATCGCGATTCTACGGTAGCCCCTCGGGTGCGTCAATTCTGCCCGAGGAGGTGCAGTGCCGCGGCGGACACCTCGCTGGCCGTCACCCAGTCGAGGCAGGTCCGCCGCGCGCACCCCTGGCGCTGGCCGAGCGTGTAGCCGGTGTACAGGCACGGAGCGCACGGGATATCCGCACGCACGACCAGTGCCGAAGCATCGGGGAAGGGACGCTCGCCCACGCGGTGCACGGCTGCCCCGATCGGCCGCCAGGCGTCGTGGTTGGACGGCCCGAAGATCGCCAGCGTCGGCCGGCCGAGCGCGGCCCCGAGATGCGCCACCCCGCTGTCCGCCCCGATCACCAGCGCGGCGCGCGCGAGCACGGCTGCCAGCTCCGCGACCGTCGTGGCCCCCAGGAGGTCGACGACGCCGTCAACGGCGCGGAGGCCCGCGGCCGAAGCGGCCTCGGCGTGGGTGCCGACGACGACCACCGGCAGGCCGGTCGTGGCGCGCAGTTCGCGCGCGACCGCGGCGAAGCGGGCGGCGGGCCAGGCCCGCGCCTGGCTGTAGGGCCCGACGCCGGGGTGGATGACGACGACCGGGCCGTGCACCCCGGCCGCCGCCAGGCGGCGATCCGCGGCGGCGCGGGCTGCCTCCGGGATGCGCAGCGCCGGGCGCGCGCCGGTGGGGTCGACGCCCAGCGCGCCCACGATGTCGAGCCCGTACTCCCACTCCGTCCGTGCCCCGAAGCCGAGATCGATCGCCCGGTGGGTAAGAAAGTGACCGCGGCCGTTGTCCAGCCCGGCGACCTGCGGCGCGCCGGTGGCCCGGACGAGGGCGCGGAACTTCACTGTCCCGAAGGCGGTCGTCAGGTGGTGCAGCAGCACGACGGTGTCGTAGTGCTGCGCGCGCAGCCGCGCCGCCAGGCGCGGCAGGGCCGCGAGCCGGCCGGGGTGGGTCAGGTCGCGCGGGCGGTCGAACAGCGCCTTGGGGAAGTCGATCGTGCGATCGACCGAGGGGCAGAGGGACAGCACAGCGCGCGCGTTGGGGGTCGTCAGCGCGTCGATCCGCGCGGTGGGGAAGGCCCGCCGCAGCGCGCTGATGGCTGGGGTCGCCAGCACCGCGTCGCCGATGTCGGCGAGCTTGACCACCAGGATGCGGCGCGGCGCGACTGCGTCAGGCCCGGCCATGGCGCCCCCGACTGACGGCGACGGCTTCCTCGATCGCCGCGAGCGTGGCGCGGCCGGCGGCATCCCAGCGGAAGCGGGCGGCGTGCGCCAGCCCGGCCGCCACGCGTCGCTCCCGCTCCGCCGGATCGAGCGCGCGGGCCAGCCCGGCCGCGATGGCGGCGGGGTCGCGCGGGTCGACGACGATCGCCGCCTCGCCCCCCACCTCCGGCAGCGCGCCGCGGTCGGAGACCACCACCTGGGTGCCGGAGTCCATCGCCTCCACCACCGGCAAGCCGAAGCCCTCGTACAGCGACGGCAGCGCGAAGGCGGCAGCGCCGCCGTAGAGCGCTGGGAGCGCGGCGTCGGGCACGTGGCCGGGCAGATCGATGCGGTCGCGGTGCGGGCTGCGCGCCAGGGCGGCGTCGATCTCCTCGGCGAGCCAGCCGCGCTTGCCCGCCAACACCAGCCGGAGCTCCGGACGGTCGTCGGCGAGCCGGTCGAAGGCGGCGATGAGGCGCGCCAGGTTCTTCCGCGGCTGGAGCGTGCCGACGAACAGGACGTAGGGGCGGCGCAGGCCGAGTTCGTCCAGCCAGCGTGCCACCACGTCGGGCGGCTGCGGGGTGAAGCCCGGCTCGATCCCGTGCGGGATGACCCGGATCTTCTCCGCTGGTACCCCGTAGTGCCGGATGAGGTCGTCGCGGGTCGTGGCCGAGATGGCGATGACGCGTGCCGCCACGCGCACGCTCCAGCGGGTGGACCAGTCGAGGTAGCGCCGCGCCGCCGGGGTGTGTGCCTCCGGCTCGTAGCGGTAGCCCAGATCGTGGATGGTCACCACGCTCGCGCGCGGGTGGACTGGCGGGATCACGTGAGCCGGGACGAAGAGGGCGTCGACGCGGTGCCGGGCCAGCTCCGCCGAGAGCCGCAGGTGCGTCCACAGGCGCGGGAAGGGGATCAGGCGCTGCTCCGTCGTCGGCGGGACGCAGAGCGCGACCGGAGCCGCGGCGTTCAGATAGAGGCGGTAGCGGTGCTGGGGCCCGGCCGCGGTGACCGCCTCGATGATGCGGCGGGAGTACCGCTCGGTGCCGGTCGCGCGGGGCGTGGTGGCGCGGCTGGCGTCGATGCCGATGGTCAGGGGCCCCAGATCAGCCATCGGCCAGCACCTCCTGGACCGCGGCCAGCACCGCCTCGGTGGAGATCGCCACCATGCAGCCCGCCCCCTCCGGCCGCTCCGGCGACAGATCGCCGCAGCGGGGGCAGCGGAGACCGGCGCTGACGACGCGGTGGCGCCGCGGGGCGCCCCAGGGGCCGAAGTCGTCGACCGAGCTGGGGCCGAAGAGGTGTACCGTCGGGGTCCCGACCGCCACCGCCAGGTGCATCGGTCCGCTGTCCACCCCGACCGCGAGTCGCGCCCGCCGCAGTATGGCGGCGAGGGTCGGCAGGTCGGTCCGCCCTGCGAGGGAGGCGGCGGGCGCCCCGATCGCGGCGCAGATCTGGTCGATCAGCGCCGCCTCGCTGCTGCTCCCGGTGAGCACAACCATCATGCCGGCCGCGCGCGCCACCTCCGTCGCCACCGCAGCCCAGCGGGGGGCGAGCCAGTGCTTGACCGGCGCTCCGGCGCCTGGCACGACGGCCAGGTACGGCCCGCTGACGCCTGCGGCGGCGAGCAGGGTCGACGCGGCGGCCTCGGCTCCGTCCGTGGCCGGGGGCCGCAGCGGGGCGGTGGCCGGGGTCACCGGCTCCTCCGGCGGCGTGCCGCCCAGGATGCGGACGGTGGCGTCGAGCAGCGCCGCGTTCCGCTGTACCCAGTGCGGTCCCCCTAGCGGGATGCGGTGCGTCAGATACGGGGCGACCGCCGGATGGTCGGCGCCGATGCGCAGGGGGACGCCCGCGCGCTGGGCGAGGAGCGCGCCCCACCAGTGGTCGTCGCGCAGGACCACCACCGCGGCTGGCGCGCGCTCGCGCAGGATGCGGGCCCAGCAGGCGAGCAGGCGGTACGGCTGGACGCGTCCGCCGGGGCGGCGGGTGAAGCCGGGGAAGGGCAGCGTCAGGACCTCGTCGACATCGGGGTTCCCGGCCAACACTGGCGCCCCCCACGGGCCGACGACGGCGGTGATGGTCGCGTCCGGCAGCGCCTGGCGCAGGCGGCGCAGGGCGGGGGTGAGGAAGAGCACGTCCCCAAGATGGTCCGGCCGCAGCAGCATGAGCTCGAAGGCGCGCGGGACGGCCGGCGCCACCGGGATGCGGGCGGCGAGGCGCAGGCCGGCGTCGCGCAGGCGGTGCCGGTTCATGCTCCCCCCTCGCTCGCTGCGCCGAGCAGGTCCAGGCAGGCGGCGGCCACCATGTCGACCGTGACGCGCTCGACCGACGTCGCCGGAGCAGACCCCCGCCGGAGGTCGACCAGCGCGCCGTGCCAGCTCTCGGGCGGTGCGCAGACGCGCGCCCGTGCGCCCAGCGGGCGGTAGCGGCCGGGGTTGGTTGGGCCGAAGATCGTCACCGTCGGGGTGCCGACCGCCGCGGCCAGGTGGCTCACGCCGCTATCGTTCCCGACGTAGAGCGCCGCGCGGGCGATGACGCCCGCCAACTGCTCCAGCGCCAGCCGCCCGCAGAGGTTGACGACCGGCGCCCGTGCAGCGCGGACGACCGCGGCGACGGCCGCCCGGTCGGACGCCGCGCCGACGAGCAGCACGCGCACCCCCGCCTTCGCCGCAAGCCGGTCGGCGAGGGCCGCGAAGCGCTCGGGCGGCCAGCGCTTGGCCGGCATGGCGGTGCCCGGGTTGACCGCGCCGCCGGGGTGGATGACGACCGTCGGCGGGCTCCCGTCCGGGACGATCGCGGCCCCGGTGCGCCGGGCGTCCTCGGACAGGTAGTACTCGGGCGCGGTCCCCGCGGCGGGCACCCCGAGGGCGGCGAGCACGTCGAGGTACGTTTCGGTCTCGTGGTGGCTCGGGACCAGCGGCGCTGGGTGGGTCAGGCCGATGCCGCGGCCCTGGCTGTCGATCCCGGCGCGGACGGGCGCCCCGGTCAGCCACAGGAGGCCGTTGACGAGCGGCGAGGGGTCAAGCCCCACCGCCAGGTCGTAGCGGGCGCGGCGGAGGGAGCGGGCCAGGGAGAGCATCCGTGGCGATGCCGGGCGGTCGGGGTAGGGGATCACGCGCGCGACCCGCGGGTTGCCGCGCAGCGCCGGGGCGGACCAGGTGGTGGTCACCACGTCGATCCTCGCGTTGGGATAGTGGGTCGCCAGGGCGCGGACCGCCGGCGTGGCCATGAGCACATCGCCGAGGCAGCAGGGCTTGACCACGAGCAGGCGCTGCACGGCGGACGGGTCGGGCGGGGCCGGCACGTGGCCCGGGCGCGCCAGCCGGCCGAGCAGGGACGCGGCGGCGCCGACGGCCCCCTCCCGCAGGCGGCGGCTAGCTCCCCGTGGCGCCATCGACCACCGCGAACATCAGCTCGCCGCGCGCGGCGAGCTCCCCGTCGACCGTGGCGATGGCGGTGCCGGTGCCGACGCCGCGCCGTAGCTTGCCCAGGGTGACCTCGAGGCGCAGCGTGTCCCCGGGGACGACCTGCCGCTTGAAGCGGACCTTATCGATCCCGGCGAAGAGGGCCATCCGGCCGCGGAACTCGTCGGTGCCCAGCAGCGCCACGGCCCCGACCTGGGCCAGCGCCTCGACGATCAGGACGCCGGGCATGACCGGATAGCCGGGGAAGTGCCCCTGGAAGAACGGCTCCCCGATCGTCACGTTCTTGATCCCGACCGCCCGCTGGCCCCATTCGATCTCGATGATGCGGTCCACGAGCAGGAACGGGAAGCGATGGGGGATGATCGCCTGAATCTGCTGAGCGTCCAGCACGCCGCACTCCTCTGGCTCGCCTGTCGGTACACCGGGCGGCACGACCGGGCCGCCGCTGCCCGGATGGTACGAACGGGCTGGCGGGCTGTCAACGCGGCCGCTGGCTGCCCGGCCTCAGACGGCTGCGCCGGCCGTGCGGTGGAGGAGCTGCCGCCGCTGCGGACCCACCCCGACCATGGTCACCGGCACGCACAGCAGCTCCGCGATGCGGTCGAGGTACCGGCGGGCGTTGAGCGGGAGCTCGTCCACGCTGGTGGCCTGTGAGGTGTCCTCCCGCCACCCGGGCAGCACCTCGTAGACCGGTTCGACGCGCTCGTACACGGCAGCGACGGACGGCGGGGCATCGATCGGCGTGCCGTCGAGCCGGTAGCCGACGCAGATGCGCACCTCCTCCAGCGCATCGAGCACGTCGAGCTTGGTCACCGCGACCTCGGTGACGCCATTCAGCCGCGCGGCGTAGCGCCCGGCGACGGCGTCGAACCAGCCGGTGCGGCGCGGTCGCCCGGTGGTCGTGCCGTACTCCTGCCCGCGGTCTCGGAGGAGCTGGCCGATGGCGTCGTGGAGCTCGGTCGGGAAGGGGCCGCCGCCGACGCGCGTGGTGTAGGCCTTGTAGACGGCGATGACGGTGTCGACCTGGGTCGGGCCGATGCCCGCGCCCTGGCAGGCGCCGGCCGCGGTCGGCATGCTCGAGGTGACGTAGGGGTAGGTGCCGTAGTCGACATCCAGCATGGTTGCCTGGGCCGACTCGACGATCACGCGCTTGCCCGCCGCCAGTGCGTCCTGCACCAGCACCTCGGCCTGGACCACCAGCGGCGCGAGGCGCTCGCCGAGCGCGGCGTACCGCTCGGCCAGCGCCGCGGCGTCGAAGGTCTCCTCGCCATACAGGGACGCGAGGAGGAGGTTCTTCTCCGGCAGCACGAGCCGGAGGCGCTCCACGAGCGCGGACTCGTCGAGCAGGTCCGCGATGCGGATGCCCCGACGCCCGACCTTGTCGCTGTAGGCTGGTCCGTTGCCGCGCAGGGTCGTCCCAATCGACTGGGTGCCGCGGCGCTGCTCCTCGGCGCGGTCGAGGGCCGGGTGGTAGGGCAGGATGACGTTGGCCCGGTCGCTGAGGTAGAGCCGGCTGAGGTCGACCCCGCGCGCCTGCAGCGCCGTGATCTCGTCGAGGAGTTGCGCCGGATCGACCGCGACCCCGGCGCCGATGACGCAGTCGCACGCGGGGTGCAGCACGCCCGAGGGCACCAGGTGGAACTTGAAGACGCCCTGGTCGGTGACGACGGTGTGGCCGGCGTTGGTGCTGCCGTTGGGGCGGACCACCATGTCTGCCTGCGCGGCGAGCGCGTCGGTGATCTTCCCCTTGCCTTCGTCGCCCCACTGGCCGCCGATGATGACCGTCGCGGGCATGACCGACCTCCCTCTTCCGGGCACGCACAACGGCCCGCGAGCCAGCCGCCCGCGGACCGTGCTCAACTATAGCACGCCGGGAGACACGAACGGGGCCGTCCGTGGCCGGCGGCGCGCGGGCGCCGCCACCGCGGACGCGACGGCGCTGATCAGGCCCGCACCCGGGACTCCTGCAGCTCGCGCAGCCGCTCGAAGAGCGCGCGCTCCTCGGCGGTCAGCCGGGTCGGGAGCACGACCTTGACCCGCACCAGGAGATCGCCCCGCTCGCCGCCCTTGAGCGCCGGCATCCCCTTGCCGCGCAGCCGGAAGACGCGGCCGTTCTGGGTCTCGGGCGGGATGGTCAGCACGACCGGGTTGTCGAGCGTCGGCACGACCACCTCGCCCCCGAGCAGGGCGGTGTAGAGCGGAACCTCGACCTCGGTGCGCAGGTTGTTCCCCTCGATCTGGAAGCGGGGATCGGGCACCAGCGAGACCAGCAGGTAGATGTCCCCGCTCGGCCCGCCGTTCACGCCGGGCCCGCCCTGCCCGGCCACACGCACCCGCGAGCCCTCGCGGACGCCCGGGGGAATCCGGACCTCGAGCGTCTTGGTCCGACTGACCGTGCCGCTGCCGCCACAGGTCGGGCACAGCCCGTGGCCGTTCAGCCCGGTGCCGCCGCAGGTCTGGCAGCGCTCCTGGATCTGCACATCGAAGCGGCGGGTGGTCCCATGGTAGGCCTCGCGGAGCGTGAGCTTGATCGGGTACTCGTAGTCCTGCCCACGCTGCGGCTGCCGCACCCGCGAGCGTGCTCGCCCGAGGGTGTCGCCGAAGAGCGTCTCGAAGAAGTCGGAGAAGACGCTCTCGCCGGCCTCGCGGGACTCGGTCCGCGCGCCACTGGGCCGGCGCCCGCCGGTGAACCAGTCCGCGAAGTCGGTCCAGGTTGGCCCTGCCCCGGCGGTCTCCGCCTGCTGGTACCGCTCCCAGTCGGCGCCGAAGCGGTCGTACTTGGCCCGCTTCTCGGGATCGCTCAGGACCTGATACGCCTCGTTGATCTCCTTGAAGCGCTCTTCGGCACGCGGATCTCCCTTGTTGACGTCGGGGTGGTACTGCCGCGCCAACTTGCGGTACGCCCGCTTGATGGTCTTCTCGTCGGCGTCCCGCGAGACCCCGAGGATCTTGTAGTAGTCCTTGAACTCCATCGAATCCCCAGCTCCACCGCTTCGGCGGCACGGCTCCGCCGTTGGTCGTCCCATTATACGACCTTGAGTCGATCAATGTCAACCTTGTTGTCTTGGTGCGTCGCGCGGCGGGGGCGCGGCTGCGCCGGTGTCGGGAGGCTCCCGCGCGGGCCGGTACGCCGCCACAGGGCACCGGCGGCGTACCGGGCGCAGGCCGACTACACCATCGGCGTCAGCGGCTCGCCCTGGAGCTGGCGCCGGACCTGGCCGTAGAGGTGCGCGGACATCAGGGAGGAGAGGAACGCGGTGAAGATGACGCCGACGATGCAGAGGATGAGCCCGAGCACGGCCACGAAGGCAATCACGATAGACATCAGCAGGATGACCAGCAGCGAGGTGGTCACCGGTCGGACCTCGTTGAAGATCGCGCCGAACTGAAGCCCTGCGCCGATGTCCTCGGTGACCGCCACGCGCGTGGTGTAGAGGGGCTGCACGAAGGCGATGGCCAACGAGACGATCGTGTTAAGGCACTGCAGACCGAGGTTCGACGCGCCGAGGTCGTTGCCGTTCCCACTCGCGGTGGTCAAGATCGTGAGCACCGCGCCGGGGATGGACCAGACCAGCGCCACCACGAAGAGCTTGAGGCCGCGGACCAGATCGCCACCGAAGTCGTTCCACTCGGGCAGTGGAAGATCCTCGCCCTGGATCACCTGCCGGGTCATCCGGAGCCAGTAGCCCGTGACGATCAGCCAGCCGACGATGGGGATCAGCACGAGCAGCCCGCCGATGGCGACCTTCTTGATCCATTGGGAGTCCTGGAACACGTACGTGATCGCGCGACCGATGTCCACCCGTTTGACCCTCCTCCGCCTTGCTCGGCTCCTGCCGCCGTTGCCTTCCACGCGCCAGCGGCACCGGCCCCGGATTCCACAGGGATCGGCCAGGCCGTGCAGACCTGACGGTCCTGGACAACTGCATGATAGAGGCCGGACGACATCTTGTCATCATCTTGTCATCCTGCGTGCGCTGACTCCCGTGCTCGGTCCGGTTGGCTGGTCTGGTCGGGACGGGGCGTGTCGCACGGAGCCCCGCCCGTGACCAGGCAGGAGGACACAGGGCCCGCCCCGACCACACGCGGCCGTCGCCTTATCCAGGTAGGGGCGGGCCTGGTGCCGCACGGAGCCGCCCGAGCGGAGGTGGGGCCACCCATCGCTCCGCGCCGCATGACCGGCAACGCGGCGCCGTGATGATGCCGCACCACGCTGGCCGGAGCGCTGCGTGCTCTGGCTCCCGTGATCTGTCCGGCGGGCGCAGCCGGCGCCTGGCTGGCAGCTCAGCAACCGGGGCGGGGCCGGTGCGGTCAGGAGCGCCGGGTTCGGCGCAGGCCGCGGACGGCGGCCCGGGTCTGCTGGAGCGCGACGCCAAGCCAGGCGCCGACCGCGTCAACGAAGAGGTCGCCCAGCGACGCGTCGCGGCCGGGCACGAATGACTGGTGCCACTCGTCGCTGATCCCGTAGAGCACCGCCAGCAGCAAGGCGAGGCGGGCGGTTGTGCCGGGCTCCACCCGGGACACCCCGACAGCCTCGACCAGCAGGTAGCCGAGGATGCCGTAGGCGACGAGGTGACCGGCGATGCTGGTGAGCGTGCCGGAGATGCCGAGCGGGCTGGGCACCTGCGAGCGACTGGAGAGCATGAAGATCACCGTCGCCCAGAGCGCGACGGCGACCCAGCGGCGCGCGATGCTCACCCGC
>JASBVL010000032.1 GCA_029961075.1 Sphaerobacter sp.
GCCGTGCGCGACTTCGACCCGGCCGCCGTGCCGAGCACCGCGCCGGACGACCCGCTGGCGCGCCTGGCGGACGCGACGCGCGCCGCCTTCCGGGAGGCCATGGACGACGACCTGAACACCCCGGTCGCGCTGTCCCATCTGTTCGAGCTGGCGCGGGCGATCAATCGCGGGCAGGACCAGGGGGCGCCGCGGGGGGCCAGCGCCTACGCCCAGGCCACGCTCAAGGAGCTGGCGGGGGTGCTCGGCCTGACGCTGGAGGACGCCGCGCTGCCCGCCAACGCGGCGGTCGCGCCCTTCGTCGATCTGCTGCTGGAGGTCCGCAGCGAGCTGCGCCAGCAACGGCTCTGGGACTTGGCGGACCGCATCCGGATCCGGCTGGGCGAGCTGGGCATCCGGGTGGAAGACACACCGCAGGGCACGGTCTGGCGCCGGGAGTAGCCATGCCGGATCGCGCGCGCGGGGCCGAGCTGCTCTACGGCCGCAACGCGGTCATGGAGGCCCTCCGGGGCCGGCGGTCGCTGCGCCGCCTGATCGTGGCGGAGGGGAGCGCCCGGCAGCCCCGGATCGCCACCCTCATCGAGGCCGCCGCGCGGCGACGCGTGCCGGTGCAGCAGGTCCCGCACGCCGATCTGGACCGGCTGCTGCCGCAGGTCAACCACCAGGGCGTGGCGCTCGAGGCCGGCCCCTACCCCTACGTCGCGCTCGACGCCCTGCTCCGGCAGGCGGAGGGCCGGCCGCTGCTGGCGCTCGACCACATCCAGGACCCACAGAACCTCGGCACGCTCATGCGCACGGCCGAGGCGGTCGGCGCCGGCGGCCTGCTCCTCCCCGACCGCCGGGCGGCCGGGATCACCCCGGCGGTGGTCAACGCCTCGGCCGGGGCGGTCGAGCACCTGCGGGTCGCCCTGGTGGCCAACCTGGGGCGGGCGCTGGAGGACTGCCAGGCGGCGGGGTACTGGCTCGTCGCCCTGGAAGCCGGTCCGTCAGCGCAGAACCTCTTCACGGCGGACGTCCCCGAGCCGGCGGTGCTGATCGTCGGCTCCGAGGGGAAGGGCATCGCCCCGAGCCTGCTGCGGCGAGCCGACCTGCAGGTCGCCCTGCCGATGCTCGGGCGGGTCGAGTCCCTCAACGCGGCGGTAGCCGGGTCGATCGCGCTCTACGACCTGCTGCGGCGCCGGCTCACCGCCGGGAGCGCGTAGGGGCCGGCGTCCCGTCACATTGCATTCTGCCCGCGCGCCCGGTATAGTAATGGTGGAGGGAGTGGTGTTCGTACACACGAACACCTGTTTTGGCGCCGGTCGAGCGGGTGCGCACCGGCGCGTCTTCGTTGACAGCGTGCCGTCCGGGCCCAGTGACCGTGACCCGCGCGGACGGCGACAGAGAGGCGTCGCAACATGAAGGTCATCCTCCTGCAGGATGTCCCCAATCTGGGGAGCGCGGGGGCGATCAAGAACGTCTCCGAGGGGTACGCCCGGAACTACCTGATCCCCAAGGGGCTGGCCGAGATGGCAACCCCGGGACGGGTCAAGGAGGCCGAGGCGCGCCTGGCCGCCGCCGCGCGCCGCTTGGCGCGTGAGGAGCAGGCGCAGCAGGCCCTGGCGGATAAGATCGAGGGGACGCGCATCCAGATGCTCGCGCGCGTCGGCGAGCAGGGTCGACTCTACGGCTCCATCACCGCAGCGGAGATCGCCGAGGTCCTCACGGCCAAGTTCGGCCAGGAGATCGACCGGCGCAAGATCGAGCTGGAGGAGCCCATCCGCACCGTCGGCGAGCACCAGGTCACGGTGCACCTCGTCGGGCGGCTGCGGCCGACCGTCACCGTGGTCGTGGTCCCCGAAGGGGGAGCGCCGCAGCAGGATGGCGCGGCCAGTGCGGCGGCGAGCGCGGCGACCGAGGTGGCGGACGAGGAGTCGCCGGAGTCGTAGCCCCGAGGAGGCAAGGCGGTGGCCACCCCGGCGGTCGAGCGACTCCCGCCCCACAATCTGGAGGCCGAGCAATCGGTCCTCGGCAGCCTGCTCATTGACCGCGACGCGGTAATCCGCGTCGCCTCGTTTCTGAAGGCCGAGGACTTCTTCCGGGGCAGCCACGGCACGATCTATCAGGCCATCCTCGATCTCTACAACCGACGCGAGCCGCCCGACTTCGTGACCGTCGTCGACGAGCTGGAGCGGCGCGAGCGGCTCGATCAGGTGGGCGGCGTCGCCTACCTCACCGAGCTGATGAACGCGGTGCCCACCGCCGTCCACGTCGAGTACTACGCCCGCATCGTCGAGCGCACCGCCACGCTGCGACGGCTGATCGATGCCGGCAGCGAGATCATCCGCATCGGCTACGACGAGTCGCTGGAGGTCGACGAGGCCCTCGAGCGCGCCGAGCGTGCCATCTTCGATGTCTCGCAGCGGCGCACCACCCGCGACTTCACGTCGATCGCCGATGTCCTGGAGCAGTACTTCGACAAGCTCGACGCCATCCAGCACCACCGGGGGACCATCGTCGGCGTCCCGACCGGGTTCGCCGACCTCGACAAGTTGACCGGCGGGCTGCAGCGGTCGGACCTGATCATCCTGGCGGCGCGCCCAGCCGTCGGCAAGACCTCGTTCCAGCTCGGCATCGCGCACAACGCGGCCGTCCAGTACGGCAAGACGGTCGCGATCTTCAGCCTCGAGATGTCGGCCGAGCAGCTCGTGCAGCGGCTGCTGGCGATGGAGACCGGGATCGACTCCCACCGGCTCCGCCTGGGGCTGATCAACGACGACGAGTGGGACCAGATCTCTCGCGCGTTCGGCCGCCTGGCCGAGGCCAAGATCTTCATCGACGACACGCCCGGCATCAGCGTGATGGAGCTGCGGAGCAAGGCGCGCCGCCTGATGGCCGAGCACGGCGTCGATCTCATCATCGTCGACTATCTCCAACTCGCTCAGGGGCGCCGCTCGGAGAACCGGGTGCAGGAGATCTCCGACATCTCGCGCAGCCTCAAAGGGCTGGCCCGCGAGTTGAACGTCCCCGTGCTGGCGCTCTCGCAGCTCTCGCGCGCGGTCGAGAGCCGCACCGACCACCGCCCGATGCTCTCCGATCTTCGCGAAAGCGGCAGCATCGAGCAGGATGCTGACATTGTTATGTTCATTTACCGCGAAGAGCTGTACGATCCGGACACGGAGAAGAAGGGCATCGCGGAGGTCATCGTCGCCAAGCACCGCAACGGGCCGACCGACACGATCTCCCTCCGCTTCTTCGACCGCACGGCGCGCTTCGCCGACCTCGAGCTCTACCGCGAGCCGTCGTCGTAGCACGGCGAACAGGAAAGGCACGCATGCACCAGGACGAGGCCGGGTCCACCCGGGAGCCGGCGGTGCCGGTCCCCCACCGCTTCTTCGAGGACTGGCTGCCCGCCATGCGGGACATCGCCGAGATCAAGGTGATGTTGACCGTCTACCGGCTGCTGGCGTCCGCCGCGTGGCGTGACGGCATCGTGCCGGAGGCCGCCCTCTACGCCGACGAGGGCCTGCTCCGCGGCCTGCACCGGACGGGGGCGGCGCTGCCGCCGCACGATGAGATCCGGCGGGGGATCGAGCTGGCCGTGGCACGCGGGGCGTTGCTGCGCGTCCGGGTCGTGGGCGACGAGGACGCGGCGGGCGAGGCCTGGCTCCTGCCAGCCACCCCGGAGAACCGGGTGCGCCTCGGCCGGATCGAGCAGGGTCTGGCCCCGGTGCCCCCGACCCTGGGCGGCGGCGCGCCGGTCGCCCGCATCGAGCGGGAGCGGCCCACTATCTTCCGGCTCTACGAGCAGAACGTGGGCCTGCTCACCCCGATCATCGCCGACCAGTTGATCGAGGCCCTCGAGCTGTACCCGGAGGCCTGGATTGAAGAGGCGATCCGCCAGGCGGTAAGCTACAATCGACGGCAATGGCGCTACATCCAGCGGATTCTCGAGCGCTGGGCCACTGAGGGGCGCGGCGATGAAGCGGATCGGCGATCTGGACGTCCTGCAGCGACTTTCGACCCGGAGAGGCACCTCCGAGGCAAGCATGCCCCGATATTCCGTCGACGAACCTAGCTGTCCCATCTGCAAGGGCGCCGGCTACCTGCGGGTCGACGCGCCGGTCGGCAGCCCCAACTTCGGCCGCCTCATCCCCTGCGAGTGCAAGGTGGCCGAGCGTGAGGAGCGCCGCAACCGCGAGATCGCGGAGCTGAGCAGCCTGGGCGCGTTCGAGGGCCAGACGTTCGAGACGTTCGACCCGACCGTACCGGGCGTCCGGGAGGCCTACGAGGCCGCCCGGGAGTTTGCCGAGAACCCCGACGGCTGGCTCTTCCTGCTCGGGGGCTACGGCTGCGGCAAGACGCACCTCGCCGCCGCGGTGGCGCACTACGTGATCGCTCACCAGCGGATGCGCGCCCTGTTCCTGGTCGTGCCCGACCTGCTCGACCACCTGCGCGCGGCCTTCGCGCCCGACCAGGGCACGACCTACGACGCGCGGTTCCAGGCGATCCGCACGGTCGATCTGCTCGTGCTCGATGATCTCGGCACCGAGCACACCACGCCCTGGGCCAGCGAGAAGCTGTTCCAGATCATCAACTTCCGCTACAACGAGCGGCGCCCGACGATCATCTCGTCCAACCGGAACCTCGACGACCTCGATCCGCGCATCGCCTCGCGCCTCAGCGATCCGAGCATCTGCCGCGCGGTGCTGATCCCCGCCGGGGATTACCGCGTGCGGCGCGCCGCCACCCTCCGGCGCTTCCCGGCCCGCTGAGCACTGGGACCCGGTCCTCGCCCACTTCGGAACCATTGTACTATCCAGGCAACTCGACGGTCCCCATATACTGCCCTGTGGGCGGAGACCACGGCACCCGCTGCCGTCGAGCGAAAGGACCCCGGGACGCGTGGACCAGGTCGACCAAGCCGCTGCCACACGAGCGGTCGCCGCGGATGCGAGCCGTGTCCAGGCCACGATCGCGCGCGCCACGGCCGATCTGGCGGCGGGACGTGAGGCGGAGGCCCTCGAGCTCCTCTGGTCGGTGATCCACGCGGGCTATCCCGGCGCCGACGCCCGGGTGCTGCTCGGGGAGGTCCTCGTGCGCCGGGGGGACGCGGCGGGAGCCGACCTCCTGGCCCAGGCAGTCGATGATCCGACGTGGGGCGCTCGCGCACGGGCGGCCCTCCAGACGGCCTCGGTGCGCCGTCCCGATCATGCGGCGCCCGCGCTCGGCCCCCTGCTCGTCAGCCCGCTGCGCGCCTCCCGGGCCGGCCTGCCCCCCACCCTCAGCCGCGCGCTGCGGGACGCCGACGATGACCTGGCCCACGGCCGGTTCGAGAGCGCCCTGGATCTCACCCTGTTCGCGGAGACGATCGTCCCCGATCGCCTGGCGCTCTTCGTGCGGCACGCGGAACTGCTCGTCGTCACCGGGCGCGAGCGGCAGGCGCTGCGCCTGGCGTCAACCATTCGGCGGCTGGCGGCACTCCGCGGCGAACCGGAGCACGAACTTCAGTTGCTGCGCGTCGTGGCGCACGCGGCACCCACGCGGGAGCATCTCCTGACACTGGCGCGCGGCGCGCTGGCCGCGGGCGATGCCGCGCTCGCCGAGCAGTATCTCCCGATCGCCATCGCGACCCACGTGGCCGAGGGCAACACCGCGGACGCGCGCGCCCTCGCCGCGGAGTGGCACCGTGGGGCGCCCCACTCCGCGCTGGCGCGCCTGACCTACGTGCGGGAACTGCTGCGCGCCGGGGACGTCGCTGCGGCGGCCACGCTCACCCGCGAGGCAGGTCAGGATGCCGCCTCCCGGGTGGCGGCCCTCGCCGTCGCCGCGGCGGCGGGTGACACGGCGCAGTGGTCGCTCATCGGCCGCCTGGCGCGCGCCACGGCGGCGGGGCACCTGGACCGCGGCGAGGTGCCGCGGCTCCTCGCCGATATCGCCGCCGCGGCCCCGCAGATCCCCACCATGCCCGCGCTGCGCGCCGTCCTGGCGCTGGCGCTCGGCGAGGCGGGCCAGGTGCAGACGCTGCTCCGCGGCTATCGCCCGCCTGACCCGATGGCGGCCTTCGTCGCCGCGGTCTGCACCGTCCGCGCGCGCGGGTCCGCGGCGGATCCAGCCGACGTCCTCCCCATGCTCCGCGTGGCCTTCGACCTGGCCGGGCGCCCGGAGGTCACCCCCCTGCTCGCGGAATCCCCGCTGTTCGATCCGCCCGCCACGCCGGAATCGCTCGGCGAGGCCCTGGCCGAGCTCCTCCTGCAACGCGGCGACGCCGCGGCCGCGGCACAGGTCTACCAACAGCTCGCGGCGCGGCGACCCAACCAGCACCGCTTCGTGCGCGCCTATGCGGAGGCGATGGGCCGCGCCGGGAAGCCGGATGAGGCGCTCGCCCAGCTCGATGCCCTGCGGCAGCGAGAGGAGGCAGCCGGTCAGCACGCCGAGGCGGAGCAGACCCTGCAGGTGATGGTCCGCCTCGCCCCGGGGCGCATCGCGCTGCGCGAGCGCCTGGTCGAGTCGTACCTCCAGCGGGGGAAGGTAGCGGAAGCGCTCAGCGAGCTCTTCCTGCTGGCCCAACTGGTGGAGCGCCGCGGGCGCGCCGGCGAGGCACGTACGTACCTGCGCCGGGCCGCTGAGATCGCGACGCTGACCGGCGCGTGGCAGCAGGTCGAGGCGATCTACACCCACATGATCCGACTGGCGCCGGACGACTTGGAGGTGCGCCACGCCGCGGCCGCCGCCTTCCTGCAGCACGGCCGCATCGCCGACGCGAAGGCACAACTGCAAGAAGCCGTGCGCATCGCGCTCGATCACGGCGACCCGGATGAAGCCATCGCCGCGCTCCACCAGACCATCGCGCTCGATCCGGCC
Source organism: Sphaerobacter sp. (assembly GCA_029961075.1). Taxonomy (GTDB): domain Bacteria; phylum Chloroflexota; class Chloroflexia; order Thermomicrobiales; family Thermomicrobiaceae; genus Sphaerobacter. The sequence goes on from JASBVL010000032.1 coordinate 6,841, forward strand.
GATCCTGTGCCGTACCATCGACTCGGGGAACTGCTGGCGGCCGTCGGCGAGTACGGGCAGGCCGAGCGGGTCTACCGCCGGCTGGCACAGCTCCTACCGGACGACCCGTCGGTGAAGGCGAAGCAGGCGGCGCTGGCCGCCCTCGCGCGGGGGCAGAGCTAGCCGCGCCGAGGAGCGGCGGTGCCTGCCCGCGGGCCGGCGCGGCGGCCGTGGTACAATCCAAAGAGCTAGCTGAGCAAGGCCGTCGTCAGGGTACTTTCCATGCCCGAACTGCCGTGGATCTTCACCCGCCTGGACCTCCGGGCCATCATCGACATTGTCGCCGTGGCCCTCATCTTCTTCGGCGTACTCTGGGTCGCCCAGGGCACGCGGGCCACGCAACTCATCCGCGGCCTGCTCATCCTCGTCGTCGTGGTCGTCGGAGTCGCGAACATCTTCAACCTGACGGCCTTGCAGTGGCTGCTCGACAAGGCGCTCCCGGCCCTGATCATCGCCGTGCCCGTCGTGTTCCAGCCGGAGCTGCGCCGCGCGCTCGAGCAACTCGGCCACACCGGGTCGTGGCTGCGCCCGCCCTTCACCGCCGCCCCTGAGGCCGATCTCGAGCGTACGGTGGAGGAGATCTCCCGTGCCGCGGCCCAACTGGCTCGCCACCGCTACGGCGCCTTGATCGTCATCGAGCGGGAGACCGGGCTGCAGGACTACGTCGACCGGGGGGTGCCGCTCGACGCCACGCTGACCCGACAGTTGCTCATCAACATCTTCTATCCCAACTCGCCGCTCCACGACGGCGCGGTCATCGTGCGCAACGATCGCATCCTCGCGGCGAGCTGCGTGCTCCCGCTCAGCGACAACGTCGCCACCGGCGGGCAGCTCGGCACGCGGCACCGGGCCGCCATGGGCATCACCGAGGAATCGGACGCCATCGCGGTGATCGTCTCGGAGGAGACGGGGCAGATCTCGGTGGCGCACCACGGCCGACTCTACCGCAACCTGGACCCGGAGCGCCTGCGGAAGGTGCTGCGCACCCTCCTCCGGCTGGATCGCCCGGCGCGCTCCACGCGGCGGCGGGAGCGGCTCAACGGCCCACCGCCGGAAGGCGGACGCGACGATAGTTTCGATCGGGCAAGTGAGGATGCGGCGCAGACTGTCACGCGTGGCGACTAGGCTCAAGCAGTTCCTGGACACGGGGAACCTCTTCCGGTTCCTCGTCGCCCTGATCCTTGCCTTCGCGCTGTGGGCCTGGGTCACCAGCGAGCAGGATCCGGAGATCAGCCGGCTCCTCCCCGCCGTGCCGGTCACCGCCGTCAACGTGCAGCCCGGGCTGTCCGTGGTGGGCACCCTCGGCACGGTGGAGATCAGCCTGCAAGGCCCGCGCAGCCGGATCAATGCACTCGAAGAGGGGGACGTGCGCGCCACCGTCAACCTGGGCGACATTCAGGAGCCGGGGCTCTACCAGGTGGAGGTGAAGGTGCAGACGCCGCCCGGCGTGCGCGTCCGCCGCGTCGTCCCGGATACCGTCACCGTCCAGCTCGAGCCGGAGTCTGCGGCCCGCCCGTCCCCACCGCGCCCCGTCGGGTGATGGACACGGCCGGCACCGGACGCACGGGTAGCGTGGGCTGCAGGCAGTGTGGACGCGCCGTGCGCGCCCCGGGCTTGCCCGGCGGGGATCGCGCAGCCCCTCAGGAGGAGGAGCGCGTCTCGACCTGGTAGGTGAGCAGAATCGCCTCGGCGACTTCCCGCATCGACTTGCGGTTGTCCATGCTGGTGCGCCGCATGCGGTTGAAGGCCTCCGCCTCCTGGAGGCCGTGGACCTCCATGAGGATCCCCTTGGCCCGCTCGATCAGCTTGCGCGTCTCGAGCGCGTCCTTGAGCTCCGCGACCTTCCGCTCGAGCCCTTGCAGGTCATTGAACCGAGCCAGCGCCAGCTCGATGACCGGCATCAGCTCACTCTCGCGGAAGGGCTTGACCAGATAGCCGGAGACCCCGGCCCGCTTGGCGCGCTCGATGAGGTTCTGCTCGCTGTAGGCGGTGAGGAGGACGACCGGCGCGATCCGGCTCTGGGTGAGCCGCTCGGCCGCCTCGATGCCGTCCATGTCCGGCATCTTGATGTCGAGGACGACGAGGTCCGGCTGGAGCTTCTTGGCGAGCTCGATGGCGGTCCGCCCGTCGGCGGCCTCGCCGATGACGTCGTACCCGAGGTGCGTCAGCATCTCGCGGAGGTCCATGCGGATGATGGACTCGTCATCGGCGATGATGATTCGCGCTCGGCGTGACGCACTCTCCATGGTTCCCATCCCCTGCTGCGGGGCCAGGGGGCCGAGACGACGCGCGCGGCGGCGGTCGCCGCGCTGGGTGGTCAAGCGATGCATGGTCGGGGCGAGAGGATTCGAACCTCCGACCACCGGTACCCCATACCGGTGCGCTACCGGACTGCGCCACGCCCCGAAACTACGTGCAGTATAGCACAGAACGGGCCCTGCCACAAAGGAGAGCGGCCCACCCGACGGGCGCGCCCGTGGGGTGGGCCGCACGCGCCGCACCGGCGCGCTCCACGACCGCGTGGCTACTTGAGCTCCACCTTGGCGCCGGCCTCTTCGAGCTTGGCCTTGGCCGCCTCGGCCTCCTCCTTGGAGACGCCCTCCTTGACCGCCTTGGGGGCCGACTCGACCAGATCCTTCGCCTCCTTCAGGCCCAGGCTGGTCAGCTCGCGCACGGCCTTGATGACCTGGATCTTGTTCGGGCCAACCTCGGCCAGCACCACGTCGAACTGGGTCTTCTCCTCGGCCTCCTCGGCCGGCGCGGCCGCGCCCGCCCCGGCGGGTGCCGCCGCCACCGCCACCGGCGCCGCGGCCGTCACCCCGAAGCGCTCCTCGAGCGCCTTCACGAGCTGGGACAGCTCCAGCACGGTCATCTGCTCGATCGTGCTGATCAGCTCTTCCATCTTCTCCTGGCCAACAGCCATGTCTCGTCCTCCCTCTGCGTGCGTTCCGTCGCCTATCCGATGACGGCCAGGCGGCTATGCCGCGGCCGCCGACTCCCCGCCGCCCAACTGCTCGGCGCGGGCTTGCAGCACGTACTGCAGCGACCGGATGGTGCCCGCCAGCACCCCAACGAGCCCGTAGAGCGGCGACTGCAGGCCGCCCACGACGCGCCCGAGCAGCACCTCGCGCGGCGGCAAGGTCGCCAGACGCTCCACCTCGCTGGCCGGGATGACCTGCCCCTCGAGCACGGCGCCCTTGACCTGCAGGATGCGGGATGTCCGCGCGAAGTCGTTGATGATCTTGGCCGGCTGGACGGGGTCGCCCTGCACCGCGATCAGCGCCGTCGGCCCCTCCAGGAGCGGCTGCAGGTCGGTCAGGCCAACGCGCTCGGCGGCGATCCGGGTCAGCGTGTTCTTGACGACCCGCACCTTGGTTTCGTGCGGCCGGAGCTGCGCCCGCAGGCCCTGCAGGTCCGCCACGCTCAACCCGCGGTAGTCGGCCAGGATGGAGAGCGTCGCGCCGGACAGGAGCTGGCTGATCTCCTCGACCTCCTGCACCTTCTTGGCGGTCGGCACCTGGTTCACCTCCTCTCTATCCAGGATCGGCGCGGCGCGATGCCGCGCAGACAGAAACCCCGCGCTGGGAGGCGCGGGGTGGAATAATCAGACGCGGCGGCCAGGAGGCGCGCTGCCGTCGTGATCTCCCGCGCGCCTCGGCTGGCTGATTAAGTGCTGGCGCACCCCAGCGGTCTACGGCGCACGTCGTCGCGATGGGTTGGACCGGGCCAGGCGCGCGGGCCGTCAGGCGGCGTAGCGCGCGGCCTCCTCCAGCGTCCGCGCCACATCGAGCGGGACGCCGGGACCCATTGTACTCGTCAGCGTGATCGAGCGGCAATACGTACCCTTGACCGCCTGCGGCTTGGCGCGGACCACCGCATCGACCAGCGCGTACAGGTTCTCGGCCAACTGCTCGTCCGTGAAGCTCTCCCTGCCGATGACGACGTGGACGATGCCGGTGCGGTCGTTGCGGAACTCGACCCGGCCCCGCTTGAGCTCCTGGATGACGCCCGGCAGGTCCTCCGCCGCGCGGATGACCGTGCCGCTGCGGGGGTTCGGCATCAGGCCACGCCGCCCGAGGATCCGGCCGAGGCCGCCGACCTTCCCCATCTGGTCGGCCATGGCGATGGTGGCGTCGAACTCGAGCCACCCCGCCTGAATGCGCTGGACGAGATCGTCGCTACCCACGTAGTCCGCCCCGGCCTCCTGGGCGATCCGCGCGGCCTCGCCGGCGGCGAACACCAGCACGCGCGGCTCCTTGCCGGTCCCGTGTGGCAGGACCACCGTGCCCCGCACGTTCTGGTCCGCCTGGCGCGGATCGATGTTGAGCCGGATATGGGCTTCGATCGACTCGTCGAAGTCGGCGTAGGCCACCTTCTTGACCAGCTCGACCGCCTCAGCCGGCGCGTAGGAACGGCCGGGCTCGATCAGCTTGGCCGCCTCGAGATACTTCTTCCCATGCCTGGGCATCGCTCATGCTCCTTGTGGTTCGTACGGGGCCGCAGCCCCTCCCACGCCTGGCGCCCGCCGGGGCGCCCGCCTCAGTCGACGACCTCGATCCCCATGCTGCGCGCGGAGCCCTCGATCTGCTTCATCGCGCCCTCGAGGTCGATCGCGTTCAGGTCGGGCATCTTGAGCTGCGCGATCTCGCGGATCTGCTCGCGCGTGACACGGCCCACCTTGTTGCGGACCACGTCGCCCGACCCCTTCTCGATCCCCGCAGCGCGGCGGAGCAGGTCGGCCGCCGGCGGCGTCTTGGTGACGAAGGTGAACGAGCGATCCTCGTAGACGGTGATCACCACGGGGATGATCTGCCCGGCGAGGTGCGCCGTGCGCTCGTTGTACTCCTTGCAGAAGTTCATGATGGCCACGCCGTGCTGGCCGAGGGCCGGGCCGATGGGCGGCGCCGGGGTGGCCTTGCCGGCGGGAATCTGCAGCTTGATGTACGCGCGGACCTTCTTCGCCACGGTACGTCAATCCTCCCTGGTGGTGCGAACGGGGTGGTCCCCTCCCACACACGCCGGACCCGCCGGCGCCCGCCGGCGGGTCGCCTCGTCAGACCTACGCTTCGCGTTCGACCTGGAGAAAGTCGAGCGTCACCGGGGTCTCGCGCCCGAAGAAGGAGACGAGCACCCGCACCTTCCCCTTCTCCTGGTCGATCTCATCCACCACTCCGCGGAAGTCACTGAAGGGCCCGTCGATGATCCGCACCACATCGCCGAGGGCGAGCGAAACCTTGACCCGCGGCGCCTCGGCGTGCATGCCCTTCAAGATGGCCTGGACCTCGTCTTCGCCGAGCGGGGTGGGCTTGTTGCCCATACCGACGAAGCCGGTCACGCCGGGGGTGTTGCGGACCACATACCAGGACTCGTCGTCCATCAGCATCCGGACCAGCACGTAGCCGGGGAAGACCTTGCGCTGCACGCTGTGGCGCTGCCCGGAGCGGATCTCCACCTCCTCCTGGGTCGGCACGACGACCTCGAAGATCTTGTCGGCCATGTCCATCGTCTCGATGCGATGGAGGAGGTTTTGGCGGACCTTGTTCTCGTAACCGGAGTACGTGTGGACGACGTACCACTGGCCACGCTGCTCACCGGTATCCTCGGCGCTGGCCTCCTCTTCGCGCCGCCGGGCCAGGCGCTCGCGAAGCGATCGTGTCATCGGCGACCTCCTAGAAGAAGCTCCAGAGTCGAACGAAGGCCGCGTCCACTCCGCCCAGCAGCAGCCCGAGGACCACCGAGATCGCGATGACGACCAGGGTGAGGTTGCGTGTCGTCTCGCGGTCGGGCCAGGTGATCTTTCGCATCTCGGCCACCGTGTCCCGCGCGCCCCGCTGCACGCCGGCGAGACGGGC
>JASBVL010000033.1 GCA_029961075.1 Sphaerobacter sp.
CGGCGCGGCGGCCTGCCGCAGGGGACCCGTGCGCACGGCCAGGCCGCGGCGACATCGTGCGGCCCGCCCGCCGACGTCCAGGCCCCAGGGGCACGGGCTGCACACCCACGCGCGGGCTCGGGCGTGGCGAGCGGGGGACTAGACCACCTGGACCTGGGAGCCGCTCGGCGTCTTGCGGACCTCGATGCGCGTGGGGAACAGGTCCTTCAGCTCGCTGATGTGGGTGATGACCAGGATCGTTTGGAAGTCGCGCTCGATGGCCCGGATGGCTTCGATGAGCCCGTCGCGGCCCCGGCTGTCCTGGGTGCCGAAGCCTTCGTCGATGACGAGGGTCTGGAGGCGCGTCCCGGCCCGGCGGGCGAGCAGGGTGCTCAGGGCGACGCGGATCGCGAAGTTGGCGCGGAAGGCCTCGCCGCCGCTGTACAGCTCGTAGGCGCGGCGCCCGGCCTCGTCGCCGATCACGATGTCGAGCGTCTCGATGGTGTTGTCGCCCCGCACGGTCTGCTTCTGCGTGCGGAACTCGATGCGCATCGTGTTGCCCGGCATCTTGTCCAGGATGGCGTTCGCCTCCTGCTGCAGCTCCGGGATCACGTTCTCGATGATCATGGCCTGGACGCCGCGCTTGCCGAAGGCGAGGGTGAGCTCGTCGTAGATGGCCTTCTCCTCGGCCACGCGGCGGCGCTCGGCCAGCCGTTCCTCGCGGACGTCCTGCAGCCGCAGGCAGTCGTTGAGGCGCTGCTCGGCGGCGCCGAAGCGCGCCTGGGCCTCGCCGCGGCGGCGTTCGACGGCCTCGAGCTCGGCCTGGAGCGTGTCGCGCTCGGCGCGGAGCGGCTCGAGCAGGGTGAGCTGCTCGGCCAGGGCGGCCTCCTCGGCCTCGGCCGCGGCACGGTCGGCGTGGAGCTGGGTGAGCTGGAGCGAGAGTGTCTCGAGCTGGGCACCGTCGCGCTCGAGCGCCGTCTGGGCGATGTCGAGGTGCCGGCGCTCCTCCTCGATGGTGCGGAGCGCCGCGATGCGGGCCCGGATCGCCTGGTGCTCGTCGCGGTCATAGGGGAGCTCGGCCAGGGCGCGGTCCAGCTCGGCCAGCGCGGGCCGCTGCTCGGCGCCCGGCACGCCCCGGGCCAGCTGGTCCCGCAGCCCGGCCAGCAGCGCCTGGAGCTGCTCTAGCTCGGCCTCGGCGCGGGCGATGCGGTCCTGGCGCTCCTGGAGTGCGGCGGCGGTCCGCTCCAGCGCCTCGGCCCGCCGTCGGCGCCGCTCCAGCTCCTGGAGCTGCGCGCTCGCGGCGGCCGCCTCGGCTTCGAGCTGCTTGATCGCCGCGGCGTTGGCGCGGTAGCGGTCGCCCAGGGCGGTGCCCTCGGCGGTGTACTCGGCCCGCAGCCGCTCGCGCTCATCGTCACCCAGCTCGCGGCGGCAGACGGGGCAGCGGGCGTCGGCCGCCACCACCTGATCGAGCTTGGCCTTGATCGCCTCCATGTCGGCGCGGAGCCGCTTGTTCTCGGCCTGGAGCTCGCCCCGTCGTGCCTCCCGCGCCGCCTGGGCCGCGTGGAGCTCCGCGATCTGGGCGGTCACGCTAGACAGCTCCGCCAGCTCGGCGGCGACGGCCGCCAGGCGGGCGGTCACCTCGGGCTTTTCGGCCACCTGGGTCCGGCGCTCGTCGATCTGGCAGGAGACGGCGTGGATCTCGGTCTCCAGCCGGTGCGTGGCCTGCTGGATCGCCTGCTCGATCGCGCGGCGCCGCTCGATCAGGTCTTGCCGGGCGCTGAGTCGTTCAGTGAGGTCGCTCTCGCGCTGGCGCAGCTCGACCAGCTCGCGATAGCCGGCTTCGATGGTGTCGCGGCGGGCCAGGATGGCGCGGTGGGCCTCGATCTGCTGGTGGAGCTGCACCTGGCGCCGCTCGAGGTCGGCGATGGCAGCGTCGAGTTCAGCCCGCCGGCGCCTTACGATCTCCCGTTGACTCGCGGTAAACTCTAGTGCCCGGAGGCGCTCATGGACGGCCTCCAGCCGCTGCCGCAGGGCGTCTACCTGATCGGTGAGCTGGACGATCTCACGGCCGAGCGCGTCGACCGCCTCGCGGTAGCGGGGCAGCTCGGCGAGCTGCTGGTCGAGGTCGAGAAGCTGCTGATCGAGCTCGCGCAGGCGCCGCTCGCGCTCGCGCAGTTCCTGGCGGGCCAGCTCTTCGTAGCGGTCGTACTCGTTCAGGTTCAGGATGTCGCCGAGGACCTGCTTGCGCAGCGCGGGGGTCTTGGTGGTGAACTCGTCGGCCCGGCCTTGGAGGATGAAGGCTGAGTTGATGAAGGTGTCGTAGTCCATCCGCAGCAGCCGGTCGATGGTCTGCTGCGTCTCGCGGAGGCTGGCGCCGGTCAGGGAACGGCAGCGATCGCCGTCGCAGGCGACGAGTTCGAGGGAGGCGGCGCTCGTCGCCCGGGCGCGGCGGCGGCGGGTCACCCGGAACTCCTGCTCGCCAAGAATGAAACCGAAGGTGACCTCCATGTCCGAGGCACCGAGGGCGATAAGGTCCCGGTCGGAGTTGACGCGGGCCTTGCCCCAGAGCGCCCAGGTGATGGCGTCGAGCAGGGCCGACTTGCCGGCGCCGTTGTCGCCGGAGAGGCAGGCGACCCGGATGCCGCGGAAGTCGATCTCGACCGGCTCGCGGTAGCACATGAAGTTACGGAGTGAGAGGAACGCTGGTATCATCGGTCACTGCCGCTCCTGGAACCGCCATGGGACCACGGCGGTCGTTCCACGGTGACGTGCAGGTCAAGTATACCGAGCCGTTCGGGCGTGACGCCCGAGATGGAACTGGTCTTGCGTGCCGACCGGCGCACGCGCCGATGGCACCAGCGTGTACGGGAGCGGGCGGTGCACCAGCAGGGGAGCTGCGCCTGTCGTAGCGTGATCGTGACTCGCGACGTGGTTCGGCTACGATGGCTTCCCCCGCGACTTCGAGGAGGATGTGGCTGATGCCCAGGAGAGAGCGACGTCCGGAGGATGACGAGGTGCGACCGGCAGACGACGCGCCGCGTCCCACGATCGGGGACGACGAAGACGCCGAGGACCTGGTCGCGGACCTGCTGGATGAGGAGGAGCCGACGCGGGCGCTGGCGGAGCTGGAGGAAGAGGAGGCGCCCACCCTCGACGAGGAAGAGTGGGAGGCCCTGCTCCAGCAAGATCCGTCGCTGGCGACCGACCCGGTGCGCCTCTATCTGCGCGAAATCGCCGAGGCGCCGCTGCTCACGGCTGAGGAAGAGGTCGAGCTGGCCAAGCGCATCGAGCAGGGCGACGTCGAGGCGCTGCAACGCTTCGTCCGCTCGAATCTGCGCCTGGTGGTGAGCATCGCCAAGCGCTATGTCGGGCGCGGGCTCTCGCTGCTCGACCTGATCCAGGAGGGGAACCTCGGCCTGATCCGGGCGGTGGAGAAGTTCGACTGGCGCCGCGGCTACCGCTTCAGCACCTATGCCACGTGGTGGATCCGCCAGGCGATCACCCGCGCCATCGCCGATCAAGGGCGGACGATCCGGCTGCCGGTCCACATGATCGACAGCATCACGCGCTACCGCCGCACGGTGACCCAGCTCACCCAGGAGCTCGGTCGCCCGCCGCAGCCGGAGGAGGTGGCCGAGGCGATGAGCGTCCCGCCGGAGAAGGTGGAGCAGTTCATCCGCGCGGCGCAGCGCACCATCTCGCTGGAGAAGCCGATCGGCAAGGATGACGAGGGGACGCTGGCCGATCTCATCGCCGACGAGGTGGCCCGCTCGCCCGAGGAGGAGGCGGTGGAGTCGCTGCTGCAGCGCGACGTGGCCGAGGTGCTGGAGGAGCTCACCCCGCGGGAGCGCCTGGTGCTGCAGCTCCGCTTCGGTCTGGGCAATGGGTCGCCCCATACGCTCTCGGAGGTCGGCCAGCAACTCGATATCAGCCGGGAGCGCGTGCGCCAGATCGAGAATGAGGCCCTGCGCAAGCTGCGGCGGCGGGCCGCCGAGCGGCTGGCTGCCTATGCCGAGCTCTAGCCTGCGGCCGCGGCAGGTCGTACACTGGCGGTACCGCGACGCGGCGAGCACGGCAGGTAGGCACGTATGGGCTATTGCTAGGGGGTGGTCGGTCTGGAGCAGGCGCTCCTCCTCGGCTCGGTCGTTCTCCTGATCGTCGCCAACGGCCTCTTCGTCGCCGCGGAGTTCGCGCTCGTCACGGCGCGCCGCACCCGCATCGAGCAGATGGCAGCGGAGGGGAACCGCCTCGCCCGCAGCGTCCTGCGGGCGATGGACGACCCCAACCGCTTCATCTCGGCAGCGCAGATCGGCATCACCGTCGCCAGCCTGGGGCTGGGCTGGCTGGGTGAGCCGGCCCTGGCGCACCTCTTTGCCGCGCTCTTCGACGCCCTCCCGGGTGCGTGGCAGGGGGTCGCGTCGCACGGCGCCGCCGTGGCGACCTCATTTATCCTGATCACCTTTTTCCATATTATCTTCGGTGAGCAAGTGCCCAAGATGATCGCGATCCAGCGGGCCGAGGGCACCATCCTCCTCACCGCGCAGGTGGCCAACCTGATGGCGGCCCTCTTCCGCCCGGCCATCGCGGTGATCTACTGGGCGACCGAGCTGCTGCTGCGCCCCTTCGGGCTCCGCTACCAGAGCGAGAGCCACCTGGTCTACACCGTCGAGGAGCTGGAGATGCTGGTCGACGCCAGCGCGCGGAGCGGCCAGCTCGAGACCAGCGAGCGGGAGATGATCCACCGCCTCCTCACCTTCGCCGACCTCGACGCGCGGCAGGTGATGGTGCCGCGGACGGAGATGGTCGCCGTCCCGGTCGACATCGGCCTGCCGGAGCTGATGCAGCTCATCGCGCGCGAGCGGCGGGCGCGCTACCCGGTGTACGACCAGACGCTCGACGACATCGTCGGCATCCTGCACACCAAAGACCTCTTCCCGATCCTGGCCGCCGGGCGGACCGAAGACTTCACGCTCCGCGCGATCACGCGCGAGGCGATGACCGTGCCGGACAGCCTGCCGATCGACCAGGTGCTGGCGCTGATGAAGCAGCGGCGGACGCACATCGCCATCGTGATCGACGAGTATGGCGGCACCGCGGGCCTGATCACGATGGAGGACCTCGTCGAGCGGATCGTCGGGCAGCTCCAGGACGAGTTCGAGCGCCCGGAGCAGGAGGTCGAGACCCTGCCGGGCGGGGACGTGCGCATCGACGGGCTCATGTTGATCGACGAGGTGAACGAGCTGTTCGACCTGGACATCGAGGACCCGAACTTCGATACGATCGGCGGCTATGTCTTCGGCCAGCTCGGCCGCAAGCCGGAGGTCGGGGACGCAGTCCGGGTCGGCAACGTGACGCTCCGCGTGGACGCGCTCGACGGGCTGCGCATCGCGCGCCTGCGCGTCAGTCGCGCGACGTCGGGCGCGACCGCGCGCGACGGGGAGTAGGCCCGCGCGCGCCGGCCGCCTGCCCGCGTGGCTGGCACCGCGCGTCAGGTCAGCAGCATGTCGAGCAGCGCCATGCGGAGGTAGACCCCATTCCGGGCCTGGCGGAAGTAGGCGGCGCGCGGGTCCGCGTCGACCTCGGGCGCGATCTCGTCCACCCGCGGGAGCGGGTGCATCACGATCGCGTCGGGGCGCATGCTGCGGAGGCTGGCCGCGTCGATGATGTAGCGGCCCCGCGCGGCCTGGTAGTCCTCCTCCGAGCTGAAGCGCTCATGCTGGATGCGCGTCTGATAGACGACGTCCGCCGTGGGCAGCACCGCTGCCAGATCGCTCTCCTCCCGATGCGGGAGGCCGGCGGCGGCCAGCGCCGCGGTGACGTCCTCACCCATGCGGACGTTCGGCGGGGAGACGAAGACGAGCTCGATGTTCCGGCACTGGGTGAGCAGCAGCGCGAGCGAGCGAGGCGCCCGACCGTACTTGAGGTCGCCGACGAGGGCGATGCGCAGGTCGTCGATGCGGCCGAGCTCGGAGCGGATCGTGTAGAGGTCCAGGAGCGCCTGCGTTGGGTGCTCGTGGGGGCCGTCCCCGGCGTTGATGACCGGCACGTCAACGACGGCCGCGGCGCGGGCCGCCGCGCCGACCTCCGGGTGGCGGATGACGATCACGTCGGCGTACGCCTCGACGATCCGCGCCGTGTCCTCGATCGTCTCCCCCTTGGCGGCCGAGGATGTCTCCCGGGCGTACTCGGCGGAGAGGACGGTGCCGCCGAGCCGGGACATGGCCGACTCGAAGCTGAGGCGCGTCCGGGTGCTGGGCTCGAAGAAGAGGGTGGCCATGATGCGGCCCTGGAGGCGGTTGGACCCGCCGGCCGCGATCACGGCGCGCATCCCGTCGGCGCGCGCGAAGAGCTCCTCCAGGAACGGCCGGTCGAACTGCCGGACCTCGAGAATATCGCGCGGTGCCCCCATGCTGGCTCCTCCCCTGCGGACCCAACGCCCGCGGGGATTATACGCGCTGCCACGGCGGTCGGGGGCGCCGGCGCGGGGCACGCGGGCGACCCGGGGACCGGCGCCCCGCCGACCCTCCTGGGGCGCTAGCGCATCGTACTCGGGAGGATGCCGAGCTCGGCGCGGTACTTGGCGACGGTGCGGCGCGCGATGCGGATACCCTGCTTGCTCAGCAGCTCGCAGATGCGCCGGTCGGTCAGCGGGGTCTTCTCCCGCTCGATCATCTCCTTGATGACGTCCTTCACGCTCAGGGATGGCGTGAAGAAGTCGCTGAAGGGGATGACCTTGCGCGTCGGCAGCATGACGTACTTGTTGGCGGTGGCCCGGCTGACGGTCGACTCGTGCACGCCGACCTGCTGGGCGACGACGGCCCGCGTGAGCGGGCGAAGCTCGCGCACGCCGCCGCGGAGGAAGTCCTCCTGCAGCTCGACGATGCACTTCGAGATCTTGTAGAGCGTGTCGCGGCGCTGGT
>JASBVL010000034.1 GCA_029961075.1 Sphaerobacter sp.
GCCCGGTCCAGCCGGGCGAGCCGGCGCATGAGGTGGCGCGACGCTACCCCCTGCCGCGCTGCGTCAACGCGGCGGGCGGCATCATCGCCGACATGGGGGACCTGCTGAAGTTCGCCGCCTTCCACCTGGGCGACGGCACGGTCGGGGGGACGCGCGTGCTGTCACCCGCGTCGCTGGCGGCCATGCGCGCGCCGCAGGCGCGGGCGGGGAGCTTTGCCGACGCCTACGGGCTCGCCTGGGCGCTGCACCACTACGACGGCGCCCAGGTGGCGGGGCACGGCGGCACGACCGGCGGCTTCCAGGCGCAGCTCCGCATCGTGCCCGAGCGTCGCTTCGCTGTGGGCGTGCTGACGAACAGCGCGCAGGGCGCGGCGGCCTACAGCGAGATCATCGACTGGGTCCTGGCGCGGGAGTGCCACCTGCACCCGGTGCAGCCGGAGCCGGTGCGGCTGTCCGCGGATGAGCTGGCCTGGTTTGCCGGGCGCTACCAGCGGCCGGACGTGACCATCACCATCGCGGTCGATGGGGAGCGGCTGCGGGCCGACGTGGTGACCCGCAGCCAGTTGAGCGGCAAGGAGACGACGCTGCCGCCGCTGAGCCTGGTCCCGGTCGGTGAGCAGCGCTTCCTGATCGCCGACACGCACGTGCGCGGGGAGACGGTGGAGTTCCTGGCCGGTCCCGACGGCGCGCCGCGCTTCATCCGCTTCCACGGCCGGCTGGCCGACTGGCAGGGGCGCTAGCGGCCCTCCCCCCAGCCCCTCTCTCCCAATCCTGGGAGCGTCACTGGAGCGGGCTGAGCGGGTCTTTGGAGTGCGGCGGCTGCGGCCGCCGCACTCCAGAAGAAGGCCCCCCTCTCCCCCGTGGGGGAGAGGGGGCCGGGGGTGTGGGGTGTCTGCGCCTACTCCTTGTTCGCCAGCGCGGCGCGCACGCGCTCGGCGCTGATCGGCAGCTCGGTGACCCGGGCGCCGGTGGCGTCGGCGATCGCGTTGGCGATGGCGGCCGCGGTCGGGATGACCGGCGGCTCGCCGACGCCCTTGGCGCCGAACGGCCCCGCCGGGGCCGGCACCTCGACCAGGATCGTCTCGATGGGCGGGACCTGCGCGGCGGAGGGGAGGCTGTAGTCGAGCAGCGAGGGGTTGAGCGGCTGGCCGTGGTCGTCGTAGACCAGGCCCTCGTGCAGCGCCCAGCCGATGCCCTGGGCGACGCCGCCGACGATCTGCCCCTCCACCAGGGCCGGGTTCAGCGCCCGCCCGACGTCCTGCGCCGCGATGATCCGCAGCAGCTCGACCGCGCCGGTCGCCGGGTCGACCCGGACGTGGGCGATCTGACCGGAGAAGCCGGGCGCGCGGGCGGTCACGGCCGACTTGCCGTTGCCGTAGACCGGCTCGTACTTCCCGCCGAAGGTCATGCTCAGGCGCGCGATCTCGCTGAGGGCGAGCCCGCGGTCCGGCACGCCTCGGACCTGCACCCGGCCGTCGACCAGCTCCAGGTCCTCCGGCGCGGCCTCCAGCTCGGCGGCGGCGATGCGGAAGACCTGCTGGCGGGCATCCTCGGCGGCGGCGCGGACGGCCAGCCCGACGGTGTAGGTGATCTTGCTGCCGCCGCTCATGCCGGCGTAGGGGGCGTTATCGGTGTTGCCGGTGGCGATCTTGACCCGCTCCACCGGGACACCGAAGGTCTCGGCGGCGATCATGGCCATGGTGGTGTTGGTGCCGGTGATGTCGACCGAGCCGAGCGAGACGGTCAGGCTGCCGTCGGTGTTGAGGCGGACGTTGGCCGCGCACGGCTCGACCCCGCCGGGCCAGCCGCCGATGGCGATGCCGTAGCCCTCGTTGGGGCCGGGGGCGCGCCGCTGCCAGTGCTCGCGCAGCGCCTCGAGGACCTGCGTCAGCCCGATCTCGGGCCAGGGCACGTCGTTCGGCTGCGGGTCGCCGGGGACCGAGGCGTTGCGGAGGCGGAACTCCAGCGGGTCCCAGCCGAGCGCGCGGGCCGCCTCGTCGACGGCCTGCTCGATCGCGAAGGTGGCCTGGGGGGCGCCGGGCGCGCGGTAGGCGCCGACGCCCGGCTTGTTGGTCAGCACCTCATAGCCGGTCAGATCCAGGTTCGCGCAGCGGTAGTAGCCGCCCAGCATCAGCAGGGCCACGTTGGTCGGCGCGCCGGGGTAGACGCCGGAGTCGAAGATGGCCTGCGCCTGGATCGCGGTGATGGTGCCGTCGCGCCTGGCCCCCAGCTTGATGTCGATGATCGCGCCGGGGGCGGGGGTGGCCAGCAGGAACTCCTCCATGCGGCTGAGGACCAGCTTGACCGGGCGGCCGGTGCGGAGCGCCAGGGCGCCGACCAGGGGCTCCAGCAGGACGGTCTTGCCGCCGAAGCCGCCGCCGACCTCCATCGGCACGATCGTGACCTGGTTCTGCTCCAGACCGAGCGTGTCGGCGGTGACGGTGCGGACGTAGAACTGCCCCTGGGTGGCCGTATAGATGGTCAGGTTGCCGAGCGGGTCGGGCACGGCCAGCGTCGCGTGCGGCTCGAGATAGCCCTGATGGACGACGGGCGTGCGGAAGGTGCGCTCGACGATCGTGTCCGCCGCGGCGAAGCCGCGCGCGATATCGCCGCGGCGGAAGCGGACGGCGCTGGTGACGTTGTCCGACAGCCGGGCGACGTCGATCTCCTCGCCGCCCTGCACCGTGGCGTGCATCTGCGCCTCGGCCCACTCGCCTTCGAGCGCCTTGGGGCGGATCGCCGGGGCGTCCGGCTGCATCGCGGCGCGCGGGTCGATCGCCACGGGCAGCGGCTCGTAGTCGACCTGGACCAGGGCGGCCGCCTCCTCGGCCGCCGCCTCGCTCTCCGCGACCACGACGGCGACGGGCTGGCCGTAGTAGATCACCGTGTCGCGGGCGAGCATGGCCCGCGCCCGCTCCGACGGCTCGGGGCCCTCCGGCAACAGGTCGGCCCCGGTGACGACATCGACGACGCCGGGGACCGCCCGCGCCGCGCTGGTGTCGATGCGGGTGATGCGCGCGTGGGCCTGGGTCGCCGTCGTCAGCCGGGCAGCGAGGGTCCCGGGTGGGTTCAGGTCGGCCGTGTAGCGGGTCTGGCCGCGCACCTTCTGCGGCGAGTCGATGCGCGGGATCGCCTTCCCGATGAGCGTGGTCGCGGTCATTGTGCCTCCCTCGGCTCCTCGTGCTCGTGTCGCGACCGGAATCTTGATCCCTGACTGCCTGCGCGTCAAGGTGCGGCGTGGCGGGCGGGGATCCCATCACGTGTACGGACAGTGCATACTAGGCGCGGCCGGCCGGCGCCGGCCGGCCGCGCGGGACGATCGGGTCGATGCTGGCAGGGAGGAAGGCCAGGGTGCGGAGGGGAGCACCGAGCGGCACGGGTCGGATCGCGGGCGCGCTGCTGATCCTGCTGTGCGTCGTTGTCCTGGCGGCCTGCGGTGGAGCCGGACCCGCGACGGCGACCGCCACCAGCGCCGTCGCGACCGCGCCCGCCAGTCCGATAGCGGCGTCCCCCGCCCCCGCGGCCGCGACGCCGGCCACCGCCCTGCGGGAGGCTGACTGGGGCGCGGTGCTGCGCGCCGATCCGCACCTGCGGACGGAACCGGCGTCGCCGGGGATGCCCGGCGCGCTGGGCGACCTGTACCTGGCGGAGGGGCCGGGTGGGGTCTCGGGCTTCCCCGCGCTGCGGGACATCCAGTTCGGCGACCTCGACGGCGATGGGCAGGAGGAGGCGATCATCCCGCTCCAGTCGGACGGCACGAGCGGCACGATCGGCGTGCTGGTCTACCGGGCCGGCCCGGACGGCCCGCGCCTGGCGGCGACGCGCGCGGGCGCCCGGCTGAGCCTGCGCCTGGACGGCGGACAGCTCGTGCTCCGGGAAGCGGCCTATGCCGGATGGGAGCCCAATTGCTGCCCGAGCGCCTGGGTCGAGACCCGCTACCGGCTCGCGGGTGACGCGCTGGAGCCGACGGCGGAGCGGGTCGAGCCGGTGCAGGGGACGGAGCGGCTGACGGCGGAGCATTTCTACGCGCTGCTCGCGGACGGCCGCTACGAGGAGGCGTACACCTTCCTGTCGCCGGGCTTCCAGGCGGCGCACCCGTACGACGCCTGGCGCGCCGCCTACGCGGGCACCGAGCGCATCACCGCCTACGTGGCGCAGAGCGAGCCGGGCCGGGTGACGGTGAACCTGGAGACGGAGGAGCGCGCCGCCGACGGCGCAGTAGTGATCCGCCACTTCAGCGGCACCTGGGACCTGGTCTTCAGCGCCGAGCGCAAGCAGTGGCTGCTCGACCGGGCGGAGCTGAAGGAGGTGCCGTAGGGGCGGGGGGAGCGTCAGGCGTCATGGAGGGGCGTGTGTCGTGATGCGTGGGGCGTGGTGTGTAGTGCGTACTGCGTATTCCGTGTTGCGTGATGCGTGTTCCGTGCCCCTCACCCACACCGGGGAGAGGGGAGAAGAGAGCATGGGATACGGAGTGCGCATTACGCAGGACGCACCACGGACTACGCACCACGCACCACGCACCACTCGTCTGACCTCGGATGACGGACTGGAGGGCGGTTATGCTGGATACGACGACGGCGTGGGGCCGACTGGCCGACCGGCGGCTGCGCGAGGAGCAGGTCATCTGGCTGACGACCGTGCGGCGGGACGGGCAGCCGCAGCCGACGCCCGTGTGGTTTCTCTGGGATGGCCGGTCGATCCTGATCTACGCGCAGCCGAACCAGCAGAAGCTGCGCAACATCCGCCACAACCCGCGGGTGTCGCTGCACCTCAACACCGACGCGCGCGGCGACAGCGTCGTGCGCATCGACGGCGTGGCGGAGCTCGTGCGGGACGGGCCGCCCGCCACCGCGGTGCCGCAGTTTACCGACAAGTATCGCGCCGGGATGCAGCGCATCGGCACCGATCCGGAGGACTTTGCCCGCGACTACTCGGTCGCCATCCGCGTCGTGCCGCAGCGGTTCTATGGCTGGTAGCTCGTGCGGATCCAGACAAATGGGGGAGATGAGTCATGAGCGTTCCCGGCGCGTGATTGGCGCCAGATGACGGCATGGATGGCCGACCTGCTGAAGCGGCGGACCGGTGACGACGTGGAGACGTGGAATGCCCGCGTCCGTGAGTCCGGCGCACACGACGAGGCGAGCCTGCGGGCGTGGCTCACCGAGCAGGGCGTAACTGGCTACGCGCAAACGCTCCTGGTGATGGAGCGGTTCGGCTATCCTGACTTCCTGCGCGCCACGGCCGATGAGCTGATTGCCGGGCAATACGCCGACCGATCCGCGCTACGGTCGATCCTGGACGCGGTGCTGGTGCGGGCGGGGCAGATTGGCGAGGTGAAGGTTCAGGCGCGCAAGACGTATGTGTCCCTGGTCACGCCGCGCCGGACCTTCGCGGTGGTGCAGGCCACGACCAGGCGGCGGGTGGATCTTGGGCTGCGACTCGCGGACCCGCCACTTGGCGGGCGCCTCCACGCTGCCTCGAGCATGGGCAGCAGCGCCATGACGGCGCGGATTGGCCTCGAATCGGTAGAGGAGGTCGACGACGAGGTCGACTACTGGCTGCGGCGCGCCTACGAAGAGAACACCTGATCAGACGATCGCGCCGGAGCATGACACGCGTTCGTCCGCGGCGCTGGCTACAGGACGAATGCTGGCTTTCCGCGACTGTCCCGACCAGCGCCCCTACCGGATTGGGAGCCGCTGAGCGCGTACTTGGGCTTGACAAGGCCTTCCGGGTTCCGGATGATGACCGCACCGGTAATCCGCGCGGTGCTGTTGGAGCCCCTGCGCAGTCCGTCGTTGGACGCTTCCCTCGCCTAGGAGCATCCTCCGCGCGTTTCACGCACTCCCCTGGAGGGTGATCGTGGTCATCCCCCTGCTCCATGCAGCCAGCGCTGCGATCCCGGAGGCGTGGTACCGGGCCTGGCACGCCGATCCGCTGATCATGCTGCTGCTCGGCGGCTCCGCCGCGTGGTACCTGCTCGCCTACCGGGCGGCCGCCCGGGCCGGCCGGCGGGTGCCGCCCCGGTGGCAGGTCCTCGCCTACCTGGGTGGGCTGGTGAGTCTGGCCGTGGCGCTTCTGGGGCCGCCGGACCACTTCAACGGCGTGCTCTTCTCGATCCACATGGTCCAGCACCTGATCCTCATGCTGGTTGCCGCGCCGCTGCTGGTGTTGGGCCGGCCGGTGCAGGTCCTCCTGCGTGGCCTGCGCCCTCGCCACAGCCGCGCTCTGATGGGGATCACCGCCCGGCACCCCGGGCTGCGCGGGCTGCTCGGTGTGGTCGTCCACCCGGTGACTGTGTTCCTCCTCTACAATGGGAGCTTCCTGTTCTGGCACCTCCCGGGACCATATCAGGCCGCCGTGCGCAACGACCTCATCCACGATCTGGAGCATTTCGCCTTCTTCGGCACGGCGCTCCTCTTCTGGTGGGTGCTGATCGACCCGGTCCCGCGGCACTATCGCCTGTCCACGACCGCAGCCGCGCTGCTGCTGTTCGCGACCTGGATGGCCGGGGACCTCATCTGCGCCACGATCACCCTGTCGCGCGACCTCATCTATCCGGTCTACGCCGAGACGGAGACGCCCTGGGGGTTGAAGCCGCTCGGCGACCAGCGGCTTGGGGGCGCGATCATGTGGGCTAGCGCGGGACTCTACTACGCGGTGGTCCTGATCGGTCTCCTGGCCGCGCCGTACCTCCGAACGCACCCGGCGGGCCACGCCGGCCAGCACGCCTGATCGATCCGGGCCCGGTGGCCCGGCGCGCGGCATCGAATCCCGCCCCAGCGGGTGGGGCGAAACCATCCCGACGGGTAGGAGACAGCCGGTGGCGGTGTTGCTACCGTAGCTAAAGCCCGGCACAGCGTAACGCGAGCCAGCGTCGCATCGGTGGTTCCATGGTGACCCGCGGCAGCGGTTCATATCGCCGTTTGCGGTTCGATCAGCGTACCGGAAGGGGCATCACCCATGGCACACGACGAGCCGTCCCAGACTCCGGGTCGAGAGCGACCCCCCTGGCCGCAGGTGCTCCTCGACGACCTGTTCTTGCTCCTGCTCGCCGGGCTGGTGGTGCCGACGTTGACCTACATCGTGTGGGGGCTGATCAGCCTGGCCAACGTGCCGCTCTTCGGGGAGTAGGGACAGGGCCGAGCGGATCGCCCGTGCGGTGCGGGGAGAGGGGGTGTGCATGGCTGGCCGGTTCAGCCCGCTGGCGAAGCCCCAGGGGACCTGGTGGAGCCCGCTGGGCCGCGACGAGCGGCTCTGGGTGGCGATCGCTGCCATCTGGGGCCTGGGCAGGTTCCTCATGATCGCGTTCATCTTGCCGGCGATCGGCAACGAGCAGAACGAGATCCAGAGTTACCGGATCGATCCCGCCGAGTTCCATCGCCTGGCTACGGAGTTCACTGAGGCACACCAGATCGGGGAGATGGATGGCGTCCCGGTGGTCGCTCCGCCGCCCGGCAGCGACATCTACCTGGAGGGGCAGCAGTTCGCCTGGCGGCCGGTGGTGCAGCTCAAGCGCGGCGAGCAGTACCGGTTCCTGATCTCCTCGCGCGATGTGCAGCACGGCTTCTCGCTGGTGATGTCGCGCCACTCCCTCAACTTCCAGGTCTTGCCGGGCTTCGTCACCGCGATCCACCTGACGCCCGAGCAGGTGGGCGAGTTCGCCGTCGTCTGTAACGAGTTCTGTGGCGCGGGCCACCACGTCATGACCGGCCGGATCATCGTGACCGACTAGGGCGCGGGGGAAAGGGGCGACACGATGCAGATGGTAATGTCGGGCCTGGCGCGCCGCTGCGGGGTCACCGGGCTCGTGATCGACCGATCGGCCGAGCGGCTGATCAAGTTCCACGCGGTGACTGCGGTCCTCTTCCTGGCGCTCGGCGGCACGCTGGCGCTGCTGATCGCGCTGACCCGCTGGCAGGTGGTCCATCTCCTGCCGGCCAAGCAGTTCTACGCCTTCCTCTCCGCGCACGGCATGGTCATGCTGATCTTCTGGATCCTCTTCTTCGAGATGGCCGGCCTCGTCTTCGGCAGCACGGTACTGCTGAGCGCGCGGATGGTCGTGCCCGGGCTCGGCTGGGTAGCCTACGCCATGATGCTGGGTGGCGCGGTGATCGCCACCGGGCTGATGGTGACCGACCGGGCCACGGTGATGTTTACCTCCTACCCACCGCTCAAGGCCCCGCCCCTCTACTACGCGTCCGTCCTGGTCTTTGCGGTGGGGGCGATTCTGGGGGTGGTTCACTTCTTCATCAACGTCGTCGCCGCGCGAATGCGTGGAGATGTCGGCTCGCTGCCGCTCTTCACCTTCGCGCTGGCGGGGGCGGGGATCATCGCGCTCTGGAGCCTGATCTCCGGTGCGGTGGCGCTGCTGCCGGCCTTTCTCTGGTCGGCGGGTGTCATCGACTCGATCGACCCGGGCGTCTACCGGCTCCTCTACTGGGGGCTGGGGCACGGAGCGCAGCAGGTGAACCTGGCGGCGATGGTGGCGGTCTGGTACGGGCTCGCCAGCCTGATGACCGGCGGCCGCCCCCTCAACGAGGGCCTGAGCCGCTTCGCGATCGTCCTGTACATCTTCTTCATCAACATGGGGGCGATGCACCACCTGCTGGTCGACCCGGGCCTGACCACGTGGCTGCGCAACATCAACACCAGCTACTTCATGTACCTGGCCGTACTCGGGAGCCTGATTCACGGCTTCAGCATCCCCGCCTCGGTCGAGCTGGGGATGCGGACACAGGGGTACCGGAAGGGGCTGTTCGGCTGGCTGCGGCGGGCGCCCTGGGGTGAACCCGGCTTCGCCGCGCTTGCGGTGAGCCTCTTCCTCTTCGGGGTCATGGGCGGCATCAGCGGGGTGATCATCGGCGGGCCGCAGGTGAACATGATCGTCCACAACACGCTGCTGTCGCCCGCGCACTTCCATATGACGGTGGTGGCGGGCACGACGATGGCCTTCATGGGGCTCGCCTATTACCTTGTGCCGCTGATCTTCCAGCGGCAGCTCGTGCTGCGGCGCTGGGCCACGTACCAGCCCTACATCTACGGCGCGGGCATGGTCGTCTGGGGGCTCGGGACCGGGCTGGCGGGGCACTGGGGCGTGCCGCGGCGCCACTGGGACATCTCCTTCGACCGGGTCTCGACGCTCCCTACCCAGATCTTCCAGACGACCGTGGTGGATGTCTTCATGGCGCTGCTGGGGATCGGCGCGGTCATCGCGGTCATCGGCGGGGCGATGTTCGTGACGATCATCGTCTCCACCGTCGCCCTCGGGCAGCGTACCGCGACGCCGAACCTGGGGCGGGTCATAGCGGATGCGTTCTCGTCGGCGCCGGCCGTGGCCGGAGCCTCCGGTGAGGAGAAGGAGGCTCCGGTGCCCGCCCATGGCGCGTTCGAGGCGCCGGGCGCGCTGGTGTTGTCCCTGGCGTTCTTGACGCTGTTCGTGTTGCTGTACGGCTTCTCCTGGTTTGAGTTGAGCACCGTGCCCTGGCGGGTGCGCTAGACCCGGCCGGGGTGTGGAGCGTGGGAAAGCGCGTGAGAGGTGGTCTGGCTCTGGTGTCCTCGACGAAGGTCCCCCGACGCTTCGCCCGGCTGGCGATCGCGACCGCGGTCGCCGGCTACCTCCTGATCGTGGTCGGCGGCACGGTGCGCGTGACGGGTGCCGGTATGGGCTGCGGTCCTGACTGGCCGCTCTGCAATGGTCGGGTGATCCCGGCGTGGGACATGCTGGCCTGGACCGAGTTCATCCACCGGGTGGTGGCGCTGGCGGTCATCCTGCTGACCGGGCTACTCGCGGTGCAGGGCTGGCGGCTGCGGCGGGTCAATCCCTGGTTCGCTCGCCTGCCGCTGGCTGCTGTCGGGCTGGTGCTGGTGCAGGCGTCGCTCGGTGCGATCACGGTGTTCACCCACCTGGACGCGCTGGTCGTCACGATCCACCTGGGCGTGGCGCTCACCTATCTGGCGATCGGCCTGACCCTCGCCCTGCTCGCGGTGGCGGCGAACGGCGCGCGCGGGCCGGCCCGCGCTGCGCCCGGCGTGCGGCTCGGTGCCTGGGCACCGGCTGCCGCGGCCGGCGTCTTCGCGGTGATGCTGACCGGGGCGTACACCGCGAAGAGCGGCGCCAGCATCGCCTGCACCGAGTGGCCGCTCTGCGGCGGGGCGTGGGTGCCGACTGGCTGGACGCCGGTCGATGTCCACCTTACCCACCGGTGGACTGCGGTCGTGGCGGCCGTGCTGGTGGCGTTGGTGGGGCGGCATGCCCGGCGCTGGCGCGCGGACGCGCCGGTGCTCGCGACGCTCGGCAGCACCGCCGACCTGTTGATGGGGGTACAGATCCTGGTCGGGGCGGCGAATATCTGGCTCGACCTCGCACCGGCGGTGCGGATCGCCCACCTGGCGATTGCGGCGCTCATCTGGGCGCTGCTGGTGCTGCTGGTGCTGCTGGATCGGCGCCCGGCGCTGGCCGCCGCCCCGCTGCCGCGTTCGGCGCCCGCCCCATCCCGTGCCTGAGCGCGGACGCTAGCCCCGGTTCGGGCCGGGCGCCTCGTCGCGGCGGGGGCTGAGGGCGTTCAGGGTTTCGACCACCTCGTCACCGATCACCCGCGCGCCGTGCGGGACATCCCCGGGGATGACGGCCACCTCGCCGGGGCCGAAGACCTGGCGCCGGCCGGCGACGTCGAACTCGATCCGGCCGCGGAGGACGGCGGTGACCTGCTCCTGCGGGTGGTGGTGTTGGGGGAAGACCGCGCCCGGCTGGTAGAGGTAGCGGACCAGCGTCTGCCGTTCCCCGTGGACCACCTGGCGGGTGATCCCGGGGTAGACCTCCTCGGCCGGGATGTCGTCCCAGGCCACCGCACGCACGTCCGTCATCCTCCCGTTCCCTTCACTGCTCCCGGTCCCCCTCACCCCCGGCCCCTCTCCCACAAGGGGAGATGGGAGGCGATGGGCCCCCCACTCGGACGAAGTCGTTTCGTTCCGGTGCGAACGACACCGGGGGCACGATGTACTTACGCTCGGAGCGCCGGAATGCCGCCGGCGCTCCTGGTCGGGTGGGTGTCCTGAGACTCAGGACAGGTGCTTGGATGGTCAGCCAGGCACCCAGGGCGGCACGTCGTCGGTGCCGGCGGTGATGTCTTCCGGCGGCACGTCGAGCAGTTTGGCCACCTGGGCGCTGAGGTCTGCCATGGCCCCCTTCTGGAAGCCCATCCCCTGCCAGACGATCTCGCCGTCCTGGTGGATGAGGAAGATGGTGGGCGTGGCCAGGATGTCGTAGGCCCGCGAGGTCGCGTAGTCGTCCTGGTCGATCAGGAGCGGGAACGTGATCCCGTAGCGGCGCGCGAACGAGCGGGTGACGTTGGGCGAGTCCTGCGCGATGCCCCAGACGGTGAGCCGGTCCTTCGGATAGCGCTGATAGATCTTCTCCAGGAAGGGGAAGGCGGTCTTGCTGGCCTGGCAGGACGACTTGTAGATGGCGATCAGGACCGGGCCGGACCTGAGCGCCTCGGCCAGGCTGTGCATCCGCCCCTCCGCGGCGTCGGGGAGGGTAAACTCCGGCGCGCGCGCACCGATCTCCAGCGGCATCCCGCACTCCTCTCCTGCGTCTCCCCTGGCTGCGCCCGTGGCCGCGCCCCGGTCGCCGTCGCCTGGCGGGGAAGGCGGCAGTCCACCCCTAATCAACCATACCCTACCCCGCCGGCGGCCGGGGCGCCGGCGGGGCATGCCTCAGAGCGTGGGCAGCCCCAGCCCGGTGACGTCGCGGACGCGCTCCATCTTCGCGGCGGCGATCGCCCGCGCCCGCGCAGCACCCTCCTGCAGGATCCTGACCACATCCGCCGGCTGGGCCGTCAGCTCGTCCAGCCGCTGCTGGATCGGGGCCAGGTGCTCGACGATCACCTCGGCCAGGTCCCGCTTGAACTCCCCGTACCCCTTCCCGGCATAGCGGCGCTCCAGCTCAGGGATGGGGATATCGGAGAAGAGGTGGTAGATGGCGAGCAGGTTCGAGATGGCCGGCTTCTCGGCCTCGTCGTAGCGGACCTCGGCACCGGAGTCGGTCACCGCGCGGCGGATCTTGCGGCGGATCACGTCCGGGCTGTCGCGCAGCTCGATGCGGCTGGCGGGGTCCGGATCGCTTTTGCTCATCTTCTTCGTCGGGTCCTGCAGCGACATGATGCGCGCCCCGGCCTCTTTGATGTCCGGCTCGGGGACGACGAACGTCTCCCCGAAGGTGTTGTTGAAGCGGATGGCCAGGTCGCGGGTCAGCTCGATGTGCTGCTTCTGGTCCTCGCCGACCGGGATCTGGGCCGCGTCGTAGAGCAGGATGTCGGCCGCCTGGAGGACGGGGTAGAAGAGGATGCCGGCGCCGACACGCTCGTTGCCCTTGGACTTCTCCTTGAACTGGGTCATGCGGCGCAGCTCGCCGACGGTGGCCAGCGTGCCGAGGATCCAGGCCAGCTCGGTGTGCTCGTGCACCTCGGACTGGACGAAGAGGATCGAGCGGGCGGGGTCGATCCCGGCGGCCAGGAGGACGCTGGCCAGCTCGAGGTTGCGCGCCCGGAGGTCGGCCGGGTCGTAGGGCACGGTCATGGCGTGGAGGTCGACGATGCAGAAGATGTTGTCGTACTGGTCCTGCTGCCGGACCCAGTTGCGGATCGCACCGAGGTAGTTGCCGATGTGGATACCGCCAGTGGGCTGGATGCCGGAGAGGACGCGTGGGCGACGGGCCGGCGCCTCTGCGCCCGCCGGGCCGGTCCTGGTGGCCACGTCGTTCATGTCGGCTGTCCCTTTCGTATCCCTTCCGTTGGCTGGATCGCCGTCCGCCGGTGATCGCGGCCGCGCTGCTCAGGGATAACGATACAAAACCTCCGCCCCTCAGGGACGGAGGAGTTGATGTTACCACTCCGCGGTGTCACCCTCGTTAGGTCCCGCGCGGGCGGGGCCCCGCTCAGTGGGTCCCGGTCCGGCGCGACGGCCGGGAACCCGGCTCCTTGGTAACGGTGGAGCGGCCGGCGCCGCCTCCTGGCCGCGGCGTCCCGCGCGTTCGGGGCGCAGCTCGCGAAGCCATTCCGCGCCGCCGCCGGCATCGGCGTTCCACCGGCTGCCGACTCGCTGGGGCCGCGTGTCGGCGCGTACGCGTTCCGGTCGTAGCTGTTCGCGCTCTCGTGTTGTCGAGCTGAGCCTATCAGGCGGCGCGACCAGGCGTCAAGGCGGGGTGGCGGCAGGGGTCGGCTATACTGGCGGTGCCGGACACGCGGGCTGGGGCGGGGAGGAGCGCGGCGACGCCGCGGGGAACGCATCCTGTTGAAAGGATCGGGACGTATATTGAGGTGCCACGTCGTGGTGGCCGGGCGTGGTCGGCGCACGGGTCGGCATGGATACTGACCTGCGGCAGTTGGCCGACGAAGAGCTGGTCCAGCGGATGGGCGCGGGCGATGTCGACGCGCTCGAGGTGCTCTACGGGCGGTATGCGCGGGTGGTCTACTCCTTCGCGGTGCGCATCGTCGGCGACGGGCTCCTGGCGGAGGAGGTGCTGCAGGAGGCGTTCATGCGCTCCTGGCAGCAGGCGAGCCGCTTCGAGCTGGCGCGGGGGACCTTCGCGAGCTGGCTCTTGAGCATCACCCACAACCTCGCGATCGACGAGGTGCGCAAGCGGCAGCGCCGGCCGCAGCGCGCCGATCGGGTGGACTTCACCGATGTGCTGCGCAGCGAGATCGACGCGACCGCGGACGTGGAGGAGGCCGCGGAGGCGGCGGAGCTGCGGGAGCGGATCCGCGGGGCCATGGCGAGGCTGCCGCCGGCGCAGCAGCGGGTGATCGAGCTGGCCTACTTCGGCGGCCTGACGCAGCGCGAGATCGCGGCGCTGCTCGATGAGCCGCTGGGCACGATCAAGACGCGGATGCGCCTGGCGATGCAGAAGCTGAAGGACGTGCTGGGCCCGGAGGAGGACGTGCGAGGCTGACGCGACGCGCGGCTGGGCGCCCGGGTGCCGGTGATGCCGGGCGGTGCTCCGTGCGACACGCCCCGCCTCGACCGGAGGTGTCTCATCTGTCGCTTCGCCCAGGATGACGGGGCGTCGGCCAAGGGTGACACGGGCGTCGCGCCGGATGACAATGGGGGCCTTATCCGGCTGATCGCGGGGACGCCGGGAGCGGCGTAGGGGCTCCGCGGAGGGGACGACACCGATGCATCCGTGCGCGCAGGCGGTATGAGGGTTTGCCACGGGCATGAGTGAGCGTGAGGACCACCACGCCGAAATCGCCGAGCTGATCCCGGCCTACGTGCTCGGTGCGCTCGAGCCGGACGAGATCGAGGCGGTGGAGCTGCACCTGGTCGGCTGCGCGGCATGCCGCGCGCAGGTCGAGGCCGAGCGCCGCGTCGCCGGGCTGCTGCCGTACCTTGCCGAGCCGCGGCCGGTGCCGGTGCGCGCCCGCCGGCAGCTCTTGGCGCGGATCGACGCGATAGCGCCGGTCGCGCCCCCAGCTCGACGGCGCCTCCCCGCCCCGCTGGCTCGCTTCGGCTGGGTGGCCGCCATCGCCGCGGTGCTGGTGGCGGCGCTCCTCGGCATCAACAGCCTGCGGATGCAGGAGCAGGTGAAGCAGAAGGACCTCGAGTTGACGGCCGCCCAGGAGAACCAGCGCTCCGTGGCCCGCTTCGTCGGCTCCCCGCGCGGCTTCGTGACCGCGCTGCAGAGCACCGGGGTCGCCCCGGCCGCCCAGGGCGGCGTGATCCTCGATCCGACCCGCAACGCGGCGCTGCTGATGGTGGACGGGCTGCCGAAGCCGCCGCCCGGCCAGGCCTACGTCGTCTGGATGGTGCGCGGCAACCAGCACTTCAACGTCGGCGTGCTCCCGATCGCGGACGATGGCCGTGCCACGCTCTACATCTCCCCGCCCGATGCGCTGGCGAGCTACGACGGCATCCTCGTCACCGAGGAGTCCGGCCCGCTGGCGGCGAACCCACGCGGCGTGCGCATGATGTCGGCGCGCGTCGAGCCCTAGCCCCTAGACCAAAGGTACTCTTCCCCCATGCGCCCCCTGCACCGTCGGTGAACGGTACGACTGGCCCTTGGAATAGGGAGGGATTTCTCTTTACGCTGATGTCGGTGCATGACCTCGACCGATTCGTGGCGGAGACCTGAGGGCTGGCCCGTGCAGAGGCATCGGCGCACACGACGTGAGACACGACCCGGGCAGGCGCTCGTCGAGTTCGCGCTTGGCGGGATTGTCTTTTTCATGTTGCTGTTCGGCACGATCGACTTCGGTCGTGCGATCTTCATGTATTCCGAGCTGACGAACGCGGTCCGTGAGGGGGCGCGCTACGCCCAGATCCAGCCGACGCAGACCGCGAGCATCCGGGATGTCGTCGTGCGCAAGGCACCGGGCCTGGGCCTGCGGGCCGCGGATGTCTCGGTCACGTGCAGCCCGGCGCAGTGCCCGCCCGGCGGGACGGTGACGGTGGCCGCCTCGCTGCCGTTCGGGACGGTCACGCAGGACCTCCTCGGTCTCGGGCCGATTACGCTGCGGGCATCGGCCGAGAACACCATCGAGTGAGGGCGGGGGCGGGATCGCGCGAGTGGGAGGCTGGCGATGCAGTTGATGAGCAAGCGACGCGCGGTGCGTGCCCGGCGCCGGCTGCGCGGCCAGAGCCTGGTGGAGCTTGCCATCGCGCTGCCGCTCCTGTTGCTCCTGCTGCTCGGCACGATCGACCTCGGTCGGATGTTCGTGGACTATGTTCAGATGCGCAACGCGGCGTTCCGGGGCGCGCGGTACGGGGCGACGGCCCCGGACGACACCGCCGGGATCCGCGATCAGGTTCGCAGCCATGGGGTGCCGGCGGATACCGTCGTGACGGTCACCTGCGACCCGGTCGCGTGCGGAGCCGTCGTGCCGGGCACACCGGCGACGATCACGGTCTCCGCCGCGCGCACCTTCACCCCGGTAACGGTCGGGTTTCTCCAGCGATTCTTCGGCCTGGGGCCGGTGAACCTGAAAGCTCACGCCACGGTGAGGGTAGCGACATGACGCGAGGCTCCCTATTCCGTGCCCTGTGGCGCGCCCGGGCGCACGGCCAGGTGCTCGTCCTCTTCGCCGTGGCCCTGGTGGCCCTGGTGGGGATGATGGGGCTCGCGATCGATTTGGGGTTCATGTTCTCGCAGAAGCGGGCGATCCAGAACGCCGCCGACGCGGGCGCGCTGGCCGGCGCCCTACAGTTGACCAAGTCGACGCCGAGCAACCCACTCCCGGTGCAGAACGAGATCGCCCAGATCGTGGCGCAGAACGGCTTCGGTGGTGCGACGCCCCAACTGGTGTCCTGCGAGTACATCGACTCGGCGAACACCGCGCTCGGCCCCTGCGCCGCGCCGCCGCCGGCCGACGCGGCCGGCGTGCAGGTGGTGGTGCGTGAGACCCACCCGACCTTCTTCATTCAGGTGGTCCCGGGTGCGCCAGATCAGGCATCGACGCAGGCGACCGCGCGGGCGCGGGTCTTCAAGGTGATGAATGGCCCGGGCGATGCGCCCTTCATCATCTGTGGGGTCGGCACGAAGGTCATGGACGGCAGCAGTGTCTCGATCCTGAACGCGGATGGCACCCTCAACGCAGCCGCGATCGGCAAGACCTTCGAGGTACACGGGCCGCAGATCGCTGACTGCGGCGCGCCGTCCAGCAAGTTCAAGGGCCTGGCGGATCAGGACGCCAACGAGGGGCTCGGCGTCGGGGACTGGTTCATCAGCGACAACGGCGTCAAGGCCGGCCCGACGCGCGTGCGGGTGAACGGGGTCGGCGGCTGTCAGAAGGGGGCCGACGGTGACTTCAACTGCATCATGGTCCTGCCCATCGCCACGGACAACCCGCCGCCGGTGAAGGCGGGGCCGAACATCAAACTGAAGGTCGTCGCCTTCGGCGTCTTCCGGGTGAGTGCCTGTGGGGCGAACTGCCACCAGGCGGAACTGCTCGGGCAGTACGTCATCGGCCCCGGCGATCCCAACGATGGCTGGATCCCCGACCTGCAGGATGACTGGCAGGTCGGCGATAACGGGCTGCTGATGGTGCGGCTCGTGGGCTAGCCGTTGGTTGTGGCAACCGATCGCGCGGATTGCGCGCGGCCCGCGTCACCCGGCGCGGGCCGCGTGCCGTCTCCTGGCTCGGGTGGGGGCACGGCGCCGGGGCTCGGGCGGCGTTGCCGTGGATGCCTCACTGGCCGCGGATGGCGGCGGTGAAGCGGTCCAGGTCGATGGCGGGCATGGTCAGGAACTGGACCGTGCCGCGGCTGCTGAGGGCCACCGACACCTTGACGATCGTCTCGTTGTCGGGCGCCTCGACGACATTGACGAAGTCGTAGGGGCCGAGGACGGCCCACTGCTCCAGGACGCGCGCGCCCATGGCCTCGACCTCGCGGTTGACCTCGGTGATTCGCTCCGGCCGCTCCTGGATCGTCTCGCGGCCATCGTCGGTCAGTGTGCTGAGCATGATGTAGGTTGGCATGGCTGCTCTCCACTCCGGGGGCCTGCCCCGCTGCTCGGCGCGCGGCCGGTGCGCGCCATCGGGTACACCCCACGCTCCGCAATTCCCGTGCAGGCGCGCCCTCTTGACCGGCCCGGGCGCGCCGCTGAAGATGGGCGGGCGACACGATCCGGAGGAAGAGCGCCGCGGCCGCGGCCGGGCATGTCGAGAGGAGTCGAGCCGGTGGAGTCCATGCAGATCGTGCGCTATCGCGCGGGGGACCGGGTTGCCTGGGGCGTGCTCGACGGTGACACGGTGCGCCAGGCGTCGGGTGACCCGTTCAGCGGGCTAACGCCCGGGGCCGAGGTCGGCCCGCTGGAGGCGGTGGAGCTGCTGCCGCCGGTGGCGCCGAGCAAGATCGTGGCGATCGGCCTGAACTACCTGGACCACATCACCCAGGACGCGCACGGGTTTGAGCAGCCGGAGAACCCGATCATCTTCCTCAAGCCGCCGAGCTCGCTGGTGGCCCACGGGGGCGCGATCGTGCTGCCGCAGGGGACGGAGCGGGTCGAGAGCGAGGCCGAGCTGGCGGTGGTCATCGGGCGGCGCGCGCGCTACGTGCCGGCCGAGCGCGCCTACGACTACATCCTCGGGCTGACCTGCTCCAACGACGTGAGCGCGCGCGACTACCAGTTCAAGGACGGGCAGTGGGTGCGCGCCAAGGGCTTCGACACGTTCACGCCGCTCGGCCCGGCCATCGTCACCGGGCTGCGCGCCGATGACCTGGCCATCACCTGCCGGCTCAACGGCGAGGTGCGCCAGCAGTCCACGACGGCGATGCTGCTCTTCGGGGTGCCGTACCTGATCGAGTTCATCAGCCGGGTGATGACGCTGGAGCCGGGCGACGTCATCATGACCGGGACGCCGGCCGGTCCGCCGCGCATGGCGCCGGGCGACGTCGTCGAGGTGGAGATCGCCGGGGTGGGCGTGCTGCGCAACCCCGTGGTGGCGGAGGAGTTGCCGTAGGCAGAGTCGCGCTCACGTCTGGGAGAGGAGCGCCGTTGTCAGACTGGCCGCACGCGCCGCTGCACCGGCTCGACGAGGCAGGCGCCTACTTTGTCACCGGAGCGACGTATCGGAAGGCGCATCACTTCCGAGACCGGCAGCGGTTGACGATGCTCCAGGCGCATCTGCTCTCACTCGCCCGCGACTACGGCTGGCACCTGCAAGCCTGGGCTGTCTTTTCGAACCATTATCACTTCGTGGCCTGGTCCGACTCGGGAGGCCAGTCGCTGTCGGCGCTGATCCGGCGTCTACACTCAATCACTGCGCGCGAGGTGAACCAGCTTGATGGGACGCCGGCACGCAGGGTCTGGTTCCAGTACTGGGAGACCCCCTGACGTTTGAGCGCTCCTACCTCGCGCGGCTGAACTACGTCCACCAGAACCCCGTTCGGCATGGCCTAGTGACGCGGGCAGCAGAGTACCCGTGGTGCTCTGCTGCCTGGTTTGAGCAGACCGCATCTCCCGCGTTCTTCAAGACGGTCACCGGCTTCCGGACAGACCGTGTGCAGGTGCGCGACAACTACGAGGTAGCGATCGACTGGTGATTCTGGAGTGCGGCGGCCGCAGCCGCCGCTTTCCCCCGTGGGAGCGAGCTCCCACGCCGGGGACTGGTGCGCACGGCGCCGCGAAGCCCTCGGCAGGAAAGCGGCGGTTGCGACCGCCGCGGAGCAAAGCGGCGGCTGCGGCCGCCGCACTCCAAAGGGCCGTCGCCCTACTCCGCGCCGATGATCTCCTCGATGGAGCGCAGGCCCTCGCGCTCGACGTAGGCGGTGAGGTCGCGGACGATACGGCCGGGCAGGGCGGGCCCGCCGTAGATGAAGGCGGTGTAGAGCTGCACCAGGCAGGCACCGGCGCGCATGCGCTCGATAACGTCGGCCGCGCTGGCGATCCCGCCCACGCCGATGATCGGCAGGCGGTCGCCGGTGCGGCGGCGCACCGCGCGGACGAGCGCGGTCGCCCGGGCGCGCAGCGGGGGGCCGCTCAGCCCGCCGGGGACGTCTGGCACGGGGCCCCGCAGGCCGGCGCGGCTGACGGTGGTGTTGCTGACGATGACGCCGTCCGCGCCGCCGTCGATCGCGCCGGCCAGGGCGTCGTCGAGCGCCGCGTCGTCGAGGTCGGGCGCGAGCTTGACCAGCACGGGGCGGGGCCGGCCGGCATGCAGGTGGGCGGCGCGCGCATTGGCGTCGGCGACGGCGCGGAGGATCTCGACCAGCGCGGCGCGCTGCTGGAGGGCGCGCAGGCCGGGGGTGTTGGGCGAGCTGACGTTGATGACGAGGTAGTCGGCGACGTCCCAGAGCGCGTTGAGCACGGCGACGTAGTCGTCCGCGGCGCGCTCGGGGGGCGTGTCGCGGTTCTTGCCCAGGTTGATCCCGACGATGCCGGGGGAGCGGCGGCCGACCAGCCGGGCGCGGACGGCCGCCGCGCCGGCGCTCGGGAAGCCGAGGGCGTTGATGAGGGCGCGATCCTGCGGGAGCCGCCAGAGGCGCGGCCGGGGGTTGCCGGGCTGCGGCCGGGGGGTGACGGTGCCGACTTCGACCGCGCCAAAGCCCAGGGCCAGCAGCGCCGCAACGGCCTCGGCGTCCTTGTCGAGTCCGGCGGCGACGCCCAGCGGGTTGGGGAAGCGCAGACCGAAGCGCTGCACGTGCAGCCGCTCGTCGGCCGGTGCGGCCAGGCGGCGCAGGAGCGCGGTGCCGCCCGGCACCCGGGGCGCGTGGTGCAGCAGGCGGAGCGCCAGGTGGTGCGCCTGCTCCGGCTCCAGTCGCAGCAGCGCGGGGTAGACGACGGCCTGGTACAGCCGCTCCATGGTGGTGTGCTCCTCCTCCCCAGCCCGGCCCGGCCTGGCCGCCCGGAACTGTAGGGGACGGCGCCCGTCTCGGCAACCGTGGGGAGCGGTGAGGCGCGGTGCGCAGCCCTCACCCCGGCCCCTCTCCCAACGTTGGGAGAGGGGGAGGCACGCAACACGGAACACGTCGCCCGCGTGACGGCTGACGGCTCACGCCCGCGGCACGGCCTAGCCGATCGCGCAGACCCAGGCCCGCGGCCCGCCGGGCCGCTCCGGGCGCCAGCAGCGATTGCCGCTGGGATAGGAGATCTCGTAGCCGCTGCCGCGGCGGGGGATGGCGAGCGCGACGAGTCGGTGCGCGCGGTCGAGCTCGGCGCGCAGCGTCGCCGGTGCGGTGCGGACCTGTCCCCGGTCGATCCCCTCCTCGGGCACGCTCAGGGTGATGTAGGCCGCGTCACCGTGCAGCTCGACGTACGCGGCGGCGACGGGGTCGCTCGTCCACGGCTGGAGCACGGCGGTCAGGTCCCGGCCGGGGATGGCCCGGAGCTCGACGCCGACCAGGCGCCCGCCCTCGCCGACATCGACGTAGCCCGGCAGGTCGAGCGCGGCGCGAGGCGCCTCGGCCGGTCGCTCGTCGAGCGTGAGGCGGAGGGTGTTGGCGGCCGGGTCGTAGGTGAGGCGCATGGCGTGTCCTTCTGTCGAATTGGGCCGGCCGGGGCCGGCGCGCCGGCCCTAGCGCGGCGCGGTCAGGCCGATGCGGGTGTCGGCGTCGTAGGCGGCGAGCCGGCTGCGATTGCAGCGGACGCGCACGCGGGTGCCCGGGGCGATGTCGACGTAGGACGGCTGGTCCGACTGCAACTGCACGCCGCAGGGGAGCTGCACCAGGTAGGTGAACTCCGCGCCGTTGAAGCGGCGGGCGGTCACGACGGCGACCCCGTTGGGGTCCACCTCGAGGGTGACGTCGCGCGGGCGGACCAGGAGGTCGACCAACTGCGGTGCCGGGGCCTGGTCGAGGCCGAACTGGCCCAGGTCGGACAGGGCGACGTCGCCGGCCACGCGGGCCGGCACAAAGGTGCCCTGGCCGACGAAGCGGGCCACCGCGCGGGTGGCCGGGTAGTGGTAGACGATGTCGGGGGTGTCGATCTGCTCGATGCGGCCCTGCAGCATCACGGCGACGCGGTCGGCCACGGTCATCGCCTCCTGCTGGTCGTGGGTGACCAGGATGGCGGTCGCCTGGATGGCCTTGAGCAGCTCGCGGACCTCGGCGCGCATCTGGGCGCGCATCTCGGTGTCGAGGTTGGAGAAGGGCTCGTCGAGCAGGAGGACGTGCGGCCGCGGGGCGAGGGCGCGCGCGATGGCGACGCGCTGCTGCTGGCCGCCGGAGAGCTGATGCGGGTAGCGGTGCGCCACCGCCTCGAGGCCGGTGAGCGCGAGCAGGTCGTCGCAGCGCGAGCGGCGCTCGGCGGCGGGCAGGTGGCGGAGGCCGAAGGCGATGTTGTCGCTCACGGTGAGGTGCGGGAAGAGGGCGTAGTCCTGGAAGACCATCCCGACCCCGCGGCGCTCGGGCGGCACGAAGGGGGTCGCGCCGCCGGCGACCGGCTGGCCGGCGATGGCGATCGTGCCGGTGTCGGGCCGCTCGAAGCCCGCGATGAGGCGCAGGGTGGTGGTCTTGCCGCAGCCGCTGGGGCCGAGCAGGGCGACGATCTCGCCCGGCGCGATGGCCATGGTGACGTCGTGGACGGCCGGCTCGGCGGCCCCCGGGAACCACTTGCTGACGCCGTTCAGCTCGATGGCCGTGTGCATGTCCCCTCCCTCACCGATCGCCTGGGTGCTGCCCGGCCGTGTCCAGTCTACCATCACGTCGCGTCGCGGCTGCCTGCTCAGGGCTCGAAACGGCTGTCCCGCCAGGCGGTGACGGCCATCGGGAGCGCGGACAGCAGGATGAGCAGGAGGGCCGGGGCGGCGCCGCGCGCCCAGAAGGCCTCGGCGGTGGCGCTCCAGACCTGGGTGGCCAGGGTGTCGAAGCCGGTCGGCCGGAGCAGCAGGGTGGCCGGTAGCTCCTTCATCACCGTCAGGAAGGTGAGCGCCCCGGCGCTGAAGAGCCCGGGGTAGGTCAGCGGCATCGTCACCCGGAGCCAGACCCGTGGGGGGGAGTGGCCGAGGCTGCGGGCCGCCTCTTCGACGCGCGGGCTGACCTGGAGCAGCGAGGCGCGCAGGGTGCCGACGGCCTGGGGCAAGAAGCGGATGAGGTAGGCCACGACCAGCATCCCGAGGGTCTGGTAGAGCCAGGGGACGTGCCGGGCGCCGAAGAAGACGAGGGCCAGCGCGACGACGATGCCCGGCAGGCCGTAGCCGAGATAGGTTAGGCGCTCGATGGCGTGGCTGAGGCGGCTGGGGTGCCGCACCGTGAGGATGGCGATCGGGAGCGCCGCGAGGATCGCCACCAGGCCGGCGAGGAGCGAGAGGCCCACCGAGTTGAGCGCCGCGGACCAGACCAGCCGGAGCGGCTCGCCGGCGCGGAGCCCGCGGACCAGCCAGGAGGCGATGACGCCGATGGGGAGCACCAGCGTGACGGTCACGATGGCGGCGCAGTAGGCCAGCGCCAGCGGCGTCCAGCGGCCCAGGCGGACGCGCGCCGGCGGCCGGGTGACGCCGGCGGTGCTGCGGTAGTAGCGTGCGCGACCCCGGGCGCGGGCGTCGAGTGCGAGCAGGACCGCGGTGATGGCGACGAGCACGAGGGCCAGCCCGGCGGCCAGGGAGCGGTCGAAGGCGCCGCGGTACTGGTTGTAGATGGCGCGGGTGAAGACATCGTAGCGGAGCAGGGAGACGGCGCCGAAGTCGCTCAGGACGTAGAGCGCGACGAGCAGGGAGCCGGCCAGGAGCGCCGGGCGCAGGAGCGGGACGGTGACCCGGAAGAAGGTGCCCCAGGGGCCGAGCCCGAGCGAGCGGGCGGCCTCCTCCAGCGCCGGGTCGAGCCCCAGGAGCGCCGAGCGGAGCGCCAGCAGGAGGTAGGGGTAGCTCAGGAGCGTGAGCGTCAGCCAGGCGCCGAAGAAGCCGTAGATCTCCGGCAGCCGCTGGATGCCCAGGGTGGCCTCGAGCAGGCTCTGCAGGGCGCCGCGCGGCCCGAGCGTGGCGATGACGGCGAAGCCGCCGACGTAGCTGGGGATCACCAGCGGCAGGGAGGTGGCCACCGTCCAGAGCCGCCGGCCCGGGAGATCGGTGCGGGCGGTGAGCCAGGCCAGCGGGAGGGCAATGGCCACGCAGGCCGCGGTCACGGTCGCGGCCAGCAGGAGCGAGTTGCGGATCAGGAGCAGGGTGCGGTCGCGCCAGAGCAGGGGCAGGAGCTCGGGGCCGGCCGCGGCCGCGCGCAGGACGAGGTAGCCCAGCGGGGCGACCATGAGCAGGGCCACGATGAGCGCCGGGAGCACCAGCAGCGGGGGGAGGTGCTCGCGCGCCGCGCGGCGCGGGCGGGCTCCCGTGCTCGTCGTGGGCTGCGGCATGGACGCCCCGCGGGTGAACATGGCTACAGCAGCCCCACGTCGCGCAGCATCTCGAGCGTGGCGTCGAGATCGGCGAGGTCTGACAGGTCGAGGTCGGGCGTCTGAATCTCGGCGAGCGGGACGAGGTTCGGGTCGGTCGGCACGCCGGGGATCAGCGGGTACTCGTGGGTCTCCTGGGCGAAGTAGGCCTGCGCCTCGGGCTGCAGCAGGAAGCGGACGAAGGCCGCGGCCTGCTCCTGCTGCGTGGCGGTGCTGAGGATCGCCGCCCCGGCCACGTTGATCAGCGCCCCCGGGTCGCCGTTGCGGTAGATGTAGTTCCGCGCGGGAAGGTCGTGGCCGGCCTCGGCGAGCTCGCGGTGGAGGTAGTAGTGATTGACGAAGCCGGCGTCGATCTCTCCGTTGATGACGGCGCGGACGATGACGTCGTTGCTCTCGAAGACCTTGGCGCCGTTGTCGCGGATGCCCTCCAGCCACTGGCGGGCCACCTCATCCCCGCGCAGCAGCCGCAGCGCCGTGACGGCGGCCTGGAAGGAGGCGTTGGTCGGCGCCCAGCCGAGGCGGTTCTTCCACTTCGGATCGGTGAAGTCGAGGATCGAGGGCGGGATGTCCGACTCCGCCACCCGCTCGGTGTTGTAGACGACGGCGCGGGCGCGGCCGCTGACGCCGACCCAGACGCCGTCGCGGGAGCGGAAGCGCGGCTCGACCAGGTCCAGGATGTCGGCCGGGAGGGAGGCCAGGCGCTGCTCCCGGGCCAGGGCGCCGAGGGCACCGGCGTCCTGGGCGAAGAAGACGTCGGCGGGGCTGTTGTCCCCCTCTTCGAGGATGGCGGCGGCCATCTCGGCGGTGTTGCCGTAGCGAACTTCGACCTTCACGCCCGTCTCTTGGGCGAAGCGGTCGATGATCGGCTTGACCAGGTTCTCCGAGCGACCCGAGTAGACGGTCAGCGTCCCGCCGATCGTGCCGGTCGGCGTGCTGGGCGGGGTGGCGGCCCGGGGCGTCGACGCGGGCGTGGCCCCGCCGCTGCTGCCCGTGCTGGCCTGCCCGCCCGCCGTCGGTGCGGTCGTGGGCGTCGACTCACTGCCGCCGCAGGCGGCCAGGATCGGCGCCAGGAATGACGCGCCGGCCAGGGCTCCCATCATCCGGAACATCTCACGTCTGCTGAGTGAGCGCTGCGTGTTCACGTACCCTCCGCGCGGCCACGGCTGGGGACCCCAGGCGTGGCATCCAGTCGAACCTACCGGTCGGGCGCGCGCAATCCCGACTAAATCAGTCGGGATTAGGGTACGGTGCGGTGTGGCGGCTTGTCAAGAGGGCACGGCGGTCGCGTTGCGCATCGTGGGCGCGCCCACGCGTGGTGTTCAATGCTACCGCAGCCCGGTGGTCGGGGCCAGCCGCGACGCGTGCCCGCGGCCGGTGATCCTGAGCGGGGCGATGGTCGCCCCGTGGGTGCGCCCGGTGGGGCGGCGGGACGAGGCTAGGCGGCGCCCGCGCGGGTCGGGCCCCGGCGGCGGCGCTGCCGGAGGGCGCGGAGGCGGTCGAGGACACGCAGGCGCCAGGCGAAGCGGAGGATGACGGCCCAGCCGATGGCGACGTGGGCCAGGATGATGTAGTCGAGCGTGCCGAGCACCGTCAGGCCGTAGAAGGTGCGGGCAGTCGGCCAGGCCAGGACGCCGGCGTAGACGCCGAGCATGGCCGCGGCGAGGAGCGTCGAGCGCCAGTCGCCGTTGAGGTCGCTGCCGCCGACGAAGGCGGCATTGGGTGGCTGTGCGAACGGGATCATGATCAGGCCGCAGACCATGGTGATGGTGGTGAGCGCGGTGCGGGCGGTCTCCACGCTGGTGCCCTGCGCCAGGTAGAAGAGGTAGATCACGCCGGCCACCCAGGCGATCGAGCAGGCGGCCGGGACGACGAAGTGGCTGCCGGAGAGGACGAGGCGGCGCGGCGTGGTGCCGGGGCGCGCCCAGGCGGCCATGGCGACGACCGGGATGCCGACGGTCAGGAGCGCCAGGATCGCGTTGTGCTTCGGCGTGAAGGGGAACGGGGCCCCGGCCAGCGAGGTGCCGAAGATCACCAGCGCCACGTAGAGCGTGCGGACCAGGAAGAGGCGGATGATGTCCTGCATGCCGCGCCGGATCCGCTGCCCCTCGCGGAAGGCGGCCGGCAGGGCGGCGAAGGAGTCCTCCAGCAGGACGATGTCGGCCACGCTGCGGCTGACCTGGCTGCCGCTGCGCATGGCGATGGCCAGGTTGCTCCGCTTCAAGGCGAGCACGTCGTTGACCCCGTCGCCGATCATGGCGACGTAGTGCCCCTGCTCGCGCAGGGCGCTGACCAGCCGTGCCTTCTGCTCCGGGGTGATGCGGCCGAAGACCGTCGCCTCCTGGGCGATGGGCATGAGGCTGCGCTCGTCGAGGCCCTGCAGCGCGGTGCCGGAGACGGCGCGGATGGGGCCGGGCAGACCCGCGTGGCGCGCCAGCGCGGCGACGGTGTCGGGGTTGTCGCCGGAGATGATCTTCAACGTGATGCCCGCCTCGGCGAAGCGGGTGATGGTCTCGCGCGCCTCGGGGCGCAGCTCGTCCCGCAGCACGATCAGCCCGAGCGGGGTCAGGCCGGGCGGGAGGCACGGCTGGCCCTGGCCGTCGTAGAGCGGCGGCAGATCGGGCCGGCCGGCGAAGAGCAGGACGCGCAGGCCGCGCTCGGTCCAGGCGGCGATGCGCGGCTCCAGGGAGTCCACGGATTGCAGGGCCGGGCGGAGCATCTCCGGGGCGCCGAGGACGTAGACGCCGCGCCCGACGGCATCGTCGAACGCCAGCGCGCTCCACTTGCGCGCGGAGGAGAAGGGGACCTCGGCGACGGCCTGCCGGGCGCGGCCCGGGCAGGCCGCGGCGATGGCGGTGATGGTGCGGTTGTCGGCGGGGGCGGTGGCGGCGTAGTCGCCGAGCGCGGCGCGCAGCCGGGTCTCGTCGGTCTGGAGCGGCTCGAGCGTCTCGAGGACGAGAGTGTTGGTGGTCAGGGTGCCGGTCTTGTCCAGGCAGAGCACGTCGATGTTGCTGGTCGACTCGACCGCGTTCATGCGCTGGATGAGGGCGCCGCTGCCGGCCATGCGCACGGCGGCCATGGCGTAGGTCACCGTGACCATGAAGACCAGGCCCTGGGGCACCAGGCTGACCAGCACCGCGGCCGCCTGGGTGAGCTCGCGCAGCCCGGGGTCGCGCGGCGACTGGTAGAAGGCGATCCCGACCTGGATCGAGAGCGCCACTACCAGCACCAGCATCACCTGGAGCACCAACCGGATCTCGCGCTGGAGCGGCGTCTTGACGTCGCGGAACTCCCGCGCCTGGGCGGTGATCTGCTGGGCCAGGCTGGCGGTGCCCACTTTGCGCGCCACGTAGACGCCGCTGCCGGTCATGCAGAAGGTGCCGGAGTGGACGGTGTCGCCGGGACGCTTGCGGACCAGATCGGACTCGCCGGTCAGGAGCGACTCGTCGACGCTCAGCCCGCGCGCGTCGATGACCTCCCCATCGACCAGGATCTGGTCGCCCGGGCGGACGATGAGGACGTCGTCGAGGACGATGTCGTCGGGGTTGACGGTGCGCTCCTGCCCCTCGCGGATCACGGTCGCGGTGGGCCGCAGCAGGAGGGCGATGCGGTCGAGCTGGCGCTTGGCCCGCACCTCCTGGACGATGCCGACGAGGACGTTGCCGACCACCAGGCTGGCGGTGAGCACCGCGTCGCCCGTGAGGCCGAGGGCGGCCAGCAGCCCGCAGATGGCGAAGAGGACCGTGTTGATGAAGGTGAGAGTGTTCTGGACGACGATGCGCTTGTAGGAGCGGCTGGTTTCGAAGGGGACGGCGTTGGTCTGGCCCCGCGCGCGGCGCGCGGCGACCTCGGCCTCGGTGAGGCCGCGCGGGCGGTCGATGGGGATGGCGCGCTCCTGCGTGACGGTCATCGCGTCGCCGCGTCCCGTTCCTCGTGCCGGCCGGCTCCGCGACCGATGATAGCCGATTGTCCACGCGACTGCTGTGCCGAGGGCGTCGTGCCGGGCGCCCGGGCGCCGCGGTCAGGCGGTCTCGCCCCAGGCCGCGCACTGGCGCATGGTCGCCAGGTT
Source organism: Sphaerobacter sp. (assembly GCA_029961075.1). GTDB lineage: Bacteria > Chloroflexota > Chloroflexia > Thermomicrobiales > Thermomicrobiaceae > Sphaerobacter. The sequence continues at coordinate 27,885 of JASBVL010000034.1, forward strand.
GGCCGGGAAGTAGTAGACGAAGCGGAAGCGGGCGTCGCGGGTGAAGTGCTCCGAGGCCAGCCGGAAGGCGAGCCGGCCGGCGCCCGGCACGTTGAGGTGGACCGGCACGAGCGCCCGCGCCGCGCTGGCTGGCTGCTGCTCCCGCTCCGCCCGGTCCCAGTAGTGGCGGAAACGCGGCAGGGCTAGCAGGTCGGCCAGCAGGGCGGCGTACCAGGGCTCGCCGCGGACGGACTCGGTCTCGGCGCGCAGCGCGCGGATGAGGGCGGGGAGGAAGGCATCGGGCTCGGCGACGAGCGGCGCCAGCGGCGAGGCCGGGGCGAACCAGGCAGCCACGAGCGGGCGGCCGGCCAGCCCGGCGAGCCGCGGGTCGCGCGGCGACAGCCCGAAGAGGGGCGGGACGTAGCGGTTCCAGGCGAGCAGGCGGGTCTGGCAGTCGATGACGTACGCCGGGAAGGGGACCTCGTGCAGCTCGCGCCGGGCGACCGCGCAGGCCCAGGCGATGTCGTCTTCGGTCGGCAGCGGGGTGGCGACGGCGTAGCCGAAGAGCTCCATCACCTCGCGCCGCTCGCTGTAGCGGGCGCCGAGGGCGGTCAGGATGCGCTCCAGCGTGGCGCGCTCGGGCTGCGCGACGCGGCCCGACTCGATCCGCTGGAGATAGCCGGTCCCCAGCTCGGCCTCGGCCTCAACCCAGAGCTGCGTGCGGCCGGCCTGCTCGCGCAGGGCGCGCAGGCGGCTACCGCCCGGCGATCCGGGCGCCCAGTGCCGTTCCATATGCCGGCTGCCTCGCTCCCCCGCCAGTTCGACTTCGATGACGATGACCGGACGGCAACGGGCTCCTAGTATAGCAAGCAGGGTGTGGTTGCCGGCCGAGCGGCGCCGGCCGCTCGGGCGCACGGCTTGGTGACGGTGACGAGTGGCGAGGCATGCCGTGGCTGAGCGCGGGCAGACCGTCGCGCCGCCGCCCCCGGCGACGGCGGACGCGGCGGACGCGGAGCCGCGCGGTGGGCCCTTGCGGCTCTTCGGGCGCGGCTTTCTCGCCATGCTGCCGCTCTGGGTGGGGGCGATCCCGACCGGGATCGCCTACGCCGTCGCGGCGCGGGGGGTGGGGATCGGGCCGGGCGAGACGCAGGTCATGAGCCTGGTCGTCTTCTCCGGCGCCGCCCAACTGAGCGCGGTGTCGCTGCTCGCGGCGGGCGCGCCGCTGCCGGTGCTGGCCGGGAGCGCGATGGCGCTCAATGCCCAGTTCCTGCTGCTCGGGCTGGCGGTCAGCCAGCAGCTCCGGCTGCGCTGGGTCGAGCGCATCGTGACCGCGTGGTTTCTCACCGATGCGGCCTACGGCGTCACGGCCGGGCGCCGGCCGCTGCGCCTGCCGGTCCTGCTCGGGGCCGGGGTGAGCATGTACCTCGGCTGGAACCTGGGGACCGCGCTGGGCGTGGTGGCGGGGCAGGCCCTGCCGGACCCGCGGCGGCTCGGCGTGGACCTCGTGATCCCGCTGACCTTCCTGGCGGTGCTCGCGCCGGTGCTGCGCACGCGGGCGGCGCTGCGGGCGGCGCTGGTCGCGGCCGTGGCCACCCCGCTGCTGAGCGGGCTGGTGCCGCCGGGCGTGGCGGTGCTGGGCGCCGGGGCGCTCGGCAGCGCGGCGGGGGCGTGGTGGTCGCGGCGCGCGGGGGAGCGGCGATGAGCGTGGCGTGGACGGTCGCAGCCGTGGCCGCGGGCGTGTTCGCCCTCCGGCTGGCGGGGCTGCTGGTGCCGCGCCGGGCGGTGCCGCCGGCGGCGGAGCAGGCGCTGCGGTTCTTGCCGATCGCCCTGCTGACCGCCCTGGTGGTGGCCAACCTGCGCGCGCAGCCGGACGGCCTCGCGGCCTGGCCGGCGGCCGTGGGCGGGGGCCTGGTGGCCTGGCGCACGCGCCGCATGTGGGCCTGCATCGTGAGCGGGCTGGCGATCTACTGGCTGCTGCGTCTCGTCTGAGCGGGCAGCGGCCGCGTCTGGGAGGGGGTGCCGCGTGATGGGCGAGGCGCGCGAGCGGGAGGTGTCGCTGCGGTGCGAGCTGCGGCCGGGCGACCTGGGCCGGGTGACCGAGCTGCACGGCGTCCTCTACGCCGCGGAGTACGGGTTCGATCACACCTTCGAGTCCTACGTCGCCGAGTCGCTCGGCGAGTTCGGCCGGCTGGCCCGGCCGGGGCGGGACCGGCTCTGGCTGGCGGAGCGGGACGGGCGCCTGGTCGGGTCGATCGGCATCGTCGGGCGCGAGGGCGGCGCGGCCCAGCTCCGCTGGTTCCTGGTACACCCCGACGCGCGCGGGCGCGGGCTGGGGCGGCGCCTGCTGGGGGAGTCGCTCGCCTTCTGCCGCGCGGCGGGCTACCGCTCGGTGTACCTCTGGACGGTGAACCTCTTGACCGACGCGGCGCGGCTCTACACCGCCGCCGGCTTCCGGCTGACCGAGGAGACGCCGGCCCGGCCGACGTGGGGCGTCATGCTGGCCGAGCAGCGCTACGACCTGACGCTGGCGGAGTGAGCCGGGGCGGGCGGCCCCGCCCGCCCCGCGACGGGCTCAGCCCTTGATCGTCACGAGCGGGCGCAGGCGGGCGACCTTGGCGACGATGCCGGCCCCGCTCATGATGTCGACCACCTGCTCGACGTCCTTGTAGGCGCCGGGCGCCTCCTCGCTGATCGAGGCCCGCCCGTGGGCGCGCACGATGATGCCGCGCTCGCGGAGCTGATGGACCACGCGATCCGCCGGGAAGGCCTTCTTCGCCTTGGTGCGCGAGGTGGCGCGTCCGGCGCCGTGGAGGGCGCTGCCGAAGGTCTCGCGCATGCCCCGCTCCGTCCCGCGCAGGACGTAGCTCGCCGTGCCCATCGTGCCGCCGACCAGGACCGGCTGGCCGACGGCGCGGTAGCGCTCGGGGATCTCGGGGCGGCCCGGGCCGAAGGCGCGGGTGGCACCCTTGCGGTGCACGAGCAGCCGCTTGCGCTGCCCGTCGACCTCGTGCAGCTCGAACTTCACCGTGTTGTGGGCCACCTCGTAGACGGTGCGGATCGTGGCCGGGTCCACGCCGAGCGCGTGCCGGAGCGCCTCGCGGACGAGGTGGGTCAGCACCTGGCGGTTGGCGAAGGCGCAGTTGGCCCCGGCCATGACCGCGGCGTAGTACTGGCGGCCCTCGGGGCTGTCGATCGGCGCGCAGACCAGCTCGCGCTCGCGGATCGGGATGCCGTACTTCTTGGCGGCCCGCTCCAGGATGGGGAGGTAGTCGGTGCCGATCTGGTGGCCGAGCGCGCGGCTGCCGGTGTGGAGCATGACGGTGATCTGGCCGCGCTCCAGGCCGAAGGCGCGCGCCGCCTCCTCGTCGAAGATCTCGTCCACCACCTGCACCTCGACGAAGTGGTTCCCCGAGCCGAGGGTGCCGACCTGTCGCAGTTGCCGCTGCTTGGCGGTGCGGCTGACCTGGGCGGGATCGGCCCCGGCGAGCTGGCCGTTTTCCTCGATGTAGGTCAGGTCGTCGGGGGTGCCGTAGCCGAGGCGGACGGCGTAGCTGGCCCCCTCGCGCAGCACCCGGTCGATCTCCTGCTCGGTGAGCCGCAGCTCCCCGGTGCTGCCGAGCCCGGCGGGGACGTCCTGGAAGAGGGCGTCGGCGACGCGCTCCTCCTTGCCGGCGAGGTCGGCGCGGGCCAGCTCGGTGCGGAGCAGGCGCACGCCGCAGTTGATGTCGAACCCGACGCCGGCCACGCTGATAACCCCATCGCTGGGGTCGAAGGCCGCGACGCCGCCGATCGGGAAGCCGTAGCCGGGGTGGACGTCGGCCATGGCGAGCGCGGCTCGCTGGATGCCGGGCAGGCTGGCGACGTTGACCAGTTGCTGGAGCGCGCTCCACTCCTGCGTCGCGGGCGCGGTCAGCGCCTGGATCACCTCCTCGTCGGCGTAGATGCGGGCCGGGACGCGCATCTCGCCCCGGGGCGGGATCTCATACACGTAGCGGTCGATGCGGGTGATCTGGGGTGTTGCCTGCTGTGCCATGGTTGCCCTCTCCTCGCGCTGCGTGTGCGCCGGGTGTGCTGGGCATGGTGGTGCCGGCCTGGGAAGGAGCCGTGACGGGGGCGGATGCCTGCCGCCCCGGTGGGCCGGCGCGTCGGCGATCGTCTCACGACAAGTGTACCGAAGCGGGGCGGAGAGCGGTCCGGGCCGGCGGTGCGACGTACCGCCCTTGACGCTCCCGCAGGGGCCGGGTTTAGGGTGGTGGCTGGCCGCGGCGGCCGCCTGGACCGGGGGCGGGAGCGCAATGTTCAAGATCGGTGACTTCTCCCGGCTGACGCCGGTCACGGTCCAGGCGCTGCGCCACTACGAGCAGCTCGGGCTGCTCGAGCCGGGGCACACCGACCCGTTCACCGGCTACCGCTACGACTCCAGCGCGCAGTTGCCGCGGCTCAACCGCATCCTGGCGCTCGAGGACCTCGGCTTCTCGCTGGAGCAGATCGGGCAGCTCCTCGACGCCGAGCTGGCGCCGGACCAGCTCCGCGCCGTGCTGCAGCTCAAGGCGGCCGAGGTCCGCGACCAGATCGCGGAGGCGCAGGCCCGGCTGGCGCGCCTCGATGCGCGCCAGCGCCAGCTCGAGCAGGGGGCGGACCTGCCGGCCGTCGACGTGGTGGTGAAGCGGGTCGGGCCGCTGCGGGTGGCCGCGGTGCGCGACGTGCTCCCGCATCGCGGGGCGCTCGGCGCGCTGTTCGGTGAGCTGGCCGCCTACCGGCAGCGGCACGGCCTGACGGTGACCGGCAGCGCGGTCATCTGGCACGACCCGGACTTCCGCGAGACCGGCGTCGACGCCGAGGCGGTGCTCATCACCGAGGACCCGGTGCGGCCGGAGGGCCGGGTGCGCGGGCGGCAGCTCCCCGCGGAGGCGGCGATGGCCTGCGTCGTCCATCAGGGCGACCCGGCGACGATCGGCCTGACCTGCCAGGCGCTGGCCGCCTGGATCGAGGCGAGCGGCTACCAGATCACCGGCCCGGAGCGCCTCGGCGCGACGCTGGCCGCGATGGCGCAGGCCGCCGAGGCCGCCGGGTTCGACGCGATCGCGGTCGCGGACCACGTCTGGCAGCACCCGATCCTGGGCGGGGCCGAGGGGCCCTCGCTGGAGTGCTACACGACGCTGGCGTTCCTGGCGGCGCAGACCCGGCGGGTAAAGCTGATGACCCTGGCGACGCCGGTCTCCTACCGGCACCCGGGCATGCTGGCGAAGACGGTGCCCACGCTGGACGTGCTCTCGGGGGGCCGCGCCTGGCTGGGCAGCGGCACCGGCGACGACGAGGAGGAGGCGCGCGGCCTCGACCTGCCCTTCCCGCCGCTCCGCGAGCGCTATGCGATGCTGGAGGAGACGCTCCAGATCTGCCTGCGCATGTGGAGCGGGGAGGTGGGGGACCGGCAGCCGTACCACGGCCAGCACTACCAGCTCGACCGCCTGCTCAACCTGCCGCAGAGCCTGGCCCGGCCGCACCCGCCGATCCTGATCGCCGGCGACGGCGAGCGCAAGACGCTGCGCCTGGTCGCGCGCTACGCCGACGCGTGCAGCCTGCGCCCGACGCCGGAGCTGCCGCACAAGCTCGAGGTGCTGCGGCGCCACTGCGAGGCCGAGGGGCGCGACTACGACGCGATCGCGAAGACCTGCGCCTTCCTGTTCGACGTGGGCGAGGACGGCGCGACGGCCGGCGAACTGATCGAGCGGCTGCGCTGGCTGGCGGGGATGGGGATCGAGACCGTCATGGGCTGGGTGGCGCACGGCGACCGGATCACGCCGATCGAGGTGGTGGGGCGCGAGGTGATCCCGGCGGTCGCCGATCTGTAGTACCGCCGTACCGGGAGCGGCGGGCGTGCCGGGCGGCCGCGACCGCTGCGCACGGCCGGGCGCGCTCGCGTACCATTGGGCGCGGGTCTCGCGGAGAAGGGGGCAGCGGTGTCCAGCGGCGAGGAGCGGGCGGTGGCGATCGAGCGCGCGGCGGCCCGGGCCGAGCCGCCCGCCGGGCGCGGGCGAGTGCCGCCGGGCCTGCTGGCGCTCGGCGTGGCGTTGTGGGCCTTGCTGGCCGCCGCCTGGGTCTCGACGACCGTCTTCGACCGGCTGCCGCACGTCGAGGACGAGGTCGCGTTCCTGTTCCAGGCGCGCACCATGGCGGCGGGGCACATCGTGGCGCCGGCGCCGCCCGTGCCGGCCGCGTTCAGCATCCCGTTCGTCATCGTGCGCGACGGGATGTGGTTCGGGAAGTACCCGCCGGGCTACCCCCTGGTGCTGGCGCTCGGGGTGCTGATCGGCCAGCCCTGGCTGCTCAACCCGATTGCCGGGGCGGTGGCGATCCTGCTGCTCTACCGCGCCGGCCGCGCGGTCTACCGCCCCGGCACCGGGCTGCTGGCGGCGGCGCTGCTGGCGACGTCGCCCGTCTTCCTGCTCCAGGCTGGGTCGTTTATGTCGCACGTCGTCGGCCTGATCTGGGCGACGGCCCTGCTGCTGCTGTTCGCGCGGGCGCGCGCGGGCGGGGCGCTGCTGCCGGCCGTGGCAGCCGGGGCGGCGGTCGGTATGCTCTTCCTCGCGCGGCCGCTGACGGCGGTCGGGATCGGCCTGCCGTACGCGCTGGTCGCGGCGGCCGACCTGGCGGCCGGGCCGGTGGGACGGCGGCGGGCCCTGGCGCTGGCGGCGGGGTTCCTGCCGTTCGTCGCGCTCCTGCTGGCCTACAACGCGTATACGACCGGCTCGCCGGTCCGCTTCGGCTATGAGCTGTGGTGGCCGTTCGACCGGATCGGCTTCGGGCCGGACGTCGGCCCGCATGGGCACGACCTGGCGGCCGGCCTGCGGAACACGGGCTACAACCTCGACGCGCTGCGCCGGCTGCTCTTCGGCTGGCCGGGCTGGCTGACCCTGCTGCCGGCGGCGCTCGCCGTGGGCGTGGCCCTGGTGGCGCTCGGGGCGCGCGCGGCGGCGCGCTGGCGCGGGGCTCGGCCGGCGCTGCGGGTGCCGGGCGGGGCCGCCTGGGGCTGGGATCTGCTGCTGGCGGGGAGCGCGCTCGGGCTGATCCTGGTCCACATCGCCTACTGGACGCCCGGGCAGATGTACGGGCCGCGCTATTACTTCGAGGCGACCGGCGCGCTGGCGCTGCTGACGGCCCGCGGGCTGCTGCACCTGGCCGGCGGGCTCGCCTGGGCCCTGCGGCGCGCCCGGCTCCCGGCCGGCCGGGCGCGGCCGCTGGCGGCCGCGGCGGTGCTGCTGCCGGTGGCGGTGCTCTCCCTGCGCGGGCTCGGCACGGTCGGGCTGCGGGAGTTCCAGGCGTACCACGACTGGTACGCCATCAACGGCGATGGCCTGCGGCGGGTGGCGGCCGCCCGGATCGACCACGCGGTCGTCTTCGTCGCCGCGAGCTACTGGACGGGCTACGCCCCGTTCTTTGCCCAGAACCGTCCGACGCTGGACGGGCCGATCGTCTACGCTCTCGACCGCGGCCCGGAGACGAACCGGGCGGTGATGGCGCACTTCCCGGGGCGGACGTTCTACCGCTACGCCGGTGGGCGGGTGGTGCGGATCGAGCCGTGAGGCGTCATGCGTGTTCCGTGATGCGTACTGCGTACTGCGTGTTGCGTGGTGCGGGGTGTGTGATCGTGGTGCGCGGGGCTGGTGGCGGCCGCGGCGCGGCATCGCCCGGTGCGGGTGGCGCGCCCATCCCCCGCGGAACGGCGCCTGGCCGCACCCCACGCGAGTGTCCGCTCGGAGCGGGGCGTGTCGAGCGGAGCACCGCCCGGAGCCGCCCGGTGTCGTGACGAGGTCCACGCGGGTGAGCACCAGGCTCTCTCCTACCACACCGAGGCCGCGCCGACACTGTGGCCGGCGCGGCTCCGTGCGCCGCCGGCGCTCCACGCGGCGGTAGGCTCCGTTCGGCGTACGGCCCTCTCCGACCAGGCGGGCACGCGGGCGTGCCAGCCGGCTCTGCCGCGTCAGCCCCGGGTCCTTACGGGCTCCCGGAGCACCCCTCACCCCCAGTCCCCTCCCACAAGGGGAGAGGGGAGCACCACGCAACACGCACCACGGGCCGCGGGAATGTCTGACACCTGACGCGTGACGTATCATGGCCCGGCACAGGGCCGTTGCGCGCGAACGGGCGGCATGCCGAGCCGTGCGCCGTACCGGTGCCAACGGATCGTGCCGGCAGCGCGCCGGCGCGACTCTTCGCCGGGCCTTGCCCGCCTTGACAGCGGAAGACTGCCCACCTAAGATAATCCCGACTCGATCAGTCGGGTTTTTGTCCCGAGCTACAACCGATGGTGGAGCCGGGCTCGCCGGTCTCAAGCGCGGCGGGCCGAGGTCCCGCGCGTGCGGGCTTGCGGTGAGAGGACAAATACGAATGCCATTGTTTCAGACCGGCGTTCTCGGTGCACTGGCCGGGCTGACGATTTTCCTCGGGCTTCCCTTTGCCCGGATACGCGCGGTGGCGCGAGAACGGCTCGCTTTCCTGAACGCCGTGGCCATCGGGATCTTGTTCTTCCTCTTCGTCGACATCGTCGAGCACGCGGCCGAGCCGATCGAGGCGCTGGCGACCCGGCATGCGGGCGAAACGTGGCTGCTCCTCTTCCTGCTGATCGTTGGCTTTGCCGGTGGGCTACTCAGCCTGGTGTACTACGCGCAGCGCACGCATCGCGTCCGGTCGGAGTCGGCGGAGCGGACGGCGCTGGTGATCGCGGCCGGCATCGGGCTGCACAACTTCTCCGAGGGGCTGGCGATCGGAAGCTCCTCGCACGCCGGCGGGATGACGCTGGCGCTGATGCTGATCATTGGGTTCGGGCTGCATAACGCCACCGAGGGCTTCGGCATCGCGGCGCCGCTCGCCGGGCAGACCGCCGGCTGGGGGTTCCTCGCCGTGGCCGGGCTCATCGCCGGTGGCCCGACCTTCCTGGGCACCCTGCTGGGCTACTTCTTCTTCTCGCGGCCGGTGTCGGTGCTCTTCCTCGCTCTGGCGAGCGGGGCGATCATGTACGTCATCGGCGAGCTGATGGCGGCCGGCCGCAGGCTCGGTGCGCCGACCTGGAACGGCTGGGGCCTGACCGTGGGCCTGCTGGCCGGCGTGCTCACCGAGGTCATCCTTAGCGCCGCCGGCGGGTGATCGGCCGGGCTGGCTCATCCCTTGTACCTCAACCTGCGGCACGGCACTTTCGGCGAGCGAGGCGCCGCTGCGACCGTCTTCACCGGAACTGCCCGCGAGGCGTATCCCACGGCACGTCGATGTGTTACCTTGTGGCCCGGCTCAGGGGCGGGCCTGCTGGGATCACGGGCGGTGCTGTTGGAGCGGAAGGGGCGTCTGAATGGGCGGTGCGGACGAGATCTGCTTCATGACGGCGCGGGAGCTGGCGGCGCGCATCCGCCGGCGTGAGCTGTCGGCGCGCGAGGTGATGGAGGCGCACCTGGCGCAGATCGCGCGGGTCAACCCGCTCGTCAACGCCATCGTGTCGCAGGTGCCGGAGGAGGAGGCGCTGGCGCTGGCCGACGCCGCGGACGCGGCGCTGGCGCGGGGGGACGAGGTCGGGCCGCTGCACGGGCTGCCGATCGCCCACAAGGACCTGGAGGAGACCAAGGGGCTGCGCACCACCTTCGGCTCGCCGATCTACCGCGACTACATCCCCGAGCGCGACACGCTGCTGGTCGAGCGGCTGAAGCGGGCCGGCGCGCTGACCATCGGCAAGACCAACGTGCCGGAGTTCGGCGCGGGCTCGCAGACCTTCAACCCGGTCTTCGGCCCGACCCGGAACCCCTACGACCTGAGCAAGACCTGCGGCGGCAGCAGCGGCGGCGCGGCGGTGGCGCTGGCCTGCGGCATGCTGCCGATCGCCGACGGGAGCGACACGGGCGGCTCGCTGCGCAACCCGGGCAACTTCAACAACGTGGTCGGGTTCCGGCCGTCGGCCGGGCGCGTGCCGACCTGGCCGGCCGCGATGGGGTGGTCGACGCTCGGGGTCAAGGGGCCGCTGGCGCGGACGGTCGGCGACGTGGCGCTGCTGCTCTCGGCCATGGCCGGGCCGGACCCGCGCTCGCCCATCGCGCTGCCGGAGCCGGGCAGCGTCTTCGCGCGGCCGCTGGAGCGGGACTTCCGCGGGGTGCGCGTGGCCTGGAGCCGGGACCTCGGCGGGCTGCCGGTCGATCCGCGCGTGACCGCGGTGCTGGAGAGCCAGCGGCACGTCTTCGCCGATCTGGGCTGCGTGGTCGAGGAGGCGACGCCCGACCTGCGCGACGCCGACGAGATCTTCCACGTGCTGCGGGCGCTGCACTTCGCGGTGCGGCATGCCGAGCACCTGGAGCGGCACCGGGACCTGCTCAAGGACACGGTCATCTGGAACACCGAGGCGGGGCTGAAGCTCAGCGCGCTGGACGTGGGGCGGGCCGAGGTGAAGCGCACCCTGCTGTACCACCGCGTGCGCGCCTTCATGGAGGAGTACGAGTTTCTGATCTGCCCGGTGAACCAGGTGCCGCCGTTCCCGGTCGAGCAGCCCTACCCGACCGAGATCAACGGCGTGCCGATGGAGAGCTACATCGCCTGGATGAAGTCGGCCTACTACATCACCGTGACCGGCCTGCCGGCCATCTCGGTGCCCTGCGGCTTCACCCCGGAGGGCCTGCCGGTCGGGGTGCAGATCGTGGGGCGCTACCGGGACGACTTCGGCGTGCTCCAGCTCGCTAACGCCTTCGAGCAGGCGACGCAGGTGTGGCGACGGCGCCCGCCGGTGGTGGCGTAGCCGGAGCGGGGGCGGGGGCGGCGCTCCTCCGCCCCCAGGCCGGCCCTACGGGCGGGCGGGGGTGGCGACGATCTTGATGACCTCGCCGCGGCCGGCGTCGGCGACGTAGAGGGCGCCGTCGAGCCCGGCGGCGAGGGCGACCGGCTGGGAGAAGCCGGTGGCGAACTCGACGATCTCGGGCGGCTGGCCGTTGGGATGGGGCACGGTGCGGACCAGGCTCGCGCCGCGGTCGGTGCTGACCGCGGCGAACAGGGTGTCAGGCTCGACGCCGGGCCAGAGCCCGCTGTCGAAGCGCAGCACCGCGTGCACCGTCATGTCAGGGGGGAACCTGGCGACCAGCCGGTTGGGGGTGGGGCCCAGCGTGTCGCTCCCGACCAGCGGGCTCACGTCGATGGGGACCTGGTACAGTCCGTGCTGACCCCCGGACGGACGATCGACGACGAGGAGCTGCTGGTGGGCGACGAGGAGCGGCCCCGGGTTCGCCAGGCCGACGCGGGCAGGCCGGAGGGCACCGTCGGTGTCGATCTGGGCCACGACGCGCGACTGCCGAGAGGCCACATGCGCGCCCGCGACGAACACCCGCCCGCGCGCGTCGACGGCGGGCGTGCCAAGGGGGCCCGGGGCGGGGTCGATGGCGCGGGTCAGGTAGGTCGTGCGGTCGGCGACGCCGTCCAGATCGCCATCGTCGAGCCGGAGGACCCCGTTGTCGACGGCGACGTACACGGTGGTGCCGACGATGGCGATGCCGCGCGGGTTGGGGAGCCCCTCGGCGAAGACGTTGACGTCCGCGGCGGTGCCGTCGGCGCGCTCCCGCTCGACGGAGAGCACGCGGCCCTCGGCGGTGACGATCCACAAGTTGCCGGCCGGGCCGAGCGCCAGGCCGACCGGCGTGCCGAGATCGCGCGCGTAGACGCCGTCGGCGAACCCGGCAGGGACCGCCACGCTGGGCGCGTCCGGCCCGGCGTGCGGGTCGGGCCACCGCCGGGGCGGGTCGGCGTCGTAGCGCCAGCGGTAGTAATGCCGGCCGGTGTTGGCGGTGGTGAAGCGGCGCTCGGGCTGGAGCCCCGGGGTATAGACCAGGATGCGGCGCTCGAACACCTGGACGAGCGACGGCAGCGCGAGGCCGTCGCGGCGGTAGATCGTCCAGTAGGGCTCGCTGATCGGGTACCCCATCGCCTCGATCCAGGTGATGGTGCCGAACGGGTGACGGTCGAAGAAGGCGACCGTGATATCCGGGAGATTGTGGCCGGTTTCCTCGATGTAGTCGGCCGCGCGCAGGGTGACGACCGGGGGGCGGTCCTCGGGCTGGCCGCGACTGTCGATCCAGGCGACCGGGAGCTCGGCACCCAGGTGCGAGGGGGCCGGGCGCCCGACGACGTGGCTGAGCGCGGCATAGGTGGGGACGCGGTCGTCTGGGGCACCGCTGTCGATCGGGATGGCGGGCGACGGCCTGGCGGCGGTGAGGGTGTCGCCGAGGAGGATGTGCCCGGTGGTCAGCTCCAGGGCCAGCAGCCCCTGGCTCACCGTCGGGTCGCCGCCCCCGCGGGGCAGGGTGAGCTCCATACGGCCGCGGTCGAAGTACTGCACGATGTGCCGGCCGCCCGGGGCGTCGGCATACGGCTCGACGCGCCAGGCCAGCGGCTCGCTCCCCCAGAGGTCGAAGCTCGACGGCGACCGCGACCGGGCCGACCAGAGGTTCTGGAAGGCCGGGTTGGCGAACGTGGGACCGTCGGCGTGCTGCACCGGCAGGAGGCTGACGCCGATCAGGGTGATAACGAGAAGGGCGATGACCTGCTTGCCCACCGTGCGTGGCACTCCCTGGCGGCTGTGCCGGCGTGATCCACGGGCACTGCGTACCGTGTGGTGCCTGCCCGCTCACTCGTAGAACGAGTGGGCTGGCCGGCCGGTTCCATGCCGCGGCGCGCGCCTGTGTTACCATCGGCCAGCAGCCTACCCACGCGCCGCTGCCGAGGCGAGAGGAGTGACGATGCCGCTCACCGGGATCGACGCGCTGGTATTCGACCTGTACGGCACCCTCCTCGACGTGGACCGTCTCGACGAGCAGCGCCGCGCGGTGCTGCCGCAGGCGGAGGGGCTGGTCGCGCTCTGGCGCGCGACCCAGCTACGCTACACCTTCATCCGCACGCTGATGGGGGATTACGTCGACTTCTGGGCGATCACGGCGGCGGCGCTCGACCACGCGGCCGCCTGCCTGGGGGTCCCGCTCGCGCCGAGCGAGCGCCAGCGCCTGCTGGACGCGTGGCTCGACCTGCGGCCGTTTCCCGAGGTGCCGGCGGCCCTGGCGGCGCTGGCCGGGCGGCCGCTGGCGATCCTGTCCAACGGCAGCCCGGCGATGCTGGACGCGGCGCTGGAGCGCAGCGGGCTGAAGCCGGCGTTCGACCTGGTGCTCAGCGCGGACACGGTCCGGCGCTTCAAACCGCACCCCGCGGTCTACGCGCTGGCGCCTGCCTGGCTGCGGCTGCCGGCCGAGCGGATCCTCTTCTGCTCCAGCAACGGCTTCGACGTGGCCGGCGCGGGGCGCTTTGGGCTGCGGGTGTGCCACGTGGCGCGGGATCGGGCGCCGCTCGACCGGCTGGGGGTGGAGCCGGACGTGACGATCGCCTCGCTGGCGGATCTGCCGGGTCTGCTGGCGCCGCGCGCGTGAGCGGGGCGGGGGCCTGTCCCAACGGACAGCCGATGACTGTGCCGTGGTCCGATGGTGGGGGCGGGCGATGTCCCTAATACTTGCGGTAACAGGCAGGGCGACTGAGACCGCACGCCCGACGGCCGACGCTACCCATCGGTGAGGGTGATGACGACGCGCGACAGCCTCTCTCCACATCTCCGTGCCGCCGCAGCGGCCATCCTGGCCCATCGGGAGGCGATCCGTGTCACCTGGGAGTCCCTCCTCGACCTGCACCCGCAGGAGAAGGCCGCCCAGCAAGCGATCTCCGAACAGCTCGACGCCTGTATCGTCAGCTTCGCCGGCTACCTGCTCGGGGAGGATCCAAGCATCTCGTCGATGGCGGACCGCTGGTGGGACATGGGGCCCACCCGCGAGCAGGCGGCAGACGCCGCGGTGGCCCTCGGCCTGTTTGCGGAGACGCTGCGGCGGAGCCTGGCGCGGGTGCCTGGCCTCCGGGTGGACGTGGCGAGACTCGTGCCGGCCGCGTCGGAGTTCGCGCGCGACGTGCTGGGGGCGATCTTCGTGCGCGAGGGCGCCGGGACGAGCGAACGCGACTGGACCCGTGTGGTGGAGGTGCTGGCCCGGGTCCGGCGCCGGCGGATGGCACGGGTGAGCGCGCTCACCGACATTGCCCACGCGGTCAGCACGACCCAGAACCCCGACGATCTCTTCGAGCAGGTCCACGCGGCCTGCTCGCGCATCTTCAATGGCGACGACTTCAGTATCAGTCTGTACGACGCCGCGACCCGGGCGGTCGTCCCGCACCTGCTCTACGTCGGTGGCGCGCGCCGGCACGACCTGGAAGGCCAGGCGCTTGGCTCCTCGCTGCATTGGGTGGTGGCGGAGACGCAGCAGCCCTTGGCGGTGGCCGACTACCTGGCGGCCTGCGCCGAGCACGGCGCGGTGCCCGAGCCGGCCTACGCGGCCAACGGGGCGCGGCCGTGGATGGCGGCGCCGATGGTGCAGGGCGACCAGACGATCGGGGTGATCGCCGTCTTCTCGCCGCTGCTGCCCTTCGATTGGGAAGATGTCGAGATCCTGGCCGGGATCGCCCGCCATACGGCGGTGGCCCTGGAGAATAGCCGGCTGCTGCGCCAGCAGCAGCGTCGGACCGAGCAGTTGCGCGCGGTCAACCAACTGGCGCGCCGCCTGGCTGCCCTGCGCGACCCGGACACGCTGCTCTCCACGGCGGTGGTGCTGATCCACCAGCTCCTGGGGTACTCCGCGGTGTCGCTCTTCCTGGTCGACGACGCGGGCGATACCGTGAGCCTCCGGGCCCACTCCAATCCGGAGACGGCGCGCCAGCTCCTCGGCCTGCGCTTCCCGATCGGCGCGCAGGGCCCGGGCATCGTCGCCGCCGTGGCGGCCTCGGGGCAGGCGGCGGTGGTGGCCGATGTCTCGCAGGACCCGCGCTACGTCGGCACGCCGGCCACGGCCGACACGCGCTCGGAGACGGCGGTGCCGATCCTGCGCGAGGGGCAGGTGCTGGGGGTGCTCGACGTGCAGAGCACCCGGCTCAACGCCTTCGACGCCGACGACTTGACCACCCTGTCCACCATCGCCGACCAGCTCGCCATCGCGCTCGAGAACGCGCGCCTGTTCCACGAGGAGCACGAGCGCAGCCGGGCGCTGGCGCTGATGCTGGCGACGACGCGCGCGGCCGGGTCGTCGCTGGTGCTCGACGAGGTGCTGGAGCGCCTGGCGGAGGGCCTGGCCGAGGCGGCCGGGGTGTCGAACTGCGCGATCTACCTGCTGGACGAAGACGGGCAAACGCTCATGCCGACGGCCATCGCGACCGGCCCCCGGACCTCGTTCGACTGTGGGCGGCTCCGGGGCACGGTGCTGCGGGTGGACGAGAGCCCGACGATTCGGAGCGTGCTGGCCCAGCGGGAGCCGTTCTCTTGCTGCCGATTGCCGCAGGACAGCCGCGACGACCCGGTGCTGGAGCGGCTCCTCGCCGGGGGCTGTGGGCTGGCGGTGCCGCTGGCCGCCAAGGGGCGGGTGCTCGGCCTGGCGCTCGTGATCGCCGAGCAGCAATGCGACGAATTCACGCCGGATCGCATCCAGTTGATCCGCGGGGTGGCGGACTCGGCGGGCCTGGCGGTGGAGAACGCGCGCCTCTACGCGCGGACGCACGGGCTCGCGATCGCCGAGGAGCGCGGTCGGCTGGCGCAGGAGATCCACGATACGCTGGCGCAGGGGCTCACGGCGATCTCCCTCCACCTCGACCTCGCCGACGCCTACCTGCCCCACAAGCCGGAGCAGGCGAGCGAGAAGGTGCGGCGGGCGCTCGAGCTGACACGCGCCAACCTGGAGGAGGTACGCCGCTCGGTGCTCGACCTGCGGGCGGCGCGGCTGCATCAGATGTCGCTCCGGGATGCGCTCTGGCGGCTGGTGCAGTCGTTCGCGGCGGAGACCGGGATCGACGCGGAGTTCACGGCGGAGGGCCTGACGGGGCGCCTCTCGGCGCGGGTCGAGATCGGGCTGTACCGCATCGCCGAGGAGGCGCTGTGCAACGTGCGGCGCCACGCGGGCGCGCGCCACGTGCGGGTGGGGCTGACGGCGGCGGCGGGGCAGGTGTCGCTCACCGTCGAGGACGATGGGGTCGGCTTTGCGCACGAGGACGTGGGGCGCGACAATGGAGGCGGATTTGGCCTGATGTCGATCCGCGAGCGCGCCCGGCTGCTGCGCGGGACGCTCGACCTGAGCAGCGTCCCGGGGGCCGGGACCCGCCTGGTGGTGACGATTCCGGCCGAAGGGGTGCTGCACGCGACGCCGGTGGGAAAGAACGAGGATACGACGGCATGATTCGGATACTCGTCGTCGACGATCACCCGGTCGTCCGGGAGGGGCTGGTGGCCATCCTGGAGGCACAGGACGACTTGACCGTCGTTGGCGAGGCCGGCGACGGGGACGAGGCCGTGCGCCAGTACCAGGCGCTCCGGCCCGATGTGGTGCTGATGGATCTGGCCATGCCGGGGACCGACGGGGTCCAGGCGATCCAGGAGATCAAGCGCTTCGACCCGGACGCCCACGTCGTGGTGCTCACCGCCTACGATACGGACGAGCGGATCCTCCAGGCGGTGCAGGCGGGGGCCTCAGGCTATCTCCTCAAGGGCGCGCCGCGTGAGGAGATCTTCCGGGCGGTGCGCGTGGTTCACCGGGGCGGCTCGCTGCTGGAGCCGGTGGTCGCGGGCAAGTTGCTGAGCCGGGTCGGCGACATGCTGCGGGGCGAGCCGGCCGAGGAGGAGCTGACGCCGCGGGAGCTGGATGTGCTGACGCTCATGGCGCGCGGCCTCCGCAACAAAGAGATCGCCTACGAGCTCTCCATCACCGAGCGCACCGTCAAATTCCACGCCAACGCGATCTACCGCAAGCTGGACGTTGGCGGCCGGACCGAGGCCGTCAGCAAGGCGATCCAGCGCGGGCTGGTCCGTCCCTAGGGCTGGCTGGCGACCGTGCGGACGTGGTGGCCCGGCGCGGGCGGGGTGCCGGGCTTCCGCAGGTTGCGCGAATCGGCAAGGGTGCGCCGATGGCGAGCCAAAGGCGGTCCTGCGCGTAGCGGGGCCCCTGCATCAGCCGGGTGCGGGTGGGCTACGCTTTTCCTGTGGCTACGTGCAGGCAAGATGGTGGAAATCAGCTATGATAAGGGGCAACCCGCGCCAAACGGCGGTGGACGGGGCGCGGGGACCGGTGCGGTGCCAGCACCGACCGGACGGAGAGTTTGCGCACCACGCGACATCTCCGAGGCATGCGAGGAGCAGAGAGCAGAGGGGAGCCGACGATGAGTGATGGCCAGGGTCCGCGGCGGGTCAGGCAGCTTCAGCCCGATAATCTCGATCGGCAGATTATTCGCATGCTGCGTGCGGACGGCCGCCGCAGCAATCGCGAGATCGCGCGGCGGCTGAACGTGCCCGAAGCGACGGTACGCTATCGCGTCCGCCGGCTGATCGAGAGCGGGGTGCTCAAGATCACGGCCTCGGTCGACCCCGCGCATCTTGGCTACGCCCTGACGGCGGTGATCAGCGTGCAGGTGGAGCCGGAGCGGATCAGCGAGGCCGCGGAGACGATCGCCGGGATGCCCGAGGTGATGTGGTGCGCGATTACGGCCGGCGCGCACGACATCATGGTGATGGCGTCCTTCCGCAGCCAGGAGGAGATGTTCGCCTTCCTGACCGACCGGTTGGCGCGGATTCCGGGGACGCTCCGGACCGAGACCTCCGTCGCGCTGCGGGTGCTGAAGAAGCAGCACGAGTGGGCGACCGACCTGACCTCGAAGGTCGAGCGCGGCGAGCCCATCGGCACGACCTCCTGACCGCCAATCACCGCGGGGGCGGGCTGCATGCCGCCGGCGCGGCGATCGGCCCAAGGGGTGGGGTGTGGTGGCGGCTGACTACGACGTCGTAACCTTCGGCGAGACGATGATTCGCCTGGCGACGCGCCCGGGCGAGCGGCTGGAGACGGCAGCCACGCTCGAGGCGGGGATCGGCGGTGCCGAGTCCAACGTCGCCGTCGCCCTCGCCCGCCTCGGGCGGCGGGTCGCCTGGTCCTCGGTGCTCCCGCGCAACCCCTTCGGCGCGCGAATCGCCGGCGAGCTGCGCCGCCACGGCGTCGACGTCTCCCACGTCCACTGGGTCGACCAGGGGCGCGTCGGGGTCTACTACCTCGACACGGGCGCCGCGCCGCGCCCCACCCAGGTGCTCTACGACCGTGCCGGGTCGGCGGTGGCCACCTGCGACCCCGACGCGCTCGACCCGGCGCTGGCCGCGCGCGGGCGGCTGCTCCACCTCACCGGCATTACCCCGGCGCTGAGCGCCCAGTGCGCCGCGATCACCCGGCGGCTGGCGGACGCCGCCAGGGCGGCGGGGGTCCCGATCAGCTTCGACGTCAACTACCGGAGCCGGCTGTGGTCGCCCCAGGAGGCGGCCGCCGGCCTGGAGCCGCTCTGCCGCGCGGCGACGGTCCTGCTCTGCGGGCGCAGCGACGCGCGCACCGTCTGGGGCCTGAGCGGCTCGGACGAGGCGCTGCTCCGGGGGCTGGCCGCGCGCTTCGGCGCGCCGGTCACGGTGCTGACGACCGGGGAGAACGGGGCGCTGGCCCTGACGCCGGACGGGACCCTCCACCGGGAGCCGGCCGTCAGCGTCGCGGTGATCGACCGCGTCGGCGCCGGGGATGCCTTCGCCGCCGGCTTCCTCCACGGGTATCTCGCGGGCGACGTGCCGCTCGGGCTGCGGCTCGGCGTGCGCCTGGCGGCGCTGAAGATGACGGTCCGCGGCGACCTGGCGGTCCTGAGCGGCGAGGATATCGCGGCCTGCCTCAGTGACGCGGGCCAGCCGCAGGCGATCGTGCGGTGAGGGGCGGCGAGGGGCAACCGTCAGGCGTCAGGCGTGGTGCGTGATCCGTGCGTATTGCGTACTGCGTATTGCGTACTGCGTCATCCGTCACGCGTCGTCCGGGGCGCGGGGCACCGCCCACCTGACGCGATGCGGCAGACCTGCCACGCGCTGGGCGGGTGGGCGCCCGACCCTCACCCCCGTCCCCCCTCTCCCAACCTTAGGAGAGGGGGAACAAACGGCACACGCACTGCGAATCACGGATCACGGAATACGCACGACGCACCACGCAATACGCAGTACGCAATACGGACCACGCATGACGCATGACGTAGCCGGGCCCCGCCTCGCCTCACGGCTGGTCCTGGCCCTGGAAGCGGCCGCTGTAGGCGGCTTCGCCGACGCACTCTTCCAGGATGATCTGGCAGATGGCGGTGCCGGGGTGGATGGCGAGCGGCACCGGGCCGGCGTTGTTCATCTCGAGCACCTGCTTGGCGCGCGTGATGCCGGGCTGCATGAAGTTCGCCGTGACGTGCACCATCAGCCCGATGCGGGCGAAGCGGCTGCGGCCCTGGATCCAGCCGCAGACGTCGGGGGGCAGCGTGATGCGCTCCTGGGTGACGCCGTGGATCGCCTGGCCCGGGAGGAGCAGGAAGTAGTCGTCGACCTCGATCAGGCGGGTCACCGACCGGTAGTCGGCGTCGTCGGTGACGTGGAAGATCTCCTGGGCTGGCTGAAACACGCGGAACTGCCGTCCCAGGTGCAGGTCGATCGAGGCCGGTCCCACCTGTGCCGGATCGAACGGATCGATCACGATGGTACCGGCCTCGATGCGCCGGAGGATCTCCGAGCGGGTCAGCACTGCCATGGCGTCCTCCTTCTGTCGATGATGATGCCGCGGTGGAGAGTGGGCGCCGTGGGGCTGCCGCGCGGGGGGCCGGTTCAGGCGGTGCTGGGCCGCTCCGGCTCTTCCCCGGTCTCCTCCTCGGCCTGCTGCGCCGGCGCGCTGCCGGGCTCGGCGGGCGGCTCGCCCGGCTCAGACGTGGCCGCCTCCGCGGGCGCGGCCGGCTCGGCCTCGGCGACCTTCGCAGACGCCGCGGGCGGCGCGAGATCGGGCGGGGCGATCGTGCCGAGCACGCGGGCGCACCAGCCGGCGACGGCCAACAGCGCGGCGTCGTGGCCGCGGCGGGCGACGAGCTGGGTGGCGAGCGGCAGGCCGTCGGCGTTGAGGCCGGTCGGGAGCGTGATGGTCGGCGTGCCGAGCAGGGACCACGGCGCCTGGAAGGTGCGGTCGCCGGTGGTGGTGTGGCGCGGCGCCGCATTGCTGGCGGTGGGCAGGAGATAGGCGTCGATGCCGGCGAGGGCGGCGTCGACCGCGTGGCCGAGCTGCCGCCGCAGCCGGCGGGCCTTGAGCACGTAGGCGGCGGGGATGAGCTGGCCCACCTCGATCTCCTGGCGGAGGATGGCCCCGTAGTCGTTCGGGTAGCGGGCGAGCTGCTCGGCGTGGAGCGCCGCGACCTCGGCCTGCATGATCACGTGATGGACCGCCAGGAGGAGGTCGAGCTCGACCGGGAGCGATCGCTCCTCGACCGTGGCGCCGGCCGCGCGCAGCCGCGCGGCGACATCGGTCAGGTGGTCCCGCACGTCCGGCTCGGCGCGCTCCAGGAAGTCGGTGAGGAGGACGAGGCGCGGGGGCGTGGTGCGCGCCGCGCGGTCGGGCTCGGTGTCGGTCAGGGCGCCGAAGGTGAGCGCGACGTCGTCGACGGTGCGGGCCAGGAGGCCGACGTGGTCGAGCGACCAGGCCAGCGGGATGACCCCCTGCCGGCTGATCCAGTTGTAGGTGGGCTTGAACCCGACGGTGCCGCAGTAGGCGGCCGGGCGCAGCACGGAGCCGGCCGTCTGGGTCCCCAGGGCCAGCGGGACCATCCGCGCGGCGACGGCCGCGCCGGACCCGGCGCTCGATCCGCCCGGGGTCCGGTCCGCCCTCCAGGGGTTCCTGGTCGGAGCCGGGTCGGCGTGTGCGAACTGGGTCGTGTGTACCTTGCCGAGGATGACTGCCCCGGCGGCGCGCAGCCGCGCGACGACGGCCGCGTCCTCGGTCGCCACCCGGTCGCGGTAGGGAGCGAAGCCGGCGGCCGTGGGCAGGCCCGCGACATCGATGACGTCTTTGACGCCGACGGGCACCCCATGCAGCGGGCCGATCGTCCCCGCGGCGGCGTCGCGGTCGCGTGCGGCGGCCTCGGCCAGGGCCGCGTCGGCCGCCACCGTGGCCCACGCCTGGATCTCCGCGTCGAGGCCGGTGATGCGCTCCAGCAGCGCGGCGACGAGGTCGACCGCGGACAGCTCCCGCGCGCGCACGCGCTGGACGATCTCGCGGGCGGTGAGGTCGGCGAGCGTCGTCATGCGTCACCCCCTCCGTTGACGCCGGACGTATCGGGCGCGGCGTCGCGGAGATCCAAGGGCACGGCGGCGATCCGTGCCAGGGCGCCCGCGGTGCGCTCCAGGGTGCCTGCCATCTCGTAGGTGCGCATCGGCCCGAAGGTCTCGGCGGCCATGCGGCGGAGCTGGGCGAGGACCTTCTTCTCGGATAGCTGTGCGTCCAGTTTCACGGTGGTGCCCGTTTCCCCGTTTGCCTGACCGGTGGTGGCCAGCGGTGAGCGCGACGGCCGGAGATCGGCCGTGGAGAGTAGTCTGAGCGAGCCGGCCCCGCGCGTCAAGCCGCGCGGGGCGCGGCGGGCCGGGCCATTTCTCAACGAACGGGGCGTGTTATAGTCCATGGTGGCGCCGGTCGGCGGTCGCACCCTGTTCCGCCATGGGTGGGGCGGTCGTGCGCGATCGGCCCGGGTATCGCGCGGCTCGTGATACGCACGGAGGAGGAGACGTGGCTGACGTTCGGGTCACGGTCACTCGCAATGGCTCGTACCACATCCAGGGCAAGGTGCTCCTGGTTGACCATCAGGGGAACGAGATCCCGTACGAGGGGGACGAGGTGTGGCTGTGCCGCTGTGGCCAGTCGCAGACCAAGCCGTTCTGTGACGGGAGCCACAAGCGGGTGTGGTCCAAGGACAATCCGGACCGGCCGAATCCGTAGCCGAGCTGACGCCCGCCAGCGCCGCCGACCGCGTGCCGGGACGGCCGCCGAACACCATCCCGGGGACACGCACGGCCGGCGGGCCCGATAGGGGAGCAATTGCATGCCAGGATCGAGTGACGACTACGTGCGGGTGATGCCCGTTGACGAGATCGCGGAGGCGGAGATCTACGAGTTCGAGGTGGACGGCGAGCCGCGGATCCTGACCCGCGTCGGCGACGAGATCTTCGCCTGCGACGGGATCTGCACGCATGAGTATGCCGAGCTGGCCGAGGGGGAGATCGAAGACCACGTGGTCTACTGCCCGCTCCACGGCTCCGGGTTCGATCTGCGCACCGGGGCGGTCACGAGCCTGCCGGCGGTGACGCCGCTCCCGATCTATGACGTGAAGATCGAAGGCGGGCAGGTGTTCGTCTCGCGCCGGCCGCGCGGCGAGAGCGGAGCGTAGCCGATGGCGCGCCGGCCGGTATCCGTCCTGCTCGGGGCCGGGGTCGCTGGCCACTTCGCGGCCGATGCCCTGCGCCAGGCCGGCTTCGATGGACAGGTGCTCCTGATCGGTGCCGAGCCGGTGCGGCCCTACGATCGCCCGTCGTTGTCCAAGGGCTTCCTCCAGGGGCAGAAGGAGGCCGACGCGCTCTTCTTCCGGCCGGAGGCGTTCTACCGCGAGCGGGACATCGAGCTGCTGCTCGGCCGCCGCGCCGTCGCCCTCGACGTCGCCGCGCGGCGGGTGGCGCTCGACTCCGGCGAGTCGGTGCGCTACGACAAGCTGCTGATCGCGACCGGGGCCGGCCCGATCCGGCCGCGCCTGCCGGGGTTTGACCTGTCCGGCGTCCACGTGCTGCGCTCGCTAGCGGACGCGACCGCGCTGCGGGAGGACCTGGCGGCGGCCGAGCGGGTGGTGATCGTCGGCGCCGGGTTCATCGGCTGCGAGGTGGCGGCCAGTGCCCGGGCGCTCGGGCGTGCGGTGACGCTGGTCGACCTGCTGACGGCGCCGATGGGCCACGTGCTCGGCGATGAGCTGGCGGCGGTCTACGCCGAGCTGCACCGCGCCCACGGGGTGGACCTGCGCATGGGCCGCCGGGTGGTGGAGCTGCGCGGGCAGGGCCGCGTCGAGGAGGCGGTGCTGGACGACGGCACGCGGCTCGTCTGCGACGTGGTGGTGGTCGGCGTGGGGGTGCGGCCGGAGGCCGGGCTGGCCGCCGACGCGGGGCTGGCGGTGGACCGCGGCATCCTGGTCGACGAGCACGGCGCGACCAGCGCGCTGGATGTGTACGCGGCCGGCGATGTGGCCTACTGGTGGCACCCGACGCTGGGCCGGCGGCTGATGGTCGAGCACTTCGACCACGCCGGGATGCAGGGCGCGGCGGTGGGGCGCGCGATGGCGGGCCAGCCGGAGTCGTACGCGCCGGTGCCGTCCTTCTGGACCGACCAGTACGACACGACGCTGCAGTACTACGGCTACCCGATCGGGTGGGACCAGGTGGTGCTGCGGGGCGAGCCGTCCGCCTTCGCGGTGTCGGCCTTCTACCTGGTCGGGGGGCGGGTCGTGGCGGCGGCGATGCTCAACCGTCCGAAGGAGCACCGCGCCGCCCGCCGGCTGGTGGCGGCCAGGGCCGCGGTGGAGCCGGCCGTGCTGGCCGACCCCGACACCGACCTGCGGGCGCTGGCGAAGCAGCTCGCGGGGGAGTAGGGACGGCAGGCGTCACGCGTCACGCGTACTGCGTGATGCGTATTGCGTATTCCGTGGTGCGTGATGCATGTTGCGTCGTGCGTGTTGCGTGTGACGTGTTCCGTGCGCTTCCCCCCCTCCCCAGGTGGGAGACAGCCTGACGAGTGACACCTCGCCCCTCCCCACTCCCCCATGTGGGGAGACGGGCTGGGGGATCGCCTCGCTCCCCCCTCTCCCAACTTTGGGAGGGGCCGGGGGTGAGGGCCACGCAATACGCAGTACGCAACACGCACTGGCGGCTACCGGAGCTCGGGGCCGCCGTTCTTGCGGCCCTCGCCGAGCTCCTGGGCGCGCTTGTAGGCGGCCCAGACCGCCTGGGCGATGACGGTGCGCAGGCCGCCCTTCTCCATCTGGTAGAGCGCGGCGGCGGTGGTGCCGCCCGGCGTCGTGACCATGTTGCGCAGCTCGGCCGGGTGCTTGCCCGAGGCGCGGGCGAAGAGCACCGAGCCGAGCATCGTCTGGTACACGAGCTGCTCGGCCGTGCGGCGGTGCAGGCCGAGGTGGACCCCGGCGTCGACCAGCGCCTCCATCATCTGGAAGACGTAGGCCGGGCCGGAGCCGCTCAGCGCCGTGGCCATGTCGATCTGGTCCTCGGCGTCGACGCGCACGGTCAGTCCCATGGCGCGGAGGACGGCGTCGACCAGCTCCTGCCTGCGGTCGTCGACACCGGCCGCGGCGTACCAGGCGGTGACGCCGCTGCCGATCTGCGCCGGGGTGTTCGGCATGGCCCGCACGATGGCGCCGTGCTGAAGCCCGGCGCTGAGGCGGGCGACGGTGGCGCCGGGGATGATCGAGACGACGACCTGCTCCGGGCGCAGCGTGCCGGCGAGGTCCCGCAGGACGGCGTCGAGGGTCTGCGGCTTGACGGTGAGCATGACCAGGTCCGCCTCGGCCGCCGCCTCCCGGTTGTCGGCGACGATGCGGACGCCGTAGCGGTCGGCCAGCTCCTGGCGCCGGGCCGGGAGCGGCTCACCGCCGCTGATCTGGCGCGGCGCGACCAGCTCGCCGCGCAGCAAGGCCGACATGATGGCCTCGGCCATGACCCCGCAGCCGATGAAGGCGATCCGTGCGTCGCGCAGGATGTCCTGCCCCGTCCGCTCCATGATTGGCTCCTCCCGGGCGCGCCGCTCGGGGCGGCGGCGCCGTGATCGTGACGTCGGTTGGCCTGTGGGGTGTCTGGGCCCTCACACACCGAGCGGGTGCCGACTGGCACCCGCCCCACTCGGAAATCGCGTCGATCGACTCAGCAGGGATCTCCGAGGGCAGCGGGTGGAGGGCCGCCGGTAGGGTCCGGGGCAGGGAGCGGGCCGAGGAGCGCGGGCGCGGCGGCGCGCAGCAGCGACTGGCCGACCGCCTGGGCGCGGTCGAGTGGGCGGTGGTGATGGGCGGCGTCGCGCGTGCGCATCCTGTCTCCTCCAGCAACCCGCGCGGCGCGGCGCGGGCGCGGCAGGCTGATCTCGTGTGCCCGCTATTCTACACCCTGGGCAGCCTGAGGCAAGCGGCCGGCGCGCAGCAGCCCATGCGCGGCCGCGTGCGCCATGACGGCGTCGACGTCGATGGTGCGCGGGCCGTCGCTGCGCAGCCAGACCGTGGCGCGGTCGGCGGGGGTCAGCTCGATCTCGCGCTCGCCGTCGAGCGCCAGGCAGCCGAGCGCGGGGGTCAGCGGCACCGCCTGGCCGGGGGCGATCCGGCGCCACTCGGCCACGCCGACCGGCAGGATGAGCCCCGGGGCCAGCGGCGCGTGGACCACCAGCGGTGCCGTGGCCGGGTCGGCCAGGCGGAGGTAGAGCGCCTCCCCCGCGCCGCGCGGGAGCGGATCGACCAGCGCGGCGGTGCCGGAGAGGCCGACCGCGCCCGGCTGGGCGAAGGCGACGATCACCTCCGTGATCGCCTCGGCCCGCCAGAGGGCGCGGGAGCCGATCCAGGGGTCGGTGCTGAGCGCGACGTCCACGAGCGCCAGCTCCTCGCGGGGGGTCGCGCCCTCGACCTGCACTGTGAGTCGCGCCTCTTGCCGCAGAGCGCGTTCCGGCGCCACCTGGCCGGTGGCGAGGAACCCGGTCGCGAGGCCGGCGATGGTGGCCTCGCGGAGCTGGGGGAAGGCGTTATTGGTGCCGGTGGAGAGGGTGCACAGGGGCGTGTCGCCGCAGTGCGTGGCGACGACCCGGTGGGTGCCGTCGCCCCCCAGGACGACGATGGCGGCGACGCCGGCCTCGACCAGCAGCCGGGTCGCGAGGGCGCTGTCCTCCGGGCCGTCGTGGAGCGGCATATCCAGGGTCGTCAGCGCCGGGAGCCGGGGCGGGTGGGGGTCGGTGTGGTGGGCGCGCAGGTTGCGCTCCAGGCTCTCGCCGAGGCCGGCGCCGGCCGGCATGAGCAGGACCTGCTCCACGCCGACCGCGCCGAGACCGACGAGGAGGCGGTAGATCATCCGCCCCTTCTCGGCGTTGTCGAAGACGGAGGCGCCGCTGACGAGGCGGCGGATGTCCCGGCCCGAGGCGGGGTTGGCGATGACGCCGACGGTCGCAGGCATGGCCTTACGCGTCCGCCTCGGCCAGGAAGCGGTCGATCAGGCGGGTCACCTCCCCCGCCGCCTCCATCTGCACCGAGTGCCCCTTCCCCTCGATGATGGTCACCTGCGCCCGCTCGGGGAGCGCCCGCGCGTGGTCGGCGGGGATCACCCGGTCCTCGCGGCCCCAGATGCCCAGCACCGGCAGGGACGTCGCCGCCAGCGCCGGAGCCAGGTCGATCGCCTGTCGCCCGCCCGGGAAGAGGCGGTCGGCCAGCGTGCGCAGCGCCTGGTCGACGCCGTCGATGCGCTTGGCGCGCAGCGTGTCCTCCACGAGCTGGCGGGTGACGAGTGCCGGGTCGGCGAAGAGCATGGCCAGGACCGGGGTCATCTGCCGGCGCGAGCTGGCGGCGATGAAGCCCTCGATGTACTCCCGGTTGATCTCGGGGCCGAGCCCGGCGCTGGCGATGAGGGTCAGCGAGCTGACGCGCGCGGGGTGGGCCGCGGCGGCGGCCATGGCGGTCGCCCCGCCCATCGAGTGCCCGACCAGGTGGGCGCGCGCGATGCCCAGCGCGTCCATGAAGCCAACGACGGTGGCGGCCAGCGTGTCGAGGGTGCCGTCGCCGACGTCCTTGCTCGAGCCCCCGTGCCCGGGCAGGTCGAGGGCGTAGACGGTGCGGCCGTCGGCCAGCGCCTCGTGGTTGAAGAGCCAGGTGTTGAGGTCGCCGCCGAAGCCGTGGATCAGGATGACCGCCGGGCCGTCCTCGCCGTGCTTCAGGTAGCGGATCGTCCGGTCGCCGACGGCGACGTGCTCCGGGGCCGGGCCGGTCTCGCCCGTCTCGGCGGGCGGCACGAAGGTCGCGCGGAACTCGGCGATCAGGCGCTCGATCTGCTCCTCCGGGGTCGTCGCGTCGGCGATGACGCCGAGCATGCCGCCGACGGGGATGACCTGACCGACCTCGGCGACGCGGCGGCGGAGGATGCCCTCGGCCGGCGCCTCGACGACGCCGTTGATCTTCTCCGTCTCGACCTCGGCGACCTCATCGCCGGGCCGGATGACGCTGCCCTCCTCGACCAACCAGCTCACCAGTCGGCCCTCGGTCATCGAGAGTCCCCACTTGGGCATGGTCAGCTTGACGATGGAGGTGTCGGTGGTCATGCGGTGACCTCCGCTCCCTTCCCGGCGACCTGGCGCACGGCGTCGACGATGCGGGCCGGGCTCGGGACGAAGGCGTCCTCCAGCGTCGGGCTGAAGGGCACCGGCGCGTGCGGCGCGGTGACCATCTGGATGGGTGCCTTGAGCGCCGAGAAGCAGTGCTGGGCGACCTGCGCCGCCACGTCGCTGGCGAAGCCGCAGCGCGGGTAGGCCTCGTCGACGACCACGAGCCGCCCGGTCCGCTCGACGCTCTCGAAGATGGTCTCGGTGTCGAGCGGCGAGGTGGTGCGCGGGTCGACGATCTCACACGCGATCCCCTCGGCGGCGAGCGTGTCGGCCGCCTGCTGGGCCATGCTGACCATCCGGCCGAGGGCGACGATGGTCACGTCGTCCCCCTCGCGGACGTAGGCGGCCTCGCCGAAGGGGATGGTGTAGGACTCCTCGGGGACGTCGCCCTCCATGGTGTAGAGCACCTTGTGCTCGAAGAAGATGACCGGGTCGTCGTCGCGGATGGCCTGGATGAGCAGGCCCTTGGCGTCGTAGGGGTTGGAGGGAACGACGACCTTCAGCCCGGGGATGTGGGTGAAGATCGGGTAGAGGGCCTGGGAGTGCTGGGCGGCGGCGCGGATGCCGGCGCCGTACATGGTGCGGATGACGACGGGGGTCCTGGCCTTGCCGCCGAACATGTAGCGGAACTTGGCGGCCTGGTTGAAGATCTGGTCGAAGCAGACGCCCATGAAGTCGACGAACATCAGCTCGGCCACCGGGCGGAGGCCGCTGGCGGCCCCGCCGATGGCGGCGCCGATGAAGGCGGACTCGCTGATCGGGGTATCGAGGACGCGGTCATTGAACTGGGTCCAGAGCCCCTTGGTGACGCCCAGCGGGCCGCCCCAGGCGTCGCCCTGCTGCCCGTTGGCGCCGGCCCCGCCGGAGATGTCCTCGCCGAGCAGGACCACCGTCGGGTCGCGGCGCATCTCCTGCGCGAGCGCCTCGTTGATCGCCTGCTGGAACGTGAGCCGTCGAGCCATGTCTGCACCCTCCGTCTGCTGGGCGAACAGCGCTGCCCGGCGTCGTGGCGGTCGGGGCGGCGGCATGCGGGACACCTCCGGCCCCGACCGGGGGCGTGTTGCGGGCGGCGCCCGGCTAGTAGGTGACGTAGACGTCGGTCACGAGGTCCGCCAGGTCGGGGTCCGGTGCGGCCTTGGCCTCGCGCACCGCGTCGTCGATCAGGGCGCGGACGTCCCGATCGATGGCGTCGAGCTCATCCCGAGTGATGACGCCGGTGGTGGTGACGCGCTCGGCGAAGCGGGTCAGGCAGTCGCGCGTCTGGCGGATGTGCTCGACCTCGTTGGGCGCGCGGTAGGTCTGCTGGTCGCCCTCGAAGTGCCCGTAGTAGCGGCTGACCTTGCACTCCAGTAGCGTCGGGCCGCCGCCAGCGCGGGCGCGGCGCACGGCCTCCCGCGCCGCCTCGTAGACGGCGAAGAAGTCGTGGCCGTCGACGATAACGCCGGGCAGGCCGAAGCCGTCGGCGCGCTTGGCGACGTCGATCCCCTTCTGGTGGTAGCGGCTGGAGGTGGACTCGGCGTAGCCGTTGTTCTCGACGACGAAGAGGACGGGGAGGTTCCAGACGGCGGCCAGGTTCAGGCTCTCCAGGAAGGTGCCCTGGTTCGACCCCCCGTCGCCGACGAAGGCGACGCCGACCTGGTCGGTGCCGCGCATCTTGGCCGACAGCCCGACGCCGCAGATGAGCGGGGGCGCGCCGCCGACGATGCCGTTGGCGCCGAGCATGCCGAGGTCGAAGTCGGCGATGTGCATCGAGCCGCCCTTGCCCTTGCAGAGGCCGCCGCGCTTGCCATAGATCTCCTTCATCATCGCCTTGACGTCGCAGCCCTTGGCGATGGCGTGGCCGTGGCCGCGGTGGGTGCTGCCGACCCAGTCGTCCGGGCGCAGGTTGGCACAGATCCCGGCGGCGATGGCCTCTTCGCCCGCGTAGAGATGCACGAAGCCGGGGATGTCGCCGGTGGCGAACTCCACGTGGAGCCGCTCCTCGAACTCCCGGATGGTGCGCATCACCCGGTAGGCGTCAAGCAGGTCCTCCCTGCTCAGATCGCCGAGGACGGTGGGCGGGGCTGCCGAGGTGGTCATGGGATCCTCCTTCCCCGGGCCATGACTGTGTGAATGTGGTTGTGCTTCCCATGGTAGCCCTCGGGAGACGGCGCCGCAAGAGGTGGGGGCCGACGCACGCTGGAGCCGTGGTGCGCCGGCGGTGTCTGTGCTACTGTTGATGCATGGTCGACCATCGTGTGCAGATCCTCCTGGACGACGAGCGCTATAAGAAGGTGGTGCGGGAGGCCGAGCGACGTGGCACCTCGATCGCGGCCGTGATCCGCGACGCGATCGACCGGTTACCCACGGATCTCGAAGCCCGGCGTGCCGCCATCGCCGCCATCTTGGCTGCAGAGCCGATGCCGGTTCCCCAGGACCCGGCGGATCTGCGGCGGGAGCGTGGCGCACGCGCTTGATCGCATCGTCAGGGCCTGATCTCCAGCCGAGCGTCTATCCCCAGTCCATCGCTGTGCGCCGGGTCGGGCGTGCGACGTCGTGCCCGGTGGGGGTGTCAGCCCCATCGGACGACGACGGCGCGAGTGGGCGCCCAGCGTCCCCCGCGCCCAGTGTGGGCGCGGGGCTGTGTGAGGCATGCCCCGGTGCCGGCTACGGCTCGCCCGGCAGGGGCGGCGTGGTGGCCGGCGGCCGCCGGTGCCCGGTCGCGCGCTCGAAGGCGTAGGCCAGCCGCAGCAGCGTCGGCTCGGCGAACGGGCTGCCGACGAGCTCGATGCCGACCGGAATGCCGTCGTCGGTGAACCCGGCGGGGACGGAGATGGCCGGCAGCGAGGTCTGCGCGGCGATCAGGGTGTTGGTCGGGAAGGTCAGGGTCGTCCACTTCCCCAGGTCGCGCTGGCGCGGCGGGAGGACCTGGACGTCGGGGTAGAGCAGCGCATCCAACCGGTGGGCCGCCAGGACGTTCAGCACGGCGCGCTGGAAGCGCGTCTGCGCCGTGAGCCGCCGGAAGTACTCGGGGTGCTCCTCCGGGTGGTCCGGTCCCTGGGCGATGCCCTCGAAGAGGTCCAGGCTGGGGTGGAACTGCTTGCTCGCGTAGATCTCCTCAACGGTCCGCACCGGCGCGCTCGGGCGGGCGGCGAGGAAGGCGTTGATGTCGTGCTTCGACTGGAGCAGGTAGAGCGACGTCTCGGCGATGAAGTCCTGGAGGTCTGGGATGCTGACCGGGTCAATCACCTCGGCCCCGAGGCTGCGCAGATCGTCGATGGCTTGGTTCACCACGCGGTTCACGGGGCCGGACTCGGGGTCGTCGTCCGCGCCGAACGCCTGGCGCAGCACGCCGATGCGCGCGCCGCGGAGGCCGTCCTCGCGGAGCTCGGCGGTGTAGCTCGCCGGGCGGCGGGCGCTGGCCACGACCGCGGTGAAGGGGTCGCGCGGGTCGTAGCCGACGAGCGTGTCGAGCAGGATGGCGGCGTCGCGGACGGTACGGGTCATGGGGCCGGCGGTGTCCTGGAAGTAGACCAGCGGGGAGGCGCCGGAGCGGCTGATGAGGCCGGTCGTCACCCGCAGCCCAACCAGGTTGGTGAAGGAGGCGGGGAGTCGGATCGACCCGCCGGTGTCTTCCCCGATGCCGACGGCGCCGAGGTTGGCGGCCACGCCGGCCGCGGTGCCGCTGCTGGAGCCGCCCGGGTCCCGGTCGAGCGCGTAGGGGTTCCGGGTCTCGCCGCCGGCCGAGCAGAAGGCGAACCAGGCGGTGGCGAAATCGGGCAGGGTGGTCTTGGCGAGGATGATCGCGCCGGCCGCCCGCAGCCGCTCCACGAGGTGGGCGTCCGCGCTCGGGACGTAGTCCTTCAGCGCGATGGAGCCGAAGGTGGTGCGGAGCCCGCGCGTCTCGAACTGGTCCTTGAGCAGCACCGGCACGCCATGCAGTGGGCCGGTGAGCGTCCCGCGCTCGCGGAAGGCGCGGTGGAGCGCGTCGGCCTCGTCGAGGGCCTGCGGGTTGACGGTGATGATGGCCTTCAGCTCCGGACCTTTCCGGTCGTAGGCCTCGATGCGCGCCAGGTAGGCCTCGACTAACTGGCGCGCGGTGATGTGCCCGCCGCGCAGGGCGGCATGGATGCGATCGATCGTCGTCTCTTCGAGCCGGAACGACAGCGGTGCCATCGGAACTCCCTTCCCGCTCGGGCGCCCGGGCGACGGGCGCGGCAACGGCGGCCCCTCGCTCGGGCCCACGCTGGCGTGCTGCTGGATCGCTTCCAGCACGCCGGATGCCGCGGCTCCGCGCAGGACGCGCCGGGTTCCGGGGGACGAGGTGGCACGGGGCGTGCCGTCCGCTGCGCCCCAGGATGCCGCGGCACGCCGGGCGAGGGTGCCGTGGAACGGCGGTCGCGGCCAGATGAGCGGGTCGAGCGCGACCCGGAGGCGAGGGACGGCGTGCGGAGTCAGCCGGATGGGATCGCGCCGCGGGAGTCGGCGTATCTCGCCATCGCGGACTACGGCGTGATCGGGGACGGGCGCAGCGTCGCGCTGGTGTCGCACACCGGCGCGATCGATTGGTGGTGCCTGCCGCGGGTCGACGGCGACCCGGTCTTCGCCCGGCTGCTGGACGACCGGCTCGGCGGGTCGTTCGCGATCCAGCCGCGCGGCCCGTTTCGTGGGCGCCAGGCGTACCTGGGCGCCACCAACGTGCTGGTGACCACCTTCACCACCGCCGAGGGTGAGGCGCGGGTGATGGACTTCATGCCGGCGCTGACGGAGGCGCAGAAGCGGCGCTATCCGGTGCCCTTCCGGGCGGTCGTGCGCCGGGTGGAGGGGGTCTCCGGCCGCGTGCCGATGCGGCTGCTGCTGCGTCCCCGCCCGGAGTACGGCGCGGTCACCCCGCAGGTGCGGCAGACCCGGGCGGATCGCTACGTGATGGCGTGGCGCCACGAGGCGCTGCACGTGACCGCCAGCATTCCCCTGCGCATCGACCCGGGGACGCTCAGCGCCGACGTCGATCTCGTCCCCGGCCAGCGCGTCGACGTGGTGCTGTCCTACTCCAGCGAGGCCCCGGCCGAGCTGCCGACGCTGTCGAGCCTGGATCTGATCCAGCGGCTGACGCTGGCGTTCTGGGAAGGGTGGAGCGGGCAGTGCAGCTACGACGGGCCGTACCGGGAGGCGGTGCGCCGCAGCGCGCTGGCGCTCAAGCTGCTGACCTACGCGCCCTCGGGGGCGATCATCGCGGCGCCGACGACCTCGCTGCCGGAGGGGATCGGGGGCGTGCGCAACTGGGACTACCGCTACTGCTGGCTGCGGGACGCGGCCTTCACCATCCGCGCCCTGCTCAGCCTCGGCTACGGCCGCGAAGCGCTGGCGTTTGCCGAGTGGCTGCTCCACACCACCCGCCTCACCCACCCGGAGCTGCAGGCCCTCTACACGGTCTACGGCGAGGCCCACATTCCGGAGCGCACGCTTGCCTGGCTCGACGGCTATCGCGGCTCTCGGCCGGTGCGCGTCGGCAACGCCGCGGCCGACCAGTTCCAGCTCGACGTGTACGGCGAGGTGCTGGACGCGCTGCGGATCTACCAACGGGCGGGCGGGCGGTTCGACCGCGATGCGTGGCGCCTGATCGCGGGGATGGCGGACGTCATCGACCGCCGCTGGGCCGAGCCGGACGACGGCATCTGGGAGGTGCGCTCGGGCCGTGCCCAGCATATCCACTCGAAGGTGATGTCCTGGGTCGGGCTGCAGGCCGCGATGGAGATGGCCAACCGCGCGCGCCGGCCGCTCCCGGTAGAGCGCTGGGGGCGGACCGCGGCGGCGATCCACGCCTGGGTGCAGCGCCACAGGTACGCCCCCCACCTCGGCGCGTTCACGCGCACGCCGGGTGGGCCGGATCTGGACGCGGCGCTCCTGGTCATGCCGCTGGTCGGCTTCCTCCCCGCGCGCGATTCCCGGGTGGTCAGCACGGTCGCGACGATCCAGCGGCGGCTGGCGCGGGGCGACCTGGTCTACCGCTATCTCGGGGAGGACGGGCTGCCGGGCGGCGAGGGGGCCTTCGTGCTCTGCTCCTTCTGGCTGGTGGAGGCGCTGGCGTACGTCGGCCGCCTCGACGAGGCGCACGCGCACTTCCAGCGCCTGCTCACGCGCCGCAACGCCCTGGGGCTGCTCTCGGAGGAGATCGACCCGGCCAGCGGGGCGCTGCTCGGGAACTACCCCCAGGCCTTCAGCCACATCGGCCTGATCAACGCCGCGCTGACGCTGCAGGAGGCGGAGCAGGGGCGGCTGCCGCGGCCCTTCTCCCAGGCGGTGATCCCGGAGTAGGGGGCGTGGGGTGTGGCGGGCGGGGCGTGGTGAGCGGAGCGGCCGCGAACGGAGCACCGCCGTTCCCCGTCGCCGTCCTGCGTTGGCGGCATCGGTGTCCGCGGGAGGGCACCAGGCCCTCCCCTACCGGGGAACGGCGCGGCGCGCCGGCTTGGGGCGGTAGAAGGTGCCCAGGATGGCGCCGAAGGTGAGATGCGCCAGGATGGTGACGACGGCGGTCTGCCGCCCGTAGTTGATCGCCAGGAACCCGGGCGGCTCCAGCTCCAGGGTCGGCTCGGGGCCGCGGGCATCGGTGGCCATGCGCGGGTGCAGGCCGGGCAGCGCGGGGAGGCCCACGATGAGTACGAAGAGGGCATGCACCGCGCCGACCAGCATGCCCAGCCACCAGGTGGCGCGGCGGAAGTACTGGAAGGTCGCCGCGTAGAGGAGCGCGAAGATCCAGCCGTTCGCCAGGTGGAAGAGGAAGCCGTAGACCTTGGCGCGGTCGCGGTTCGGTGTGAGCGTGAGGCCCAGGATCAGCGGGAGGTCGATGCGGGTCTGCCCGATGGCGGCCGCGCCCCGCATGATGGTCGTTAGGACCGTCGTCCCGGTGAAGCCCCAGAGCAGGACGTCGCGAATGTTCATGGCCGCATCCCCCCGTGTATCCGCCGCGCTCCGGCGCGGCAGACCTATAATCGACGCGGAGACCGCTCGCGCGGCCGGCCCCGCGTGCTCCTGTCGCCGCGCCTTGTGATTGGCCCGCCATGCTCCGCGTCCTCGTCGCCGCACCCTATCCGATGACACGTGCCGGTCTGACGGCGCTCCTCGACACCACGCCGGAGGTCGCGGTGGCGGGGGTTGCCGACGACGTCGCCGCCGCGCTGGCCGAGGTCGAGGCGACCGCGCCCGACGTCGTCCTGCTCGCCCCGGACAACGAGGTCGAGGGCTGGCTGGAGGACCTGACCCGACTGACCGACGGCGCCGGGCTGCCGCCGATCCTCCTCTTGGTCGACGCGCCCGAGGTGGCGCCGGAGGCGCTGCGCTCGGGGATCACGGGCCTGCTCCTGCGCGATGCCGAGCCGGAGGAGATCGTGGCCGCGCTGCGCGCCGCTGCGCTGGGGCTGACGGTGCTGGATCGGCGCGCGGCGGAGCTGGTGACGACCGGCCCGGCGCCGCGCCCTGCGCCGGGCGCGGGGGAGCCGCTGACGCCGCGGGAGCGCGAGATCCTCCAACTCATCGCACACGGCTTGCCCAACAAGTCGATCGCGGCCGAGCTCGGGATCAGCGAGCACACGGTCAAGTTCCACGTCGGGTCGATCCTCGGCAAGCTGGGGGCCGCCAGCCGGGCGGAGGCGCTGGCGCGCGCGGCCCGCGCCGGGCTCATCGTGCTGTGAGGGGATGGCCCCTGCTCCCCCCAGCGGATGGGCGGGGGACGAGGGGACGCCACCCTCCCCGTTCGTCTAGGTGCCGCGCTGCCGGATCGGGTGATTCGCGGGGGCGGTGCTCCTGCCTATGCTGGAGGCGAGAAAGGAGCATCTCCATGAGCACCTCCAATGCAGGGAGCACGAACCTCTTGACCGCCCTCTCCGACAGCCTGGCCGACGCGGTCGCCACCGCGGCGCCGTCGGTCGTCCGGGTCGAGGCGCGGCGGCGGCTGGGCGCCACCGGGATCGTCTGGCACGCGGATGGGTTGATCGTCACGGCGGACCACGTGGTCGAGCGCGACGACGACATCACCGTCGGCCTGCCGGACGGGCGGGACGTGCGGGCGCACATCGTGGGCCGAGACCCGGGGACGGATGTGGCCGTGCTGCGGGTGGACGCGACCGGGCTGATGGCGGCGACGGCCGCGCCGGGTGCGGCGCGCGTCGGGCACCTGGTGCTGGCCCTGGGGCGGCCGCACGGCGGCGAGCCGATGGCCACGCTGGGCCTGGTCGGCGCGGTGGCCGGGCCGTGGCGGACCTGGCGGGGCGGGACCGTCGAGCAGGTGATCCGCTCGGACGTGACGCTCTATCCGGGCTTCTCCGGCGGGCCGCTGATCGACACCGAGGGCCGGCTGATCGGCATGAACACGTCGGTCCTCTCCCGCGGACTGCCGGTGACCCTGCCGCACGCGGTGCTGGCGCGGGTGGTCGAGGCGCTGGTGGCGAGGGGCAAGGTCAGCCGCGGCTACCTGGGGATCGCGACGCAGCCGGTGGTCCTGCCGGCGGGCCTGCGGGCGCAGCTCGGGCTGGCGCAGGAATCCGGCCTGCTCATCGTGCAGGTGGAGCCGGGGAGCCCGGCCGAGCAGGCGGGGCTGATGCTCGGCGATATCGTGATCGCCTTCGGCGGGCAGCCGACGCCCGAGCCGCAGGCGCTGCAGGCGCGGCTTGAGCCGGGCAGCGTGGGCACGCAGCAGCCGGTGCGGGTCATCCGCGGCGGCGCGCTGGCGGACCTGACGGTCACGGTCGGCGAGCGGTAGGGAGAGAACCGATGGCGCTTGGAAGCACATGGGCACGGCTGGCGCCGCTGGCGGCCGAGATCGGCGCGGTGGCCGAGCGGCTGCGCCCCAGCGTCGTGGTCGTGGACAACGGCGCGGGCGCCGGAGCGGGCGTCATTTGGGCGGCCGACGGGCTGGTCGTCACCAACGACCACGTCGTGCCGGGTGAGCAGGCACGGGTGCAGCTGGCGACCGGGGAGACGGTGGCGGGCCAGGTGGTCGGGCGCGACCGACTCAACGACCTGGCCGCGATCCGCATCCCGCGCGCGAGCGTGCCGGCCGTGCCGGTGGGCGACTCCACCGCGCTGCGCCCCGGCCAGCTCGTGCTGGCGATCGGGCACCCGCTCGGGCTGAATCATGCATTGACGCTCGGGATTGTCAGCGCCCTGCCCGCGGCCGACGAGCCGCGGGAGCTGATCCGGGCGGACCTGGCGCTGGCGCCGGGCAACTCCGGCGGCCCGCTGCTCGACGCCGCGGGGCGTGTCATCGGCATCAACGCCATGGTGGCCGCCCCGGGCGTGGCGCTGGCGGTGCCGAGCCACGTGGTCGGCGCGTTCGTGAGCCATCTGGGTGAGCCAGCCCCGTGGCTCGGGATCACCGCCCTCCCGGTGCTGATCCCGCCGGCCTACCGGCGCAGCGCGGGCGCGGCGGCCGGGCTCCTGATCACCGAGGTGGCGCCCGGCGGGCCGGCCGAAGCGGCCGGGCTGCTGCCCGGCGACGTGATCGTCCAGGTGGCGGGGGAACCGATCCGGCAGCCGCGTCACCTGCTGGAGGCGCTGGCGCGGACGCCCGCCGGGGCTGAGCTCGCGCTGGCGATCTTCCGCGGTGGGCGACCGCTGGCGACGGCGGTGCGGCCCACGCTGCGGGCAGCGGGCAGCGACGCGCCGCCGGCCCGCAGCGCCGCCTAGGCACGACCATCACCGCTCCTCCCCGTTGCCCGCAGCCTCGGGACCATGCGGTCCCGAGGCTGCGCGTCTGCGCGTATGATTGAGGGACAGCCCGACGGCACACCCGCCCCGCAGCACGGAGGGAGGCAGCAGCCATGGCGTTGGTCATCCCGGGCATCCATCATCTTACGTCAATCGCGGCGGACCCGCAGCGGAACGTGGACTTCTACACCGGCGTACTGGGTCTACGCCTGGTCAAGGTCACCGTCAACTTCGACCTGCCCGACACCTATCACCTCTACTACGGGGACGAGGTGGGGACGCCCGGGACGATCCTGACGATCTTCCCCTGGTCGCGGGTGCCCCGGCGGCGGCCGGGCACCGGGCAGGTGGCCGTCACGGCCTTCGCCATCCCGGCGGCGTCGACCGGCTACTGGGTCGATCGGCTGCGGCGGCACGGGCTCGCCGTGGCGCGGCCCGCGGCGCGCGGTGAGGAGGAGGTCATCCCCTTCACCGACCACGACGGCTTGCAGTACGAGCTCGTGGCGCGCGACGACGGCCCGGCGCGCGCGGTCTGGGCCGGGGGACCGGTGCCGCCGGAGCACGCCATCCGCGGCTTCCACGGCGTCACCATCTGGGAGGCCGAGCTGGAGCCGACCGCCCGGCTCCTGACGGAGCTGCTGGGCTTCCGGCTGGTGGGCGAGGCGCGTGACCGCCTGCGCTTCGTGGTGGGCGAGGGGGCCGCGCGGGCGGTGATCGACGTGGTCTGCCCGCCGGGGGTGGCGCCCGGGGCGGAGGACGTCGGCACGGTACACCACATCGCCTGGCGCACGCCCGACGAGGCCGCGCAGCGTGCCTGGCGCGAGCGGCTGACGGCGGCCGGGGTCCCGGTGACGCCGGTGCGCGACCGGCAGTACTTCAAGTCGATCTACTTCCGCGAGCCGGGCGGGGTGCTGTTCGAGATCGCCACCGACGCGCCCGGCTTCGCGATCGACGAGCCGGTGGCGGCGCTGGGCACCAGCCTGAAGCTGCCGCCGTGGTACGAGCCGCAGCGGGCCGAGATCGAGCGGGCCCTGCCACCGCTGACTCCCCGGGCGCGTGGGGGGTGATGCGGTCATGCGTCAGGCGTCATACGTATTGCGTGGTGCGTGCTCCGAGGTGCGTGGTAGCGTCCTGCGTCCTGCGTCCTGCGTATTCGTGGTCCGTCCCCCCTCACCCCCGGCCCCTCTCCCCCACACGGGGGAGAGGGGAGAAGCACGGAACACGGAGGACGCAGGAGGACCACACCACACGAAATACGGAGCACGTACCACGCAACACGGGCCACGAAACACGCAGCACGCACCTCGGAGCACGCACCACGCAATACGCAGTACGCACCACGCCTGACGCCTGACGGATGGCCGCAGGCCGCCCGCTCACCCCGGCGGGGCGGCCTAGTAGGCGTTCTCGTCGCTCAGGATGCGCGCGAGCGTCTTGATCATGATCTTGATGTCGAACAGGAGCGACCAGTTCTCCACGTAGTAGAGGTCGTACTGCGTGCGCTCCTCGATCGAGGTGTCGCCGCGCAGGCCGTTCACCTGGGCCCAGCCGGTGATCCCGGCCTTCTCGCGGTGGCGCGCCATGTAGTAGGGGATCGACTGGCGGAACTGCTCGACGAAGTAGGGGCGCTCCGGCCGCGGGCCGACGATGCTCATCTCCCCGAGGAAGACGTTGATGAACTGGGGCAGCTCATCGAGCGAGTAGCGGCGCATGAAGCGCCCGACGCGGGTGGGGCGCGGGTCGTTGGGGGTGGCCCAGACCGGCCCCGTCTCCTCTTCGGCATCGACCGGCATGGAGCGGAACTTCAGCAGGTTGAAGGGGACGCCGTCGTGCCCCACCCGCTCCTGGACGAAGAAGACCGGGCCAGGGGAGTCGAGCTTGATGAGGATGGCGAGCAGCAGCATCAGCGGGGAACAGAAGACGAGGACGGCGCTGCTGACCGCGAGATCGACCGCCCGCTTGACGACCCGGCTCCAGGTGCGCAGCCCGGCAGTGCGGACCGTGACGAGCGGCAACCCGCCGAGGTCGCTCACGTTGAGCTCGTCGTTGGTGATGAGCCGGAAGAGGTCGGGGTAGACCCGGACGTTAACCGGCAGGTCCATGACCTGATAGATGAGCTCGAGCGCGGTGGTGTGCGGCGTCCCCTCCAGGGCCAGGATCAGCTCGTCGACGCGATGGCGGCGCACGACCTCGTGCAGCCGCTCGGTCGTGCCGAGGACCGGCGCCCCGTTGATCGTGTCCGGCGGCGCGCCCTCGCCGGGGTGCGCCAGGAAGCCGACCAGGTGGTAGCCCAGCGCCGGCATGCGGCGGATCTTGTCGTGCACGATGCGCGCGGCCGTGCCGGTGCCGACGATCAGGAGGCGATCGACGGCGAGGCCGCGCAGCCGCACCTGCCCGACGACGACGGCGTGGAGCAGGCGGCCGGCGGTGACCAGGGCGATGGCGAGCAGCCAGCCGACGAGGAGGAGCCGGCGCGAGAGGACCACGTTCTCGTGGAAGACGAGCGTGTTGACGGCGATGGCGAGGAGCAGGCCGAGCGTCAGGTGGGTGCAGATCCGGGAGAAGGTGTCGAACCGGGACACGCCGCGGCCGCGGCGGTAGAGGCCGCCCGCCGCGAAGACGAGCAGCACGATGGCGGTGGTGATACCGAGGATGGCGAGGCTCTGGTGGGTCGGGAGCGCGCGCGGGAGCCGGAGCAGGCCGAGCGACACCGGCACGCGGTGCGCCAGGTAGGTGGCCAGGGCGAACAGGAGGGCATCGAGCGCGATCTGCGTGCCGAGGAAGATGCGCTCTGCCGTGCGCCGCCGGGCGGCTGCCGCCCGGCGTGCCCATGCCCAGTCTCTCGCCTCTGCTGCCGGGATCCCGGCGGGCTGGCCCATCTGCGTCATTCCCGGTCCTGCCGCACGTTCCCTTCTGCGACGCGTCAGGCCACGCGCTTCGCGTTGGCTGGTCGAAGCAGATTTCGGGCCAGGGCATAGCCGCCCCGGAGGACGATCCCGGCCGTAATCAGCCAGTTCAGCAACACGAAGGTGTTGGGCGCGTAGTGCTTACGGTGAAAGAGGTACATTGCGCGATAGAATTCCAGGATGAGCCGGTAACTCTGACGCGAACTGGTCGCGCCCTTGTAGTGCCGGGCGCGAGCGTCCGCATAATAGAAGACGCGCCAGCCGCACTGTTTGATGCGGTAGGCCCAGTCGAGGTCCTCCCCGTACATGAAGAACGATTCATCGAGCAGGCCGGCCGCGTCGATCGCCGCCAGGCGCACCAGCATGTAGGCGCCCATGACCGAGTCGACCTCGTAGGTCTGGTTGGGGTCGAGATAGGTGAGGTTGTAGCGGGCGATGCGGGGGTGGTGGGGGAAGCACCGGGCCAGCCCGGTCAGCTTCCAGAAGGCGCTGGCGGGCGTCGGGAAGGAGCGCCGGCAGGCCAGGTCGAGGCGGCCGTCGCGCAGCAGCACCTTGGGGCCGACGATGCCGGCCTCGGGGTGCTGGTCGAGGAACTGGGCCGTCTTGGCGATGGTGTCGGGTTCGACGAAGCAGTCGGTGTTCAGGAGCAGGACGTAGCGGGTGCGGCGGACGGGGCCGGGCGGCGCCTCGGCCAGGATCCGGCGCAGCGCGAGGTTGTTGCCCCCGGCGAAGCCCAGGTTGCGCGGCGAGACAATCAGCCGCACCTCGGGGAACCGCTCCCGGACCAGGTCGGCGCTGCCGTCGTGCGAGCCGTTGTCGACCACCCAGATCTCAAGGGGACGATCTACCTGGCTGGCGCGCACGTGCTCGAGGCACTGGGCCAGGAGGTCCGCCGTGTTGTAATTGACGATGACGACCGACACGCACGTCATAGCGCCGGTTAGTATGGTGGTTTTGCCGCTGATGCGCAAGTTTCCGCGAGGTGGACGCGCCGGCCCGGGCCGCGCAGCGGCCGCGACCCACCCTGCCATCCGGAGCGCCGTGAGGTCGTCCTGCGCGCCCTCGTGTCATCCTGAGCGCAGCGAAGCGCCTGCCCTGCGCCGGCCGCAGGGATCGCTGCGTGGGGTGGCAGCATCGCGTTTGAGATCCTTCGACTCCGGGCCGCTGGCGCGGCCCGCCGCTCCGGCTGCCACGAAGGCGCCCGACACCCCCTACCGTGATCGGTCCGGTGGGCCGTTCGGGGCGGGTCGCACGGCGCACCGCCTGACCCGGCACAGCGGCCTGGGCGTCCTGGTCGGGGCGGGGCTGGTCCCCGCCCGCGCGGTGTCCTCCGCCACGGTGCGGGACCGGTCCCGCACGGCGCGTCGAAGGATCGCGCCACCGCCCCCGCGCCCCGCCCCGAGCGGAGAGCGGCAACGCGGCCACCGCGGGCGGCGCCGGGCGGCACACGGCCCGCCCCGACCGGAGGGCCGCCGTCGCCCGTCCTCGGCCGGGGCGGGGGCGGGCGACGCGCGGGTGGCCGTCGGTCAGCCGCCGTAGCGCCAGGCGTAGTAGTGGCGCCCGACGTTGCCCATCTCCACCTGCCAGCCCGCCGGGTTGCTCGGCGTGTAGGTCAGGCAGCGGCGCTCGAAGCACTGCACCAGGACGTCGCGGACCTGGCCGGCGACCTTGGCCTTGGTCCAGTACGCCTCGGTGATCGGGTAGCCGGTGGCGAAGAAGATCGGGTCGAAGAGTTGCCCGTCGACGAAGCGCGCGCCGTCCCACACCGGGCCGCGGCTGTTGAGGTAGGCCCAGAAGACGTCGGCGATGGTGTGGTTGGTGGCCGGGACGAACTCCCGGGCGAACACGCCGCCCGGCCCGCCGCTGCCCACGTTGCCGTTGCGGTCGATGGTGGCGCGGATCTCGCTGCCGGCCGGGGTGGGCGGGGCGGCGAGGACGCCCTGCAGCGCCGCGTAGGTCGGGCCGTGGCTGTCGTCC
The DNA here is from genome assembly GCA_029961075.1 of Sphaerobacter sp. Classification (GTDB taxonomy): domain Bacteria; phylum Chloroflexota; class Chloroflexia; order Thermomicrobiales; family Thermomicrobiaceae; genus Sphaerobacter. Next base: position 69,760 of record JASBVL010000034.1, read on the forward strand.
GGGTCGCCGGCCACCGGCACGGCGGCCGGGGTGCGGTTGATGAAGCGGGCGTCGCCGACCTGCATCTGCCCGGTGATGAGCTCGCGGACCAGCAGGCCGTTGGTGACGTACCAGCGGGTGCTCTGGTCGCCGCCCGGGTTGGTCACCTCCATGCGGCTCTTGTCGTAGTACTGCACGGCGCGGCGGCCGCCGGGCGCCTCGTCGTACACCTCCTGCCGGGTGGCGAAGGGGGCCGGGCCCCAGATCCAGGTCCGCTGGGCCGCGCCCGCCGCGACCGGGCGATCCTCGCGGTCCCAGACGCGGGCCCAGGCGTCGATGGTGGAGGTGGTGATCGGCGAGCCCTGCCAGGCGAGCCAGCCGACATCGGTGAAGGCGGTCTCGGCGCCGGTGGTGAGATCGCGCACGTAGGTGACGGACGGCTGGCCGTGGGGGGTGGCGATCAGGGCGACCCGGTCATGGTCGGGGGAGAAGCCGAGCACCATGCGGTAGTCGTTGACGAGCAGGTGCTGCCGCGCGCCGGACTGGAGGTCGACGCGGGTGATGGTGGTCGGGTAAGTCTGGACGACGTCGACGAAGCGACCGAGCGGGTCGACCGACACGTAGCTGTCGGGCAGGGTGTGCGACGGGTAGGCGATGGGGAGGTTGGGGTAGACGCGCTCGCGCAGCGTCGCGAGGTTGATGGCGACGAGGTCGCGGCCGCCCGCGCCGTAGTCGAGGAAGAAGAGGGTGCCGCCGTCGCTGCTGGTGAAGAATGGCCCGCCGCAGGGGTTGGCCGCGCGGCTGGAGAGGCGCTGCCCGGCGCCGGTGCGCGTGTCGTGGGCGCGGACGGTGCCGTCGTCGGCGGAGACGAAGAGGAGGCGGGCGCCGTCGCCGGCCCAGGTGAACTTGCCGAAGGTGCGGGCCACCCCGGCGCTGGCGCCGGTGTCGGCGTCGATCCAGCCCAGCTCGCGGATCGGGCAGCCGGTGCCGTAGGGGTCGCTGATCCAGCGGGTGAAGCCGATGCGGCGGCCGTCGGGTGACCAGCGGATGGCGTCGGCCCCGACGGGGACGCTGCGCTGGTAGCCGCCATCCCGATCGTAGATGTGGACGGTGCCGCCGTCGATGATGGCCACCCGGCGACTATCTGGGGACCAGGCTGGCGCGGTCCCGGTGTGGAGCGCGCGCACACCGAAGCCGGGCGTGGGGGCCACCAGCGCGACGCCGGCACTGCCGCCGACTGGGCCGACGGCGGCCAGGCGGGTGCCGTCGGGCGACCAGGTGAAGCGGGTGTAGCCGCCGGCGGTGGTGAGCTGGATCGCCCCCTCGCCGCTGTCCTGACTGACCCACAGGTTGTTGGCGCGGTCCAGGTAGGCGACGAGCCCGGTGGGCTCTACGGTGGCGGCGGTGGCGGTGAGCGCCGGGGCGAGGGGCAGCGCGCTGAGGACGACGAGGAGTGCGAGCAGGCGTGCCATCCGGGGGGTGAACCTCGGTGTGCGCACGCAGGACCTCCGAATCCAGTCAGTGTCGGGCGTCGCTCGCCCGCGCTCCGCGCCGCGCGCGGAGGCGGCAGGGCAGGGCCGGCCGGGACCGAACCCCACCCTGGGCTAGAACGAACGAGCTCGCGCGCGGGTTCCTTGGCGTGCGCCCGGGCGGGTCAGGGCCCGCGCCGCCCCAGCCCGACCGCGGCGGCGTACTCGTAGAGGCTCTGAAGGCCGCGGCTGGTGAAGTTGCGGCTCCGACCGGCGTCGGCGAGCGCGGCGCGGAGATCGGCGGCCTCCTCGGGCGTCGTCCGGTTGCAGGGGAGGGTCGGCCCCTCGCCGCGAACCAGCACCTCCGTGATGGTGCGCACGCCGGGGATGGGCTGCTTGCCGGTCGCGGCGCAGACGGGACCCTCGTAGATGCCGGGCGGGCGGGGGAACTCGGGCGGCACCGGCTGGCCGTCGGGGCCGAGCAGCGTCTGGGCGAAGCGGGGGTCGGTGTGGGCCGCGACCATGAAGTCGTGCCAGATCGGGGCCGCCCCCTGCACGCCGTCCAGGTACCGCGTCGGCCGGCCATCCGTGTTCCCGACCCAGACGCCGACCGCCAGGGCGGTGGTGTAGCCCATGGTCCAGCCGTCTTTCCAGTCGTTGGTCGTCCCCGTCTTGGCCGCGACCGGCCGGTTGCCCAGCTCGGGCAGCGTCAGCGGGGTACGGGTGCCGAACACCAGCGCCCGCGCCTGGTTGTCGGACAGGATGTCGGTCATCTGGTAGGCGTGCTCGGCCTTGACCACCTGCGCGCCCTGCGCCAGCGCGTTGGCCCGGTCGAGGCGGTAGAGCACGGTGCCGTGCTGGTCGGTGACCTCGAGCAGTGGGGTGTAGGGCACGTAGCGGCCGTTGTTGGCCAGGGTGGCGAAGACGTTGGTGTGCTCCAGCAGCGTGACCTCGCCGCCGCCGAGCGTGACCGCCAGGCCGTAGACGCTCGGGCCGCGCCACAGACCCCGTTGGATGCCCATCTTGTGCGCCAGGTCGATCATGTTCTGCACGCCGACGAAGGCGAGCGTCTGCACCGCGGGCGTGTTGAGCGAGTTGGCCAGGGCGGTGCGGACGGAGACGGCGCCGTAGCGCTGGCCGGTGTAGTTCTGCGGCTGGTAGTACTTGCCGGGCTGCCCGGGCAATGGCCAGCGCTTGTTGTAGTCGAAGATGATGGTGCCGGGGTTCCAGCCCCGCTCGAAGGCGGCCAGGTAGGTCACCGGCTTGATCGAGGAGCCGGGCTGGCGGAACTGGACGGCGACGTTCACCTGGCCGTCGATGGATTCGTTGTAGTAGTCGGCGCTGCCGACCATGGCGACGATCTCGCCGCTCCAGGGCAGCATGGCGACCAGCGCGCCGTTGTTGGCGTCCCACGGGCGCAGCCGCGCGACCTGCTCGCTCACGATGCGCTGGGCGGCCTCCTGCAGGCCGAGGTCGAGGGTGGTGCGGACGACGAGCCCGCCCCGGTAGAGGGTCGCGGCCCCGAACTTCTGCTCCAGGTAGGAGCGCACGAAGTTGACGAAGTGCGGTGCGCGCAAGACCTGGTTGCGGTTGTTGTCGATCTGGAGGTTGAGCGGCTCGGCGTAGGCCGCGTCGGCCTCCGCCTGCGTGATCATGCCCTGCTCGACCATCTGCTCGAGCACGTAGCGCTGGCGGGCCTTGGCCAGCTCGAAGTTCTGGGCCGGGTCGTAGAGGCTCGGCGCCTGGGGCAGGCCGGCCAGCAGGGCCGCCTCGGCCAGCGTCAGCTCCCAGGGGTGCTTGTTGAAGTAGGTCTCGGCGGCGGCGTCGATGCCGTAGGCGCGCTGCCCGTAGTAGACGTTGTTGAGGTACATCTCCAGGATCTGCTCTTTGCTGTAGTGGCGCGTGTACTGGTAGGCCACCACCGCCTCGCGGATCTTCCGGACGTAGCTGCGCTCGAAGCCGATGGTGTCGGGGTGGAGGAGGCGGACGAGCTGCTGGGTGATGGTCGAGGCGCCGGAGGGCGGGCCCCCCTGGAGGTTGAGCACGAAGCTGCGCGTGATGGCGACGGGGTCGAAGCCCGGGTTGCTCCAGAAGGTGGCGTCTTCGGCAGCGACCGTGGCGTCGAAGATCCAGGCGCGATGCGGCGCGTTGGGGTCGCTCTGCTGCTGGGTGATGTGGTCCCGGATCTCCTGGTAGCTGACCGGGGTGCGCCAGCCGGTCTGCGGGTCGGAGAGCTGATTGAGCAGGACCCAATTCCGGTCGTAGATCTTGGTGGTGGCGAAGGGGAGGCCGTTGGCCTCCTCCACCGACGGGAGGTCCTGGGTGATGGTCGACCAGGCGACGGCGGCCGCGGCGGCGGTGCTGCCGAGGACGACGACCAGGACGCCGACGGCCGCCAGCGCGAAGGCGGCGAGGATCCGGAGTGCGTTGGCGGTGGCGGCAGGAGGTCGCCGCCGCAGGCGCCGCAGCAGGTGGGGCGGGAGCGCGCGATGGCCGCGCCGACCCGGCCGCGCGTAGAGCAGGCTGCGCGGGCGATGGGTCGGACGCCGGCCCCCAGTCCGCCCGTGGCCGTTGCCGGTCATGATGCCTGCCTTCCCAGCGTCTCCCTCGCAGCGGCGGCGGGAGCGGGGACGACAGGCTCAGCCGGTCGCCACCTCGTCCAGTCGCCGCTGCAGGTAGGCTCGTTCCGCTTCGTTGGCCGCAAGTTCGAGCGCGGTGCGATAGGCTGCGGCGGCCTCCTGCCGCCGTCCCAGCCGCCGCAGCAGGTCGGCGCGAGCGGCGTGGTAGTGGTGATAGCCGTCTAACCGTTGACTGGCTGCCAGGCGGTCCAGCAGCCGCAACCCAATCTCGCACCCCTCGGACAGGGCCACCGCGACCGCGCGGTTGAGCTCGACCACCGGTGATGGCGCCAGGCGTGCCAGCACGCCGTAGAGGGCGGCGATCTGTCGCCAGTCGGTGTCGGCGGGGGTGGCGGCCTGGGCGTGGAGCGCCGCGATGGCCGCCTGCACCTGGTACGGCCCCGGGCGACGCATCCGCAGTGCCCGCTCCAGCAGGCTGACCCCCTCGTCGATCTCGGCCCGGTCCCACTGCGAGCGATCCTGCTCCTCGAGGACGACGACCTCGCCCGCCGGACCGACCCGCGCCTCGCGGCGCGAGTCATGCAGCAGCATCAGTGCCAACAACCCGAGCACCTCCGGCTCGTCAGGCATCAGTTCTGCCAGGATGCGGCCCAGCCGGATCGCCTTCGCGCAGAGCGAGCGGCGCAGGAGCGCCTCGCCCGCGGTGGCCGTGTAGCCCTCGTTGAAGATCAGGTAGAGCACGCTGAGGACCGCGTGCAGCCGCTCCGGCAGGTCCTCGGCGGGCGGCACGCGATAGGGGATTCGCGCCTCGCGGATCTTGCGCTTGGCCCGCACCAGCCGCTGCGCCATGGTGGCTTCGGGCACGAGGAAGGCCCGCGCGATCTCGGACGTCGTCAGGCCACCGAGGGTGCGCAGGGCCAGCGCCACCTGGGCCTCGACGCGCAGCGCCGGATGGCAGCAGGTGAAGATCAGCCGCAGCCGGTCGTCGGGCACGGCCGGGTCCGGGGCCTCGTCGAACAGGGCCGCCACCTCCTCCTCGCGAGCGCGCGCCGCCACCGCCTCCTCCCGGGCCAGCGCCGCGTACTTGGTCGCCTGGACCCGCTCGCGGCGCAGGCGGTCGATCGCCTTGCGCCGCGCGGCGGTGGTGATCCAGGCGGCCGGGTTGGCGGGCACGCCGTCGCGCGGCCAGCGCTCGAGCGCGAGGGTGAGCGCGTCCTGCATCGCCTCCTCGGCCAGGTCGAAATCGCCCACCTGGCGGATCAAGGTGGCGAGGATGCGGCCCGACTCGCGCCGGAAGACCTCGGCGACCGCCGCATGCGTCATGCGTGATGCGTCACCCGGGATGCGGGATGCGCGCTCCGTGACCGTCAGCCTTCAGCCAGCGGCCGTACCCCCCAGGGGTGCCGGCCCCGCGGGCTGCGCGCGGGGCCGGTTGCGCGAGCGGGACACACGGCGAGGGCAGTGGACGGCCCACGGAGCGCGCCCGCGGTCCTACCCTTCGATCACCGGCCGAATCTCGATGGCGCCGCCCTCCATGTACGGTACCTGCTTGGCCCACTCGATGGCCGCGTCGAGGTCCGGCACGTCGATGACGTAGAAGCCGCCCAGATACTCCTTCGTCTCCGCGAACGGCCCGTCGGTCACGACCGGCGTGGGGCCGGTGAAGCGGATCGTCGTCGCGAAGGTGGTCGGCTTCAACCCCTCACCCGCGACGTAGGCACCGGCCTCGCGCAGCCGCGCGGTGAATCGCTCGTGCGCATCGATGATGATCGCCAGCTTCTCCTCGTCGGTCGTGACCGTCTCAGCGTCGTCCATGAGCATCAGCATGTACTTCACGTGACTCACTCCTTCCGGGACTTGCCGTCCCGTATTGTCGCACCGGCGCCGCCCGCCGGTCTCACGATAACGACGAACGGGGGGCGGGGAAATCGACAGCCCGGCGGTCGCAGTGTCCACCGCGGTGGACCGGGGCGGGGTGGGCAGCCCACCCCGCACCGGCGCTTGACGTGGCCTGGGCCGGCTGCTACGCTCTCCGCACGCCGCGCATGGCGTGGCTGGAGGACATCAACGGGAGGTGCTGGCAGACCATGCTCCATCGACTGCCCGGACGCGCCAGGTGCGCTGCGTAGCCAAGTGGTCATTCGCGCGTATCGGGGCGCGCCGTGGGGCGCGCGTGTGTTAGGGGAGCAGTGTCAGCATGTCCACCACTCCGGCCGTGAAGAAGGTCGTCCTCGCCTACTCGGGCGGCCTCGACACCTCGGTTATTCTCGCCTGGATCAAAGAGCACTACGGCTGCGAGGTCATCGCCTTCACCGCCGACGTCGGCCAAGGGGACTCGTTCGAGGGCCTGGAGGCCAAGGCGCTGGCCAGCGGGGCCTCGAAGCTCTACGTCCGGGACCTCAAAGAGGAGTTCCTCACCAAGTACGCCTTCCCCACCCTGCGCGCGGGCGCGGTCTACGAGCGGAAGTACCTGCTGGGGACGAGCTTCGCCCGCCCGCTGATCGCGTCGCACCAGGTGGAGATCGCGCGGCTCGAGGGCGCCGACGCGGTCGCCCACGGCTGCACCGGGAAGGGCAACGACCAGGTCCGATTCGAGCTGACCTTCCAGGCGCTGGCGCCGGAGCTGAAGGTCATCGCGCCGTGGCGGGAGTGGGACCTCGGCGGGCGTGAGGAGCTGCTGGAGTACGCCATGGCGCGTGGGATCCCGGTGTCCCAGTCGAAGACCAACATCTACAGCCGGGACCAGAACATCTGGCATCTGAGCCACGAGGGGGGCGAGCTGGAGGACCCCTGGCTGGCGCCGAACGAGGCGATGTTCCAGATCAGCGTCAGCCCGGAGGCGGCGCCCGACAAGCCGGTCGAGATCGTCATCGGCTTCGAAGAGGGGTACCCGGTGAGCCTCGACGGGGCGCGGCTGGGGCCGGTCGAGCTGATGACGGAGCTGAACAAGCTCGGCGGCGAGCACGGCGTCGGCCGGATCGACCTGGTGGAGAACCGCCTGGTCGGCATGAAGAGCCACGGGGTCTACGAGCAGCCGGGGGCCGCCATTCTCTCCACCGCGCACAAGGAGCTGGAGTCGATCACGCTCGACCGGGAGACGCTCCACTACAAGGATCTGGTGGCGCAGAAGTACGCCGAGCTGGTGTACGACGGGCGCTGGTTCACGCCGCTGCGCGAGGCGCTGGACGCCTTCGTGGACGTGACGCAGCGCACGGTGACGGGCGAGGTGCGCGTGAAGCTGTACAAGGGGAACATCATCCCGACCGGGCGCAAGTCGCCCTACAGCCTGTACCACGAGGGCTTTGCCACCTTCGGCGCCGACGAGGTGTATAATCAGGCCGATGCCAGGGGCTTTATCAACCTCTTCGGGTTGCCGATGAAGGTTGCGGCGCTCGCCAAGCGGCAGCGCGAGGGCGCCGGTGGCGCGGACTAGATGGCCGCGCAGCCCGGCACGAGTCCGCACACATCCGCTCACGACGGGGGTGTTCCACACCCCCGTTGTTCTTGTCCCCAGGCGGGTTTCCCGGTCGCTTGGGAGCATGCAGCGATGAACGCGACGACCGCCGCGGCGGGCCACGATCCCGTCCACCCCATGGATGAAACGGAGCTGGCGGATCTCCAGCGCCGGCTCCTGGCCTGGTATCGCGCGCACCGGCGCGACCTCCCCTGGCGCCGGACGCGCAACCCCTACCACATCCTCGTCGCCGAGGTGATGCTCCAGCAGACGCAGGTCGACCGCGTGATCCCCAAGTACCACGCGTTCCTGGCGCGCTTCCCCACCATCGCGGCGCTGGCGGCGGCCCCGACGGCCGAGGTGATCCGCGCCTGGGCGGGGCTGGGGTACAACCGGCGCGCCGTCAATCTCCAGCGGACGGCGCAGGCCGTGGTCGAGCGCCACGGCGGGGAGTTGCCGCGTGACCTGAACGCGCTGCTGGCGCTGCCGGGGATCGGCCGCTATACGGCCGGCGCGATCGCCTGCTTCGCCTACGAGCAGGATGTCGGCATCGTCGACACGAACATCCGGCGGGTGCTGCACCGCCTGTTCATCGGGCCGGAGCTGCCCGTGCCCCAGGCCACCCCGCGCGCGATCCAGGCACTGGCCGATCGCCTGGTGCCGCCCGGCGAAGGCTACGACTGGAACCAGGGGTTGATGGAGTTCGGCGCGGTCCACTGCACCGCGCGCAAGCCTGCCTGCGTCGTCTGCCCGCTCCGGTCGCACTGCCGGGCCTACCCGGCGATCCAGGCGGCGCTCGCCGCGGCACCGGGGGCGGCGGCGCGCCGGGAGGAGCCGTTCGTCGGCTCGTCGCGCTACTACCGCGGCCGGGTCATCGCGGCGCTGCGGCGCCTGCCGGCAGGCGCGGCCGTCGACCTGTTGACGCTCGGTCCCCAGGTGCGCGACGATTTCAGCCCGGCATGGCTCCCCTGGCTCTACGAGGTGGTGGCCGGGCTGGCGCGGGACGGGCTGGCGCAACTGGCCGAGGAGCGCGCGGCCTACGACGCCGGCGACCCGGCGGCGGGCGACCCCGGACGCTTGCGGGTGCGGCTGCCGCACTAGCCCGCGACCGGGGCGCCAGGTGGCGCCGCCGCCTGCGGCGCGGGTGATCGAGTGGGCCGGCCGAGGCCGGCGTGCGGAGAGGAAGCACCTCATGCGGGAACCGCCGGTCACGCTTGCCGACGAGACGCTGCGCGCCTGCCTGCGCGACCGGTACGGGCTGGCCGCCACCGAGGTGACCTTTCTCCCGCTGGGGTACGACGCCTCGGCGTGGGTCTACCGCGTGCGCGCGGCCGATGGCGCGACCTACTTTCTGAAAGCCCGCCTCAGCCTGGCCAACGAGGCCGGGCTGCTGGTCCCGCGCTACCTCCGCGACCACGGCGTCGCGCGCGTGGTCGCCCCGCTGCCGACCAGGACGGGAGAACTCTGGACGGACGCGGGCAACGCGGTCCTGATCCTGTACCCCTTCGTCGCGGGCACGGCGGCCCGCGATTGCGGCATGACGGCGGAGCAGTGGGTCGCCTACGGTGCGCTGCTGCGCCAGGTCCACGACACGGCGATCACGCCAGATCTCGCGCGGGTCCTGCGGCGTGACGCCTTCCTGCCCGAGTGGGCCGCCATGGTCCGGCGGCTGGATGTCCACATCGGCACGCGCACCTTCGATGATCCCACGGAGCGGCTGCTGGCGGACTTCTGGCGGCAGCGGCGCGGGGAGATCCGCACGCTGGTGGACCGGGCGGAAGCCCTGGGCCGGCGCCTCGCGGACGCCGCACCGGCGCAGGTGCTCTGCCACGCCGACATCCACACGGCGAACGTGCTGGTGGATACCGCGGGGCAGGTGTGGTTCGTGGACTGGGATGAGACGCTGCTCGCGCCGCGGGAGCGCGACCTGATGTTCGTGGTCGGCGGCATCAGCAGCACGCTAGTGGGCCCGCAGGACGAGGCGCGCTTCTTCGAGGGCTACGGCGCGACGGCGGTGGACCCCGTCGCGCTCGCCTACTACCGCTATAGCTGGGCGGTGGGCGACATCGGCAGCTTCGGCGAGCAGGTCTTTTTTCGGGCCGACTGCGGGCCAGCCGCGAAGCGTGAAGCGGCCGAGTTGCTCATGGGCGTGTTCAGTCCCGGGGAGATCGTGGCGCTGGCGTTCGCGTCGGAGGAGGCCGCGGGGTAGCGCCGCGGCCGACGAGGGCGGGAGCGATCGCCAGCGCCGGGGATGCCCCTCCCCGGCGCTGGCGCAGACGCCGGCTCAGTGCCCCACGGTGAGGGGCAACTCGCCGGTGGCGATCCAGACGTTGGCTTCCAGCCCCTTCTCCCGGTCGTTGCCGATCGAGGAGTAGAGGGAGGTCGGGCTGGGAGTATGCCCCTCGATGACCCAGGTGATGGTCTGGCCGGGCTGGATGTCGGGAGACTCGTAGTGGACGCCGTTCAGGTCGTAGGCCAGGTTGTGGACCCGGCTGCCGTTATTCGTGACCTGGAGGGTGATCGGGCCCATGGCGGCCGACAGGTTGTCGGGGGTGATGGCGTCGTCGGTGATGGTGATGGTGAACGAGTTGCCGGGCCCCGGCGTGACGATGGGATCCTGTGGGTTCTTGGTCGGCCCACCCACGCAGGCAGCCAGCGTGAGCGCGCTCAGCAGCAGCGCCAGCACGCGCGGCACGTGCCGCGCCGCGGGACGGCCCCCGATGACCACGGAGCGTCTCCTTTCTCCTCCAACCCGAAGCCGGACACCGATCCTGGTGCAGCGCGTCCCCACACCGGTGGGCCCTGCTGCGTGGTGCGGTGGGGGATGGGCTGCGGCGGCGGGCGCCCGCGCGGTGCGGGTCGGCCCACGGGATCTCGATTGTACGGGAGATTCTGGGCGGGCGCCAGCGGGGCGGAGCGGGGAATCAATGACGCGGGCCAGACAGGCCAGCGGGGCGGTGGACACCCCCGCCCCGCTGGCCTCCTCCTCACGTGCGCGGTGAGGTCGTTCGGCCTCACGACGACTTAATCTACGGCCCCTGCGGTCAGATTGGTTTCATTTCCGGCGAGGAACCGCCCTGCCGGTGATCGGGGCGGCGGCGCTTGGCCGCGCTGTGGGAGCCGTCCGGGCGCTGCTGCGTGGTGCGGCGGAGCCTGGCCCAGCCGGGGGGAGATGGCGACGAGCCGGGCGTGGGTGGCCGCGCGGCCCACCCACGCCGGCCTCACCCCGGCAGCGGGGAGTGCCCGCCGGGCGGGCGCGTACCGTGCCCGGCCCGGCGGGGCACAGGATCCGCAACCGGCCTCAGGCGAGCGCGGCCTTGACCCGGTCGGGGGTGAAGGGGATCTCGCGCAGCCGGACGCCGGTGGCGTCGAAGAAGGCATTGGCGATGGACGCCCCCACCGGGCTGATCGCCGGCTCGCCGGCGCCGAGCGGCGACTGGTCCGGCCGGTCGATCAGCACGATCTCGACCTCGGGCACCTCGGGGAACGTCAGGATCGGGTAGGAGGACCAGTCGAGGCTGGTGACCCGTGCCCGGTCGAAGGTGACACGCTCCTTCAGCATCCGGCTCACGCCCTGGATGACGTTGCCCTCGATTTGATTCTTCAGCCCGTCCGGGTTGACGATGATGCCGCAGTCGTGCGCGACGACGACGCGCGGCACGCGGATCTCACCGGACTGGCGATTGACCTCGACCTCGGCCACCGCGGCGACGTAGGCGTACTCGCCCTCGTACTGGGCATAGGCGACGCCCCGCCCCCGGACGACATCGCCGCTGCCGTTCGCCGGGTTCGGCGAGGGCCGCGACTCCCAGCCGGCCTTCTCGGCGGCCGCCTTGAGGACGTCGATCGCGCGCGGGTCGGTGAGGTACTTGAGGCGGAACGCCACCGGGTCGATCTTGGCCGCCGCGGCCAGCTCGTCCATGAAGCCCTCGACGGCGTTGACGTTGGCGAAGGCCCCCAGGCTCCGCAGCGCGGACTGCCGCAGGGGCGAGCTCGCGAGCCAGTGGGCAATGATCCGGTTGTTGGGGAAGGCGTAGTTATGGTTCGCGTTGCGGTCGCCGCCGGTGTTCGAGTTCTTGGCCGGCGGCGCCGGTGGGTCGACCAGTTGCCCGGCGAGCAGGTTGCCCGCCTGCTTCCCGGGCCGGGTGGAGTGGGTCGGCGTCCAGACCGCATAGTCCCAGGCCACCACGTTGCCCTGCCCGTCGAGCCCGCCGCTGACCTGGATCACCATCGCCGGGCCCTTTGGCTCCCAGCCATGCTCGTCGTGGCGCATCCACTGGACGCGCACCGGCTTGCCGACCGCCTGCGACAGCAGCGCCGCGTCAGCCGCCACGTCGTCGAACCCGTTGTGGCCGTAGCAGCCGGCCCCCTCGACGTGGATGACCCGGACCTTCTCCTCGGGCAGGCCGAGGAGCTGCGCCAGCGCCCCGCGCAGCGGGTAGACGCCCTGCGTGCTGGAGTACACCGTCGCCTCGCCGTCCCGGACATCCGCCACGGCGCAGGAGGGGCCGATCGAGCCGTGCATCTGGTACGGCACCTGGTAGGTCGCCTCGAGCCGGACGGCGGCACCGGCCAGGGCCGCCTCGACATCCCCCTGCCGGGCGACCTCCTTGTCCTGCGCGATCGGCTGGCTCAGGATGAAGTCGCGGAGCGCCTCCATCGCCGGCAGGTTCTCGACCTGCTCCCAGGTAGCCTTCAACTGCTTCGCGGCCTTGATGGCGTCCTCTTCTCGCTCGGCGACCACGCCAAGGAAGTTCCCGTTGCGCACCACCTTGACCAGGGTGGGGATATCCTTAACGGAGCTCTCGTCGACCTCGAGCAAGCGCGCGCCGATCGCCGCCGGCCGGATCACGCGGCCGTGCAGCATGCCGGGCAGTCGCAGATCCTGGACGTAGCTCGGCTTGCCGGTGATCTTGCCGGGGAGGTCGACCCGCGGGATCGACTGGCCGACCACCCGGTGCTGATCGGCCGGCTTGACCGTGACGTCCTCACGGAGCGCCTGCTGGAACTGCTTGCCGCCGATCAGCTCCCCATAGCTGACCTTGGCCGCGTCGTTGCCGGCAACGCGGATGACGCCGTCCTCGGCAACCAGCTGGTCCTTCGGCGCGCCGAGCCGCTCGGCCGCCAGATCGAGCAGCAGCGCGTACGCCTGCGCGGCGGCCCGCTGCAGGACCGGCCCGGCGACCTGGAGCGTCTTGCTCCCGGCGGTGTAGCCCTGATCGGGCGTCGCGGCGGTATCGCCCATGACCATCTCGACCCGCTCGAACGGGACGGACAGCTCCTCGGCGACGATCTGCGCCAGCGCGGTCCGCACCCCGGTGCCGAGCTCGACCTTGCCGCAGTAGACGGTCACCGTCCCGTCGGGTGCGATGGCGAGCCACCCGTCGAGCGACTTGTCGTCGATGGCAGACCGGACCGCGTTCGTGGGGATCCACGGGGTCGGCGTGGCCACCACCGCGCTCGCGGGGGTCGGGCTGGCCGGAGCCTTGGCGGCCGGCGAGCCCGCGGGGGGTGCGGTCTGCTTCTCGCCGCGCGAGCAGGCGGCGAGGCTGAAGCTGATGACGAGCGCCCCTGCGCTCTTCAGCAGCCGACGCCGCGAGAGTGCCCGCTCCATCACGGGCGTCACGCGTTCTGCCATGTCCAACCCTTTCTCGCTGCTCAGGCCATCGCCTCGGCGGCCCGCTTGACCGCGCGGAGAATCCGGAGATGACTGCCGCACCGGCAGAGGTTGCCGGCGAGCGCCTGGCGGATCTCGTCATCCGATGGGCGGGGGTTCTCCGTGAGGAGGGCCGCCGCGGTCATGATCATCCCGCTGAGGCAGTAGCCGCACTGCCCGGCCTGCTCATCGAGGAAAGCCTGCTGGAGCGGATGGAGCTTCCCGTCGCCGCCCAGCCCCTCGAGCGTGGTGATCTCACCGCCGGCCGCCTGCGAGACGGGCGTGACGCAGGAGCGGATCGGCTTGCCGTTCAGATGCACGGTGCAGGCGCCGCACTGTGAGAGGCCGCAGCCGAACTTCGGGCCGTTGAGCTGCAGTTCGTTGCGCAACACGTAGAGGAGCGGCGTGTCCGGGGCCGCCTGGACCGCGTGCTGCCGCCCATTCACCCTGATCTGCACTCGTTCCGCCATAGGGGTTGTGAACCACCCTTCCCGCTCAGGCCGTGCCCACCACCAGATTTCAAAACGTCTGAGTGTATTTGCGACGGGTGGGGGTGACAAGGTCTCGTGGGCGAGGCGGTACCGAAGTCCCTACGGTGGGGTACGGTGGGCGGGCTTCCACGCGCGTCCGGCCCGTCGACGCGCAGGACTTAAGAACCTTAAGAGGATAAGAATATGGAGAGAGGCGGTCGTCGTGACCGCCTCGCCCCTCCTCCTCACGGGCCCGGTGACACCGTGGTCACCGCGGACCGTCTTGATCTACGCCAGCAGCTCCCGCCGTGGTTTCATCGGTCGCCAGGAATGCGCGGCAGCGTTCCAGCATGGCGGCGTAGGCATCCGGCTGCCGCGGGTCGAACCAGTGGACGCCGCGCATGCGGCGCAGCCAGGTGAGCTGGTGCCGGGCGTAGCGGTGGGTGTTGAAGCGGATGCGCTCGATGGCCTCGGGCAGGGTCGTCGTGCCCTGTAGGTAGGGCACCAGCTCGGCGTAGCCGATGGCGGACATGGCGGGGGCGTCGGGCGGGACGCCGGCCGCGAGCAGCCGGCGCACCTCCTCCACCAGGCCGGCGGCGATCTGCTCGTCGACCCGCTCGTCGATCCGCCGGAAGAGCTCGTCGCGCGGCAGCGCGAGACCGAGGATGAGGATGCGGTACGGCGGCGGCGACTTCCCCTCCAGGTCGGTCATGCGCTGCCCGGTGTGATGGTGGATCTCGAGCGCGCGGATGACGCGCCGGACGTTCGTGGCCGGGATCCGGGCGGCGGCCGCGGGATCCACCGCCTGGAGGCGGCGGTGGAGCGCCTCCGGGCCCTGCTCGCGGGCGAGCTGCGCCATCGCGGCGCGGAACGCCGGGTCCGGCGGGACCTCGGGGATGCGCCAGCCCTCGAGGACGGCGTTCACGTAGAGGGGGGTGCCGCCGGCGAGGATCGGCAGGCGCCCGCGCGCGGCAATATCGGCGATGGCCCGGTAGGCGTCGCGCTGATAGAGCGCGAGCGAGTAGTCCTGCCACGGCTCCAGGATGTCGATGAGGTGGTGGGGGACGCCACGCATCTGCGCCGGCGACGGCTTGGCCGTGCCGATGTCCATCCCGCGGTAGAGATAGCGAGAGTCGGCCGAGACGACCTCGCCGTCGAGGTCGCGCGCGAGGCGGATGGCGGTCGCGGTCTTGCCGACCGCGGTGGGGCCGACGATGGCCACCAGGGGCGGTCGGCGCCGCTGTTGCTCGGTCTTCGTGGCGGTTGCTAGAATCATGAGACCCTCGTTCGGTGTTCGCCCCGGTACGTGTGGGCAAAGCCAGCGGAGGAGCCCGGTTTGCTCAGACTGATGATCCAGGCGCTCAAGGTCGTCGCCGTGCTGGCGCTGGCCGCCGCGATCGTCGTGACCGCGCAGCGGGCGCTCTCGCACTACCTCAGCGTCGCCAGCGCGAATGCGTCGGGCGAGCCGATCACCTTCGTGGTGGAGGAGAGCGAGTCGGTCGACAGCGTGGCCGCGCGGCTGCACGAGGCCGACCTGATCCGCTCGGCGACCTACTTCAAGCTGCGGATGCGGCTTACGAACCGGGACTCCCAACTGAAAGCTGGGCGCTTCGAGCTGCGCAAAGGCATGACGGTCAACGAGATCATCAACACGCTGACGACCGCCGAGGGCGTGGAGGTCGTGCAGGTCCGCTTTCAAGAAGGATGGCGCGCCGAGGAGTACGCTGACAAGCTGGTGGAGGTCGGGCTGATCTCGACCCCCGAGCAGTTCCTGGACGCCATCCGCAGCGGCACCTGGGACCGCGAGTTCCTGGGCAGTCGCCCCAGCGGCGCGTCACTTGAAGGATACCTCTTCCCGGATACGTACGAGTTCCGCGCCGACGCGACCCCGGAGGACGTGATCAACACGCTGCTGGACACGTTCGACACCAGGGTGCCCGCCGAGCTGCGCGCCCGGGCGCAGGCGCTGGGCTACAACTTCCACCAGGTGATGGTGATCGCCTCGATCATCGAGCGGGAGGCGGTGGTGCCGGAGGAGCGGCCGCTCATCGCCTCGGTCTACTACAATCGCCTGCGGGCGGGGATGCCGCTCCAGGCGGATCCGACCGTCCAGTACGCGCTGGGGCAGCCCGGGAACTGGTGGCCGACGGTCACGGACCCGAACAACGAGGCGGCGGACAGCCCGTACAACACCTACACGCACCCCGATATCCCGCCCGG
This sequence comes from Sphaerobacter sp., assembly GCA_029961075.1. Classification (GTDB taxonomy): domain Bacteria; phylum Chloroflexota; class Chloroflexia; order Thermomicrobiales; family Thermomicrobiaceae; genus Sphaerobacter. The sequence continues at coordinate 85,587 of JASBVL010000034.1, forward strand.
CCCGATCTGCAACCCGGGGTTGGCGGCGATCGAGGCGGCGCTGCAGCCGGCGCAGACCGACTACCTGTACTTCGTGGCCAAGGGTGACGGGAGCGGCACCCACGCCTTCGCCCGGACGCTCGACGAGCACAATGCCAATATCCAGCAGTACACGCAGCCGTAGTGGCGGGCAGCGTGGCCGGATCGCCCGGCGCGCGGGTGGGCGCGCGCCGGTGTGACTGGAGAGGAGTTCGGGGTGACCCAGCGGGTCGGGCTGATTGGCTACCCGGTCGAGCACAGTCTCTCGCCCGCGATCCATCAGGCGGCCTTCGACACACTCGGGCTCGACGCGCGCTTTGAGCTCTGGCCGACGCCGGAGTCGGAGGTGGCGGAGCGCATCGACGGGCTGCGGCGGCCGGGTTACCTCGGGGCAAGCGTCACGCTGCCGCACAAGGGGGTCGCCTTCGACCTGGTCGACGACACGACGGAGCGCGCGCGTGCCGCGCGGGCGGTGAACACGATCGTCAACCGCGGCGGGCGACTGCTGGGCGATAACACCGACATCCCCGGGTTCCTGGCGCCGCTGGAGCAGCGGGGGATCGACCTGACGCAGACCCGCGCGGTGGTGCTGGGCGCGGGCGGCGCCGCGCGCGGGGTGGTCGTCGCGCTGCTGTCGGCCGGCTGCCGGCAGATCTCGGTCGGCAACCGCACGCCCGAGCGCGCGCGGGCGATGGTGGGGATGCTGCAGGCGCCGGTGCCGATCTGGTACGGGCCGATCGACGCGGCGCTGGTCGAGTGGCTCGAGGGCGCCACGCTGCTGGTCAACGCGACGGCGGTCGGCTGGGAGGGCGATGCGCTGCCGCTCCCCCCGGCGATGCTGGAGACGCTGCCGCGGGAGGCCCTGGTCTACGACCTCACCTACCGCGACACGCCGCTGCTCCAGGCGGCGCGGCGGCTGGGCCTGGAGACGCAGGACGGGCTGGAGATGCTGGTCCAGCAGGGGGTCGCGGCGTTCCGGCTCTGGACCGGGCAGGAGCCGCCGGTGGAGGTCATGCGCGCGGCGGCGATCGCGGCGCGCGATGGCCGGGCGTGAGGCGGGGCGCGGGGGATAGTGCGTATTGCGTGGTGCCTATCCCGGATTGCGCAATGCGTGTTTCGTCCATATTGCGCGTGCCATGCTGCTCCCCTCTCCCAGGATTGGGAGAGGGGTTGGGGGTGAGGGGGAGGGCCCGGGGCTGAAAGCCCCGGGCTGACGAACAAAGCCGGCTGAAGCCGGCTGGAACACCTCCCCTTGCCCCGGGTGGGCGCGGACGGGTACCCACGCGGGCGCGGCGAGGGGTGCGCACCATGCACCCCGGCCCGATCGGCACGCAGTACTCACGACGCAACACGGGACACGCAGCGCGGAGCACGCAGCACGCCTGACCGCGCACCGCTGCTCCCCCAGGTGCGCGGCGCCGACCTTCCGGCCGCGGTGCGGGCCAATCCCCCCAAAGTGTGACTTTGCTCCCAGACGATGGATCGCCGCCGCCTGGTACGCTGCTGGCGGCAGGGCTCGATCCCGGTCGGGAAGGCCGCAGCGGAGCGATGGCGACGGACGTGGGGACAATCGCGGCGACCGTGCTGGTGGGCGGCGGCGTTGGGGCCGTGGCGGGGGCGCTGGTCCACGCGGTCGCCGAGCGCCTGCCCGCCGACCGGGAGCCGCTGGGAACGCCCATCTGCACCGGCTGCGGGGCGCCGCTTGGGGTGGGCGCGCTGGTGCCGTTTCGGCGGCGGGCCTGCCGGGCCTGCGGCGCGCCCCCGTCGTGGGCCAAGCTGGCGACCGAGGTCAGCGGAGCGGCGATCGTGGTGGCGGCGCTGCTGCTCCAGGGGATGACCTACCGGGGGGTGACCGCCGCGCTCTTCAGCCTGCTCCTCCTGGTGATCCTGCGGATCGACTGGCGGCACCACCTGATCTACACGGCGACCATCGTGCCGGGGCTCGTCGTCGCCGCGCTCGCCGCGGCGATCCACTCACCGCAGATGCTGTTGTCTGCCGGCGTCGCGGCCGTGGGCGCGGGGATCTTCTTCGCCCTCCTGTTCGGGCTGGCGGTGCTGATCTACCGGCAGCACGCGCTCGGTCTCGGCGACATCCTGCTGGCGGTGCTGATCGGCGCCATGACCGGGGTCGGTCGGGTGGCGCCCGCGCTGTTCCTCGGGATGCTGCTGGCGGCGGGCGGCGGGCTGCTGCTCCTGGCGCTGGGGCGCCGCGGCCGGCGCGACTACATCCCCTACGGCGCCTACCTCTGCGCCGGCACGATCCTCGTGCTCCTCTTCCGCTGACGACGGCGCCCCGCCGCCGCGACGCGCCGGGCTAGGCGCAGAGGGCGCAGAACAGGCCCTCGCGGACGCGGGGGAGGGGGCCCGCGCGCTGCACGGCCGCCAGCAGATCGTCCAGATCGAAGGGCTTGGTCAGCAGCTCGCAGTTGTCCAGCGGGCGGGGGACGGCGGGTTGGCGAAAGTCGAGCGGCGGGGTGGTGGTGAGGATCACCGGCAGGCCCGCGGTCTCGGGCGTGCGCCGGAGTTCGTCGAGCAGCGTCCAGCCGTCATCGGGCCGCGGGAGCCACAGGTCGACGATGGCGACGACCGGGTCGATCGTGCGGATGAACCCGACCGCCCCCGATCGGTGCGGCCAGC